>CAVRUT010000016.1:0-208253 GCA_963724465.1 uncultured Acidobacteriota bacterium | reverse complement strand
AGTGTCCTGTAACTGAAGTCTCATTTGCGTGGCGGATGCGTTTACGGATCTGGGCTGCGGTCTTGGTCCAGACGAAGGGTTTTGGGTTCTCGTTCCAGGTTTTCGTGTAGCGCAGGATGGCTCGCTCGAGCGCCGCGACGCTGAGGAAGGTGCCTCTTCGGATGGCCTCCTGCGTGATCCGTGCGAACCAGCGTTCGACGAGGTTGAGCCATGAGGCGCTGGTGGGGGTCAGATGGAGATGGAACCGCGGATGCTCGGCCAGCCACGCTCGGACCGTCGGATGTTTGTGAGTGCCGTAGTTGTCGCAGATCAAATGGATCTCCCGCGCCGGTACTTCCGGTCGAGGATCTTCAGGAAGGCCAGGAACTCCTGATGCGTGTGCGTGCGGAAGCAGCGTTCGGAGACCTTGCCCGTGGCCACCTCCAGAGCCGCAAAGAAGCTCGTCGTGCCGTGCCGAACGTAGTCGTGAGTCATCCGAGCTGGAAGGCCCGGTCGCATCGGCAGGATCGGCTGCGTACGATCCAGCGCCTGGATCTGCGATTTCTCGTCGACGCAGAGCACCAGCGCCTTTTCCGGCGGGTTCAGATACAGCCCGACGACGTCGGCCATCTTCCGATCAAAGTCCGGGTCCGTGCTGAACTTGAACGTCTCCACTCGATGCGGCTGCAGCCCGTGCTTCTTCCAGACGCGATGGACCGTCATGTGGCTGACCTTCAGGTGACGCGCCAGACTGCGCGCGCTCCAGTGCGTCGCCGCCTTGGGAGGCCTCATCGTCGCCGCCACGATCCGGGCTTCGTCCGCCGTCGTAATCCGCCGCGGACGGCCGCTGCGATGCCGCGTGTGCAGTCCCGGCGATCCCCTCGGCAGGAAACGCCCTCGCCACTGGCACACGGTCATCTGCGAGACCCCAAACCGCTGCGCCATCGCCCGCACGCTCGACCCCATCGGCGCTCGCCAGAATCACCCCGGCCCGCTTGGCCATCTGCTGAGGCGTCGACGGCGCTCGAATCCAGCCCTCCAGAACCCTCCGATCACCCACCGTCAAATCGAAACTCCGGTCCCACGTATCCCATGATACGCAGAGAACCACGCACGCTAATGTTATTTCAGTTACAGAACACTAGCGCGTTCACAACCGCTGTGTCGCCGTAGATGCGTATCGTGGATTCAAGCACGGTGATGTAGTCGTACTTGGTGACGCCGTCCTTGAAATTCTCGATCTCCTGAGCCTTCGTGGTCAGCTTGCCATCGCCGTGGATCGCGACGTAATCGGCGGCGTAGTACTTCTCCATAACGCTTGTGTCGCTCTTCAAAATGGCCTGCAAGACCTTCCCCTGAATCGCCTTGATCTCTTGCTGCGTGGTCAGCACTGTGGCATCGGGGGTTTGGCAGCCACTAGGCCCAGAGCCTCAACCATCGAACTGAGACATAGCGACAGGACGATCTTTCTCATTGGTTCACTCCTTCTGCCTCTGATTAAGCCGTCGCCTAACGGGTGGCGCGTCAGCGGCGAGCGAAGAGCCGAAGGCGATGAGCGAGTCCGCTGCATGCGCGTGTTAGGCGGCCGGCTACACTCTGACCAATTCGCTCGAGGAACTCGGCTCGGGGATGGGAAGGCCATCCTGGCGCATGCCAGCAATGTGAACAGTCGATCGCCTCGCGAATCGGCGAAGAGCCTCTGTCCTTCGTTTTGCCCACAGCGACGCAACCAGGCAGGTCCGGAACGTACGCCCCAAAGCTGCCCTCACCCTTTTCGAGAATCACCACGAATTCCATGCTGGGCTCCCTAACGACATCGAGACCTGCCTGCTTGAGAGTGCTCTCGAGCGTGCCGGAGGCACTTGCGAGCAGGCTGCGAGCGTTCCTGCGACGTGCTGAACACGAGGCGCCGAGCTGTCACTGCAGGACCTAACGAGCGGGCTCGCGCGCCGAAGTCGGCCTGACGCCGACTCACGCAAGTGCCGTCGCAGCCGTGATGACCGCCTCGTGCGCGTGTCACGATCCGCCGACAATGCCGACGCGCGACGGCTAACGCGCCTACGTGCCACGCGCATGCGCGACTCCGTGCGGCGCCTAACGGGCAGCGCATCAGCGGCGAGCGAAGAGCCGAAGGCGATGAGCGAGTCCGCTGCATGCGCGTGTTAGGCAGCGTTGCTGCTTTCGCAGCCGGCCGACGGTGCGATTGCCCTTCAAGCCGACTCCCCCAAGAGACTTTCGTCTTCGCTGCCGAAGGCGCCACCGTTTCGCTTGTTCGCATATTGCCAAGGAGGACCATGAGTGCTCTCTCCTGGGACACCGCAAATCATCTCACCGTTCCAGCGACTCGATCGGGACTCCAGGAAGAGCTGGCTCTCCGGCCCCGTACGCTGCCTAACGGGCAGCGCATCAGCGGCGAGCGAAGAGCCGAAGGCGATGAGCGAGTCCGCTGCATGCGCGTGTTAGGCGGCCATTGCTTCGGCCGTTCGAGAAGATCTCTTGTGGTCACGGGGTGTCGTACGCGAGGGAACCGGACAACTCGCGATGGGCGTGCGCCTGGACGAGTAGCGCGCTGGCCTTGGCCTCGAACGTCTGCACCGCGTCGGTGCCCGCAGCGAAGCGGGTCGGTGGCTCGTCGAGCGCTACGAGTGTCACGAGGGCGTTGGCGAGCTTGACGGGGTCGCCACTCTGCTTGCCGTCCATGCTGTTCCAGGCGGCGACGATCTGATTTGTACGGTCGGTGTAGTCGGCGATTGAGGGCTCGGCGTAGATGGTGGAGTCCTTGGTGAGCAACTCGGTACGGAAGAATCCAGGTTCGACAAGCATGGTACGAATGCCGAACGGCGCGATCTCTGGCGTAAGCGACTCCATCCATCCTTCAATTCCGAACTTCGCTGCGGCATACGCCGTGCAAAACATTTGGCCAGCGATGCCTGCCGTCGAGGAGATGGTAAGCGAGGAGGCCAGAGCGCTGTCTGCGCATAACCGGCAAGACGGCGCGAGTGACATTCATGGGGCCGAACAGCAAGGTCTCGATCTGGTTGCGCACCTGCTCGGGACTGAGCTCTTCGAAGAAGCCGGCGAAGAAGTTCCCGGCGTTGTTAACCAGGACGTCGATCCGTCCGAACTTTGCGAGGGCGGCCTCGACTGCGGCATGGGCATCTTGAGGTCGGGTTACGTCCAGTGTGACCGGCAACATGTTCTCGTGGCGGCCGACCGCCGCTTCGACCTTTACAGCGTCGCGGCCCGTGGCCACAACCGCGTGGCCGGTGGCCAAGACGGCCCTTGCGATGTCCACACCCAAGCCCCGGCCCGCGCCGGTTATCAGCCACACCTTCTGCTTAGTCATGTCATGTCCCTCGTTCAGATCGTACCGCCCGGAGGGTGTCACGGAGGAAGCGAGCGTTGACTTATGCGCGTTGGCAAGCACGAACGCTGACCGGGCCGCCTAACGGGCAGCGCATCAGCGGCGAGCGAAGAGCCGAAGGCGACGAGCGAGTCCGCTGCATGCGCGTGTTAGGCGGCACGTTGATCACTGCGGCGCAACCCGTAAGGAGTAGTGGTTGGCAACCAAGCGCCACCGCCCTTGTTGCTTTATCCATACCCGGGTAAACCGGGTGTCACGGGGAACAGCTCTGCCTTTGTCTTGCCCAATCATTGTTGAAAGACCAGTCTCCACAGCAGTGTTGTCGTAGACGCGCACCTGAACCTCGTCGGTGGTGATGGACTGACATTTCAAACTGCCCGACGTGAAATCGAAATCACCTGCGCCTTGGTTCTCACTGTGCCGCTTGGTCCTACGCCGATAAAATCATCAGCGTAGATCCGGTCGAGGGCCACCGGATCAGCCCCGATCTGCGCTTGAATGCGCTCCTTATCCAGTTGCCTTATGGCCTGCTCAACGCCGCTTGGTTGATCTCTGCTCGCGCGCTGCTCTTGCCCTTGGGCGATAGAGGTTAGTGAAAGGCCCAGGACGGCGATAACGAGTAGCCACGTTCCGCGAGAGCCGCCTAACGGGCAGCGCATCAGCGGCGAGCGAAGAGCCGAAGGCGATGAGCGAGTCCGCTGCATGCGCGTGTTAGGCCGCGCCCGCTACGAGCTTGACAATATGTCACGTTCTGACATAAGCTGCGTGAGGCAATGGAGAAACCGCTCGCATGGCTAAAGGGCGAAGTCAAGACTCCTCCGTTCTCCGCCGGTGCGCGAATCGAGGCTGGCTATCTGCTCCGAAGCCTTCAGCAGGGCGAGAGACTTGGGCTTCCTCACTCTCGCCCGATGCCAGCGATCGCTCCCCGCTGCCACGAGCTTCGGATTCGGGATCGCGACCACGTCTGGCGAATCGTCTATCGGGTTGATCCCGGACGCCATTCTGATTCTGGAGATCTTCGACAAGAAAACGACCACGACGCCAAAGCCGGTGATTGACGATTGCCGGCGTCGATTGAGGCTCTACGACGAGCACATGAGGTAAACGATGAGAAGCGCGAAGAAGAAGAGACTCGAGGCTGCGGGCTGGCAGATCGGCGCCGCCAGCCAGCTCCTGGGACTCTCTAAACAGGAAGCCGAACTCGTTGAGCTCAGGCTCGCGCTGGCTCAGGGGACTGCGCCAGCGCCGGGAGGCTCGCCACTTGACCCAAGCTCGACTCGCCAAGCTCATTGGCTCCAGCCAGTCCCGAGTCGCCAAGATGGAGGCTGCTGATTCGACCGTCGCCCTCGATCTGCTCTTTCGCTCCTTGGTCGCCACGGGAGCCACGAGACGCGAGCTCGCAAAGATCATCCAGCGGCCAATGTCCCCTAGCGCGGCCTAACGGGCAGCGCATCAGCGGCGAGCGAAGAGCCGAAGGCGATGAGCGAGTCCGCTGCATGCGCGTGTTAGGCGGCCCGTGAAGCTTGGCGTATAGAAACTCCGGCGCAAAGTCTGCGCCGTTCGGCCAAGAGACCGTTCCGAGGTCGCGCGAGACGACGAAGCGCTGAAAGTAGCCACGGTCTCGGAGCGGCTCGAAAACCGGCCCCTGAAGATCGGCGGCGAGATCAACTTCTCCGCTCACGCCGTCCTCGAACTTCACCCAGATCGTGTAGTCTCGAACGTACCTGGCTTCCACTACGTCAAGCATCTTCCTACTCCAACGGTTCGATCGCCTTCAGCTCACGCCCCTCATGAGCCAGACGCCAATTCTCGGCCAGCTCCTGCCGGTGCAGGCTCCACTATTCCATTACGTGCCCCAGCGCCCGCGGCGGGAAGTCCCCCTCCACTCCACCATCCGCAATCCTCACGGTGATCTTGCGGCCCGCGTACCGCGCGTGAAAGTGGGCGGGCTCGTGCTCCCGGTGGTACATCGTGATCACGATGCCAAGAAACCGGCAAATCTTCCGGCACCTGCAAATGGTACCCCGCAGTTGCCAGGACGCCTAGCATGGTAGCCCGGAAGCGAAGGGTTAGGCGACATTCCTTGCCAAGTCGCTCGCCCTGCGCTCGTTGAATCCGCCGAACTTCGGACGCCTTGCGAACGCCCAACCGAACCATCTTTCCGGTCGAGTTGCCAACGACTTTCTGAGGTTTACACATGCCGTGGCGAGACCCGCCGGCCCGCTGCCCTTCGCCCTTCTGCGCTTGTGGTGCACGATCAGACTCTACGCCAACCCCGAAGCTCAGGGCCGCCTAACGGGCAGCGCATCAGCGGCGAGCGAAGAGCCGAAGGCGATGAGCGAGTCCGCTGCATGCGCGTGTTAGGCGGCACACTGGAAAGTCCGTTATTGGGCATCACAACCGAACGCCTCACAGGTGCTCGATCTCCTGACCAAAGACGATGCCCACACCATTGACATCGCTCACACCAAACTCGCGAATGCCATACGGCTGGTTGGTAGGTCCTTTGGCAACGTTGGCCCCTCGATCGACGATCTCCCTGTAGTAGGCGTCCACGTCTTTCACCCACTGAAACAAGTGGATGCCACGGGGACTCACCTCGCCTCTGACGAAGTGAATCGCCGAGTTGTCTCGCCAGACGACCGCATACGTGTCATCGCCGAAGTCCCATGTAAACCCCAGCACGTCACGATAAAACGCGGCCGTCCCCCCAACGTCCGGTACGTGCAGCACTGGCGCACCTTGAACGAACTGTCTCGGATTGGAAGATGGTCGCTCAGGCACAGGCCACTCCTAACGTGATCACAGCCGGCTCCTCGCAATAACTCAACAACGCACTCCCCCGCGCCGGGTCTCGCCGGGCCACTGCGGCTTTCGTGTCGCCTAACGGGTAGCGGGTCAGCGGCGAGCGAAGAGCCGAAGGCGATGAGCGAGTCCGCTGCACCCGCCTGTTAGGCAGCCGGCATTTCACTGCCCCTAAACCGCGATGAACGCGACCAGCCGTGAAACAACGCTCGGCCTCTGCTGAGGCCGGCTGACTTCTCAGCGCCTTGACAGGACCGGCGATTCCGCCATGCTCGCCCATCTATTTGCTGCGCTTCAGGACACCCTGATCATCTCACCGGGCCGGGACTCCGATGGGACCAGGCTGAGCTCGGCGCGCTGCTGAGTTTCTTCATTGTATGTACGATTGTACATATTAGTCGTATACCCCGTCGGCGAACCAGGCGCCGGCTCCGCGCTCGCGGTAGATGCGGTAGAGGCCTCCGTCGGAAAGCTCGACGTCCCAGTAGTCGCGGTCGGCGGGAGCGTCGGTCCACCAGCCATCCTCGAGGGACCAGGGGCCCGCGGCGACGCGGACGAAGCCGGCGATGGGCGGCGCGGCGTCGGGGGCGACGGTCTTGAGGGAGACGGGGCGGAGAGGAGAAGAGCCTCCCTCATACTCCGCTTTTCCCCCCTTGGGGTGCGAGGGGAATTCGTTGGAGCCTCCCACGATCACTTCCAGCTCCACCGGTGGCCGCAGCACGCGCACGCTGAGCAAACCTCGCCCCTCGCGCGGCACTGGGCGGATGTGCGGCGGGGGCGGCGGAGCGTAGCCGGTCGAGGTGAAACGCTCGGGACGGTGGCCGTCCTCGGAGCGCGGGGACCCGACGCGGTCGGCGCCGAGCATCGCCGCAAGGCGCGCGATCGTGGTCGCGAGGCGGTCGGGCGAGAGGGCGGCGGGGCCGAAGAGGGAAAGCTGCGCGCGGCGCGGGGAGTCGGGGTGCGCGCTGAAGGTGAAGCCCGCAACGGCGGCGCCGGGCGGGCGCGCTTCGAGCTCGAGGCGGACGAGGGTCAGGAGGGTCTTGACGTCGCGGGTGGGCGAAGGCAGCGCGATCGAGCGGGCGTCGTGGCCGTCGGGGTCGAGCTTCAACGCGACCTCGAGGCGCGTGCACGCCAGGGCCTGCGCTTCGAGACGGCGGACGAGGCGCTCGAGCGCGGCGTGGCCGACGAAGAGGAAGGACTCGAGGGAGGCGAGCGGCCACTCGAGGTTCATGCCCTCGGTGAAGACGGGCGGCGGCAGATGGGGCTCGAGCGGGCGCGGGTCGATGCCGCGGGCGGTCGCGTGGAGCGCGCGGCCGGCCTCGCCGAGGCGGCTCGAGACTTCGCCCTCGGGCAGCTTCGCGAAGTCGCCGATCGAGTGAATGCCCCAGCGGTCCAATGTCGCGGCGATCTCCAGCGCGGGGGCGAGCCGCTCCAGCGGCAGCGGGGCGAGGAAGCGCTGCTCCTCGCCTTCCGGGACGACGGTCGGCGAGTCGGGCAGGCCAGCGGCGATGCGCGCGGCGAGCTTCGAAGCGGCGACACCGACGCGCGCGGGCAGCAAGGCCTTCTCCGCTGCCCGCAGAATGTCCCGGGCGATCTCGGCTTCCGTTTTCGAATTTCGAATTTCGAATTTCGAATTTCGACCTTCCAGTTCCAGGTACACCACGCCTTCCCCTTCGTCCTCCACTCTCGGCGAGAACGCCTCGGCGACCTCGAGCAGAGCCTCTTCGGCCGCGCGCTCGCACGCGAGGTCGCGGCCGCGCGCGACGAGCTTTGGAACGATCGCGCGCGCCTGGGGCAGCGTCATACCGGGCTCGATGCCTGCGCGGCGCGCCTTGCGGGTGGCGGCAACGACGCGGGCGGCGCTGCCGTTGCCCTCGCAGATGGTGACGGGCTCGTCCTTCAATTCCGGCTCGCTGCGCAGTCGCGCGGCTAAGGGAAAGAGCGGGACGAAGAGGCAGGCGATGGGCATGGTGGCAAGCGCCTGTCATCCCGAGTGCGGCGAGGGACCGGGACTCCTTTCGGACGTCATCCCGAGCGCAGCGAGGGATCCCGGGCTGACCGCAGCGAAGCGCAGATCATCCCGAGCAGAGACGTCCTGCATCCTCAGCCCCATCGTCTCCGCCGCCCCCGTCCGCGCGCGGGCATCCTTCTCGAGTGCAAGGCGCGAGGCGACGCCGCAGAGAAGGCGCGGGGCGCGGCCGCTGCCCCTCCATACCGCACGCGCATTGCCGGCCGAGAGGGCCGTTCCGGCCGCGATGCCGCCGACGCGATAGGGGGCGAGCAGCAGGAGCGCCGCGCCGCGGGAGCGGGCCGCGCGCTCGAGACGCACCCACGCCGCGTCGGGCACGGTCCGTCCACCAACGGCAGACCCCCGGCAGTAGGAGACGCCGTCCGCAGGACGGCGGCAACCGCCGCGCACGGGCGGCAGTCCCAGATCCACGACGACGAGCGGGAATCCCGTCGCGAGCAGCATCTCCGCGCTCGCGACGGCGTCCTTCAGTCTCTCGGGACGCACCCAGAGCAGGCGCGCAAGCTCGACACCCGCGGCCTCGGCCGCCTGTGGGTCGAGATGGCCACCGAGGTCCACGAGAGCGGCCGCTTCGCCGCACGAGGTCGCCGCGGCGAGCGCCGAGATCCCGATCGAGAAGCGGCCGCAGGAGCGCCGGCCCGAGAGCTCGACGAAGCCGCCGCGCGGAAGGCCGCCGGAAAGGAGCCGGTCGAGGGCGGGCACCATCGTGGGGATCGGATCGCGCGGCGCCGAGGGCGACGGAAGATCGGACGCCCGCGAAAGCTTCGCACCGAGGCCCGTGAGCAGAGCAAGCGCGGCGGTCTTCTTCGAGAGCCCCCTGCCCTCGAGGAGCTCCTCGAGCATCGGAACCCTCTGCGCCTGCGCCATGGACATGGGAAAAGGAAAATAGGCGTAAATAAGGCGTAAGTCAACCCGACACTAACTCCATATATATGTGGCGGATACCAAGCCCTCCCGCCGGGCGAGGTCGTATCATTCCCCCAATGCCCCGCCGGTCTCTCTGACCCCGAATGAGCCTGCTTCTGAAGGGGTTGATCGTGGGTTTCTGCCTCGCGGCGCCCGTGGGGCCGATCGCCGCGCTCTGCGTGCAGCGGACGATCTCGAAGCGCTGGGTCTCTGGCCTGGTGTCGGGCCTCGGCGCGGCGGTGGCCGACGCCTTCTACGGCGCGGTCGCGGCGTTCGGGGCGACGATCGTCTCGGAGTTCCTGATCGCCGAGCGCGCCTGGATGCAGCGGGTCGGCGGCGTGATCCTCCTCTTCATGGGCCTCCGGCTGTTCCTGATGAAGCCGGCCGGCGACGAGCGGCCTGGCTCCGTCGAAGTGGAACTCGAACCGGCCCGGAACGCCAGGAAGCCGGAGTCAAACGGCAGGGGGCTGACGGGCGACTTTTTCTCGACGTTTCTGCTGACGCTGACGAACCCGATGACCTTCGTCGCCTTCGCCGCCGTCTTCGCGACGATGGGAATCGGAGCCGTGCGCGGGCAGCCGATCCTCACGGCCGAGCTCGTCGGCGGAGTGTTTCTCGGGTCGCAGCTCTGGTGGACGATCCTCTGCGCCGGATCGCACGCCCTGCGCCGCCACTTCGACTACCACAAGCTCGCGCTCATCAACCGCGGCACCGGCATCTTCGTCATCGGCGTCGGGCTGGTGTATCTGCTGCTGGGATCGAAGGCCTGAGCCGTCCAATCAACCATCCCGAGGAGCGCGGGGCCGCGGCCGCCCTTTGTCACCCCTTGAACCCCATCGACCGATGCGTCCCGTCGCAGAACGGCTTTTCGCCCGAGCCGCCGCAGCGGCAGAGGGCGTAGCGCGCGCCGGCATCCTCGTAGGGATTGCCCGCAGCGTCGGAAAGCGGCATCGGGCCCCGGACGTAGATCGGGCCGTCCTTCTCGAACGTGAGGGCGATGTTCGCCGGCACCGCCTCGGTGGGCCCGCCGTCGAGCCTCTCGTAGCGCAGCGCCCCGGTCGGACATTCGGCGACGACACGCGCGAGCTCGTCGGCCGTGGACTTGCCAGGCTGGATCCACGGACGCGCGTTCTTGTCGAACGTCTCGGGCGCCCCCGCGATGCACCGCGCGGCGTGGATGCAGCGCCGGGCGTCGTAGCTGACGGCAATGTCTTTCGAGGCGTAGGTCTTTCTCATGGCTTCCCCCGCGCGGATCCTACGCCCGGCACCAGCGTCGCGTGCGCCTTGGACAGGGCCCGCGCGAGCGAGCCGTCCACGCCGAGCGAGAAGGCCTCCTCGAGACTCGCCCAGCGCATGGGCCGGGACGGGTCCTCGGAGGCCGCGGGGTCGCAGTCGTGCGCCGTCGAGAAGAGGTAGCGAACGTCGAAGTGCAAGTGCGCGGGTTCGCGGCCGCCCGCCGGGATCGCGTGGACGTCCACGTCGAAGACCGAGCGCCCGAAGGGCGCGTCGAAGAGCGCGATCCCGGTCTCCTCGCGCGCCTCCCGCAGGGCCGTGTCGAAGACCGACGCGTCCGTTTCCTCCGTGTGGCCTCCCGGCTGGAGCCAGCGGGAGAGCTTGCGGTGCAGGACGAGAAGGAAGGCCGAGCCGTCGGGGCGCGCGACGACGGCGCTGCCGGTGACGTGACCCTCGGCCGTCGCGCGGCTGAACGGGTCCCCCGGGGCTTCGAGGAAGCGCAGGAGGCGCTCGAGCGACCGCGCCTCCTCCGGCCCGGACGGGGCATGGCCCGCGAGCGCGGTGAGAAGCTCCCCGCGGTTCATGGCCGCCGCTCGAGGTAGAGCGCCGTCCAGTCGTCGTCGAGGCCGGGCCGCACGGCGCCGCGCACGGCCGAAAAGAGCGCGTCCGGATCGCTCGAGCCCGGCGAGCAGCGCCTCGAAGCGCTCGTAGCCGAGCGGTCCGCCGTCTGCATCCGGCGCTTCCGGCAGGCCGTCGGTCAGGAGCACGAGCCTCTCGCCCGACGCCGAGCTCGCCGCGGATCTCCTCGTACGCAACCTCGCGGCGCACGCCGAGCGGAAAGCGCGGCCCCGGCGCCGAGAGGGCGCGCGGCGGACCCTGCGCCGGGAGGAGGTACGGATCCGGCAGCCCCGCGTTGCCGAGCGCGAAGGCCCCCGTCGAGGGCTCGTAGCGCAGGTACGCGAGGGCGACGAACTCCCGCGCGCTCGAGCCGCTCCGCCAGGCGCCGGTTCGCCTCGGAGCAGCGTCTCCGCGACCGAGCGCTCGGCCGCCAGGAACGGCAGCGTCGCCTTGACGGTCGCCATGATGAGGCTCGCGCCCATGCCCTTGCCCGCGACGTCGGCGACGACGAGGCCGAGTGCCCCGTCCGGAAGCCGGAAGAAGTCGTAGAAGTCGCCGGCGACGAAGCGGGCCGCGAGGTTGCGGGCGAGGACGCGGAACCCGTCACCGGAAAGCTCGGGTGGCGGCAGGATGCGCTGCTGGATCGCGCGCGCGATCTCGAGCTCCTTCTCGGCGAACTCGGCCTCCTTCAGGCGCTCGACCGACTCGCGCAGGCGGTTCTGGAGAAGGCCGTAGGTGTAGAAGAGAAGCCCGATCAAGAGCGAGATCGCGCCGACGACGGGCAGGTAGGCCACGAGGCCTCCGGCGCTTCGGTCGAAGTGGACGAGCCCGGTCGCAGTCCCGATCCAGTTCGCCAGGACCCACGAGGCGATGCCGCACACGAAGTACACGCCCGCGCGGGCCAGGCGCGGGGTCCTGGTCCGCGCGAGCCATCCGCGGAGGACAAACGCGCCCCCGGCGCAGAAGACGTACCCGAGCACTCCGATCAGAGCGCCATAGGCGGCCGTGTGCCACCGAAAGCGCCCCGCCTCCTGGAGCGTCACGAGAAAGACGATGCCCACGCCGATGCCGGCGGATATCAGGGAGCCCTGGATCTGCTCGCGCAGGACCCACCGCAGTTTGGCAGCCATGCTCGAATCGTATGACGACTGATACGCTCGCCCTCATCCGAACCGGAGGACAGGACGCATGGACGCCGTCTGGCTCGCGCGCTTGCAGTTCTCGCTCACGATCATGTTCCACTTCCTGTTCCCGCCCATTTCGATCGGCCTCGGGTTCCTGATCTTCCTCCTCGAGACGGTGCGGTGGCGCACGGGCAAGGACGTCTACCGCCGCGCCTCGGATTTCTGGCTGAAGATCCTCGGGATCAACTTTGCCGTCGGGGTCGCGAGCGGCATCGTGATGGAGTTCGAGTTCGGTACGAACTGGGCCGGCTACTCGCGCTTTGTCGGCGACGTCTTCGGGGCGCCGCTGGCGGCCGAAGGGGTCTTCGCCTTCTTCCTCGAGTCGGGGTTCCTGGGGCTGCTCCTGCTCGGGCGAAAGCGCATCTCGTCCTTCGTGCGCTGGTTCGCCTCGATGATGGTCTCGCTCGGGACGATCCTCTCGGCCTTCTGGATCCTGGTCGCCAACTCCTGGATGCAGACGCCCGCGGGCTACCGTGTCGAGAACGGCCGTGCGGTGCTGACGGATTTCGCGGCGGCGGTCTTCAACCCCTCGACCCTGCCGCGCTTCGCGCACACGCTCACCGCGGCCCTCTGCATGGGCTCGTTCCTGATGGCCGGCGTCGCGTCCTGGTACCGGTTGAAGGGCCGTCACCCGGGTGTCGCGGGCGTGTCGCTCAGGCTCGGGGTCGTCGCGGCATTTGCCGGCTGCGTCCTGGCGTTCTTCAGCGGCGACCGCCACGCGCGCCAGGTCGCCCACACGCAGCCGGCGAAGTTCGCGGCGATGGAGGGCATCTACTCGACCGAGAAGGGCGTTCCGCTCATCCTGTTCTCGCTTCCTCCCACGCAGAGGGGGCCGCGGCCGGGGCCCGAGATCATGATCACCGACATGACCTCCAAGCTCGCCTTCGGAAACTTCCAGGCCGCGATCCAGGGCCTCAAGGAGTTTCCGACGGAGGACTGGCCGCCGGTGGCCGTCACCTTTCTGTCCTTCCACAACATGGTGATCGTCTGGAACCTGATGACGATCGCAGCGCTGGCGGGTGTCGCGCTTCTCGCGGCCCGAAAGTTGGACGCGGCGCGGTGGTGGCAGCGGCTCATGATCGCCGCCGTGCCGCTGCCGATGATCGCGATCCAGCTCGGCTGGATGACCGCCGAGGTCGGGCGCCAGCCCTGGATCGTCTACGGCCTCCTGCGAACGAAAGACGGCGTCTCGAAGGTCGTCGGCGCGCCCGAGATCCTCTTCTCGATCGTCCTCTTCTCGGTGCTCTATCTCTGCCTCGGGCTGCTCTGGGTCTTCCTGCTGCGGCGGGAGATCCTGCACGGGCCCGAGCCGGCCGAGTTCCCCGAGGCGAACGAGGAGGCCAAACATGCCGTCGCTTGAGACGATCTGGTTCCTGCTCGTCGGCGTGCTCTTGGCGGGCTATGCGATTCTCGACGGGTTCGACCTCGGCGCCGGGATGCTGCACCTCTTCGTCGCAAAGACGGACGCCGAGCGCCGGGCGGTCGTCAATGCGATCGGCCCGGTCTGGGACGGCAACGAGGTGTGGCTGCTGACGGGCGGCGGCGCCCTGTTCGCGGCATTTCCGAAGGTGTACGCGACCGTCTTCTCCGGCCTCTACATCGCGCTCATGCTCGTGCTCGCCGCGCTCATCCTCCGGGCCGTGTGCCTGGAGTTCCGCGGCAAGCTCGACTCTCCCGGCTGGCGCCGCCTCTGGGACGGCGTCTTCGCCGTCTCGTCGTTCCTGCCGGCGCTGCTCTTCGGCGTGGCGATCGGCAACATCGTGCGGGGGCTGCCGCTCGACGCCGAGAAGGAGTTCGCGGGGACGTTCCTCGGGCTGCTGAACCCGTTCGCACTGCTGATGGGGCTGCTCTCGGTTGCGATGTTCCTGACACAGGGGGCCTCGTGGCTGCAGCTGAAGACCGACGGCGCGGTTCGCCGGCGCGTTCTGGCGGCGGGACGCCCCGCGTCGGTTGCCTGGTTCGTGCTCTGGGCGGCTGTGACGCTCTCCTCGCGCGCGGCCGCGGCCTGGACGTGGGGCGCGGCGGCAATCCCTGCGGCGTGGCTCGCTCCCGCCCTCTTCGTCGTCTTCATGGTCGCGCTGCGGCGCACGTGGGGCAAGGGCCGGCCGTCGGCGACGTTCTTCTACTCTTCCGCGGCGATCGCGATGGCCCTCGCGACGCTCGGGCTGGCGATCTACCCGAACCTCGTGCCCGCGCTCGGCGATCCGTCGGGCGGACTGACGATCTGGAACGCGTCCTCCTCGCAGCTGACTTTGAAGGTGATGCTCATCATCGCGCTCGCCGGCATGCCGATCGTGCTCGGCTACACGGTCTTCATCTACTCGCGCTTCAAGGGGCCGGTGCTGCTGGACGACCACAGCTACTAGGCGAATCGAGTACGGGATCCCTCGCCGCGCTCGGGATGACAGAGGAAGGGCGCGCCGACAAACAAGCCGCAGGGCGACTCTACATTCGTGGCGCGGGAAGTCTCCCGACCGAAGGAAGGGAGGAGGCCCGCGCCGCGGGAGCCGAAGCGTAGCGAGGGGGTCAGGCGTCCGGTCGAGCCCGCATCCGGGCGAGCCGGACGCCGGTGCGCCCCCAAAGGGGCGCAGACCCCCGAGCGAAGCGGAGGCGACAGTTACGAATCGGTCGACGTCTCGTCCACCTCGTCGCGGACCTTGTGGACGAGGACCTCGACCGCCTTCTCCTCGAGTCCCTCGGGACCGACGCCGCGCTTGACGAAGTCCACCCACTCGCCGTCCACCTTGACCTGGATCGCCAGCAGCCGCGCGCGGCCATAGGCGCTGACGCGCACGGCCATGTTCGGAAGCGCGTACTCGGCCTGGCGGTTGCCGGAAGAGTCGGGAGGCGTCTCCGCGATCGCGGCGTAACCCATCTCCCGGAAGGCCGAGCCGATACGATCGAAGGCGGCGTCAAGGCTCAACATGGCGAACCTCGCTGGTTGCCGCGTATTCTATGGCAGCCCACGGCCGGCGTAGTCGTCGGACGAGAGCATCAGAAACTGGCCCCGTTCCTCGCGTTCCTCGTGCTCGGCCGCGGCCCTGGCGAGGGCCCTGGGCCCCTGCTCCCGCCACCAGGCTCGCGCGTCGGCGGCGGACCACGAGGGCGCGACGGCGCAGGCCTCGAGCATCGCGTCGAGCTCCTCGGCCGATCCGGGGCGCTCTGCCTGCTCGAAGGAAAGACAGCGATGAAGAGTCCGCTCGAGCCTCTCCGGCACCGGATTCGGAGCGACGGCCGAAAGCGGCGGCGGTGGCCCCTGGCGCTCAAGCTTGAAGACCTCGAGGGCCGTGCGGCCCGGGAAGGGCGAGTTGCCGGTCAGCAGGAAGTAGCCGACCGCCCCGAGCCCGAACAGGTCCGTCCGCGCGTCCACATTCAGCGGATCGCTCATGCCCTCGGGCGCCATGTAGAGTGGCGTGCCCAGAAGCGAACCGTCTTGCGACAGCGCGGCGTCGTGGGCGCCCGGCTCGCCCTCCTCCGCATTCTCGACGTCGCCGATCTCCTTGACGAGACCGAAGTCCAGAACCTTCAAGAAATCCGGGATCCCACCGTACACGCACAGCATCAGGTTTTGCGGCTTGATGTCGCGGTGGATCAAACCCGCCGCGTGCGCCTCGGTCAGGGCACCGCAGGCCTGGCGCAAGAGGTGCACGACGCGGCCCGGCGGCAGCGGCCCGCCGAAAGAAACGAGTTGGCCGAGGTTGATGCCATGCAAGAGCTCCATCGCGTAGTAGAAGACGCCGTCGCCCGTGCGCCCGTAGTCGTAGATCGCGATCGTGCTCGGATGGGTAAGGCCCGCCGTCAACTGGACCTCCCGCTCGAACCGGGCGATCGCGCGCTCGCCTTCGACGCCGGGCGCGAGCAGCTTGACCGCGGTCGGCCGACGCAGGAGCGCGTGGCGCGCCTCCCAGACGACGCCCATTGCGCCCTTGCCGAGCTTCTTGATCAGGCGGTACGGCCCGACCTTCTCGGCCTGGCGGCGTAGCCGCGAGATCGTCCGCAGCGAGGTCAGCGTCACCAGCCCGATGAGCGACGCGAGAACGCCGAGGAGCGCGGCCTCGATCGCTCCGCGCCTCGGCGGCAGGAAGGCGCCGGGAAGCGGGAAGACGTCGAGCGTCCAGCGGCGGTCGGCGAAGAGAAACGGGAACGAGAGCTCGAATCCTGCGCGGCGCGGCAGCGTCGCCGCGTTTTGCGGCCGCTCGGCGAGCGCGGGGGCCTGAGGCGCTTCCATGTCACGAAGGCGGAGGCCGAGCCCCGAGGCGTCCACCTCGGAAGCCGCCTTGTCCACCAGCGGCGCGACGCGGAAGATCGCGATCGAGAAGCCCTTGAGCGCTGCCAGCCGCGCCTGCGGCGAACCGGGGTCGCCCTCGCGATAGACCGGCGCATAGGCGGCCACGACCGGAGGCCTGTGCCGCCCCTCCTCCTCGACCAGCTCGAACGGCGGGGACGCGACGATCTCGCCGCTGTCGCAGGCCTTCACGGCCGTCGGCCAGCTCAACCCGTCGGCCGCGATGTCGAAGCCGAGGGCGACGGCGCTCGGCGGCTCCATGTAGTGGACGGGCACGTAGAAAAGGCGGCGGCCGACCGGCGTGGGCTTGCCGTCCGAACCCTTCTCCCAGAAGTGGTAGTCCGTCATGTGCTGTGCGCGGGCCTCCGCCTCGTAGGAGGCGCGCTCGGGCTCGTGCACCATCGGAAGCCACTCGAACGCGTAGACCTCTCGCGTGCGTGCGAGCATCGGGTATGCGAGAAGGCGGAACTGGAGACGCGTCACGGGGTGCTCCGAAGCCCCCATGAAGCTCTGCAGGGTGTAGAGATTCTCGAGCGAGGACTTCAGCTTTTCGCTGGCGCGCGCCTGCAGGTCCTTCGCCCTCTGCGCGAAGGCCAGGTGCGCCGAAGCGCGGGCGCGTGCGAAGACGTAGGCGCCGAGCCCGAGCGAGAGCGCGACGAAGACGCTGGCGATGAGCAGGTCCGTCGCGCGAATCGAGGTGCGCCACAGGAAGAAGGCCGAACGCAGGCGCCGGATCGTGAACCGGCTGGTGTCCGCCCCGGGTCCGCTCGCGCCCGTGCCCCAGCTGGTCACGGCCGCTGATTATGCGACAGCGCGCCGGCCCCCGGGATGGCGTCGGACGACTCGGCCCCGCAGCGCCGGCCTTACGCCCTGACGGCTGCCCTCTCCCTCGCCACGGCCGCGCCCACCAGGGCGGCGCCGAGGGCGACGTACACGAAGCTGTAGGCCGGAACGGGGTGGGCCGACAGGGCCGACGTGAAGTCGGCCGCGGCGAGGTTGGACAGCCCCGCGTACCAGGCGGCGAGGTAGAGGCCCGTGAAGAGCTTTCCTCCCGCCGTCAGCGACCCCATCCCAACCGAGATCGCGGCCACCGCGAAAAGGCCTCCGAGACACGCGAGGCCGCGCGCCGGCGACACGAGCAGGCACTTGACCGCCAACGGTGAGCCCAGAGCGAGAACGACCAGCGAGACCGCGGCCGTCTTCCAGAGGACGGGTGAGGCGGGCACGCCCGGCTGCGAAAAGACGAGCGAGCCCGTGCCCGCGAGCTTCTCGCGCGCCGCGGCCTCCGAGATCACCGGGACGAGCAGGACGAGAAAGACTCCCTGCGCGAGGTTGCCGGGCAGGAGTCCCGCGAGCATCGCCGCCACGGCGAGCGGCCACTTGATCCAGGACGCGCTCTCCCAGATCAGCCGCGCCTCGGCGAGGACCGCGCCCTTCGCCGTGGGACGGACCGCCACGGGCGTCAGCGTCACGGCGGCGCCCGGGAATCCCCTTGCATCGGGAACTTCGGCGAAACGCGTCGACCGCAGTTTTTTTGCCAGGCGCGCGAGGGGGCCGCGCTTGGGCGTGCGGCGGCGGCCGCGCGCCGGATCGAAACGGTCGAAGAGCAGGATCGCGGGCAGCAGCGGCGCAAGCGCGATGATCAGGTTCAGCGCTCGCATCCCGACGAGTCCGGGCGTGACCGTGATGCCCTTCCACGGCACCCGCTCGATCGGCTTGTCCCGCGTGATGTGGCCCGTCGAGATGCCCGTCGCGCCGGCCGGGACCGTCTTGCGGGTCAGCCACTCGTCGGTCGCGACACCCGACGGGTCGAAGACCGGGCGCGAGATCTCGCTGCGGCGTACCGGGTTGTCCACGTCCACGCCGGCCAGGTCCATCGGAAGCTTGACGAGGCCGAAGAGGAACACGAAGAACCAGGCCACGAGCCCGCCTCGCGATCTCAAGCCCGGCGTCACGTCGAAGAGGACCGCGAGCGAAGCCACTGCGGCCAGCGCCGGTATCGTCAAAAGGAGGTAGGGGCCGGCGAAGGCGGAAAGCGAGAACGGCCCGGCGCCGTAGGCGAGGAAGGCCGTCAGGCCCGCGACGAGCGCGATCGCGTCGAGAACCAGCAGATACGCGAAGTGCGCCGCGAGCTTGCCGCCGAGGTACGCGGTCTTCGAGAGCGGGCTGGCCGCGAGGATCGCGCCCACACCCCGCTCCCGGTCGCGCCGCACGGAGCCGGCGACGAGGTAGAAGCCGCCCATCGAGAGGATGACGCCGGACAGGATCGCCAGGGCGAAGCCGACGTATGCCGCGCTGTAGACCGGCGCCTGGACGCGCCCGTCCGGCATGTCCCACGTCAGGGACGCGGCCCGGCCCTGCGGGTCGGGGATCCAAAAGAACGCGGCCGCGAAGAACGCGACGACCGCGATCGGTGTCGCGAGCGAGCGCATCCGCATGCGGATCTCCGCGCCGACCTGGGCGGACAGCGGCGCGAGAGCGCTCGCGCTCATGCGGCCTCGAGGTTCGTCAGGAGGTACGCGTCCTCGAGGTCCGGCTCGACCGGCGTCGCGCCCGGGAGCGTCGCGCCGTTTCCATTCGCGACGTAGCGCACGTGGACGCCGTCCGAGCGGCGGATGAGATTCGAGACGTGGACCTCGCGCTGCGCCTCGGCGAGGCGCTCGGAGGCGACGACCGCCGAGAAGACGCGGCCCGTCGCCTTGCGCAGGAGCGTCTCCGGCGTCGCGTGGGCCACGAGTCGGCCCTGGCGCATCACCGCGATCTTCGAGGCGACCGCCTCGACGTCCGAGACGATGTGTGTCGAGAGGATGACGACGCGCCCCTGGGCGATCTCGGAGAGCAGGTTACGAAAACGCACGCGCTCCTCCGGGTCGAGGCCGACGGTCGGCTCGTCCACGATGACGAGCTTCGGGTCGCCGAGAAGCGCCTGCGCGATGCCGACGCGCTGGCGCATTCCGCCCGAGTAGCCGCCGAGGCGGCGGTCCGCGGCGCCGTGGAGGTTCGTGAGCTCGAGCAGCTGCTTCACCCGCCGGTCGAGGTCCGCTCCGGAGAGGCCCTTGAGCCTGCCGAGGTAGAGGAGGAATTCGCGCGCGGTCAGTTTCTCGTACACGCCGAAGTCCTGCGGGAGGTAGCCGAGCTGGCGGCGCAGCGGCAACGGGTCGCGCGCGGCGTCCGCGCCTTCCCAGTGGAAGGTGCCCGACGTCGGCTTCGTCACGGTCGCGAGGATGGACATGAGCGTCGTCTTGCCGGCGCCATTGGGGCCGAGCAGACCCAGGACGCCCTCGCCCACCTCGAGCGAAAACTCGGCCAGGCCGACGGTGCCTCCGGGATAGCGTTTGCCCAGGGAGCGGATCGAAAGCATGGTGCGTTCCCTCGGGCTTACGGTACGGAATCCTTCGCCAAAGAGTTCCCGAGGGTCCCGCGCCCCGGCTGCTTGCCCCGGCTGAACATCTCCCCCGCTCCGAGCGTATAAGGAGTACGTGGCCCGAGTTTTCGCTGGATTAGGGGGTTTTCTCGTGAAAAAGAAGAAGTGGATCGGCATTCTGGTGGTCGCGCTGGCCCTGGCCGGGGTGGCGTTCATGAAGGCCAAGGGCCGCGACAAGGCCGATCCCAAGGCCGACAGCACGCCCTTCCGCCTCGGCAAAGTTCAGGCCGAGGACCTGCAGGTTTCCGTTCGCGAAGTCGGCGTCGTAGACCCCGTCACCAAGGTGGACGTGAAGTCCGCCGTCTCGGGCCGGGTCCTGTCGCTGAAGGTCCGCGAGGGAGCGGTCGTCCGCCAGGGCGACGTGCTCGCCGAGATCGAGCCGGACGTCAACCAGGCGCAGTCGCTCTCGGACGTGCAGGCGAGCGTCAAGGAGATGGAGTTGAAGCTCCAGGACGCCGACCGCGACTTCGCGATGCAGAAGGCGCTCTTCGACCAGGGGCTGATCGGCCACGACGCCTACCGCGCCTCCGAGATCAAGCGCGACCAGGCCAGGGAGAACCTGCGCGCGTCGCAGATGCGCTACCAGATCGTCGAGGACCGCGGCATCCCGATCTCGGGCAACGCGGCCTCGCAGAATGCGCGCGTCACGTCGCCGATGACGGGGGTCGTCATCAAGAAGGGCGTCGAGCTCGGCGAGACCGTGACCTCGGGCGTCTCGTCCTTCAACGCCGGAACCGTCCTCTTCACGGTCGCAGACCTGAAGTCGCTCATCATCCGCGTCAACCTGAACGAGGTGGACATCGCGAAGGTCCATGTCGGCCAGCCCGTGCGCATCACGCTCGACGCGTACCCGCAGAAGGTCTTCACCGGGAAGGTCACCTTCGTAGCGCCGTCGGCCGAGCTTGTCGAGAAGATCAAGGTGTTCAAGGTCGAGGTGACGCTCGACGAGCTGGGCGACTCCTTCAAGACCGGCATGAGCGCCAACGTCGAGATCCTCGGCGAGAAGCGCGACAAGGCGATCTCGATTCCGCTCGAGGCCCTCCAGAAGCGTGACGGGAAGACGGTCGCCTATCGCCTGAAAGCCGATCTCAAGCCGCCACAGCTGAAGGAGGCGAAGGATGGTCTCGCCGGGCGCAACAAGTTCATCTGGCTCTCGGACCACTGGAAGGAGTACTTCGACGTCGTCCCGGTGTCGGCGGGCGTCGCCACGCTCGAGCGCGTCGAGATCCTCTCGGGCCTGAAGTCGGGTGAGCAGGTCTCCCTCGAGGATCCGACCAAGAAGCGCGTCGAGAAGGACGAAGAGGACAATTGAGCGGAACGGTGTAGAGGCGGGGCTTGCCACACCACCCGGGACCCGATCGCTGGAGATTGAATTTGCTGGGAGACGGTCCACTCACGACTTCCCCTCCCATTTCCACGGTCCGCGAAGCGGACCGCTAGAGGTCTGAGACGCAATGCACCCCATCATCGAAACGACCGGCCTGACCAAGACCTTCGGCTCCAACGGCGCCGCGGTCCATGCGCTGCGTGGCATCGATCTGACGATCTCGCGGGGTGAGTTCGTCGCGCTCATAGGCCCGTCGGGCTCGGGCAAGTCCACGCTCATGGCGATCCTCGGCTGCCTCGACAGGCCGACCTCCGGTGCCTACGCCCTCGACGGCCGGCGCGTGGACGGGCTGACGGGGCCCGAGCTCGCCCAGATCCGCAACGAGAAGATCGGTTTCGTGTTCCAGCAGTACAACCTGCTCCCGAAAGCCTCGGTCGTCCGTAACGTGGAGCTGCCCATGCTCTATGCCGGTGTGGGCCGCCGCGAGCGGCGCGAGCGGGCGCAACAGCTCCTGGTGACCGTCGGAATCCCCGAGAAGGCGAAGGTGCTGCCGGCCGCGCTCTCGGGCGGCCAGCGCCAGCGCGTCGCGATCGCGCGAGCCCTGGCGAACCGACCGGCGCTCCTGCTCGCCGACGAGCCAACCGGGGCGCTCGACTCGAAGACCGGCCACGAGGTTCTCGAGCTCTTCGTCGACCTGCACCGGCAGGGCCACACCATCATCATCGTGACCCACGACCTCTCGATCGCCGGCATGGCGCAGCGCCAGGTCGAGATCCACGACGGGTTGATCAAGGTGGCGGAGGCGGCGTGACCTTCAGCGGCGCCTTCCGCGAGCGCCTGCGCAACTCCTGGGTCGAGATGCGGGAGAACTTCACGCGCTCGATCCTGCAGTCGCTCGGCGTGATCCTCGGAGTCGCTTCGGTGCTCGGCGGGATGTCCATCTCCGACAGCATGCGCAGGCGTTCCATGGAGCTCTACGTCCGGATGGGCGGCCTCGACAAGCTGAACGTGCGCCAGTCCGCCGTCGTGCGGGAAGGCGCGCCGACCGCCCTCCAGATGGCGAACCTCGGACTGCGCTCGGCCGACGCCGAGGAGGGCGAGGAGCTCGACACCTCCGCGGTCAACGGTATCTCGCTCCGCAAGGACGCGCGGGCGCGCGTGCGCTCGCCCTACGCGGACCAGGAGCGCGACATCCGCGGCATCGGCGGCGACTTCCTGGCGCTCGAGGGCTATGAGATCGACCAGGGCCGCGCGTTCACCGTCCACGACCTCGACTCCGCGACGCCGGTCGCAATCCTGGGCACGGAGGCGTTGTCGGTCTTCTTTCCCAACGGCGACGCGCTCGGCCGGACCCTGCGGATCGGGGACACCCCGGTGGAAGTCGTGGGCGTCCTCAAGGAGCGCGTGTTCCGGTTTCGGAAATCGAACCGCAACATGTTCCGTTGGAGGAACCGGATCATCGCCCTTCCCAACACGCTCGTGGCGAGGCGCTTCGAGGGCGATCAGTACCACCGCGTCGACCGCATGACGTTCCGCATTCGGAACCTCGACGCCATGGCGACCTTCACCAAGGGATTGTCCTCGTTGCTCAAGGCGAACCATCGCCAGCAGGAGGACTTCCGATTGGACGACGTCGCCGCGCGGGTGAAGAAGGAACAGAGCCAGGGCAACGTGTACGACGTCATCTTCCTGCTGTCCGGGTTTCTGTCGCTGATCGGCGGCGGTATCGTCAACGTCAACATCCAGATGGCGACCCTGAAGGAGCGGATCCGCGAGGTCGGCGTCAAGATGGCTATCGGCGCGCCCGGACGAGAGGTTTTCAAGGAGTTCATGACCGAGGCGCTGCTGCTGACGGCCGCCGGCTCGCTCGCCGGCCTGATCGTCGGTGTCGGCTTCTCGAAAATCATCACGGCTTCGATCGGCGTGCCCCTGCACATCGACCCGAAGAGCTTCGTCTCGGCCTACGCCCTGGCGGCCGTCTTCGGGTTCGTCTTCGCGCTCTTCCCGGCGTGGAAGGCTTCGCGCCTGTCCCCGATGGAGGCGCTGCGCTATGAGTGAGACCGCGCTGCCCCTTCCGGCCGCCGCGAGGAGCGACCTCCCGCCCCGCCGCCTCTCGCTCGGCGCGAAGCTCTCCCTCGGGTGGGAGATCGTCAAGGGGGGCTTCATCGAGCTCTGGGCCCACAAGCTGCGCTCGATGCTGACGCTGACGCTCCTGATGCTCGGAGTGTTCGCCCTCGTCGTCATGACCTCGGTCATGGACGGCGTCATGGACAAGATCGCCACCGGGTTCTCCGGAATGAGCTGGGACGGCACCGTGATGCTCGCGCCGGACTCGCCGGCGACCACCGAGGAGCAGAAGCGCTTCGCCATGAGCCCGGGCCTGCGCTGGGAGGATCTGCCGCGCCTGACGGCCCCCGATCCGAAGGTGATCGCCTATCTGCCGCGTGCGACCAGGCAGTCCGCGGTCAAGGTCGCCGGCGGCACGGAGCGATGCTGGATCAACGGGGTCTGGCCGGACTACGCCCGATGGATGAACCGCCCGATCGCGATGGGTCGCGGGCTCACGGACGACGACGAGCGCCGGCGCTCCACCGTCGCCGTCGTGGGCGCCACGCTCGGCTCCAAGCTCTTCGGCGGCGCCGACCCCGTCGGCCGCGACATCACGGTCGAGGGCGTGCGGTTCCGCGTCGTCGGGGTCCAGGCCCCCAGCCAGATTTTTACGGAGGAGCTCTGGTACGACGCCAACGGCATCTCCATCCCCCTGCAGACGTACATGGACCGGATCGATCCGGCCCACAAGCTCTCCAACATGGCGGTCAAGCTCGCGCACAAGAACGACACGGCCGAGGTGTCGGCGCTGATGATCGGCCGCGCCAAGCAGGCGCACCACGGGATCGAGGACGTGAAGATCGTGGACCTCGAGGCCGAGGCCGCGCGCGCGTGGGTGCACTTCCTCGACCAGATCTTCGGCTGGAAGGTCGTGCTCACCAGCCTCGCGGCGACCGTCCTTCTCGTGGGAGGGGTCGGGGTGCTGTCCGTCATGCTGATCTCCTTCTCCGACCGCCGGTACGAGATCGGCCTGCGCAAGGCGATGGGTGCTTCCGACTACGAGATCCTCATCCAGTTCCTTCTCGAAGCCTGCGTCCTCGCGGCTGTCGGCGCCACGCTCGGGACGTTCCTCGGCACCGTCGTCTGCAAGGCCCTTTCCGCGAACTTTCCCTACGGCCTCGTCGTCAATCCGTTGGGACTGCTCGTCGCCTGGGTCACGGCGCTGGTGCTCGCCGTCGTCTTCGGCATGTACCCGGCGGTGCGGGCATCGCGCCTGTCGCCCATGGAGGCGATGCGGTGAGGGAAGCCTCGATCGCCATCCCAGCTCATCAAGTCCGGGATCCCTCGCTGCGCTCGGGATGACAGACCGTAGAGTCGCTCGTCCCGCCCCTGTCATCCTGAGGAGCGCGGTGAAAAGGGATCCCGTGCTCGTCACCCCGCGGGCGGATCAGTCACTACTTTTTCACGACCGGTGTCGGCTTAGCCGGTGGCTGGTCACCCGGGCCCGGCGGGGCCTTCGACACCATCTTCGCGACCTTGCCCGTCATGAGCGACGTCCAGGTCTTTCCGTCCGGCGAGCTTTCCCAATTGAACGCGTAACCTTCGGGCTTCGTGTCCGAGATCGTGTAGCGGGTCTTGACGGTCTTGTCGCCGACTTTCGACTCGCCCGACCACGTCCAGGTTCCGTCCTTCAGCGTCCCGGTCGCCGTCTCCGCCTGGCCGAGGTTGTCGAAGCTCCACCACCGGTAGACCTTCTTCTCGGCGTCGAAACCCATGATGCCCTGGACCTGCATCAGGCCCATGGGACCCTTGCTCTCCATCATGCAGCCGACGAAGAATTTCCCGGGCATCCACCGGCAGATGTCGCGTCCCTGCGTCGGGCCGCCGGGGCCCATCGAGCCCGGCTTGATCTCTCCCTCGGACGTCCAGGGCCCGAGAAAGTAGGCGAGCTTCTCGACCTCGGGAGAAGGCCTGGGCGCCTCCGGGGGCTTCTTCGCCTCAGGCCCCGACGCCAAGACCGACGCCGCGATCCCGATCACCGCGAGCGCGGCAAGAATTCCTCTCCGGTTCACGAGTCCTCCCCGTTCGATCGAGCGCGTCGAGCCCGGGATCCTTCGCTTCGCTCAGGATGACCGCTTCGCGGTCACTTCTTGGTCGACTTGCCTTCCGCCGAGGTCGTCCAGGTCTTGCCGTCTTCGGAGGTTTCCCACTTGAATGTCTGAGAGGTCGGCGAGGTCAGGACGACCGTGTAGCGCGAGTGAATGAGCTTGCCGCCCATCCTGTCCGATCCGCTCCAGCTCCAGGTGTTGCCGCTGACCGTACCGGTGGCCGAACCCATCATGCCCATGCTGTCGAAGCCCATGTACTTGTAGACCTTCTCCTCGGAGCTCCAGCCCAGGATCGCCTCGCTCGTCATCTTGCCCATCGCGCCCGACCCGCTCTCGCGGCAGATGAGCTCAAAGCCTCCTTCGAACCAGGTGCACTCGCTCTCGCTCGTCATCTTTCCGCCCGGGCCCCAGGGGCCCGGCTTCATCTCGGCTTCGCCCGACCATTTGCCGGCGAAGGGCTCGAGCTTCTTGGTCTCGGGCCCGGGCTTGGGCGCTTGACCCTGCTGGGCCAGCGTCACGCCGGCAATCAGGCAAGTCCCTGCAAGAACCGTAACGAACCTGGAGATCTTCATCTGCGCCTCCTTATCGAATGCGCGAATCCTACCGCAGAGTTCCGGGGGTATTCTCTCTCCCATGAGACACGCACGAATGGGCCTCCTCGCGCTCTCGTCGGTCCTGCTTTCGGGGGTTCTCCTTGCCGCGGTCGAGGGTTCCGCGGGCGGATTGCGCTGGACGGTGCCGGCACGCTGGCAGGTCGCGGGCGCCAAGCCCATGCGCGCCGCGACCTACACGATTCCCGGCGCCGCGGGCGCCGAGGCCGGCGAGTGCGGCGTCTTCTACTTCGGCGCGGGCCAGGGCGGCGGCATCGACGAGAACCTCCAGCGATGGGTCGGCCAGTTCGAGGGCGCGGGCGCTCCGAAGAAGTCCGAGCGCACGATCAACGGCTTCAAGGTTCACCTCATCGCGGTGTCGGGCACGTACCTCTCCCCGGCCGGACCGATGATGCAGTCGCAGGGCAAGAAGCCGGGCTGGAGCCTGTCCGGCGCGATCATCGAGGCGCCCGAGGGCAACATCTTCTTCAAGTGCGTCGGCCCCGCGGCGACGATCCAGAAGGCGCAGCCCGAGATCGACGAGCTCTTGAAGTCGTTGGTGAAGGCGGGGGCGGCCAAGGCGTGACCCCGCCTCCCGCCTCGGCTTGATGCGCGCCGCTCTCCGGGTCTAATACCCCTTCAGAAACTCCCGCACGCTCGGCTCCTGCGCGGCTCGCGAGGCCACGCAGAGGTCGATGTTCTCGAGCGACTGCGCGAGGTTGCGCGGCCCGCCGGGGAGCTTGGCCGCGCGATCCTTGAAGAAGGTGGCGACCTCCTGGCGATGCGCGGTGTCGCAGAAGCTCGCCCCGAAGAGGGGCAGAAAACCCGTGACCTCGCGCGGCATCCGCGAAGCGATGGCGTCGTAGTTGGCCTTGACGAAATCCCAGACGATCGGTCGGCTGTCCTCGTACTGCAACCCGGCAAAGAGGAGGATGTCGCCCTCGCGGGGGTCCATGTCCGGCGAGAGATAGAGGCCGAGGGCCTCGCCGAGGAGCGCGGGATCCCCGAAGGAGCCGAGCGCGCTCAAGAGGCGCCTCTTGTCGCGGCGGTCCTTCTCGGCTTTCGCGGCGTCGCGGAAGCGGTCGAAGAGGGCCCGGTCGCCGCGCCGGGCCGCCACCTGGAGGACGTGGCCGGCCATGTCCGCCCCGACGGCCCCGCGGTCCTCGAGCCAGCGCAGCGCCAGGCGCCGGGCTTCGGCCTGGAGCTCCGGCTCGTTGCCCTCCATCGCGACGAAGGGGACAAGCTCGGTCCGGGAGAGTCGAGTCTCGTCGCCCTCCGGGGTCCGGGACGTCCAGCCGAGCGTGCGGGCGCGGGCGCCGTACATCTTCGACACGAATCGCGCATAGTTGGGCGAAAGGTCCGCCGGCACCAGGTGCTCGCGGATGTCCGAAGCGATTCGCAGGGTGGCGTTCACCGCCTCGCGCTCGCGGGCCCCGGCAAACCGCGGCACGAGCGCCAGAGCCTCGGCCATTGGCATCGCACCGGCGGCGGCCATGGCGTTGACGTCCCGGATGACACCGACCCGTTCCGCCAGCGTGAGGTCGGTGTCGGCGACCGCGAGGAGCTTCTGAAGGAGATCCCCGCGGTAGAGCGCGCGGTAGTAGCCGCGCTCGCCGTCGTTGGCGAGGAGCCACGACGGGCAGGCCGCGGTCGGGGCCGGCGCGGCGCCGCTCGCCGCTGTCAGCAGCGCGCACGAGCGCTCGGCCGGGCCTCCCGCCGCGCCGCGGGAGCACACGGGAATCTGCCAGAGTTGCGCCCCCGCGCCCGTCGAGCCGAGGGGCAGAAGGCGCTTCTGCGAGATCGCCAGACGCGGCTGCCCGCCGGCACAGTCGAGCGTCACGTCGACCAGTGGAACGCCGGGCTGGTCGAGAAACGTCGAGAAGGCCGCCGCCACACCCGGGCGGCTCGCGGCCTCGATCGCCCGCAGGAAGTCGCGCTCGGTCGCGCTGCCGAAGCGGTGCGCCTCGAGATAGTTGTGGACGCCCGCCTGAAACTTCGCGGCCCCGATCCAGGACTCGAACATGGTCAGCACGGCCGCGCCCTTCTGGTAGCTGATCTCGTCGAAGGCGTTGACGATGTCGTCGGCGGTGGCGATCTCCTCCCGGATCCTGCGCGCCGTGACGAGCGTGTCCCCGTACATGACGTTCGAGCGGTCCTTGACGCGGTCGACGCCCGTGCCCCACTCGGGCTTCCACTCCGAGATCGTGCGGTCCGCCATCCAGGTCGCGAAGGACTCGTTCAGCCACACGTCGTCCCACCAGGCGAGCGTCACGAGGTCGCCGAACCACTGGTGCGCCATCTCGTGAGCGCTCCAGGACGCCTGCAGACGCTGGAATTCGACGGTCTCCTCGGCCGGCGGCGCGATGAGGGCCCGCTCGGACCAGCTGATGAGTCCGGCATTTTCCTCGGCGCCGAAGGTCACGGCCTGCGGGACTGCGAGGTGGTCGAGCTTCTCGTAGGGATAGGGGATCCCGAAGTAAGCCTCCAGACGCTCGAGCAGGGGCCCCGTCGTCTGGGCGGCATAGCGGCCCTGCGAGGCCTTGCCGCGCGGCGTCACGATGCGGATCGGTGTCCTTTTCGAGCCCGCGGTGCCGGCGTCGAGGTAATCGAAGGGGCCCACACCCAGGGCGACCAGGTAGCTCGGCAGGGGCGCGGTCTTCCTGAAGCGCACCACGAGCCCGCCGTCGGCCGCGGGCGACTCGGACTGGATGGGGGTGTTCGAGACGGCGCTCGTCCCCTTCGGGATGCGCAGCGTCAATTGCCAGGGCACCTTGTAGGACGGCTCGTCGAAGCAGGGAAAGGCCCGGCGCGCGTCGGTCGCCTCGAACATGCTGAAGGCGTACCAATCTTCTCCGTCTTTCTCGCGGAAGAGGCCCTGCGTGGAGGTCTCGTCGAGCTTGCCCGTGTAGTCGACCCTGAGCTTCACCGTCCCGGGCCCCAACGACCGCGCGAACGAGAAGCCGGCGAAATTATCGCCGCCCGGAACGACGGTGACGCCCACGCCGCGATCCCGGACGGTGGCCGACGCCCGGCCGATCTCGAGCGCCGTGGCGTTGAGCCACAAAAAGGAAGTCTTCTCCTTGAGGCGAACGTCGATCGCCACCGAACCGCGAAAGGTCGTCTTGCCCGGGTCGATCGTGAGCTCCACGGCGTAGCCGGTCGGCTCCGCGCCGGCCGGCAGACGCAGTTTGGGGGTCTCCGGACTGGGGGCTCCCGAAGAAGCTCCGGACGGCCCGCAGAGCGCCAGGAAGACCGCGAGGCACGGCAGAAACGACCGGAATGGACGCATTCGAGCTCCTTCCTTCACCTGTGGGGGCCTTCTCTTATTCGACTTTCGTAAGAAAAAGTTGCGCCGCCGCGGTCCTCCCGATCCCGACCCGCCGGTCCCGATCCTCGATAGACTCCCCGATCGAGGAGGCCCCATGCCGAAGATCGTCCGCCGGGCCGGCGTTGCCGTTTTCGCTGTCGCTCTGCTCGGCACGCTGCTCGGCCCGGCCGGGGCCTCGCCGCAAGGGGGTCAACAGCTCGTGACGCAAACCACGATCGACAGGCTCACCGCCGAGCTCGCCGGCAAGTACGGCGAGTCCGAGCGTTCACGCATCGAGCGGGGCGTCAAGCAGGCCGCGCAGTTCTGGCGCAAGGAAGACGGCGACGAGGCGGCCTTCGCCGGGGTCGTGCGCGCGCAGGTCGCCGCCGACTCCACGGCGCGCAACGCCCTCTTCTCCCGCATGGAGTTCGCGCTCGAGTCGCTCGACGGCCACATGAACGAAATTTCCCGGGACTTCCGGCGCCAGTCGGACCTCGACATCGGCGAGATCTACCCTTTCGACGAGATCCTCGCCGGCTACGACCCGTCGGCTCACGTCAACGACGACTTCTTCAACAACCGCCTCGCGTTTGCCGTGCTCCTGAACTTCCCTCTCACGACGCTCGAGCAGCGCCTGACGGAGGGCGAGACCTGGTCCCGACGCCAGTGGGCCGAGGCGCGGCTTGCCGAGCGCTTCTCCAAACGCGTCCCTGCCGACGTCAACCTCGCGATCGCCGAGGCCGGCGCCGAGGCGGACCGCTACATCGCCCGTTACAACATCTGGACGCACCACCTCGTGGACGCGAAGGGGCAGCGCCTCTTCCCGCCGAAACAGCGTCTGCTTTCGCACTGGAACCTGCGCGATCAGATCAAGGCCGACTACGCCGACGGCAAGGCCGGCCCCGCCAAGCAGCGCGAGATCGCGCAGGTCTGCGACCGCATCGTCACGCAGACGATTCCGGCCGTCGTCGTGGACAACCCGCACGTGGACTGGGACCCCTTCACGAACGCCGTCGCGCTGGCCAAGGTCAGGGACTCGGACTCGGTCACCCCTCCCGACATGAAGGTTTCGAGCGCGCCCGAGCCCGACACTCGTTATGCCGTGCTGCTGTCGACCTTCCAGGCCGCGCGCAAGGCGGACCCCTACTCGCCGCTCGCCCCGACGCTGATCGCCCGGCGCTTCGACGAAAACCGCCAGATCCCCGAGGCGCAGGTGCGAGCGATGCTCGAGGCCATCCTCTCCTCGCCGCTCGTGCCGCGGGTCGCGGCGCTCATCGAGGGCCGGCTCGGCCGGCCCCTCGAGCCCTTCGACGTCTGGTACAACGGCTTCCGCCCGCGCGGGGCCTACACCGAGGAGCAGCTCGACGCGATCGTCAAGAAGCGCTACCCCACGGCCGAGGCGTACGAGCAGGACATCCCGAACCTCCTCATGGGCCTCGGCTTCTCCAAGGAAAAGGCCCAGTACCTCGCCGCCCACATCGTCGTGGACCCGGCCCGCGGCTCGGGGCACGCCCTCGGAGCCCAGCGCCGGGCGGACAAGTCGCACCTGCGCACGCGCGTCGAGAAGGACGGCATGAACTACAAGGGCTTCAACATCGCCGTCCACGAGATGGGCCACAACGTCGAGCAGACCTTCTCCCTGAACGACGTGGACTCGACGCTGCTCCAGGGCGTTCCGAACACCGCCTTCACCGAGGCCATGGCCTTCGTCTTCCAGGCGCACGACCTCGAGCTGCTCGGCCTCGCCAAGCCCGACCCGAAAGCCGAGGCCCTGAAGACGTTGAACGATTTCTGGGCCACCTACGAGATCGCCGCCGTCGCCCTCGTGGACATGGGAGTCTGGCACTGGATGTACGACCATCCCGACGCGACGCCCGCGCAGCTCAAGGAGGCCACGCTCCAGATCTGCCGCGACCTCTGGAACAAGTACTACGCACCGGTCTTCAAGAAGAAAGACGTCGTGCTCACGCTCGGCATCTACTCCCACATGATCCACTCCTTCCTCTACCTGCCCGACTACCCGATCGGCCACCTCATCGCGTTCCAGATCGAGCAGCAGATGGAGAAGGCGAAGAACGTCGGCGCCGAGTTCGAGCGTATGGCGAAGATCGGCAACGTCGCCCCGGACATCTGGATGAAGCAGGCGACCGGGGCGCCCGTCGGGCCGCACGCCCTGCTCTCGGCGACGGAAAAAGCGCTGGCAGTCGTGACGAAGTAGCCCGGGAGGACACGCCATGGGGACCGACCACGAGGACACAGCCGAGCTTCCGATCAAGCGGGAACCCGAGCCGCGGCAGCCGGCGGGCGCCTCCTCGCTCGTGGAGGTGGACCTCGCCGCGCTCTCGCACCCCGGAAGGGTGCGCAAGAACAACGAGGATCACTTCATGGCCGCGCGCTTCGACCGGACGATGCGCACGCTCGCGACGAACCTGCCCGAGAGCGAGGTCCCGCCGGGCTACGCCGAAACCGTGTACGGCTTGCTCGTGGCCGACGGCGTCGGGGGTTCGGCCGCGGGCGAGATCGCCAGCCGCACCGCGGTCCACGCGCTCGTGGACCTCGTGCTCGAGACGCCCGACTGGATCATGCGCCTCGACGACCGGCTCGCCGACGAGGTCCTCCAGCGCATGGAGCGAAGGTTCCAGCGGATCCGCGAGACGCTCGTCGAGCGGGCCAACGCGGATCCCAGCCTGCGCGGGATGGCGACGACCATGACGGTCGCCTGCACCCTCGGGCCGGAGCTCCTGACGGCGCACGTCGGAGACTCCCGCGCGTACGTGCTGTGCCGCGGCGGCCGGCTCGAGCGCCTGACCCGCGACCAGACGATGGCCCAGTCGCTTGCCGACGCCGGGGCGATCAGCCAGGCCGAGGTCGCAAGGCACCCCTCGCGCCACGTGCTGACGAGCGCGCTCGCGACCCGGGGCGCCTTCGTCCAGGTGGACCTGAAACGCTCGCTCCTCGAGGACGGCGACCAGCTGCTCCTGTGCTCGGACGGGTTGAGCGAGATGGTGCCCGACGATCTGATCGCCCGCATCCTCGGGCGCGCCTCCTCCTCGGCCGCCAAGTGCCAGGAGCTCGTCGAAGTCGCCCTCGAGGCCGGCGGAAAGGACAACGTCACCGTCATCCTGGCGCGCTACCGGATACCGTAACCGTCGCTCGCGCCGCGTGCGGCTATCACCCGTAGGGTTGCAAGACAGTGGAACTGCTCCCGGTCACTCGCGGCGCGAGAAGTCTCCCGACCGAAGGGAGGGAGGAGGCTCGCGCCGCGGGAGCCGAAGCGAAGCGAGGGATCAGGCGAACGGTCGAGCCCCTTTGGGCGAGCCGTTCGCCGGTGCGCCCTCCGGGCGCGGACCCCTCGCGAAGCGGAGGCGACGGTCAAGCGGAGGCGACGAATAATGCAAACGCATCAGCGCGCGTGCCCCCGCGCCCGCTACGGTGGAGGCGCAATGGCACTGACAGAGCGCGTCACGCTGGACGCCAACGAGGCGGTCGCCTCCGTCGCCCACCGCACGAACGAAGTCATCGCGATCTACCCCATCACGCCCTCCTCCCCGATGGGCGAATTCGCCGATGCCTGGTCCGCCAAGGCACGGGCGAACATCTGGGGTAAGGTCCCCGACGTCGTCGAGATGCAGTCGGAGGGAGGCGCCGCGGGGGCCGTCCACGGAGCCCTCCAGGCGGGCGCGCTCGCCACCACCTTCACCGCCTCGCAGGGTCTGCTCCTCATGGTCCCGAACATGTACAAGATCGCCGGCGAGCTCACGCCGTTCACGATGCACGTGGCCGCGCGCACCCTCGCCACGCACGCTCTCTCGATCTTCGGCGACCACTCGGACGTGATGGCCTGCCGCGGTACCGGCTTCGCCATGCTCGCCGCCGGCTCGGTCCAGGAGGCGCAGGACTTCGCCGCGATCGCGCAGGCGGCCACCCTGGCTTCCCGCGTGCCGTTTCTGCACTTCTTCGACGGCTTCCGGACCTCGCACGAGGTCGCCAAGATCGAAGAGCTCTCCGACGGAGAGCTCCTGGCCTTGATCGACGAGGCCGACGTTACGGCGCACCGCCGGCGCGCCCTCACCCCTGATCACCCCATCCTGCGGGGCACCGCTCAGAACCCCGACGCTTTCTTCCAGGCACGCGAGGCCGCCAACCCCTTTTATTTCGCGTGCCCCGAGATCGTCGCCAGGACGATGGAGCGCTTCGGTCAGATCGCGGGCCGCCACTACGGCCTCTTCGACTACGTCGGCCATCCGGAGGCCGAGCGGGTCGTCGTCCTCATGGGCTCGGGCGCCGAGACCGCGCACGAGACGGTGGACTGGCTCGTCGGGCGCGGGCAGAAGGTCGGCGTCCTCAAGGTCCGCCTCTTCCGGCCCTTCGACGTCGCACGCTTCGTCGCCGCGCTGCCGCGGACCGTCCGGGCGATCGCGGTCCTCGATCGGACGAAGGAGCCCGGGTCGATCGGCGAGCCGCTCTACCAGGACGTCGTGACGGGCTTCGCCGAGGCGCGTGACGGCGCGGCCCTCCCGCGGATCATCGGCGGACGGTACGGGCTTTCCTCGAAGGAGTTCACACCGGCCATGATCGCCGGAGTCTTCGACGAGCTCTCGAAGGAGAAGCCTCGCAACCACTTCACCGTCGGCATCGTGGACGACGTGACGCACACCTCCCTTCCCTTCGACGCCGACCTCGACATCGAGCCCGCGGACGTCTCGCGCTCGGTCTTCTACGGCCTCGGCTCGGACGGAACGGTCGGCGCCAACAAGAACTCGATCAAGATCCTTGGCGAGGAGACCGAGGGGTACGTGCAGGGCTACTTCGTGTACGACTCGAAGAAGGCGGGCGCCGTCACCATCTCGCACCTGCGCTTCGGGCCGCGGCCCATCCGCTCCGCATACCTGGTCCGCAGCGCCGACTTCGTAGCGTGCCACCAGTTCGAGTTCGTTCACCGCTACGACCTGCTCGAAACGGCGGCCGAGGGAGCAACGTTCCTCCTGAACTCGCCCTACGGCCCCGACGCCGTCTGGGACGAGCTCCCGCTCGAGATGCAGGAGCAGATCGTCGACAAGAAGCTGCGCTTTTTCGTCGTCGACGCCTTTCGGATCGCGCGGGAAGCGGGCCTGAAGGGGCGCATCAACACGATCATGCAGACCTGCTTCTTCGCGATCGCGAAGACGGTCGCGCCCGGGACCGCGATCGCTCGAATCAAGCAGGCGATCTCGGACACGTACGCGAAGAAGGGGCCCGAGGTCTTGAAGCGCAACTTCGCGGGCGTGGACGCGGCTCTCGGCGGGCTGGCCGAGGTCACCGTTCCGGCGCGGGCCACGGCGACCCGGCGCCGGCCACCCATCGTCGCGGCCGAGGCGCCCGGATTCGTCCAGAAGGTCACGGCACTCATGCTGGCCGGCCACGGCGACCGCCTTCCGGTCTCCGCCTTCCCGGTGGACGGCACCTGGCCGACGGCGACGGCGCAGTGGGAGAAGCGCAACATCGCCTCCGAGATCCCCGTTTGGGACCCGGCCGTCTGCATCCAGTGCAACAAGTGCGCGCTCGTGTGCCCGCACGCCGCGATCCGCGCCAAGGTCTTCGAACCGGCGAGACTGGAGGGCGCCCCCGAGACCTTCAAGTCCGACCGCTTCCGCTCGGCCGACTTCGAGGGCTGGCGCTACACGATCCAGGTCGCCCCCGAAGACTGCACGGGCTGCAGCCTCTGCGTGATGTTCTGCCCGGCCAAGGACAAGTCGAACCCGAAGCACAAGGCCATCGACATGGCGCCGCAGCGCCCGCTGCGCGACAAGGAGCGCGAGAACTACTCCTTCTTCCTCGACCTGCCCGAGCCCGACCGCTCGCGCATTCGGGTCATGGACGTCAAGGGCTCGCAGTTCGCGACCCCGCTCTTCGAGTACTCGGGCGCGTGCGCGGGCTGCGGGGAGACGCCGTACATCAAGCTCCTGACCCAGCTCTTCGGCGACCGGACGCTCATCGCCAACGCCACGGGCTGCAGCTCGATCTACGGCGGCAACCTTCCGACGACGCCTTACACGGTCAACCGCGACGGGCGCGGCCCCGCCTGGTCGAACTCCCTCTTCGAGGACAACGCGGAGTTCGGTCTCGGCATGCGCCTGGCCCTCGACAGCCGAGGCGCGCATGCCCGCCAGCTGCTCGCCGAGGTGGGCCCGGCTCTGGCGGGAGGCCTCGCACGGGAGATCCTCGAGGCCGATCAGACGACCGACGCCGGAATCGCGGCCCAGCGCGAGCGCGTGGCCAGGCTGCGCATGCAGCTCGCGCCCCTGAAGACGCCCGCGGCGCGCGTGCTTTCCCAGTTGTGCGACGACCTGGTGAAGAAATCCGTGTGGATCGTCGGCGGCGACGGCTGGGCCTACGACATCGGCTTCGGCGGGCTCGACCACGTACTGTCGCTGCCCTACGACGTCAACGTGCTCGTCCTCGACACGGAGGTCTACTCGAACACGGGCGGCCAGCAGTCCAAGGCGACTCCCCTCGGCGCCGCCGCCAAGTTCGCCGTGGCCGGAAAGGAAACCGGCAAGAAGGACCTCGGCCTGATGGCGATGTGCTACGGCCACGTCTACGTCGCGCGGATCGCCTTCGGCGCGAAGGACGCCCAGACGGTCAAGGCCATCCAGGAGGCCGAGGCCTATCCTGGCCCGTCGCTCGTGATCGCCTACAGCCACTGCATCGCCCACGGCTACGACATGGCGTTCGGCTGCGAGCAGCAGAAGCTCGCCGTGGACTCGGGCGTGTGGCCGCTCTACCGCTTCGACCCGCGGCGCATCGCGGCCGGGGAGGCGCCGCTCGTCCTCGACTCGGGCGCGCCGAAGAAGACCGTGGAGTCGTACAGGAACAACGAGAGCCGCTTCCGGATGCTGGAGGCAGCCGACCCCGCGCGCTACAAGGACCTCGCTACGCGGGCCCGACTGGAGGCCGATCGGCGCCTGCTCCTGTACAAACACCTCTCGGAGTGGAAGCCCGGCGCCGCGATGAGAGAGGCGGAGGCGCCGGTCCCGACTCCCCCCGCTGCGGCGCCTGCGGGCCGAGCGAAATGACGATGGATCTCTCGACGACCTACCTCGGCTTCCAGCTGCCGCATCCCCTGATGCCCGGCTCATCGCCGCTGGCCGACGACCTCGACTCCGTCCGTCGTCTCGAGGACGCGGGGGCCGCCGCGATCGTGCTGCGCTCGCTCTTCGAGGAGCAAATCGTCGGCGACGAGCTCGCCACCTACCACGCGCATTCCGGCCCGAGCGAGTCCTTCGCCGAGGCGACGTCCTATCTGCCCGAGCCGGAGGTCTTCGCCCTGGGCACCAATGACTACCTGGAGCAGGTCCAGAAGATCAAGGCCGCCGTCAAGGTCCCCGTCATCGCGTCGCTGAACGGCACGACGCCGGAGAGCTGGATCGAGTACGCCCGGCTGATCGAGCAGGCCGGCGCCGACGCCCTCGAGGTCAACGTCTACGAGCTCGCGACCGACCCCCTCGAGTCCGGAGAGGACGTCGAGGACCGCACGGTCGCTGTCGTCACGGCCGTGCGGGAAGCGGTGGCGATCCCGATCGCGGTGAAGCTCTCGCCCTTCTACTCGTCGCTCTCGCACCTGGCGCGGAGGATCGAGCGGGCCGGGGCCAACGGCCTCGTGATCTTCAACCGTTTCTACCAGCCCGACATCGACGCCGAGAACCTCGAGGTCGAGCCGCGGCTCTATCTCTCGAGCCCGAACGAGCTGCTGCTGCGGCTGCGCTGGCTCGCGGTCCTCTCGGGTCAGATCCAGGGCTCGCTCGCCGTCACGGGGGGCGTTCACAACACGCTCGATGCGATCAAGGCCGTCATGGCGGGAGCCCACGCGGTCCAGATGGTGTCCGTGCTCCTGCGCCGCGGGCCGGAGACGCTCTCGCGGGTGCGCGAGGAGCTTTCGCGGTGGCTCGAGGAGCACGGCTACGAGTCGCTCAGGCAGATGCAGGGCAGCATGAGCTACGGGCGCGGCGGCAATCCGGCCGCGCTCGAACGGTCGAATTACATGCGGATTCTCCAGAGCTGGCGCCCGGACGAGAACTAGGCGCGGGAGGCACAGGCCATGATCACGCTCGACGACTTCACGCTGCTGCCGCTGGGCTCTCCGAACACGCTCGAGGGAACGGTCGCGCGCTGCCCCGTCTGCGGGCGAAACGGCGTCGTCGTCCACCCCGACGACGCGCCGCCCTACTGCATCCACGCCGAGGAGTCGGAGATGCTCTGCGACGGGATGCGCACCGATCCGACCGACTGCTGCCGCCTGCCCCAGTAAGGCGCCGCCCTCGCACCTCCCATAGAATTCGCCGGACTCGGACGGGCGTCCGACGAAAGGCACAGCCATTAAACGCTTTTCCCCGCGCGATGCGCGGCGCTGCTGCTCCTCGCGGCCTCGGCCGCGGCCCAGGAGGAGCACGTGCCGCCCCAGCCCGGCGACGTAATCCTCGTGGACAGCCTCGGCCACGCCGTGGGTGTCTCGCCGAACAAGCTGTCTCCGAAGCTCCTGCCGCCGGCCGACGTCGGCATCGAGCGCCAGATCCCCAGGCCCGCGGCCGGCTCGCACCTGCCTCCTTCGCTGCTTGAGCGCATGAATTCGGGACGCGAGCGCACGTTCACGCTCTTTCCGTCCGTCTCTCCGGCTCTCGAGCCCTACCTCGCCGCGCAGGACGAGCTCGGAAACACGGCGATTCGGCCGGGCCCGCTCGTGGACCTCATGCCGCTGGAGCCCTGGGTGCAGGGGGCGAAATACTGGCTGGGAGCCCGCGGACTGCGATACACCGTGGATCAGACGTTCACGTACACGGGCGTTCCGGACACGCCGTCGGGCTCGCCCAACCTGGGCTACTACACGTTGAAGCTGTACGCCAAGTGGGCCGTATATGTCTCGCCCGAATCCGGCACCGCGGGTTGGCTCAGTACGCAGATCAACGCCAAGGAAGGCCTCGGCGGCGCCGGCAAGAACCAGGGGGCACAAGGCAACATCGGCATGCTGACGGATCCGCAGGGCACGATCTCCAAGCGCAACGGGTTCCGCGTTCCGGAGCTCGCGTGGCAGCAGGCGTTCGCGAGAGGCTCGTTCGTGGCGCTCGCCGGTGTCGTTTCGCAGGGCAACTATCTCGACGTCAACACCTACGCCAACTCCGGGCGCGGCCAGTTCCTGAACTCCGCCCTCATCAACAGCATGGTCGTGCCGCTGCCGGGTTTCAACTTCGCCGTCAACCTGCAGTGGCAGCCGGCGGCGGAGTTCTACGTGATGACGGGCGCCACGGCCGGGAATGCTTCGGCGGGCCAGACGCCCTGGACGAACTTCAGCTGGCAGAACTGGTCGGTCGTGTCGGAAATCGGCTTTGCGCCCCACGACTTTTTCGGCCTCGGTCCCGGGGTTTACCGTGTGCAGCCATTCCTCGCGCAGGCCAGCGGGCCGACGCAGGGCGGCATCGGTTTCAACTTCCAGCAGCAGCTCGGCCGCCGTTCGCCGTTCGCCTGGTTTGGCCGCTTCGGCGTCGGAGGCTCGCAGGTCTCCGCCGGGGCCTCGACCCAGGTGGGAACCGGCTTCGTGATGGAAGGCCCGCTCGAGCACCTCGGCCTCGTGTCGAAGCTGACGAACGACTACGCCGGGGTCGGTTTCGTCTGGAGCCAGCCTTCGGCGACCTCGAAGACCGTGTACCACCACGACGAGTACGTGGCCGAGACGTTCTACACTTTGCAGCTCGCGCCCATGCTGCGCCTGCAGCCGGACCTCCAGCTCGTCTGGAACCCGGCTTTCAATCCCGACCCGGGCCCCTTCACCGTCGTCCAGGCCCAGTTCATCCTGTCCTGGTAAATCGCGGCGCGCCGCCGCGCCGTCGGTCGCTGAAGTAGGATTCGCCCAGTTCCGGGGGCGAATCCCATGCAATGCGCGTCATGTTCCGCCGGGTTGCCGGAAGCCAGTCGCTTTTGCCCGGCCTGCGGCGCGCCCGTGGGCTCCCTGTCGCAGCTTCCGACGGGCCTGGCCACGCCGTCGGTAGCGGAGGCTGCGCTGCGTCGGGGTGCATCGGATAGTCCCGTAGGACGCCTCGCCTCTTCGCCGTCGCTCGACGGGGGCGGCTTTGCGCCCGGCACGATCCTCGGCGAGCGCTACCGCATCATCGGCCTCGTCGGCCACGGGGGCATGGGCGAGGTCTATCGCGCCGACGACCTGAAGCTCGGCCAGCCGGTCGCGTTGAAGTTCCTGGCACAGAAGCTCGCGTCGGAGCCGGCCTTCATCGAGCGCTTCTATTCCGAGGTGCGCCACGCCCGCGGCGTCTCGCACCCGAACGTCTGTCGCGTCTACGACGTCGGCGAGATCGAGGGGCAGCACTTCCTCTCGATGGAGTACGTGGACGGCGAAGATCTGGCCTCGCTGCTGCGCCGGATCGGGCGGCTTCCTCCGGACAAGGCGGTCGACATCGCGCGCGAGCTCTGCGCGGGCCTCGCCGCGGCGCATGACAAAGGAGTCCTGCACCGAGACCTGAAGCCCGGCAACGTCATGATCGACGGCCGCGGCCGCGCGAAGATCACCGACTTCGGCCTGGCGGTCGGCGTCGAGGACGACAAGGGAGGCGCCGAGGTCTCGGGCACGCCCGCCTACATGGCGCCCGAGCAGCTCGCGGGCAGGGGCGCTTCGGTCCAGAGCGACGTTTACGCGCTCGGCCTCGTGCTCTATGAGCTCTTCACTGGCCGGAAGGCCTTCGAAGCGGCGACCCTCGCCGAGTGGAGACGCAAGCACTCCGAAGAGCCGCCGACTTCGCCCTCGATGGTGACACCCGGCTTCGATCCGGCCGTCGAGCGCGTCATCCTGCGCTGTCTCGAGAAGGACCCGAAGGCGCGGCCGCGCTCGGTCGCCGCCGTGGCCGCGGCACTGCCCGGAGGCGATCCCCTCGCTGCGGCCATCGCCGCCGGCGAGACCCCTTCGCCCGAAATGGTCGCAGCCGCCGGCAGCGACGAAGGGATGAGGCCAGCAGCGGCGTGGATTTGCTTCGTCCTGATCCTCGCGGGATTGGCGCTCGCCGCCTATCTTTCGCCCCGTGCCTACCGCCATGGGCACGTGTCGCTCGAGAAGCCGCCCGAGGCCCTCGCTGAACGGTCGAAGGAGATCATCCGAAGGTTCGGTTACACCGAGAAGCCGCTCGGCAGCGCGTGGGGCTTTTCCGGAAACGGCGAGTACCGGCGCTGGGTCGAGGAGCACGACAAATCCAAGGACCGCTGGAAGGACATGGAAGACGGGCGTCCGGCGGCGATCTACTTCTGGTATCGGCAGAGCCCCGGCCAGCTCATCCCCGAACGCTTCCGCGGCGAAGACTTCGGGGCAGTACAAGTGACCGAGAGCGATCCGCCGCAAACGACGAGCGGCATGATCAGCGTCGAGCTCGACCCGTTGGGCCGCCTATTACGCTTCGAGGCGGTTCCGTCTTCCGGGCCGCAGGCGTCGTCCGGCGCGCTCGATTGGTCGATCCTTCTCGCCGAAGCCGGGCTCGACGCCGCGACCTTCTCACCGGCCGAGCCGCAGTGGCTTCCTCCCTCGTACGCGGATGCGCGGAAGTCGTGGGCCGAGAGCAAGCCCGAACGACCCGACCGGCCGCTGCGCGTCGAGGCGGCAGCCGCGAACGGGCGGCCCGTCTTCTTCGAGCTCGTCGGACCCTGGAGCAGTCCGCCCCGGACGGCTCGTCTGGCCGAGCTTACGGGGGTAGGCCGGGACTTCGACCTCTTGTTTCTCGGCATATTGATCGTCGGCGGGGCGCTCATCGCCCGTCGGAACCTGCGTCTGGGCCGCAGCGACCGTCGAGGGGCGATGCGCCTGGCCGCCGTCACGTTCGCTGGCTCGATGCTGAGTTGGGCGTTTCTGGCGAGCCACGTCGCAGACAATTCGGAGCTCGCCCTGCTCCTCCTGGGCGCGAGCGTCTTCCTCTTCCTCGCCGGCGTGTGTTGGCTGTTGTACGTCGCCCTCGAGCCGCTCATCCGGCGCCGCTGGCCGGACTCGCTGATCGCCTGGACGCGTCTGCTCTCGGGCCGCTTCTCCGACCCGTTGGTCGGGCGCGTGCTCCTGGCAGGCGCCCTGCTCGGCGTTTTCGGGGCCGTCTCCGGGGAACTGCGGGAGCTCGCGCGCCGGGCCTTCGAGGCGACGCCGCCGATCCCGCCCTTCCCGTGGGATACGACGCTACGTGGCCCGCGAGCCGTAGCGAGTCACTTCTCCAACCCCGCGGTCGCCATGTTCTTCGCGCTCGTCACGGCGATGCTCTTCTTCCTTCTGCGTGCGGTTCTCAGGAAGGAGTGGCTCGCGGCCGCCGTCTTCGTGCTGTTCTTCGCCGTGCCTTCGTTTCTCGACGGTGGCCTGATTTCGGGGGCTTTCGGCCTCGTCATGGCCGCCGCCGTGATCCTCGTCTTCCTGCGCTTCGGCCTGCTCGCGTTGGTCTTTGCCAATCTCTTCGGCCACTGCCTGAAGTTCCCGCTGACGACCGACTCCTCCGCCTGGTACGCCGGGACGTCCCTCCTTGTGCTGGTCGATTCTCGCGACAATCGCCGTCTACGGCTTCCGCATCGCGCTCGCCGGCCGGCCTATGTTTTCCGGCGCGGGCCTCGACGACTGATTCGATGAAATTCGGGACACAGCTCTTCGTTTTTTCTGCGCTTCGGGGTACTTCGGGGCGTCCGTGCTCGTGCTGATGGTTCTCGCGGCGCTCGCGGTGTATGGTTTTTGGATCGCGCTGGCCGGACGGCCGGCGTTTTCGGGAGTGGGCGTCTGGATGAATAGGAGGAATCGAATGCTGCGTCGCGTTCTGCTCGGCCTCACGTGCGCTCTGGCCCTGCCGCTCCTCGCCCAGGAGGGCTTCCCGCTCTTCACCACGGACTTCCCGCCCGAGGAATTCGCGGCGCGGAGGGCGAAGGTCTACGAGGCGATCGGCGCCGACGCCTTCGCTGTCGTTCAGGGCGCGCCCTCCCCGGCGGGCTACACGCGCTTCCGGCAGTCCAACGACTTCTATTACCTCTGCGGGATCGAGGTGCCGCACGCGTACCTGATTCTCGACGGCGCGTCGAAGAAGGCCACGCTCTTTCTCCCGGACCGCAACGAGGGACGCGAGAGGGGCGAAGGGAAGATGCTCTCGGCCGAGGACGCCGAGGAGGTCAAGAAGCTTTCGGGCGTCGACGCCGTGGCCTCGACCGAGGTGCTCGCCGAGCACATCGAGGGCAAGTACCTCCGCGGCGGGAAGCGGGTCCTGTACACGCCACTCGCCCCGGCCGAGCTCGGCTCGATGAGCCGGGACCTCGCCCTCCGATTCACCGCGGACTCGGCTTCCGATCCCTTCGACGGCCGGCCCTCGCGCGAGGGCAACTTCGTGCGGCTCGTCAAGGAGCGCTTCCCCTTCTTCGAGATCCGCGACCTCACGCCCACCCTCGACACCCTGCGCCTGATCAAGAGCGAGCGCGAGCTCGCGATGATCCGCAAAGCGACGAAGCTCGCGGGTCTCGCGATCCTCGAGGGCATGCGCTCGACGCGGCCCGGACAGTACGAGCACGAGCTCGACGGCGTCGGCAAGTTCGTCTTCTGGCGCAACGGCGCCCAGGGCGACGCCTACTTCTCCCTCATCGGCAGCGGGAAGAACGCCTACTGGCCCCATTACAACGCAGGCAAGCGCAAGATGGAGGACGGCGACTTCCTCCTCTTCGATTACGCCCCGGACTACGGCTACTACATGAGCGACGTCACCCGGATGTACCCGGTCAACGGAAAGTTCTCGCCCTGGCAGCGCGAGCTCTACGGCTTCTACCTCGCCTGCTACCGGGAGATCCTGAAGGCGATCCGGCCCGGACTGACGGCCCAGGAGGTCATGCAGGCGGCCGGCAAGGAGATGGAAAAGATCCTCGCCACCTCGAAGTTCTCGAAGGAGACTCATCGGAAAGGCGCCGAGAAGTTCGTCGCCGACTACAACTCGGCCGCCTCGAAGGAGGAAACGGCCCACCTCGGCCACTGGGTCGGCATGGCCACGCACGACGACGGCCCGCACAAGGGGCCCTTGAAGGCGGGCATGGTCTTCACGATCGAGCCCGCGTTGACGGTGCCGGAGGAGAAGATCTACGTCCGCCTCGAGGACGTCGTCTTCATCAACGAGACGGGCGCCGAGGTGGTCTCGACGGACGCGCCGTGGGACATGGACGCGATCGAGAAGGCGATGAAGGAAGAGGGAATGCTGGAGAGGTATCCCCGGGTCTATCCGGCGCCCTGAGCGGGTCAGAGTGAGGGGGGCGTTCCCGCTCCTTTCGCCTCCCAGTCGACCGAGCCGCCGATCTCGACGAGGTGTGCGCCGCCGCGGACCGAATCGATCGTCAGCGGCAGCCCCGGCGGCATCTGGAAGAGCTTCATCTCACTGTATGTCTTAGTCAGGAAGGGCGTCAGGAAGTTGATCACCCAGCACCCTCCCCGCGTGGAGGTCGGCCTCCACCTTGAGCCGGCCGTCCTTGATCAGGCCGCCAAGGATTTCGGCCGGCGAGGGAGTCGGGACGGGCGGCGGCGCCGGGGCCTCGACCGTCGCCGTCGGCTCGGGCTCCGGCGGCGCCTGACCGGACAGCGTCGCCGCGGCCACAACAGTCCCGACCAGGAAACCGGCCCATCCCCGGAGCATGGACTCCGAAACATACGATTGAAGGCATGAGCCGCGACACCGTCCGAGCCGTCTTCATGACCGCGCCACCGGCCGCTCGAGGAGCGAAGCGTCCCGGCGCCCGAGCCGCGGCCCGGCGGCGCGATCCTCGAGACCGTCGCGAGCGAGGTCTGCGGCACCGACGTGCACCTCCTTCACGGGCGGCTGCCCGGCGTGCCTTACCCGATCATTCCCGGGCACGTCAGCGTCGGGCGCGTGCTCGACGCCGACGAGGCCCACTCGCAGGACGTCGAGGGCCGCGCGATACCGCACGGCGTCCTCGTGACCTTCTACGACGTCTACGGAACGTGCGGCGCCTGCTGGCACTGCCTCGTGGCGCGCGCGGCGACGCGTTGCCCGCACCGGCGCGTCTACGGGATCACGGCGCCCGCGTGCGAGGGTCTGCTCGGCGGCTGGGCCGAGCGCATCGAGATCCTGCCGGGCGTGAGGATCGCGCCGCTGCCCGAGGGGCTCGACGCGCACGACTTTCTCGGGGGCGGCTGCGGCCTGCCGACCGGGTTCCACGCCGTGGAGCGCGCCGGAATCGCCATGGGCGACACCGTCGTCGTCCAGGGAAGCGGGCCTGTGGGTTTGAACGCCGCGATCTTCGCCCAGCTCTCGGGAGGCGCTGCGTGTTTTCGTTATCGGCGCGCCGCGGGCGCGGCTCGAGGCGGCGAGCCGCCTGGGCGCCGAGGACACGCTCGACATCTCCGAGACAGCGAGCCCGGAGGACCGCGTCCACTGGGTCCGCGACCGGACGGACGGCCGGGGCGCCGACGTCGTCATCGAGGCCTCGGGGCAATCCCGCGGCCCTTCCCGAGGGCCTCGAGATGCTGCGCGACGCGGGGCGTTACGTCGTGGTCGGCCAGTACACCGACGGCGGAGACGTCGCTCTGAATCCCCACCGCCACGTCAATCGCCGGCATGCGACGGTGCTGGGCTGCTGGGGGTACGAGTTCTCCCACCTCCACCGCGCTCTCGTGATGATGGCGAAACACCGGGATCGCTTTCGCTGGCGCGAGCTCGTCACGCGCGAGTACCCGCTCACACAGGCCGCCGAGGCCCTCGCGGACATGGAGCGGCTCGCCGTCGTGAAGGCGCTGATCCGGCCGTAGACTCTTCGCCTGTCATCCCGAGCGAAGCGAGGGATCCTGCACCCAATGAGCCCCGCAACGCCCCTCGGAATGACGGCGAAAGGTCTACGCCTTCCTTCTCTCCTGTCCGCCCTCCCGCAGCCACAACGGGTCCGGTACCCGGACGCCGAAGGCGTGGGAGGCCAGGCGCAGCGCGACGACCGTGAGGGAAACGAGGACGCCGGCGACGAACGGGGAAAGCCCTACGGAGTGCGCGCCGATGTACACCCACGCGCCGGCGAAGGACGAGACGGCGTAGAGCTCTCCGGGACGGAAGATCACCGGCACCTCCATCGCGGCGACGTCGCGCAGGACGCCGCCGAAGGTGCCCGTGATGACGCCGATGAGCGAGGACACGAAGAGCGGCAAGCCCTTGTCCACCGCGAACCCGACTCCCGTCATCGTGAAGAGCGCCAGACCCATCGCGTCCACGACGATGCCCTGGCGATGCCAGCGGCTGGCGCGGGCGTAGAAGGCCCGGCTGTACACGAACGCCACGCAGAGCACGACGATGATGAGCAGGTACTGGTCGTGGCTGACCCAGAAGAACGGCCGGCGGTCGATCAGGAGGTCGCGCAGCGTTCCCCCGCCGAAGGCCGTGACGATCGCGAGGCTGTATGTCCCGACGATGTCCATGCGCTTGCGCGCTGCCGTGATCATCCCGGACACGGCGCACACGAGTACGGCCGCCGCCTCGAGCGCCGTACCGATCGCGATCGTCTTCACGCCGTCACATCGACCGGGGCCGCGGCACCGGCGGTTGCGGCGAGAGGATCGGGAAGCCGTTCGGGCCGATGGGCGGTGGGACCGAGCCGGCCGAGCCCGGCGGCGCGAGGATCGGAAACCCGTTGGGCCCGATCCGCTGCGGCGGGGCGACGGGCGGGGGACCCGGGGGCCGCGGCCGCGGCACGTAGCCGCCTCCGCCCCAGTACGACCCGTAGTAGCCGTAACCCCAGTCGATAGTCATTTCGGCCGGTGGCCCGGTCTGGACGGTCGCCGGCGGCGGAGCCGCGAAGCCCGGCCCCTCGATGGCCGGCCCCACGAAGAGGGTTTGCCCCGGGGCGAGTCCCTCGGGCTGCGGGGGCTCCGAGAGGGCAACCACCCCCACGACCTCCGAGGCGGCCAGGCTCATGTAGACGCCGTCCGGATAGCGGTGAAAGAGGAGCACTCGGCCCCTCCGAACGGGCCTATCGACCGCGAAAACACGGGAACCTCCGTGCACCTCGAGAGCGTAATAGGACGCAGCCCGTCCTGAGGAGGCGGCCAAAATGGCGGCAAGAACGAGGCCTGCGGTGCGTTTCATGGGTCCCCCCCTGGCTTTCGGGCCAGGCCGCCTATGGTATAGACTCATAGGTCTGGGCGGAACAGGGCCGTTTCCGGCGCTGGTGGTGGGGTTCCCGCCCGATTCAAGAACCAGGACATCGAGGGTCGAAGAGTATGTCAGTCCGAAAAGATTCGGGCTCCGGGCCTGACAGCGCCCGGGGCGGCACACACCGAACCTCCGTCGAGAACGCGGTCGAGGCGGCCAAGCGCTACCTGCTGACTACCCAGGCCGCGGATGGGCACTGGGTCGGAGAGCTCGAGGGCGACACGATCCTGGAGTCCGAGTACGTCCTGACCTTGTACTTTCTCGGTCGCACGGGAGAGGAGCGCGTCCGGAAGGCCGCCGAGCACCTGCGCCGCAAGCAGCTGCCGACCGGGGGCTGGGCGATTTACGAGGGCGGGCCCGCCGAGGTTAGCTCCTCGGTCAAGGCCTACTTCGTCCTGAAGCTGATGGGCGACGACCCGCAGGCACCCCACATGGTCCGAGCCCGAGAGACGATCCTGCACCTCGGCGGCATCGAGGCCTGCAATTCCTTTACGCGGATTTATCTCGCGATCTTCGGCCAGTGCTCCTGGGAGGACACGCCAGCCGTGCCGCCGGAGATCGTGCTGCTCCCGGACAACTTCATCTTCAACATCTACAAGATGTCCTCGTGGTCGCGCGGCATCGTCGTGCCGCTGTCGATCATCTGGGCGTCCAAGCCCTGCTGTCCGGTGCCGGACCACGCGGCGATCCCGGAGTTGCACGTGCCGCGTCAGGAGGTCCATGTGGCCAGGAGCCGGCGCGAGCGCTTCTGGCGCGGCTTCTTCACTCGCGTGGATCACTGGTTCAAACGTAGCGAGGCCGCCGGGTTCACTCCGCTGCGCAAGAAGGCAATCGAGGCCTGCGAGGCCTGGATCCAGGAGCGCCTCGCGCTTTCCGACGGCCTCGGCGCGATCTTCCCGCCCATCATCAACACCATCATCGCCTTCCGCTGCCTCGGCTATGCGCTCGACGACCCGCGTCTGGTCGCCCAGGTCCGGGAGCTCGAGAAGTTCGAGCTCGAGGACGAGGAGACGCTCCACGTCCAGCCCTGCTTCTCGCCGATCTGGGACACGGCCCTCGTCATCGAGGCCCTCTCGGACGCGGGACTGCCCGCCGACGACCCCGTACTGCTCAAGGCCGGGCGATGGCTGCTCGACCGCGAGGTCAAGGAAATCGGCGACTGGAAGAAGGCCTGCCCCGCCGCGGAGCCGGGCGGCTGGTACTTCGAGTACGCCAACGAGTGGTACCCCGACACCGACGACACGGCCGAGGTGCTGACCGCTCTCTCGCGGGTGAGGTTCCCGGGCGAGTCCGAAGACCTCGCGCGCCAGGGCGCCGTCGCCCGGGGCCAGGCCTGGATGCTCGCGATGCAGAACCGGGACGGCGGCTGGGGCGCCTTCGACAAGGACTGCGACAACGAGGTCCTGACCTACATCCCCTTCGCCGACCACAACGCGATGATCGACCCAAGCTGCGAGGACATCACCGGCCGCGCGCTCGAGGCCTTCCACGCGATCGGCGTTCCGGCGGGCCACCCGGCCGTGCGGCGCGCGGCGGGGTTCATCGACTCCAAGCAGCTGCCCGACGGGACGTGGTACGGGCGCTGGGGCTGCAACTACATCTACGGCTCCTTCCTCGCGCTGCGGGGCCTCTTGCACGCCGGCGAGGACCTGCGCCAGCCTCGCTTCCAGCAGACAGCCGACTGGATCCGCGCGCACCAGAACGCCGACGGCGGATGGGGCGAGCTGCCGCACTCCTACGACGACCCCACGACCAAGGGCGAGGGCCCCTCGACGCCCTCCCAGACCGCGTGGGCGCTCGTCGCTCTCTTCGCGACCGGCGACCACGACTGCGAGGCCGTGCGCCGGGGCATCGACTACCTCCTGACCAACCAGCAGTACGACGGGTCCTGGAAGGACGATCACTGGACTGCCACCGGGTTCCCCAAGGTCTTCTACCTCCGGTACCATCTCTACGCCACCGTCTTCGCGCTGCGCGCGCTGGCCCTCTACACCCGCGAGGCCTCGGCGGGCCAGCAGGACCGGAACGAACGGGGCGTGGGCCTCCTTGCCCCGCGCCGTTCGGACCACGGAGTGAACTGATGCGATTCCCCGTCCACATGATGACCGACAACATCCAGCACCAGGTCAAAAACGCTGTCCGCGGCAACAAGCGGTATCCCTTCGTCCTGATGCTCGAGCCCCTCTACACCTGCAACCTCGCGTGCATCGGCTGCGCCATCGAGCGCCACACGGGCAAGCTCAAGGACCGCCTCCCGGTCGAGAATTGCATCGAGGCCGTCGAGATCACGCAGGCGCCGACGATCTCGATCTGCGGCGGCGAGCCTACGATCTACCCCGAGCTGCCGCAGCTCGTGGACGAAATCATCAAGAGGAAGCGCCAGATCATCCTGTGCACGAACGGCCTTCTCCTCGACGAGAATCTGTACGGCAAGATCCCGCCGCACAAGCGCCTGACCATCAACGTCCACCTCGACGGCATGAAGGAGACGCACGACTACGTCTGCGCCCGCGAGGGCGTCTTCGACAAGGCGATCGCCATGATCAAGGAAGGCGTGCGCCTCGGCCACCACATGATGGCCAACACGACGATCTTCAAGGAGACCTCGATGCAGGAAGTCGAGGACCTCTGCAAACTCCTGACGGACCTCGGCGTCGAGGGGATGCTCGTCTCCCCCGGCTACCAGTACGAGTCGGTGGACAGCGACATCTTCCTGTCGCGCTCCGAGATGCAGCAGAAGTTCCGCCATGTGCTCGAGATCTCGAAGAAATACAAGCTGACCTCCACCCCGATGTTCCTCGAGTTCGCCGCCGGTCTGCGCGACTACAAGTGCTCGCCGTGGTCCACCGTGACCTTCACACCCAACGGCTGGAAGGGCCCCTGCTACCTCATCGGCAAGACCTGGTCGCCGAACTTCGAGGAATTCTGGAACGGGACGGACTGGGAGTACTGGGAGTCGCGGCAGGACCCCCTGTGTAAGAACTGCGCGATGCACTCGGGCTTCGAAGCGTCGGTCGTCCGCGAGCTGCCCAAGCACCCCGGCGACATGGTCCGGATGATCGCCTGGAACCTGGCGGCGTAGACAGCCACTCAGCGGTCACCCCGGCAAGAACCCTCTCCCCCGAGGAGAGAGGGAAGGGTGAGGGGTTAAGCTGACCGTCTGACGCAAGAACCGCTCGCGCGTTTTCGGGGTCCGGGGCACCCGTCACCCCAACCCTCTCCCGCCGGGAGAGGGGGCAGGCCCCGGCGTCGAGCCGCGCCAGCGAAGTAAGCAATGGATCTCGTCACAGGCGGCACGGGTTTCGTCGGAGCGCACGTCGTACGGGCGCTGTTGGCACAGGGGCGCTCCGTCCGCTGCCTGGTGCGCGCGGAGAGCCGCCGCGACAACCTCGAGGGCCTGCCCGTCGAGATCGTTTCCGGCGACCTGACCGATCCCGCTTCGCTCTCCCGGGCGCTCTCCGGCGTCCACACGCTCTACCACGTCGCGGCCGACTACCGCCTGTGGACGAAAGACCCCGAGGAGCTCTATCGCTCCAACGTCGGCGGCACGGAAAACGTCCTCGCAGCCGCAGCCGGCGCGGGGGTCTCGAAGGTCGTCTACACGAGCTCGGTCGCCGCGCTGGGACTCAAGGACGACGGCTCGGCCGGCGACGAGGCCACGCCCGTGGTACGCGAGCGGATCATCGGGCACTACAAGAAATCCAAGTTCGACGCCGAACGCGTCGCCCAGCGGTGGGCCGCCCGGGGCCTGCCCCTGGTCATCGTCAACCCCTCGACGCCGATCGGCGAGCGCGACATCAAGCCGACGCCCACGGGCCAACTGATCGTGGACTTCCTGAACGGCCGCCTCCCGGCCTACGTGGACACGGGCCTGAACCTCGTGGACGTACGCGACGTCGCCGCGGGGCACCTCGCGGCGGCCGAACGCGGCCGCGTGGGCGAGCGATACATCCTCGGTCACCTCAACATGACGCTGAAGGAGATCCTCGACGCCCTCGCCGGGCTGACCGGCCTTCCCGCGCCGCGCGTGCGCTTGCCGCACTGGGTTCCGCTCGGGGCGGCCGCGGTCGCGACCGGCGTCGCCCGCGTCACCGGCAGGCCCCCGCGCGTCTCCCTCGAGAGCGTGCGCATGTCCACGCACCGGATGTTCTTCGACGCCGGCAAGGCCGTACGCGAGCTCGGGCTTCCACAGACTCCGGTCGAGGAGCCCCTCGCGCGCGCGGTCGCCTGGTTCCGCGAGAAGGGGTATGTGCGCGGATAGCCCGGCGCGCATCCTGGTCGTCACGGCGATGCGGGAGGAGCTCGGCGCCTTCTCGGGACGCCGCCTGCCTCCCGGCGCCCTCGTGGCGGCGACCGGCGACGGCCCGCGTAACGCCGCCCGCGCCGCGGCCGACCTCTGCGCGAGCCACCGGCCGTCGCTTCTCATCGGGGCTGGCGTGGCGGGGGCGCTGACGGCGGACCTCGTGCTCGGCGATCTCGTCGTGGCGCATCGCCTCGTCGACGGGGAAGGCGAAACGCCGCTGCCCCACTCGGTCCTCGCCGGTCGGGCCTCGGCAAAGCCCGGGGCGCTCGCAGGAACGCTCCTGACCGTCGACCGGCCCCTCGTCGCCGTCTCGGAAAAGGCGGCATGGGCCGCGAGGGTCGGCCCGCATCCCCTCGCCGTGGACATGGAGTCGGCGGCCTGGGCCCGCGTCGCCTCCGCCCGGGGCATTCCCTTCCTGATCATCCGGGCCGTGAGCGATACCGCGGGCGAGGAGCTTCCCGGATATCTTTCCGAGTGCATGGACGAAGAGGGCGGCATCCGTCGATCCGCGGTGGCCCTTGCCGCCCTCGCGAGGCCGGCCTCCATCCCGGCCCTGCTTTCCATGCGCCGCCGCGTGCGCGACGCGAGCCAGCGCCTGGCCGCCTTCGTCGAGAGCTTGCTGGCCGAGGGCGTCTGATGGCCGACCTCGCCGATCTCCTCGAGAAGACCAGCCGCACGTTCGCGCTGTCGATCCCGGTCCTGCCCGAGCCGACGCGCCGCGAGGTCACGATCGCGTACCTGCTCTTCCGCATCGCCGACACGTTCGAGGACGCGTCGCACTGGCCGCCCGAGGACCGCATCGGCGCGCTCGCCGACTTCAACGCGCTCCTGAAGTCGTATTCCCGGGAGAGGGCGGAAACGCTCTCGCGCGGGTGGGTCGAACGGAAGGTCGCGCACCACGCGGGCTACCAGGAGCTCATGTCCGAGGCCCCCTTCGTCCTCGACGCTTTCTTCGCCCTCTCGCCCGGTGCGATCGCGTCCATCCGCGAGCACGTCATCCGCTCGGCCGACGGCATGGCCTCGATCGTGGCACGCACCCGCGACGGCTCCCTCAAGCTCCACTCGATCCAGGAGCTCAAGGACTACTGCTACATCGTCGCCGGAATCGTTGGCGAAATGCTCTCGGAGCTCTTCCTGCTCGACCGGCCGGCCCTTTCCGGCATCGCTGCCTACCTGCGGGAGCGCGCGGCGACCTTCGGCGAGGCGCTCCAGCTCGTCAACATCCTCAAGGACTCGGCCGGCGACGCCGAGGAGGGGCGCCGCTACCTGCCCGAAGAGGCGCCGGTCTCCGAGGTGTTCGGCCTGGCGCGCCGGGACCTGGGCGTGGCGGGCGACTACATCCACGCTCTCCAGAAGGCGGGCGCACCCCGGGGGCTCATCGAATTCACGGCCCTGCCGGTGCGCCTGGCCTGGGCCGCCCTCGAGCGCGTCGAGCGGCGCGGCCCGGGCTCCAAGGTCAGCCGGCCGGAGCTCTTCCTGATCGTCCAGAAGCTCAAGAGGGCGCTCGACCGGGGGGAACCCGCCGTCTGACGGCGAAACTCATCGAGTTCGGGATCCCTCGCGGAGCCTGCCCCGAACGAAGCGAGGGGCTCGGGATCGCAGGCGAAAGACCGGCACTCTGCCGCCGGTCCTCGACGCGGGGCCCGTGACGGAAGGACGGCCCTACGCCGCTTTTTCCTGCGGGGCGGGCGGCGTGGATCCGCTCTTGCTCGGCAGCACCCGGACGATCGTCTTGACCACCGACGGCACGAGCATCGGTCGAAGCAGCCTCGGGTCATAGGGCGCCAAGCGCCTGTCGTTTTCCGCGAGGCAGGTCTCGAGAAAGGATCGCAGCGAGACGTCGCCGAACATCGAGTGCGACTTGAGCGTGAACCCGACCTGGCTCGCGTCGCGCCCGGTGGCCACGTCCTTCTTCGCCTCGGCCTTCTTGCCGTCGCCCCCGGCCATCGCCAGGGCGCCTTTGAGCCGGTCGAAGGCCTGCGACGTCACGTTCCAGGCGCGCCAGGCGTCGAACGCCGGACGCAGCGCCACCGGCCGGCGCGCGCGCAGGTAGGCCGCCCAGTTCACGATGAACAGAATGTGCCGCGCCTCCTCCTGCATGATCCTCTCGAAGACGTCGGTGAGTCCCTTCGGGAAGAACTCGGCCTTGACCCCTAAACGAAAGAGGCCGAATGCGAAGAAAGAGTCCAGGCACTCGCCGTAACCCGTCCTCAGGAAGGCCCGGGTCGGGTCCTTCGGGACTTCGGCGGGCGGGAACGGGGCGACCGGGATCCCGTAGTGCCTCGTCAGCAGCATCAGGACCTCGGCATGGCGGCCCTCCTCGTAGCCCTGGAGGCGGATCGCCTCGGCCAGGAGGGGGTCCTTTTCGGTGTCCCCCAGCGACTGCACCTTGACCGCCGTCGCCGCCTCGGTCCGCGTGGCCTCGTTCCAGACGGGCATGGCCTTGAGCCTCTCGAGCCCCTCGGCGTCGAGGTCAGGCCACCGGATGTCGGCCGGCTTGAAGGGGTCGTGGGTGTCGATGAAGGTCCGGCAGAGCAGGTTCTTGTGCTCTTCGGAGCCAAGGATGAGGGCGTTTGACATACAACGAGGTAGAGTATCATGCGCGTTTTCTTGTAAATGGGGGTTGAGGGAAGCATGCCCATCCTGAGCCGCATCGAGGGTCCCCAGGACCTCAGGGGACTCTCTCACGAGCAGTTAGCCGAACTCGCGCAGGAGTGCCGCGACGTGATCATCCAGACGATCACGAAGACGGGCGGCCACCTCGCCTCCAACCTCGGCGTGGTCGAGCTCACGCTCGCCCTGCACCGCGCCTTCGACAGCCCGAAGGACAAGCTGGTCTGGGACACCTCCAACCAGTGCTACACCCACAAGCTCGTGACCGGGCGGCGGGACCAGTTCCCGACGATCCGGACCCCGGGGGACTCTCCGGTTTCGCCGAGCCGTCAGAGAGCGTCCACGACACCCTCGCCGCCGGACACGCCGGGACGGGGCTCTCCTACGGCCTCGGCATGTCCATCGCGAGCCAGGCCGAGCCGGACGACCCCTACGTCGTCGTGATCGTCGGGGACGGCTCGATGACGTCGGGCCCGAGCTACGAGGCCCTGAACAACATCGTCCACGTCAAGCCCAAGCGGCTGATCGTCATCCTGAACGACAACGGCTGGTCGATCTCGGAGAATGTCGGGTGGCTGGCGCACTGGCGCAACCGCTTCGAGCTCCATCCGACCTACCAGAAGTTCATCGAGGCCGGTCACAGCTTCTTCAAGCGGCTGCCCAAGGGCGACAAGGCCTGGGAGCTCGCCCGCAAGCTGAAGAGCTCGGTCGAGGGCCTCTTCTTCCCGAACCTGATCTGGGACGAGCTCGGCTTCCACTACGTGGGCCCCGTGAACGGCCACGACTACCGCGAGCTCGAGGAGGCTCTGGCGCGCGCCCGGGAAGTTTCGAGGGACGGCACGCCGGTCGTCATCCACGCCCTGACCCACAAAGGGCGCGGGTTCCAGCAGGCCGAGCAAAACCCCTCGAAGTTCCACCAGCCGGGCACGCCCACCGGCGCCGCCGGGGCGGGCGTGCGGCTGACCTACTCCCAGGTCTTCGCGAAGACCCTGATCGCGATGATGGAGAAGGACCCGAAGATCGTCGCCATATCGGCCGCGATGCTCGAGGGAACCGGCCTGATCGAGGTCAAGAAGAAGTTTCCCGAGCGCGTCTACGACGTCGGCATCGCCGAGGAGCACGCCGTGATCATGGCGGGCGGAATGGCGAAGGCCGGCTGGAAGCCGGTCGTCTCGATCTACTCGACCTTCCTGCAGCGCGCCTTCGACCAGCTCGTCCACGACGTCGCCCTGCAGAACTTCGGCGTCACGATCTGCATCGACAGAGCGGGCCTCGTCGGCGACGACGGCAAGACGCACCAGGGGATCTTCGACATCTCCTACACGCGCGTGATCCCGAACATGACGGTCGCCGCGCCCAAGGACGAGAACGAGCTGCAGCACATGCTGGCGACCGCGATCAACTCGGGGCGCCCCTTCGTCGTGCGCTATCCGAGGGGCCTCGCGCTCGGCGTCGAGCTCGATCCGGCCTTCAAAACGGTCCCCGTCGGGCGCGGCGAGCTCGTGCGCGAGGGTCGCGACCTGACGCTCTTTGCCTACGGCTCGATGGTCGCCGTGGCGCTCCAGGCCGCCGCCGAGCTCGAGAAGCACGGCATCTCCTGCGGCGTCGCCAACGCCCGTTTTGCCAAGCCGCTCGACATGGAACTCCTGAAGCGCACCGTCGCCGCGACCCCGCGCATCCTGACCCTGGAGGAACACCTCGAGATCGGCGGCTTCGGCGCCGGCGTCCTCGAGGCCTTCCACGACGCGGGCCTGCCCGCCGACGGCCTGCGTGTCCACGCGATTGCCGACAAGTTCATCGAGCACAGCCCGCAGCTCCAGCAGAGGCACAACCTGAAGCTCGACGTCGAGGGCGTCGTCGAGAAGGTCCTCGCGACCTATCCCGACCTCTCCCGCTCGGCCAGGGGGCCGGCGCCCGAGGGCTCGCGCCCGGACAAGAAGTTCGCGGAGACGGTGACCTGGTGACCGAACGGGACTTTTCAAGCATCCAGGTCGAGAAACTCCTCGTCGCCGGATTGCGGGGCTTCTGCGCCGGTGTGGTGCGCGCGATCGACGTCGTCGAGAAGGCGCTCGATGTCGTGGACGGGCCGGTGTACGTCCGCAAGGAGATCATTCACAACCGCTACGTCGTGGACGAGCTGCGCGAAAAGGGCGCCCGCTTCATCGAGGAGGTGGACGAGGTGCCGGACAACGCCGCCCTCATCTTCTCGGCCCACGGCATCGCGCCGGCCGTGCGCGACATGGCGACGCAGAAGAACCTGCGCACGATCGACGCGACGTGCCCGCTCGTGACGAAGGTGCACCTGGAGGCGATCCACTACGCCCGCCAGGGCTACACGATCATCCTGGTCGGCCACCACGACCACGACGAAACTGTCGGCACGCTCGGCGAGGCCCCCGACGCGATCCGCCTCGTCGAGACCAAGGAAGACGCGGAGGCGGTGACCGTTCCCGACCCCGACCGCGTGGCCTACCTGACGCAGACGACGCTCTCGATCGACGATACGCGCGACATCCTCGCGATCCTGAAGCGCCGCTTTCCGAACCTCCGGGCACCCTCGAAGCAGGACATCTGCTACGCGACGCAGAACCGCCAGGACGCCGTCAAAGCAATGGCGCCGCACGTGGATATGCTCCTCGTGCTCGGCGCCCCCAACAGCTCCAACTCCCTGCGCATGTGCGAGGTGGCGCGGGCCAACGGCGTGGCCTCGCATCTGATCGAGCGCGCCAAAGACATCCGCCCGGAGTGGCTCCGAAGCGTCCGGGTCCTCGGCCTGACGGCCAGCGCCTCGGCCCCGGAGATCCTGGTGCAGGAGGTCGTGGCCTTCGCCCGCGAGCGCCTCGGCGTCCGGGCCGTGGAAGAGTTCGAAACGGTCAAGGAGGACGTCTCCTTCCCGTTGCCCCAGGAGCTGAAATCGCTCCTGCCCGTCAGGGTTTCCTAGCTACGAACTCGTCGGAGTCCAGCATGAGCCCCCCGGGCGCGCCCGCCGCGACCGTTCACGCATCGCACGAAGCGACCCAGCCGTCTGGAAGCGCCGGAAACGCCCGGCGGCGAGCCCTGCGCGCCGCCCTCTTCGTCGCGGGCCTCGCGGTCCTCGGCGGGATCCTCGCGGCCGTGGGCTGGAGCTCGGTCGAGGCGAACCTCGCGCTCATCGCCGGCTGGTTCCTGGCGCTGTGCGCCCTCTACGCGCTGGCACAAATCGCGTTTGCCCTCGGCTGGTGGGCGCTGACCGGCCCGGCGCTCCGGCCCTTCTCCTTCGGGGAGCTCTTTGCGGCCTACCTCGGCGGCGACTCGGTCAACTACGTCACGAGCGTCGCCGGCGAGCCCGCCAAGGCGCAGCTCCTGAAGGAGAACTTGGGTTTCTCGCATGCCCTCGCGACCGTCACCGTGCACCGTCACGCCTGCGGCGGGGGGCGTTTCGCCCGATGATCGCCTGGCTCGGCCGCTCGGCCCAGGGAACCGCGTATGCGCTCGTGCGCCGCGGCCGCGAGCTCGCCTGGCTCGTGCCCGGCTTCGTCGTGCTCCTGAAGCGCCACGTTTTCGGCGTCGGCCCCATGAAACTGTCCGAGGTCGAGCTGTCCGAAGAGGCCGCGCGGTGACGGCGCCGGCACGGGAGGCCCGGTCGTGAGCGCCATCGCCTCGGGCGCCGTGATCGCCGCCGGCGAGGGCTCGCGCCTGAAGGAGTTCGGCGTTCCCAAGCCTCTCGTCGAGGTCGGCGGCGTGCCGCTCATCGCACACGTGCTCGGCAACTTCGAGGCGGCCGGCATTGCATCGGCCGCCGTCATCTTCAACGAGGCGGAGAAGGGTTGCGCCTCCTTCGTCCGAGAGCGCTTCGGCAACCTCGTCTCGAAGATCGTCGTCAAGACTACGCTTTCCTCGCTCGAAAGCTTCCGGGAGGTCCTCGCCGTGGCTCCGCCCGGCCGCCTGCTCGTCTCGACGGTGGACGCCTTTTGTCCGCAAGAGCAGTTCGTCAAGTTCGTGCGCCGGGCCGAGGAGCTGCCCTCGAACGCGACCGTTCTCGCCGTCACGAGATACGTCCACGACGAGAAACCCCTCTGGGTCACGACGACCCGCTCGGGCCGCGTGACGGTCGTCGGCGGCTCCTCCGGCGACGCCGTGACGGCCGGGATCTACGTCTTTCCCGAGAAAGTGCGCCGTTTCGGCATTCCGCCCGACCTCGGGCGCCTGAGGCATTTCCTGGCGTGGCTCGCGAAGTCGGGCGAGCCCATGGAGGCCGTGGACATCCCGAAGGTCGTGGACGTGGACCGCGCCGAGGATCTGGCCGCCGCCGAGCAGCTCGCCGCCGCGGCCGGCTTCCGCGCCGGGGCGAAGGGCGCACGATGAGTGCCAGGGCCCTCTGCTGGGGCGTTTACCGCGAGCTCGCCCATTCGCCGGGCCGCGAGACCGACGACGCCGAGATCCTCCGGGCCACCGCCCTCGAGCTCGAAAAGCTCGGCCTGTCGGTCGAGCTCAAGTCCCCGGACGAGTTGCCGGAGACGGGGGACTTCGACGCCGTGCCGCCGAATCTCTTCGTCATGTGCGAGCGCATCCCGGTCGTCGAAAAGCTCAAGGCGTGGGAAAAGCGCGGCACGCGGATCGTGAACAGCCCTTCGGGAATTCGGAGCACCGACCGCGGGCGCACGATCGCGCTCTTCGAGAGGCACGGGGTCCCTCACCCCGGAAGCGTCCTCGTCGAGACCGCGACGGCGGTGCGCTTTTCCGGCCCCTGCTGGTTGAAGCGCGGCGACGTTCACGCCACCGAGCCGGGCGACGTGTCGTTCTCCCCGGATGCCGCCGTCCTCTCCGCGAGCCTGGCGCGCCTCGCCTCGCGGGGGATCACCCACGCGGTCGTCCAGGACCACGTACCCGGAGATCTCATCAAGTTCTACGGCGTGGCGGGCTTGAACGGCGACGAGGACCGGCCCTCGTGGTTCCAGTGGTTCTACCACCGCGACCAGAGGCTCGAGAACCACCCCTTCGACCCGGACGTCCTCGCGGCCGCGACGGCTCGGGCCGCTTCCGCGCTCGGCCTCGAGGTCTGGGGGGGCGACGCGATTGCATCGGCGGACGGCACGATCTCGGTCATCGATCTGAACGCCTGGCCGAGCTTCGCGCTCTTTCGACCCGTCGCCGCCGCCCGCATCGGCGCGCTCCTGGCCGAGCGGTTTTGCAGGACCGAAGTGACGCAATGACCGAAGCGGCGAAAAAGAGGATCGAGGTCGGGGACCGCTCGAAGAGGATCGTCGAGCTGGAGGCGCGCCACATGGCCCCGGGCCTCCAGTCGTTCGCGCTCTACTCGGGCCTTGCGATGGCGCGCGGAGAAGGCAGCCGGATTTTCGACGAAGACGGCAACGGCTACATCGACTTCATCGCCGGGATCGCCGTCGGCAGCGTCGGGCATTGCCATCCGCACTACGTCCGGGCGCTCCAGGAGCAGGCGAGCAGGCTGACGTTTGGAAGTTTCACGACCGAAGTCCGCGCGAAGTTCCTCAACCTGCTCGCAAGCGTCACGCCGCAGGGCCTGTCGCGCATCCAGCTCTTCTCGGGCGGAGCGGAGGCCGTCGAGGCCGCCTTCCGCCTGGCCAAGTCGGTCACGAAGAAGTTCGAGTTCCTCGGCTACTCCGGCGCCTTCCACGGGAAGACCGGAGGCGTCCTGCCGCTGCTCTGGGGCGACTTCAAGGAGGGACTCGGGCCCTTCGTGCCGGGCACGTACTCCGCACCCTACGCCTACTGTTACCGCTGCCCCCTGAACCTGACGTATCCCGACTGCGGGCTCGCCTGCGCCGAGAAGACCCGCGACGTGATCAAGAACCAGAGCGGCGGCCAGATTGCAGCGATCATCGTCGAGCCGATGCAGGGCACGGCCGGTAACGTCATCCCGCCGCCCGGCTTCCTGCCCGCCGTGCGGGCGATCGCAAAGGACCACGGCGCGCTCTTCATCGCCGACGAGATGATCACGGGCTTCGGCCGCACCGGCAAGTTCTGGGGAGTGGACCACGACGGCGTGATCCCCGACGTGATGACCTGCGGCAAGGGAATGGGCGGCGGCTTCCCCCTCTCGGCCGTCGTCTCGACCGATGCGCTCACGAAGGCGAAGCCCTTCGCGAACCCGTCCGGCAGCTCTTCTTCGTACGGCGGCAACCCGCTGGCCTCGGCCGCCGGCCTGGCGGCGCTCGAGATCATCGTCGGCGAAAACCTCGTCGCCAACTCCGAGAGGGTCGGCGCGGCGATGCTCGCTCGCCTCCGGACGATGCAGGAGAAGCACCCCGTCATCGGCGACGTGCGCGGAAAGGGGCTGCTCCTCGGGATCGAGCTCGTCAAGGACCGCCGCACCAGGGAGCTCGTCCCGAAGGACTTCACGAAGGCGCTCTTCCAGGAGTGCCTGCGGCGCGGTCTCGTCGCGATGGTCTATTCGCCGATCATCCGCCTGAACCCGCCCCTGAACATTCCCGAGGAGACCGCCCTCGAGGGCCTCGAGATCTTCGACGAGGCGCTCGGAGCCGTGACGAAGGATTGGAAGCTCGCGTGATCCCCTCCGTCTTACGCGGCGCGAGAAGTCTCCCGAGCGAAGCGAGGGAGGAGGCTCGCGCCGCGGGAGCCGGAGCGCAGCGAGGGGTCAGGCGCTCGGTCGAGCCCCTTTGGGCGAGCCGAGCGCCGGTGCGCCGCAGGCGCAGACCCCTTGCGGAGCGAAGGCGACGGTGATGCTGAAGGGCGCCCTGCTCGGAGCCGGCAACGTGGCCGTGAAGGGCCACGTTCCGGGGTGGAAGGACCGCGCCGACGTCGAAATCGTGGCGGCCGCCGACGGGCGGCCAGACCGGCTCGAGGCCCTGGGGGCCGTTCTCCCGCGGGCCCGCTGGTACGGCTCCGCCGAAGAGCTCCTGGCCAAGGAGAACCTCGATTTCGTGGACATCTGCACTCCGCCGGCCTCCCACGCGGCGCTCTCGCGTATGGCGCTCGACTTTTCGCTGCACGTCCTCTGCGAGAAACCCCTCGTCCTCTCGCCCGAGGAGCTGAGGGGGCTGCCCTCGCTCGCGGCCGAGAAGGAGCGCACGCTGTTCACGGTCCACAACTGGAAGCACGCTCCCGCCCTGGGGCGCCTCGGCGAGCTCGTTCGCTCCGGCGTCGTCGGCGAAGTCCGCCATTGCCGCTGGGAAACAATGCGCAACAGGCCCGCCGGAGCCGTCGGCGAGGCCGGCAACTGGCGCGTCGACCCGGCCCAGGCCGGGGGCGGCATTCTGGTGGACCACGGCTGGCATGCCCTCTACGTCCTCCAGGGCTGGATGCCCACGACGCCGCGCACGGTCGCCGCGCGCCTCTCGAAGCGCAAGCACCCGGAGTGGCCGATCGAGGACACGGCCGAGCTGATGCTCTTTCACCCGTCCGCCTCTGCCGAGGTGTTTCTCACCTGGGCGGCCGACGAGCGCGCCAACCGGATGGAGCTCTCGGGCACCCGCGGCAAACTCAGCCTCGACGGCGGACGGCTCGCGCTCCTCGACGTGGACGGCCTCAACAGGCTCGAGGAGTGGACTTTCCCGTCGCTGGCCGAGGACTCGCACCATCCCGACTGGTTCGGCGGCGTCATCACCGAATTCTTGAGCGAGATCGAGAGCCCCCGCGCGCGCGGGCACAATCTCGCCGAGGCCGCGCTCTGCGCCAACGTCATCGCCCTCGCGAAGGAGTCCGACCGCCGCGGCGGAGAGCCGATCTCCGGGGAGCGAGCCGTGGGCCCCGGAGCGAGGCGATGAGCCGGGGCCCGACCCTCGCCCTGGTCCCACCCGAAGGCCCCGGCATCCCGCCCGAGACGGTCGTCCTCGGGCTGCCGCTCGTGCGCCGGACCGTCCTCGCGGCGCGGCGCGCCGGATTCTCGCGCATCGTCGCCGCCGACGGCTCGCCCGCCGTTCGCACGGCTCTCGAGGGCACCGGTACGGAGTTCGCCGCCGAGGCGCCGCCGGGGGCCGTCCGCCTGCCCTGGAACGTTGTCGCGCATGTCAACGCGCTGCGGGAGCTCGCTGCTGGCGCCTCGGCCGTGGGCGTACCGGTGACCTCCGCAACCGACCTTCCCCGGGCCGAAAATTTCCTGCTCAATGACCTCATCAAGGACGACGAGGGATTCATGTCGCGGCATTTCGACCGCTCCATCTCCCTGGCGGTGAGCCGCCGCCTCGCCGGGACGCGCGTGACGCCGAACCAGATGACCCTCGTGGCCGTCGGCATCGGCCTGGTCGGAGCGCCCTTCTTCCTGTCGTCGCGGCCGGCCGTGCAGATCGTGGGAGGCTTCCTGTTCCTTCTCCACTCGATCCTCGACGGCTGCGACGGTGAGCTCGCGCGGTTGAAGTTTCAGGAGTCCCGATACGGCGGCATCCTCGATTTCTGGGGCGACAACGTCGTGCACATCGCCGTGTTCGCCGCGATGGGCCTCGGGCTCTCCCGCGCGAGGGGCAAGGGCTGGCCGCTCTGGTGCGGACTCTCGGCCGTTCTCGCGACGGCGGCGTCGACCTGGTTCGTCTACCAGCGGACGATGACCGGGCCCAAGGACGGGCCTCTCTACACGTCCGCCGCCACCCACAGCGACACGCGGCTGTCGCAGCTGATCGACGCCGTCTCCCGTCGGGACTTCATCTACCTCATTCTGATAATGTCCGTCTTCGGCGTCGCCGACTGGTTCGTCACCTGCGCGGCCATCGCCGTTCCGGCCTACTTCCTCGCGCTTCTCGTCATCGCGTGGAACGACCGCCGCGTCGCAAGGAGCGCTGCATGAGTGACCGCACCTCGTTCTACCCCGAGCTCGCCAGGAAAATCGCGCCGGCCGAGGGCAGGCTCGCCGTGCTCCTGCCGGGCCTCGGCGCCGTCTCGACCACGCTGATCGCGGGCGTCCACCTGATCCACAAGGGGCTCGAGCAGCCCTTCGGCTCCGTGACGCAGATGCAAAAGCTTCGCCTGGGCAAGCGCACCCATCCGCGTCACATGCTCGTCAAGGACCTCGTGCCGCTGTCCGGCCTCGGCGACCTCACCTTCGGCGGCTGGGACATCTTCACCGACAACGCCTACGAAGCGGCGGTGAAGGCCGGCGTCCTCACCAGGGAGATGCTCGCCCCGGTGCGCGCGGAGCTCGAGTCGGTCCGCCCGATGCCGGCCGTCTTCGAGCGCGCCTGGGTCAAGAACCTCGACGGCCCGAACGTGAAGAAGGCACCGACGAAGATGCACCTGGCCGAGGCGCTGATCCGGGACATCGCAGATTTCCGCCGGGCCTCGGGCGCCGCCCGCGCCGTGATGGTCTGGTGCGGCTCGACGGAGGTCTACGCTCAGCAGAAGCCGGTGCACGAGACGCTCGAAGCGTTCGAGAGGGGCCTCAAGGAGAACTCTTCCGACATTCCGCCCTCGATGATCTACGCATACGCCGCGATCGCCAGCGGAACCCCCTATGCCAACGGCGCCCCGAACCTCTCGGTGGACGTCCCCGCCCTCATGGACATGGCCCGCGCGAAGGGAGTGCCGATCGCCGGCAAGGACTTCAAGACCGGCCAGACCCTCATGAAGACGATCATCGCCCCCGGCCTGAAGGCGCGGATGCTGGGACTCAAGGGCTGGTTCTCGACCAACATCCTCGGCAACCGCGACGGCGAGGTCCTCGACGACCCGGGCTCGTTCCGCTCGAAGGAGGTCAGCAAGGCCTCGGTGCTCGACGCCATCCTGCAGCCCGAGCTCTACCCCGAGCTCTACCGCGACTATTTCCACAAGGTTCGCATCGAGTACTACCCGCCCCGCGGCGACGCCAAGGAGGGCTGGGACAACATCGACATCGTCGGCTGGCTCGGCCAGCCGATGCAGATCAAGATCGACTTCCTCTGCCGGGACTCGATCCTGGCGGCACCGGTCGTGCTCGATCTGCTCCTCTTCCTCGATCTGGCCGTGCGCGCCGGGCTTTCCGGCATCCAGGAGTGGCTCTCCTTCTACTTCAAGTCGCCCATGTCGCGCGCCGACCTCAAACCCGAGCACGACCTCTTCGTCCAGCACCTGAAGCTCGCCAACACGCTGCGGATTCTGGTGGGCGAAGAGGTGCTGGATCACTCCGGGCTGGACTATTACGAGGGGACCGCGACGTAGCAAAATCCCCTTTCCCGGTTCCGGGGAGGAGGGAGGGGCAGGGGCGTGGCGACCCGCAAGATCCTGCACGTCGACATGGACGCCTTCTACGCGTCCGTCGAGCAGCGGGACGATCCGGCGCTCCGCGGCAAGCCGGTCGCCGTGGGCGGAAGCCCCGAGAGCCGGGGCGTCGTGGCCGCTGCGAGCTACGAGGCGCGGACCTTCGGCGTCCGGTCGGCGATCCCCATGGCCCGCGCCGTGCGCCTGTGCCCGCAGCTCGTCGTCCTGAGGCCCAACTTCAGGAAGTACGCGGCGGTGTCCGAGCAGGTCTTTTCGATCCTCCGGAGCGTGACGACCCTCGTCGAGCCCCTCTCGCTCGACGAGGCGTATCTCGACGTGACCGAGAACGCCTGGGGCGAGCCGCTCGGGGTCGAGGTCGCCCGGCGCCTCAAGGCGCGCATCCGCGAAGAAACGCGGCTGACCGCTTCGGCCGGCGTCGCGCCGAACAAGTTCCTCGCCAAGATCGCCTCCGGCTGGAAGAAGCCGGACGGCCTGACCGTCATTGCGCCCGAGCGCATGGAGCGCTTTCTCCAGAAGCTTCCCGTCGACGCGCTGTGGGGCGTCGGACCGGTGACGGCCGGAAGGCTCCGGGCGGCCGGCATCACGCGACTCGTGGACGTTCGCGAGGCGCCCGTGGGGCTCCTGCACGAGACGGTGGGAAGCTGGGCCGAGTCGCTACGCAACCTCGCCTTCGGCATCGACGATCGACCCGTCAACCCGAACCAGACGCGCAAATCGATCGGCTGCGAGGAGACCTACGCGAAGGACCTCTCGGACATCGAGCCGATCCGCGAGGAGGTGGATGGCCTCGCCCGCCGCACCGCCGCCGTCCTCGAGCGCAAGGGGCTCTTCGCCCGAACGGTCGTTCTCAAGCTGCGCTACGCCGACTTCCGGACGATCACCCGCAGCGAAACCCGCGAGCCCGCCACCCGGTCCGGCGACGCGATCGCGGCCCGCGCGGTTGCGCTCCTCGAGAAGACCGACGCCGGCCGCACGCCCGTGCGCCTGCTCGGCGTCTCGGTGCACGGCCTCGGCGACTCGGCCGAGGACTCTCGTCCCGGCGCGCCTGACGACCAGCTCGATCTGCCCGTGGGGTGACCATGTGCAAGAACAGTGAACGCTGGGTCTTCGTTCTCCCCGCCGACTTCCGCTGGGCCTCGGGCCTGTCGGTGCCGCGAGATCTTGCCTTTCACGACAAGAAGGGCGCCGTCCGGCTGATCGTGCACAGGTCCGGGATCATCACGGTCGCGGCTTCCTACGCCTGGGACGGGTGCTCGCCCAAGTTCTGCGCCTTCGACCTCCTCATCGGCACACCCGACGGCGTCGTCGATTCCCGCACCGGCCATCCGAAGACCTACTACGCCTCGCTCGTTCACGATGCGATGTACCAGTTTCTCCTGGACGGCCTGCCGTTCAGCCGAGGACAAGTCGACGGATGCTTTCGCAGGCTGATGGCGGAGACGGGCTTCGGTCCCCGCTGGCTGTATTGGGCGGCCGTGCGCCTCTTCGGCTGGCTCTTCGTGGCGCAGCATCGTTACAAGCGCAAGAACCGGGGACACGCGGAGGCGCTCGGCGCGGGCGAGCCGGGATCGATCGGCTCGAATGAGCGGCCGCCCGCGCAGAGGAGCTGATCGCGTTAGGCCAGCTTGTCCTCGACCACGACGTATGGAACGGTTGCGTCGATGTCAATCGTAACGAAACGCAGTTCGTTCTTTTGCTGTTGCGGTCCTGCGCTCGTCTCGAGATACGCGTACACGAAGATGGCGTACTTGCGCTGAGTGACGGCGAGAATTTCAGCGGCCACGTCGTCGCCCTGCGCCTTCAGCCGTTCGACAAGTCTGCGATGCGTGGCGCACCTGTGGACATCGGCCGATGTCTACCTGCCGGTGGCGATCCCCCGGCGCACCGAGGCCAGAGGGGCTGCATCGTCGTAAACGATCCGATCCTGTCCCGTGGAGACGCCGAGCCTCTCGAAAAGACCCGGCAGGTCCACACCGGGCGACCCCGACCCCATCCGGGCGTAGAGCTCCCGCAGAACGGGCACGCCCGTGGCGCGGTCGGCGACGTCGAAGGCCCGCTCGATGTCCCACGAGGCCGTGATGTTGCCGCCGGCGCGCACGATGCCGCGCAGGGCGTCGTCGAGAGACTTTCGGCCCCCCGTTCTCTGCCGGATCGCGACGTCCGCTTCGAAACAGAACAGCGCGCCGCCCCAGTAGGTCGCGGCCCACGAGCGCGCCCCGTCCAGGCCCGTCCCGCCGAGGGCGCGCTCGCCGATGGGCAGGCCCCAGACGAGCCATTTCCAGATGTCGTCGGAGGGCGCGAGCCCCGCGCGGGCGCGTACGACCGGCTCCACGTAGGTCGCCAGGCCCTCCTCGATCCAGGCGTGCCCGGTCATCGAGGGAAAGGCGAGGTGGACCATCTCGTGAACGAGCTCCCAGTTCGTCGTAAGGTCGGAGGGTGTTGCGGCGTCGCCGACCGAGATCCCGATCGTCGCGATCCCGCGCCGGCCTTCGGTCCGCCCGCTCGAGATCCTCCCCGGGCCGCCGCCGTGGATCGTCAGGAGGACGCGCTCGACGGGAAACGTCCCGTAGTAGGCGGCGACGGCGCGCGCCGCCGCCTCGATCCAGGCGACGAGCCGCTGCTCGGATACGAGCGCCGGCCGGCCGTCGAGGGCGACCTCGAGCCGGCCGCCCGGCACCTCGATGCGCGCGTCGACCGGGACCACGGCGAGCGCCGCCGCCAGAATCCAGGGCCCGAGGACGGTCAGCGCTTGTTCATCGCCAGGAAGGGCCGCTCGCCCTGCCCGAGGTACACCTGGCGGGGCCGCGCGATCTTCTGCTCGGGGTCTTCCAGCATCTCCTCCCACTGCGCGAGCCAGCCCGAAGTCCGCGGGATGGCGAAGAGGACCGTGAAGGCCGCCGTCGGGATACCGAGCGCCTCGTAGATCAGGCCCGAGTAGAAATCCACGTTCGGGTAGAGCTTGCGCTTGACGAAGTAGTCGTCCTGGAGCGCGATCCGCTCCAGCTCCAGCGCGATGTCGAGCAGCGGGTTTCTTCCGGTGACCTCGAAAACCTCCTCGGCCATCCGCTTGATGATCTTGGCGCGCGGATCGAAGTTCTTGTACACGCGGTGCCCGAAGCCCATGAGGCGTTTCTCGCCCTTGCCCTCCTTGACCTCCTTGACGAAGGCGGGCACGCGGGAGATCGAGCCGATCTCGGTGAGCATCTTGAGGACTTCCTCGTTCGCTCCGCCGTGGAGCGGCCCGTAGAGAGCGGCGGCGGCGCCGGCGACGGCCGAGTAGGGATCGGTGTGGGCCGAGCCGATGCTGCGCATCGCGTTGGTGCCGCAATTCTGCTCGTGGTCGGCGTGCAGGATGAAGAGCACGTCGAGCGCCTTTACGAGCACGGGGTTCGGCTTGAAGTGCTCAGCCGGGGTCGTGAAGAGCATCGTGAGGAAGTTCTCGGGGTAGGACAGGTCGTTGGACGGATACATGTAGGGCAGGCCGATGCTGTGCCGGTAGGCGAAGGCGGCGATCGTCGGCATTTTCGCGATCAGCCGGTGGACCTGCTTCATCCGCACCTTCGGGTCGTGGACGTTGTGCGCCTCGGGGTAGAAGGTCGACATCGCGGCGACGATCGAGATCAGCATGCCCATCGGGTGCGCGTCGTAGTTGAACGCGTCCATGAGTTTCTTCAGGCTCTCGTGGATCATCGTGTGGTACGTGATGTCGTGGACGAACTTGTCGTACTGCTTCTGGTCGGGCAGCTCCCCGTTCAGCAGCAGGTACGCCACCTCGAGATAGGTGCATTTCTCGGCGAGCACTTCGATCGGGTAGCCGCGGTAGCGGAGGATTCCCTTGTCGCCGTCGATGTAGGTGATCCGGCTCGTGCAGGACGCGGTGTTCAGGAACGCCGGGTCGTAGGACATCAGACCGAAATCGTCGGGACCCGTCTTGATCTGGCGCAGGTCCATCGCCTTGACCGTGCCGTTCTTGATCGGCACCTCGTAGGACTTGCCAGTCCGGTGGTCGACCACCGAGAGCGCATCGCGCCTCTCGGACGATTTGGTCGCCATCTCTTCGGATTTGTTGATGACCGTACTCATGGAATGCCTCCAGTCCCTATTCTCTAACGAACTTGGTCGGGTTTGCTCCCCGTCCGATCAGGCCGGGCGAGACCCCGGTCCAGGTGCTCCATCAGGACATCTGCCCCTTCCAGGCCCACCGACAGCCGGATGAGGCCGGGGGTGATCCCCCGGGCCAGCCGGTCCGCCTCGGGGATGGTCGCGTGGGTCATCGAGGCGGGATGCTGTATGTAGGAAATCGCGGAACCGAGGCTGACCGCGAGCTCCATGGGCGTGTCCCGCCGGGCGAAGTAGTTCATGAGGCGCTCGCCGGCCGGCTGCCCCCCGGCCAGGTCGAAGCTGATGATGGCGCCGCCCTTGCGCATCTGGCGCCGCACGAGCTCCGCCTGCGGAAAGTCCGGGAAGCCCGGGTAGGCCACGTGGGCGACGGCCGGGTGGTGGCGCAGGAAGCCGGCGATCCGCTCGGCGCTCGCGCACTGTTCCTTCTGGCGGACCGCCAGGCTCTGGATCGTCATCGAGTTCAGCCACGAGTCGAACGGCGAGGGTGTCGCCCCCAGGTCCTTGTACCAGGGGAAGAAGTCGGTCTTCATGAACGGAAAGGGCCCGAGCACCGCGCCGGCCATCGAGGTCGAGTGGCCATTGACGTACTTCGTCAGCGAATGCACGACGAAGTCGGCCCCGAGCCGGAACGGCTGCTGCAGGTATGGCGAGCAGAACGTGTTGTCCACGGCGAGCAGAGCCCCGCGCTCTTCGGCCAGGCGCGAGATCCGTTCGATGTCGGCCAGGCGCAGGGTCGGGTTTTCCGGCGATTCGAGGAAGACGACCGAGACGTTGGGGTGGCGGTCGAGAGCCGCAGACACCGCGCGGAGGTCTCCCATGTCGCAGAAAACCGCCTCGACCCCGAACTTTTCGAGGTTGCGCAGCAGGCTGTCCGTGCAGCCGTACAGGCTGCCCGCGAGCACCGCGTCGCCGGAACGGACGACCGAGAGCAGGAGCGTCGAGATCGCACCCATTCCAGAACCGAAAATGAGCGACCCGATGGTCGGCTCGGGCTCGTTGGCGGCCAGCGCCTTCTCGATGACGTGGTGCGCCTCGAGCTGGAAGAGGACGCGCTCCAGGTACTCGCTGGTGGGATTGCCGAGGCGCGTGTAGATGCGCGCGTAGGGCCGCTCGCCGTGCCGGGTCAGGCCGAGGAATCGGTCGGCGCCGTCTCGGACGCTGCGAAACGGGAAGTTGGAGCGCTGGTGGATCGGCGGAAGGCCGGTGCCTGCCGCGAGCGCCCGGAACAGTCCTTCCTCCAGTTGCGGCTCTGCATCGCGGACCCAGCGGCGCTTGCGGTCCATCCACCAGTCCCACCACGGCCAGCGCGCGGCGCCCAGAACCACGGGCTCCCCGGGCTTCGTCAGGACTTCCAGGCTCACGGCCCTCCGTTTATCGCAGATGTCGGCGTCTCGGGGCCTGATCCATTCGCATCATCCCTCGGCCCCCGGGCGTCCGACCTTGCACGTAAGCCTGCCTGTGAGAGAGTCCCGGCCCGATGACGCAAAAGAGCCTCCAGGACACCTACGCGCCCCAAAACCGCTGCTTCGGCTGCGGTCCCGCCAACGAGAAGGGTCTGCGAATCAAGAGCTTCGAGGTGGGAGACCAGACGGTTGCCGAGTGGCGGCCCCAGGCCCACCATCTGGCCTGGGAGGGCGTGGTCAACGGCGGCATCTGCGGCGCGCTGCTCGACTGCCACAGCAACTGGACGGCCGCGCGTTACCTCATGAGGCAGTCCGGAGCCGCGACGCTGCCATCGACCGTCACGGCCGACTTCCACGTCACCCTGCGGCGTCCCACGCCCATGGACGCGGTCCTCAAGCTCTCCGCCCGCGTCGTCGAGGCGAAGGACGACCGAGCGGTCGTCGAGGCTTCGATCGAGGCCAACGGCAAGATCACGGCGACGTGCCGCGGCACCTTCGTCGCCGTCCCGGAAGGGCATCCGGCGTACCACCGCTGGTGAGCCCGCTCGCTGGTTAGGGGAAGTCCACCGGGCGGGCTCAAGCCGTCGGGCGGGTAGAATCTTCGGCAACTGCTTTGCCCGCCTTCGCGGGCGAATCGGAAACTGTGAATCCAGACGTCGTCGATGCAATCGAACGCCTGAGCGCCCGCGGCGTGCTCGCCGAGGCGCAGGCCGCGCCCCTCCTGCGTGCGGCTCGCGGCGAGCTCGTCTCGCTCGAGCTCGAGCTGCGAGCGCTCCTCTATGCCGGTGTCTTGCTCGTCGTCGGCGGAGTCGGATCGTTCTTCAAGGAAAACCAAGAGCGTATCGGCCCGACCGCCATTGCGAGCCTTCTGACGGCGAGCGCGCTCGCCTGCCTCCTCTACGCGCGGCGCCGGATGCCCCGGTTCTCGTGGCAGAGCACGGCGTCGCCGCACCTGGCAGCCGACTACGTGCTGCTTCTCGGCGTCTTGCTCTTCGCCGCCGACCTCGCATATCTGGAGACCCGGTACGATCTGCTGGGGGCGGACTGGCCCTATCACCTGCTGCTGATCTCGGCGCTCTATCTTGCCGCCGCCTATCGGTTCGACTCGCGCGCCGTACTGTCCCTCGCGCTGTCGTCCTTCGCCGCCTGGCGAGGTGTCGCGGTTTCGCTCGCGTTCGCGGCGAGCGCCGGGGCCGCCGAGCCCGTGGTCCGAGCCAACGCCATCGGCTGCGGCGGCCTCTTCGCGGCTGCGGGCATCCTGTCCGCACGGTCCGGACGAAAACCGCATTTCGAGCCCGTCTGGGTGACGCTCGGTCTCCTGCTGCTCTTTGGCGGAACCCTCTCCGGCGTCTTCCAGTCGCACCACTCGGACTGGGAGGTCTGGCTCGGCATTCTCGCGCTGCTCGGCGCGGCGGTGCTCACCGCTTCGTATCGGCTGCGACGGTCCCTGTATTTCGCCATCGCGACCGTTGCGATCTACCTGGGACTGCTGCGCGTCCTCGGTGAAATCCTCGGGGGCAGCTTTCTCTACGTCGTCGTCGCCGCCTCGAGCCTCGGCCTGATCGCCTTCCTGATTCGCAGCCACCGGCGCATGAGGGGGCCCGGGTGAGGCGGGACTGGTCCGACGCCTCGCGCCGGGACGACATCCTCGACGCGGCCACGAGCTGGCGAGCCGCTGGCGCGATCGACGACGCGACACTCGGGGTGATCGTCGCGGAGTATCCCGGACGCCGCCCGGGCCTGGCCTCGGGCTGGCGGGTTCTCGTTTTCGTCCTGGTCTCTGTGGCGGTGAACGCGCTCTTCGGCGGCGTCTTCCTCTTCTGGGGCGGCCGCGGCGCGGATGCGGCGTGCCTGGTCTACGGGATGATCCTCGCGGCGGCGACCGAGACGCTGCGCGGTTCGCGGATGGCGGGAACCGGAGCGGACCCCGCCGCGTCCTTCTGGGCGGCGGTTACTTCGTCGGCGGCGTGGCCCTGATCCTGGCCGGACGTGCGCACGTCGGCGAGCGTCTTGCCATTACGGTTTGCCTGTTCCTGTTCGCGGTCGTGTTCGCGGCGGCCTGCGCCCGATGGGGCTATGACGCCTATGGAGGCCTGGCTGCTGCGGCCTTCTTTCTCCTGCTTGCCCGATTCCCGCACGGGCGGCTTTTCTGGATCGCCGCCGCCGCGGTGCTGCTGCCCGCCGCCGAGCGCCAGCGCAGCCGGGCCGCGTTGCCGCCGCCGCACCGGAGAGCCTTCGCGTGGGTCGCAGCCGTATCGGCCCTGGCGCTGTACGCCGCCGTGAACCGCTACGCGCTCGACCAGGGCCTCATCGAGACGCTCCGCGACGGCTCCCGGCCCGGAGCGCCCTCTCCGGTCACGCAGGCCCTCGCGAGCCTGGCCACGGCTCTCGTTCCGCTCGTCTTCGTCGGCGCGGGCCTCCGGGCGCGGCGCGTGCTGCTGCTGGATCTGGGGATCGTCTCCGCCGCGCTCTCGCTCGTCACCCTGCGCCACTACGTGCATCTCGCGCCACTCTGGCTCCTTCTTCTCGCGAGCGGCGCCGTGCTGCTCCTTGGAGCGCTCGGACTCAACCGATTCCTGCGCCGCGGGCCGGGAGCCGAGCGGGGCGGGTTCACGGCCTCGCCCCTCTTCGAATCGAAGGCGGGTGGCGGAGTCCAGGCCGTCGCGGCCGTCGCCGGCTTCGCGCCGGCTGCCTCCGCGCCTGCCGGCCGCCACGACTTCACCCCCGGGGGTGGCAGTTTCGGCGGAGGCGGCGCGACCGGGTCGTTGTAGGCTACCTTCCCTTCAGCAGGTCGATGTTGCCGTTCGAATTCACGAGCGTCAGCGGGCACTTGCCGTCGCCCAGACGGCCCGACAGGGAGTCCGACGACGGCGAGCCGCTGACGGCGATCGGAAACTCGGTCTTGATTCTGCCGAACGACGTTCGCGCGTCGACATCGTAGGAGGCGCCCTCGGACAGGAAGAGGCGGATCGGCCCGAAGGAACTTCGCAGCGTCATCGGGAAGCATGCTCCGGCCTTGCCCGGGAGACCGCGCACTTCGACCGAGCCGTTCTGGTTGTCCACGTCCACCCGGCCGCCGATTCGTTCCAGGGTCACCCCGGCAAAGGATGTCTTGACGGTCGCGCCGCCCTTGACGTTCGACGCCTTGACCGCGCCGTTCGAGTCGTTCACCGTCAGGTCGCCGTCGATCCGCGTCGCCTCGACGAGGCCGAAACTCGTGCTGACGGAGGCGGGCCCCGCGACGTCGGAGAGTGCGACGGCGCTGTTGTTGCCGACGACACGCACGCCCTTGCGCGCCCCGGTCACCGAGATCTTGCCGAAGGAGCCGCGCGCGTCGGCGGTGCCGCCGACGTTCGACAGCGTCACGGCGCCGTTTTCGGCGGTGACCGTGGCGTCGCCCGGGATGCCCGAGCCGTTGACCTCGCCGAAGCTCGTCCTGAGGACCGCCGCGCCCTTCAGATCGCGCACCCGGATCGCGCCGTTTCCGTTCTCGATCTCGACCGGCCCCGTGGCGTCCGAGAGCTCCACGGCCGCGAACGAGTTGCGCACCTTGACGCCGCCGCCCACTCTGGCCACAACCACCTCGCCGTTCGAGTTACGCACCTCGAGGTTGCCTGCGACGTCGCGGATGTCGATGCGCCCGAAGGAACCCGTGACCGTGGCGGCTCCCGACGCGTCCTCGACGAGGACGGCGCCGTTGGAGGCATTGACCGTTACCGAGCCCTTCGTCCGCCGCGCCTGAACGGCCCCGAAGCGGTTCCGGACGGACAGCGTTCCCTCGACCTCCATGACCACGACGGCGCCGTTGGAGCCTGAGACCTCGACATCCCCGACGTTGCGGTTGACCGCGATCGAGCCGAACGAGTTCTCGAGCCTCTGCCGGCCGCGTCCGTCGCTGAAAGCGAGCTGGCCGTTGGCGTTGACGACGACGGCCGAGGCCTTGAGACCCGTCACGACCACGTCGCCGAACTTGTCGCGCGCCGACAGCGGCATCGTCTCGGGCATCGTGACGTCCATGTCGACCGAATACGAGATGTTCCCGCTGCCGAAGAAGCTCCACTTCTTCTCGGGATACTTCGTGCGGACCGAGATCGCGGAGCCCGTGTCCTCGACGAGGATCATGATCCCTTCGCCGAACTTCTTGGCCCCTTCGCCGTCGGAGGACGACACGGTGATCCTCGCGCGGATCCTCACCTCCGGCAGGGCGTGCGTCCCGATCCGGAGAGCCCCCTGGCTGTGCTCGATCTCGAGCCGCTGGCCGGCCTTGACGGGCAGGGTCCGCGAGAAGTCGCGGTCGAAGTCGGCGCGCGGGTCCCGCGTCTCCCCCGCCGCCGACGAGGCTGCGGCGAACGCGAAGGCGAGAAGAGCGGCGGATCTTACGAGCGAGCGGATCATGACTTGACCTCTTTCATCAGGTTCTGCAGGGTGCGCTGCTTCTCCTGGTAGACGGCGAGCAGCTCCCGGCGCAGGTGAGTGTTCATGCGGTTCTGGTCGATCGAGGACTTCAGTTCCGCGATCGCGGAGTCGAGGACGTCGAGTTTTTCGCGGTAGTTCACGAGCGCGGGCGAGGTCGCTCCCGCGAGCTTCGGCTCGGCGAGCTTCGAGAGCCTGTCGATCGAGGCGAGGTAGGCTTTCTCGGCCGTCTCGACCTCTTCGACGGCCCGGTCGGTCAGGAGTGGGTCCTTCGTCGTGCGCCAGTGGCTCGAGAGGGGGTCGCGACTTCCACTGTTGCGGAAAGCCCAGAGGCCGGCCGTCGCGATGACGAAGAGCGCCGCGATGGCGGCGGCGGGAAGCCAGCGCAGCCGCCGCACGGCGAGCCCGGCGCCGGAGTCCCGCCCGGGCGTACGCAACGACTCTTCGGCGATCGCCTGGCGGATGCGCGACAGCAGCTCCGGCGAGTCCCAGGACTTCGCGAGCGACGGCGCGGCCAGGGAAAGCTGCCGCCATTCGGCCTGCTCCTGGCCGCAGGCGGAGCAGGATCCCGCGTGCTCTTCGAACGCTGCGGAAAGCGCCGGGTTTTTTCCCGAGAGCGCCTTCTCGAGGTCGCGGCAGGACGCCTTCACGAAGCCTCCTCGGGCAGGAACGCGCCGCCCTCGCGCAGCTCCCGCTGCAGGCGGCGCCTGGCGCGAAAGAGCAGCGTGCGCGACGTGTTCTCGTTGACCTCGAGGATCTCGCCCGCCTCCCGGTGCGAGAAGCCCTCGACCTCGCAGAGCAGGAAGGCCGTGCGCTCGCGAGAATCGAGCCGCGAAAGCGCCCTCTCGATCGCCAGGCGGAGCGGGTGGTTTCGCTCGGCGCCGTGCGGCAGCGCCGCCTCGCCGGGCAGCGGGCTTTCCGGGCGGCGCCGGCCCCGGCGCATCGCGTCGTAGCAGACGTTGACGAGGATCCGATAGCCCCAGGTCGAGAGGCTCGAGCCCCCGCGAAATCGCCCGGCTCCGCGGTGGATCTTCAGGAACGCCTCCTGGACCGCGTCCTCCGCGTCCGCCCGGCTGCCGAGCAGGTTCATGGCGATCGACTTCATCCGTCCCCCGTGCGTCTCGTACAGCTCCACGAGAGTCGCCGAGTCCACGGTCCGGCCGTCGGTCCCCGTCAGGGCCAGCTCCTTTTCCTTCAACGCGATACGCGATTCGACCAGGATCTGCCGCCCCCGGGACGACATCTTGAAAACCGTGTCCCGGCTCCTTGGACGCCCGGGGAGGGCGTTTCGTTTTGAAAATCTATCGCGGGAACGAGCCTTCGATATCGTCTCCCCCATGAGAACCCGAGCCGCAACCCTCGCCTTCTTCGCCGCGGGCCTTCTGGTGGTCCCGGCCGTGGGACGGGCCCAGAAGGCCGTCTTCGTCGTCCGGCACGCCGAGAAGATCTCGGACACGGACGAGCGCCTGACCGACGCCGGGCGGGCGCGGGCCAGGCGACTGGCCGCAATGCTCAAGGACTCGGGCATCGAGGCGATCTATGCGACCGACACCGAGCGAGCGCGCGACACGGCCGGGCCTTTGGCCGACGCTCTCGGCCTGAAGGTCGCGACCTACGACACCGGCGGCGGCATGCGGGGCCCCGTCGACGCCCGGCCGTTCGTCGCGAGGCTCCGGAAGGAGCACGCCAGGGACGTCGTCCTCGTCGTCGGCCATTCCAACACGATCCCGGACTTGCTCGAGTCCCTCGGCTGCCCCGGCAGCGTCGAGATCGCCCCGGCAGAGTACGACAGCCTCTTCGTCGTCGTCCCGAAGGCGAGCGGAGAAGCGACTCTGATTCGCCTCAGGTACTAGGGGCGCTCCCTTTCCGAGCAGCACCGTGACTCGAAAGGGATCCCTCGCTGCGCTCGGGATGACAGGCGGGGCTTAGCCCCGCCTCGTCACCACCCGATCGGCTTGCCCTTGTTCTGCTCGTCCAGCCACGCCTGCAGCGGCGCGAAGTAGTCCCGGATCGCGGTGGCATCCATCTGGCGCTGGCCCGTGATCGCCTGGAGAGCGTCGGGCCAGGGCTTCGAGCAGCCCATCGCGAGCATGTCCATGAGCTTCTTGCCCGCCTCCTTGTTGCCGTAGATCGAGCAGCGGTTGAGCGGCCCCGAGCAGCCCGCGGTCTTCACGAGGGACCTGTGGAACTGGAACTGCAGGATGTCGGCCAGGAAATAGCGCGTGTACGGGACGTTGGCCGGGACGTGATACTTCGCGCCCGCGTCGAAGCCGTTCTCGCCGCGCGGCACGGCCGGCGCGACGCCCTGGTACTTGCGGCGCAGCTCCCACCACGCCTTGTTGAACTCGGCCGGCGTGATCTCGCCCGAGAACACCTTCCAGCGGTACTGGTCGATCACGAGACCGAACGGCAGGAAGGCCACCTTCTCGAGCGCCTTGTTGAGAAGCAGCCCGATGTCCTTCGAGGTGTCGGGCGCCCTGTCGAGAAGCCCGAGCCGGACCAGGTACTCGGGCGTCACCGACAGCGCGACCGTGTCGCCGACGGCCTCGTGGAAGCCGTCGTTGGCGCTGTCGCGAAAGAGCGGCGGCTGCTTGTCGTAGGCCCGCTGGTAGTAGTTGTGGCCGAGCTCGTGGTGGATCGTCGTGAAGTCCTCGGCGGTGATGTCGATGCACATCTTGATCCGGAGGTCGTCCACGAAGTCGATGTCCCACGCGCTCGCGTGGCAGACGACCTCGCGGTCCTTCGGCTTCGTGAACATGGAGCGTTCCCAGAAGGTCTTCGGGAGCGGGTCGAAGCCGAGCGAGGAAAAGAACCCCTCGCCATAGCGGACCATCTGCCGGGGATCGGTGTTGCGCGACTTCAGGATCTGCGTCAGGTCGTAGCCCGGGTCCACGTCCTTCGGCGCCACGAGCGGGTACACGTTGTCCCAGGTCTGCGCCCACATGTTGCCAAGCAGGTGCGCCGGGATCGGCCCCGCGGCCGGGACGGCGTCGCCGTACTTTTCGCGCAGCTTCCACCGAACGTACGCGTGAAGCGAAACGTAGAGGGGCCGCACCTGTTCCCAGAGCCGGTCGAGCTCGGCGGCGAAGGCCTCGGGCGTCATGTCGTACTTCGAGCGCCACATCGCCCCCATGTCCTTGAAGCCGAGCTCCCGGGCGCCCTTGTTGGCGAGCTCCACGTAGCGGACGAAGTCCTTCTTGATCGACCCGCCGATCGCGTGCCAGCCGGCCCAGATGTCGAAAAGTTCCTTCGCGTCCCGCGAGGTCGCCATGATTTTCGTGATGTCTTCGAGGTCGAGGCACTTGTCCGGCGTCGGGCAGTACTTGCCCTTGCCGTACGCACCCTCCATCGCCGCGGCGATGCGGGTCAGCTCGGCCGATTCCGCCGGATCCGACGGCGCCGGCAGCGTCAGCGCGAGCTTGAGGAGCTTGAGCTTTCTCGCCGTCTCCACCGGAAGGGTCAGGTTGTCGAACCGGGTCGCCTCCTTCGCGAAACGGACCCCGGCCGTGATCGCCCGGTCGTTGGCCTGCGCCGCCAGGATCTCCGTGTCTTCGGTGATGTACGTGGACTTGACCCAGTCGGCCCGGCCCGAGTCGATCCAGAGCTTCAACAGCGCCTTCTCGGCGTCGTCGGCGAACTTTTTCGCCTCCTCGACGGTCGGCGCCTTCGCCGGGGTCGCGTCCTTCGACACCTCAGCGGCTCCGGCGAGCGAGACGGCAGGCGGCAGTCCGCAGACGGCGGATAAGGCGGCCGCCAGAAGACGGCCACGAGATGCGCGCATGGGATCCTCCCCTCATTTCGGGTCGAGACTCTATCCGACCCGGACGAAGTCGATGAAGCCCCTTTCGACGTCGGTTCCGACGAGTTTCACGCGCAGGCGATCGCCGACCTCGACGCCGTCGAAGCCGTGGACGAGCTTGCCCTCGGCGGGAGGATCGAAGATGCGGACCCAGGTGCCCTTCTCCGAGGCGCCCGTGACGACGCCATCGAAGAGCTGGCCGACACGCCGCTCGAGCAGGAGCGCCGCGGCGGACTTGCGGACCTGGCGCTCGACCTTGTTGGCGTCGTCCTCCTGTTCCGTGCAATGAGCGGCGAGCGCACCGAGCTCTCCCGCCGGGTAGGGCGTCGCCTCGCCGGCGATCGCCGCCTTGAGCAGCCGCTGCGTCACGAGATCGGGATAACGGCGGTTGGGGGCGGTCGAGTGCGTGTAGTCGCGCACGGCCAGGCCGAAGTGGCCGATGGGCGCCTGCCCCGGCCGCTCGACGACGTACTCCCCCGGCCCCATGAGCTTGACGATCACGAGCGACAGGTCGGGAAACCGAAGGGGATCGGCCTTGCGCCGCCTGTCGAGAAAGCGCTCGAGCGAGCGGCAGTCGGGTTCGGGCGGCAGCCGCTCCCCGAAGCCGGCGGCCACCGCGACGATCTTCTGCCACCGCTCGGGCGAGCGCACGACCCGGCGCAGCGCCGCAAAACCCCGGCCGGCGAGGAAGCGCGCGGTCACGCCGTTGGCCGAAATCATGAAGTCCTCGATGAGCTGCCGCGCACGGTTTTTCTCCTCCAGACGCAGGCCCACGATCGCATCGTCGGAAAAGACGGCGCGCGGCTCGATCGTCTCGAGATCCAGGGCGCCCTGCTCGTGACGCCGGTTGCGCAGGGTCTGAGCGACGGCGTCCTGGATCCGGAGCTGCTGCGGCACGCCGGCCGGGGACCGCGCCTCCTCCGGAAACGCCCCGCCCTCGAGGCCCACGGACACGCTGTCATAGGCGAGCTTGGCCTTGTTGCGCACGGCGCATCGGTACACGTCCGAGTCCTCGAGAGCACCGTCTTTCGAGATGGTCATCTCGATCGCCAATGCCAGGCGGTCCTCGCCCTCGTTCAAGGAGGTCAGGTCCGTCGACAGCTTTTCCGGCAGCATGGGGAAGATTTCTGCGGCCGTGTAGACGGAGGTCGTGTTCGTCCGCGCGTGCCCGTCGATCGCCGAGCCCTTCGCGACCACGGAATCCACGTCGGCGACCGCGACGAAGATCTTCACCGACCCGCCCGCGAGGAGCTCGGCCACCGTCAGCTGGTCGAGGTCGCGCGAGTCGTCGTTGTCGATCGACACCCAGAGCCGGTCCCTGAGGTCGCGAACGCCCGGCCCGCCGGCAGGCGCGGGACCATGGATCCTCCCGAGCTCGGCCAGAACGTCGCGGGAAAAGTCGGGCTCGAGGCCCTTTTCGACCATGGCCCGCCGCGCGATCTGCTTCAGGTCCGCGCGGTCGCGGCGGCGCTCCTTCGGCACGGGCGGGAGTCTATGATGGGTCGAACGCATCACGGGGCTCTTGCCCCGGGCACTAGAATCCCGGCGTGATCCCGAAGCCCCCGTTCGCCCGGGACCTCACGCCCGAACAGGAAATCGCCGAGTTCGAGCGCCTGAAGCCCCGCCTCGACGCGCTCTGGAACGCCCTGTCGGCCCGCGAGGAGGAGCCCTACACCTCGGTCGTCATCCCGTCGCTCACCCTCGACCAGTCGGAGCTGGCGAAGATCGAGGGAGTGAGCTTCTACGAGGAGCGGCTGCTCTTCCTGCTCATCCGGCTTCGAAACCCGCAGGCGCGCGTGGTCTACGTCACCTCCCAGCCGGTCCACCCGCTCATCCTCGAGTACTATTTCCAGCTCCTCGTCGGGATCCCGGCGAGCCACGCCCGCGCCCGGCTGACGCTTCTCTGCGCCTACGACGCCTCGCCGCGCTCGCTGACCGAGAAGATCCTCGAGCGGCCGCGCCTGATCCAGCGCATCCGCTGCGGCATCCCCGACGCGTCGCGCGCCTTCATGACGGTCTTCAACTCCACGCCGCTCGAGCGAAAGCTCTCGGTCCTCCTCGGCATTCCGCTGAACGGCGCCGATCCGACGCTGTCTGGTCTCGGCTCGAAGTCGGGTAGCCGCAAGGTCTTTCGGGAGGCGGGGGTCGCGCTGCCGGAGGGCGCCGAGGACCTGCGCTCCGAGGATGACGTCGTCGAGGCCCTCGAGGAGATGCGTCGCCGCCGCCCCGGAATCCGGCGCGCGGTCGTCAAGCTCAACCAGAGTTTTTCCGGCGAAGGAAATGCAATCCTCCGCTATCCGAACTCCGAGGACCGGGGCGCGCTGCGCGGTGCGCTCTCGGAGCTCTCCTTTGCCGTGCCGGCGGAGACGAGCGAGCGGTTCCTCCGCAAGTTCACGGAGATGGGCGGGATCGTCGAGGAGTTCCTCGAGTACCCCGAGTCCGTCTCGCCGTCTGCGCAGCTGCGCATCGACCCGCAGGGCGAGGTCGTGCTCATCTCGACGCACGACCAGATCCTCGGCGGCCCCTCCAACCAGGTCTACCAGGGCTGCCGGTTTCCGGCCGAGGAGCCCTACCGGCGGCAGATCCAGGTGGCCGCCCGGAAAATCGGCGCCGTCCTGGCGGGGAGGGGCGTCGTCAGCCGGTTCGGCGTCGATTTCTTCGTGGGGCGGCGGCCGGGCGGCGAGCCCGAAGCCTTCGCGCTCGAAATCAATCTACGCATGGGAGGGACGACGCACCCCTTCCTCGCCCTTCAGTTCCTGACGGGCGGCAAGCTCGACCTTGAGTCGGGCATCTTCTTGTCGCTGACCGGGCACCCGAAGGCCTATCGCTCGACCGACAACCTGACGTCCGAGGCGTACCGCGGCCTCTGCCCCGAGGATCTCATCGACATCACGACGATGAATCGCCTCCACTATAGCCACGGGACCGAGACCGGCGTCCTCTTTCACATGATCGGCGCGCTGTCGCAGTACGGCAAGGTCGGCCTCACGGCGATCGGCAATAGCCGGGAGGAAGCAGACGCGATCTACGCCTCGGCCCTCGAGGCGCTGGACCGCGAGGCGATGGCATGACCGGGGACCCCGGCGCCGAGCGCCCGGCGCGCTTCTACGCGGGCCTCTCGATCGCAGCCGCCGTCGCGACGATTTTCCTCAAGGGGGTTGCCTGGAAGCTCACCGGCTCGGTCGGATTCCTCTCGGACGCGGCCGAGTCCGTCGTCAACCTCGCCGCGGCGCTGATCGCCCTGTGGGCCCTCACGGTCGCGGCGAAGCCGCCCGACCCGACGCACGACTTCGGGTACTCCAAGGCGGAATACTTCGCCAGCGGCGCCGAGGGCTTCCTCATCCTCGCCGCGGCCGTCGGAATCGCGATCGCGGCGTGGGAGCGGTGGCAGAAGCCCGAACCCATCACGGACGCGTGGACCGGGATCGCGGTCTCGGTCGCCGCCTCGGTCGTCAACGGCGGCGTCGCGTTCACGCTCCTGCGCGCGGCAGGCCGCCTGCGCTCGATCACGCTGCGCGCCGACGCCCATCACCTGCTGACGGACGTCTGGACCTCTGTTGGCGTCGTTGCCGGCATCGTCCTCGTCGCGCTGACAGGGTGGCTGCGCCTGGATCCGCTCATCGCGTTCGCCGTCGCGGTCAACATCGTCTGGACGGGCTGGAGGCTCGTCCGCGAAACCGGGCTGGCCCTGCTCGACACAGCGCTGCCGGACGAGGAGCGCAAGGAGCTCACCGCGGCGCTCATCCCGTTCCAGGAGCAGGGTATCCTCTTCCACGCGATCCGTTCCCGCATCGCGGGGACACGCCGATTCATATCGATGCACGTGCTCGTGCCGGGAACCTGGACGATCCAGCGTGGCCACGACCTTTCCGAGGAAATCGAGGCTTCCGTGCGAGAGAAGCTACCCGGCTCGCACATCTCCACGCACATGGAGCCCCGCGAGGACCCCGTCTCCTGGGACGATCGCGCTCTGGACCGTAAATGACCGGCGCTCCGGGCCCGTCGGCGGCTGATCGCGTTCAGGCGGACTCGCCGAGCGCCTGCCGGACGGTGACGACGTCCACGAGGCCGGAGCAGCCGTAGAGGGCCGGGAGGACCTTCGCCGACGGGTACTTGCGCCGCAGCTGCGCGACGGCCTCCGTGCCGGCTCGGTAGGCCGGAAGGTACATCCGGCCGAGCAGCGGGTGGCGCCCCCACGCGCCCGAAAGCTTGTCGGAGCGCTCCTCGGAAACGAGGAAGTCTCGGCGAAGCGTCGCGGCGACCTCCTTCTGAGGCACGCCCTCCTTCCAGGTCAGATACGAGGACTGGTTCTTCGCGTCGTCCTGGAGCAGGGCGAGGTTGACGCCGATCTGGAGGTCCTCGTCCGGCAACTCCTCCACCTCAGTGACGCCCATCGCGATGAGGATCCCGTTGTTCGCGATCCCTTCGGCCAGCGCCGCGGCGCGCGAGTTCATCGTGAGGACGGTGCCCTCGAACCCGAGACGCCCGCGCACGTAGAGGCCCTGGATCAGGGCCGACGTCGTGACGTGGCCCGGCACGACCTCGTGCGACACGAGCTGCGCGAACTCCGGGACGCTGATGTCGAGCGAGGCGTTGATCTCATAGGTCGCCTCGTACTCGGGCGTGCCGTCGGGCTTGCGCGCCCGCCCGATGTAGTTCATCGAGCCCGAGAACCAAGCGTCCTTGATCGGCAGGAACTTCATGTTGGCCCGGGGTACGTTCCGCAGGTCCTGGGGAAGGTGCGGCGCCAGATGCGTCGACGTCCCGGCGTCGAGCTGGGCGATGAAGGCATCGGCGAGGGCCGGGATCGACTTCTTCGGGACCATTCGCTCGCCGCGCCACACGTCCACGGCCCCGAGGAGCTCGGCGCCCGACTTCGACGGGTACCCGGCCCGGGAGAGAAGCTCCGCGACGCGTTCGCGTTTTCCCTCGGGATGGGACGGCTCGGGGGGCTTTCCGGTCGAGCCGACGACGCAGCGCTCGTAGGGCACCGCGGGGCCCCTGCCGAGGATTTCCATGACGAGGTCCCACATCGCAAACAGCGAAACGACGAGCCCGTCGAAGTACGCTCCGCGCAGTCCGCCGAGCCTGCCGCCCTCGGCGGCCATGTCTTCGATGGCGCCCTTTACGTCCACGGCTGCGAGGTATGCCTCGATCGCCTCGCGGTCCGGCTGTTTCGCCGAGACCCCCCCGGACTCGCGCACTTTCATCGCCGCCGGATGCGTGTAGGCCTCGGGCAGCGGCTCGCCGGAGAACCAGGAGTCGGCGATGAAGCGGCCCGTGCCCGACGGGTTCATCACGTCGCCGCCCCAGAGCGTGTCGACGCCGAGAATCGCCGTCGCGGTGAGGTTCCCGAGCAGGTCCATCAGGCTTCCCTTTCCTTCTTCATGGCCCCGAACCAGAGATAGAGGCAGAGCGCGATGAACCCCGCGGAGCTGACGAGCTGCGACACAGGATCGTTGTCGTAGAACGGCAGCTTGATCAGGTCCTCGCGGTACCACCCGAAGAGGCGCAGCGCCGCGCCGAACACGCCCCCGAGCGCGCCCCCCGCCATGAGGCCCGACGCGATGATCACTGCCCGCTCCCGCATCGTGCGGCCGGCGTCGGCGCCGACCCGGTCCGACCGGCGCAGCACGTAGTGCGAGATCACGCCGCCGACGAGCGCCGGCGTGTTGAGCTCGAGCGGAAGGTACATGCCGAGGGCAAACGTCAGCGCGGGGACCTCCAGCATCTCCATCGCGACCGAGATCGCCGCCCCCGCGGCGAACAGGATGTAGGTCACCGGCTGGCGGCTCATGAACTTCTCGACGAGCTCCTTCATGATCGCGGCCTGCGGCGACGCGAGGACCTGTCGCGTGTCGCCGGGCGCGGCCTCGCCGAACTGGAACGTCTGGGCGAGGGCGACGATCACGAGGCCGACGACGATCGACGACACGACCGCGCCGTAGAATTTGGCCCGCTCCTGCGCCGCCGGCGTCGAGCCGAGCCAGTAGCCCGTCTTCAGGTCGGTAATCGTCTGACCGGACACCGAGAGCGCCGTACACACCATGCCGGCGATCGCCATGACGAAGAACATGCCGGTCCGTCCCGAGATGCCGAATTCCAGCAGCACGACGGACGAGATGATGATCGTGAGCATCGTCATGCCCGACACCGGGTTGCGCGCCACCGTTGCGATGGCGTTGGCGGCGACCGAGGTGAAGAAGAACGAGAACACGAGGACGAGCGCGAGTCCGACGAGGACGACGACCGTGCCGGTGCCGAGGTTTCCGAGGAAGATCGCCACCGCGAGCGCGGAGACGACGACCCCGATGAGAATCTGGATGATGGGCATGTCGCGGTCCGTGCGCTCGAGCCCCTCGTGCCCGCCCTGCCGGAACGCCTTCGCCGCGATCGAAAACGAGCCGGCCACGATGCGCAGCGACTTCACGATGCCGAAGATCCCGGCCGTCGCGATCGCGCCCACGCCCACCAGGCGGACGTACTTGATCATGATCTGTCCGGCGGACATCTGGCCGATCGGGTTCGTGGCCGGGTAGAAGACGGTATCGGGCACGTGCTGGCCGAAGAACCAGATGAGGGGCACGAGGACGAGGTTCGACACCACCCCGCCCGCGCAGAGGAGCGTCGAGGCGCGGAGGCCCATCACATAGCCGAGCCCCAGGATGAAGCCGATCGCATCGAAACGCAGGACCATCCGCGCGCGCTCGCCGACGGCGTGAACGGCCGGGACGAACTGGAAGTCGAGCATCTCCTTCCAGACCTGGAACGTCGTCACGAAGAAGTCGTATACGGCGGCGATCCCCGTGGCCTCGAGAAGAAGCTTCGCCTGCGACCCGCCCTTCTCCCCCGTGACGAGGACCTCCGTGATCGCGGTCGCCTCCGGGTAGGGAAACTGGCCGTGCATGTCCCGCACGAAGTACCGGCGGAGCGGAATGAGGAAGAGCACTCCGAGGCAGGCTCCCGCGAGGCAGATGAAGATGGTCTGCCAGGGATGCGGGTCAAGCTTCAGGATGTAGAGCGCGGGAAGCGTGAAGATCGCCCCGGCGACGACAGCTCCCGAAACGCCGCCGATCCCGGTGATGATCACGTTCTCGAGCAGGCTCGAGCGGCGCGCGTACACGCGGGCCAGGCCGATCGCCAGGATCGAGATCGGGATCGCCGCCTCCATCACCTGGCCGACCTTCAGGCCCGAGTAGGCCGAGGCCGCGGTGAAAATGGCGCACAGGAAGAGGCCCCAGAGGACCGAGCGTCCGGTCGCCTCCGGCAGCGAGGCCGAAGCCGGAACGACGGGCCGGTAGGTCTCGCCGGCGGCGAGCGGCCGGTAGGCGTTTTCGGGGAGCGACTTCGATTCGGCAGCGTCCATCCATCCTCCCGCGGCGCAATCGGCGTATCGTCTCCGAGCCTCGTCCGCAGCGATTCGCGCGGAGTGTACCGGAGTCGGCGGCCGGGGCGAGGAGGCGGCTCGATGGCCTTCACGGGATCGGCGCGACGCGCCTGGGCTCTCCTTTTCGCGCGCGGGGTCCTCGGACTGATCTTCTTCATGGCCGGGATTTACAAAGTCTTTGCGCTGACCCCGGTCGGCCACGCGCACAAGTGGTTCGTGGACCCCTACGCGGACACCTTCCTGCCCATCTGGTCTCTCTGGCTGACGGGAGTCACGATACCGCTCGTGGAGCTCGTCGCCGGCGCGCTGCTTCTCGTCGGATGGCGCGTGCGCGATGCGCTCGTCGCGCTCGGCCTCGTTCTGCTGATCGTGACCTTCGGGCACCTGCTCAAGGAGCCGCTCTACGAGTTCCACACGCACGTCATCCCGAGGCTCGCGCTCCTTCTCTTCGTCCTGATGCTTCCGCGCGAGGCCGACCGTTTCTCGGTGGATGGCTGGCTCGAGGGGCGCGCGGGCCGCTGAACGTGCGAAGGATCGCCGCCGGGATAGGCATCGCGAGTCTTCTCGTGCCGTGAAATAGGATGACCACCGAGTCCGCAGGACTTCCAAGGAGGGCCCGATGAAAAAGTTTCTCGCCTTTGCCGGCGCCGCCGCTCTCGCAGCCGGCGCTTACTCGCTCGGGGCGCAGCTCGCGCAGCAGCCGACCCCGCCGCCGCAGGTCCCCGCCGGCGTGACCCCGTTCGTCACCAACCGCCACGCGATTCGGGCCCAGTCCACCGACGAAGAGCAGAGCCTCGTCCCGACGCCCCCGAGCCCGCCAGCGGACCGCAGGCCCGCGCCCCCCGCGGTCGGCCGGCCATCGGCCTCCGACGGGGCCTCCGTCGACGCGATCGTAGCGGCCCTCTACGCCTCTGTCAGCCACGACTCGGCGACCGAACCCAACTGGCCGCGCATGCGCGAGATCTTTCTGCAGGTCGGAATGCTGATCCCCCCGAAGAACCCGAGGAGCGACATGTTCACCGTCCTCGACGTGGACGGCTTCGAACAACGCGTCAAGGAAAGCATCGCCGCGGCCAGGCAGAAGGGCGACCCGACGTCTTTCTTCGAGCGCGAGATCGCGCGCCGGACCGACTGCTTCGGCAACGTCTGCCAGGTGTTCTCGACTTACGAGTCGCGCCGAGCGCCCTCCGACGAGAAGCCGTTCGTGCGGGGTATCAACAGCATCCAGCTCGTCAACGACGGGCGGCGCTGGTGGATCGCCTCGGTCGTCTGGGACACCGAACGAGCGGACAACCCGATCCCGCCACAGTACCTGCCGAACGCGCCGGGCACGATCCCGAAGGAGTACCTGAAAAAGTGACCGCGACGCGAAAGCGTCGCGGTCATCCCGAGGGTCGCGAGGCCCGAGTGATCCCGGGCCAAAAGAACCCGAGGGCCGTGAGTCAGGTGGCGGGTGTGGGCCGCGGCGCTTCGGGCCGAGTCGGTGGATCGACGGTGGAGATGCAGCGTACCGAAAAGCCGTACTGGGGGTGCTGAGGTGCGCGGCGCAAGGAGTCGCTGTCGGCAAGGATGACCCGCGACCATACGAAGTGTGGATCCTGGGGGGTGGCCGTCCAGAAGACGGCACGCATGCCGAAGAATGTTTCGAAGCCCTGATCGTTGAAATACCCGGCAGGCCGCGCGTCGAAGTGCAGCAGATCGGTTGCCGGAGTAGCCTTGCGGGGCCAGTATTCGAGGTCGCGAAGCAGGAGCCCGGCATTGGTTCCCACAAATGCCTCGAGGGCGGACCAGTCTGCATCGGATGGAAGACGCCACCCGGCGGGACAGGCCTTTTGTGCCGACTCCCAGCTGTACAGCCGACCGAACGCGGAGATGTTTCTTGGATCGTTGTTTGGAGAGAACGAAGAAAGGGCAGTGCCCTCGGGCGTGCGGGTCACACGGAGATTCTCCGCCAGCCACGCCTGTGAGCCGATGATCACCAGCGGGTAGACGTTTCCGTCAATGTCGCTGACGAAGCGAGGATCGCGTGGCGTGCCTCGCGTGCTGCAGCCAGCCGCGGCTTCCACGGAGACGGAAAGAAATGAGAGCGCTAGGATTTGACGGAGGTGGCAGTTCACGATCGCGAAGGCGAGGCGTAGGACGGGCTCCCGGCCGGCATTCGGCTCACGTTCCCAACGCTTTCCCGAGGTCCTCGACGAGGTCGTCGGGGTGCTCGAGCCCGACCGACACGCGCAGGAGATTCTGCGGTGTGGGCGAGCCCGGCCCCTCGCTCGAGGCGCGGTGCTCGATCAGGCTCTCCGTGCCGCCGAGGCTCGTCGCGTTGACGAAGAGCTTCACGCGCGAGGCCGCCTGGAGCGCCGCGTCGCGCCCGCCTCTGACGCGGAAGGACAGCATCCCCCCGAAGGCGGACATCTGGCGCTTCGCGATCGCGTGGCCCGGGTTCGACGCGAGCCCCGGATAGTGCACGGCCTCGACGGCCGAGTGCGCCTCGAGAAAGCGCGCGACCGCGAGAGCGTTGGCCGACTGGCGCTCGACGCGGCAGGCGAGCGAGCGTAACCCCCGCAGGACGAGCCAGGAGTTGAAAGGCGAGGCCACGCCGCCCACGATTTTGCGGACGTGCTCGGCCTTCTCGGACAGCTCCCCCCGCTCGCGGAAGACGAGCGCCCCGCCCTGCACGTCGCTGTGGCCCCCGAGGTACTTCGTCGTCGAGTGATGGACCGCGTCCGCCCCGAGTTCGAGCGGCCGCTGTAGGGCGGGCGTCGCGAACGTGCCGTCCACGGCCAGCTGGGCACCCGAGGCGTGAGCGATCTCGGCGAGAGCGCGCAGGTCCACCACCTGCATGAGGGGATTCGAGGGCGTCTCCGCCCAGAGGACGCGCGTCGTGCTCCTCATGGCCGCCCGGACCTTCGCGAGGTCCGTCATGTCCACGGCCGTCGCCTCCATGCCCCACCGCGGCAGGAATTCCACGGCCATGGCGCGAACGCCGTAATACACGTCCGCCGGGTACACGAGGTGCGATCCGGTCGGCTGCGCCTGGAGGTACGCCGCCGCCGCGGCGAGCCCCGAGGCGAAGACGAGCGCGGTCTGTCCCCCCTCGACCGCCGCGAGGGCCTCCTCGAGCCGGGCCTGCGTCGGGTTCGCGTCTCGGATGTAGATGTACCCGAGCGGCGTCTCGGCGGCCGGCCCGTGCTCGAAGGTCGTCGAAAGGTGAATCGGCGGGGCGACCGCGCCCGTCGCCGCGTCCGGCTTCGATCCGGCATGAACGGCCCGCGTCTCGAATTTCACGAAGCCTCCTTCCGGCGACGCCGACGTCAGGGCGCCAGCCCCGGCTCGTAGTTCTCCAGGAACTCGAGAAAACGTATGGTCTCCAGCATGTCCTTGCCCCGGAACCGGATCGCATGCGCGTCCGTGCGCTCGACGATCGGCAGGTAGGCCATGACCTCCGCCGGGCGGTAGTTCTTGAAGCGCACATCGAGCGTGACCGGCGCGGCCACGGCATAGGGCTTGCGGTCCCGGCACCCAGCGATGGCCTGCTTCGCCTTCTCGCGGATCACGTCGCAGGCCGCCTCGGGCGTGAGCGTGCGGGCGGCGTGGAACCCGTAGTTCCACTTGACCACCGCTCCGGCGATCGGCCCGAGCAGCGCCTGGGCCTCCTTCACGATCGCGTCGTCGCCCGAGATCATCACGACCGGCACCCCGAAGTGCCCGGCGATCGCCGCGTTCAACCCCGCTTCGGGCATCGAAATGCCGTTCAACCGCACGTCCGCGAGATGGGCCGACGACATCGTGTGCGCGCGCACGCCCTCCACGTTGGTCGTCGAGGAGTGATATCCGACGAACAGGACCGCGTCGAAGCTCGCATCGACGCCCTGCATCATGGCCAGCGGCCGCGGCCACGACCGGACGATCTGAACGTCCTTCGGAAATCGCTCGATCAGGAGGTTCTCGCCGTTGCCGTGCGAGTCGGAGACGAGAAAATCGGTCGCCCCTGCGGCCCGGGCGCCCTCGATCGCCGCGAGGACCTCGTTGGTCATGAAGCCTCGGAAGCGCTCGTACTCGAATCCCTGGGGGCCGAGCTGGTCGCCCGTCACGACACCGGCCACACCCTCCATGTCCGCCGAGATGTAGACCTTGAGCTTCGATTGCCCCTGTGCCGGGCGTGCGAGCGCCGCCGCCGCCAGGGCGGCCACCGCGAGGGAGAATCGCCGTAGCGTCATGGCCTCCTCCTCCGGTCTCAGCCGACGGTCGGGGTGGGCTCCGGCCCGAGCGCGGGCGACTTCGGCTCGGGCATCCGGAACCGCGAGTCGTCGATGGGAACGTCGAGCTCGATCTTCTCGAACCTGAGGGACTGCGTCTGCCCGCCGTCGGGCGTCGTGGCCGAGAAGGAGTGCGGCAACAGCAGCGCGCCGACCTTGCGGTAGTCGCCGACCTCCGACCGGACCTCGACGTCGATGCCGTCGATCCTCCGCGTCGTGACGCTGACCGTCTGGAGGTAGGTCTTCGGGTCGAGGTAGACGTAGCGCACCTCGCCCGTCTTCAGCGTGACCTTCAGCTTCCAGTCGTCGGGCCGGAAGGCCTTGTCGTGCCCGACGAGCTCGATCTTGCTTCCCTTCTCCTTGTAGTCCACGAGGGGGCCGTCGAGGTCCGCCTGCTGCTCGGCCTCTTTCGTCTCCTCCGCAGACATGAGCTGCGGCTCGGCCTGACCGGCGAAGGGGATCCAGGTCCATCCCGTTTTGCCGTCGAACGCCTGGATCGCCGTCTGCCCGTTCAGGGTGAAGTCCCAGCGGCTCTTGTCCGGGCGCTTGAGTTCGACGACCGACGGAAACGTCTCGTCGCCGGCCTTCATCGTCCCGGTCAGGCGCATGGTCTGGACCGCCTTCAGGTTCTCGAGCCCGCCGCGCGCCGCGACGTTCTTCGCGATGAGCTCGTCGGCCGTCTGGCCCGCGGCCACCGCCGCCGCCAGCACGCCCGCCGCCGCGATTTCCCGGATTCGCATGCCCCCTCCCCTGGGTCGGAGCGACGACTCTACCGCAGCCGCCGCGGGAGGCGCCTCCGAACCCGGAGGCAGGCTTGGAGCATGACGCACGTTGCCGATCTGGCCACGCCCGCGGTCCCCGTCGATCTCGACATCCTCGAGCGCAACGTCGCCCGCTTGCAGGAGCGGGCGCGGCAGGCCGCCGTGAAGCTGCGGCCGCACGTAAGGGCGCACAAGTCCCCGGAAGTCCGGATGCTGCTTCGCCTCAACTACTTGACTAGACAATAATTGACTGATACACTAATGGCGTGGTTGTGAAAGAGAGCGCCCTCGCCCGCGAGATCCGTCAGCGTAAGCCCTTCCGGTCCCGGCGCCACGAGGCCGCCCTCGGGTTGCTCAAGACCGCCGACCTCCTGAAGGAGCAGGCCTCGAAAACGATCGAGCCCTTCGGCGTCACCGACCAGCAGTACAACGTCCTGCGCATCCTCCGTGGCGCCGGCAAGGACGGCCTCCCGACGCTCGAGATCGCCGAGCGCATGATCGAGCGGGCGCCGGGCATCACGCGGCTGATCGACCGGCTCGAGAAGAAGGGCCTCGTCTCCCGCAAGCGCTGCGAGACGGACCGCCGCCAGGTCTTTTGCCTCCTCGCGCCACCGGGCGCGCGCCTGCTCGGCCGGATGGACGCTCCCGTCGCCCGTATCGACGGCCGCCTCGGCATGCTCGGCGAGGCCGAGCTCGGCACTCTGATCCGCCTGCTCGACGCGATCCGCGCCGGGCTTTCCCCTTCCACCCCGTCTCGCCGCAGGGCGTGACCCCAACCGCTCGAAAGGAGCCCCATGCAACGACAGTTCCGGATCCTGACTCTCTTTCTCGCCGCCATCACGGCGGCGCCGCTCTTCGCCACCGACACCTACACCATCGACAAGAATCACTCGGACGTGAGTTTCCAGATCCGCCACTTCGTCTCGAAGGTTCGCGGCCGCTTCGGCGACTTCGAAGGAACGATTCAGGTCGATCCGGCGAAGCCCGAGGCATCCTCGGTCGCCTTCACGATCAAGGCCGCCTCGATCGACACGAATCAGGCCAATCGCGACGGCGACCTGCGGTCGGAAAACTTCTTCGACGTCGCGAAGTTCCCGGAGATCACCTTCAAAAGCACGAAGATCGTGCCCGCCGGCAAGGATAAATACGACGTCACCGGGAGCTTCACGATGCACGGCGTGACGAAGGAGATCACCCTACCCGTCACCTTCACCGGCACCGCGAAGGACCCGCGCGGCGGCGAGCGGGCGGGATTCGAACTCGCGACCATCCTCAATCGCAAGGACTACGGGATCAACTGGAACAAGGCGCTCGACAACGGCAGCCTGATGCTCTCCGACGACGTCGCCGTAACCATCTCGCTCGAAACGGTCAAAAAGGCTCCCGAGGCGCCGGCCGCGAAGTAAGCCGCCTCCCGATCGGACAGCCGGCGAGGGGCGCAGGCCGCGCCCCTCCTTTCCATTTTCTGGCCATTCTTTCCCTTCACCACGCCCCCGGCCTGGCATCCGCCCGCCTCCGGGGCGCGTAAAGGGAGCGATGCGAGGGCCCGAAACGATAAAATCCCCGGATGAGCTTCGAAGCCGTTTCGGCGCCGAAAGCCGGCGGGCTGCGCCCGTCGGCGGTGGTCGGCTTCGCGTCCGTGCACGTCCTGGCTCTGGGCGTCCTCGTGCTCGGCTTCTCGTGGAAGGGCGTCGCGCTGTGCGTGGCCTCCTATTACCTTCGGATGTTCGCCATCACGGCGGGCTTCCACCGCTACTTCAGCCATCGCACGTTCCATCTCCCGCGCGTGTCGCAATTCCTCCTGGCGTTTCTCGGTCAGACGGCCGCGCAGAAGGGCGTGCTCTGGTGGGCCTCCAACCACCGGCACCACCACAAGTACTCCGACCGCCCCGAGGACATCCACAGCCCGATCCAGCGAGGGTTCTGGTGGAGCCACATGGGCTGGATCCTCGCGCGCGACCACGCCGAGTCCGACCACTCGCGGATCCCGGACCTCGTGAAGTACCCCGAGCTCGTCTGGCTCGACCGGCACGAGTATCTGCCGACGGTCGTCTACGCCGTCGCCCTCTTCCTGGGCTTCGGGTGGACCGGCCTCTTCTACGGCTACTTCCTCTCGACCGTGCTCCTGTGGCACGGCACCTTCTCCATCAACAGCGTCATGCACCTCTTCGGCCGCCGCGTCTTCGCGACGACCGACGACTCGCGCAACAGCTTCGTCTTCGCCCTGGTGACGATGGGCGAGGGCTGGCACAACAACCACCACTGGGCGCCCGGTTCCGCGGCCCAGGGCTTCCGCTGGTGGGAGGTGGACGCGAGCTACTACCTGCTCTGGCTCGGCGAGAAGATCGGCCTCGTTCGCGGGCTGCATCGCCCGCCGGAGAGGTGGCGCGAGGCGGCCCACGAGGCGCTGCGCACGGGCCGGACGTTCACGTCGGTCCGGCTGCACGAGAGAGTTCAGGCCCTCTCGCGCCGGTGGGCGGAGCTCCGCGACTCGGCGCGCCTGACCGCCCACGACGCGCTCGTCGAGCTCGAGGCCGCGCGGGCGCGCACCGTGGCGCGCCTCGACCGGCTCCACGAGGAGGCTTCCGCCGCCGGGGCCCGGGCGGGCAAGCGCCTCGAGGAGATCCACGCCGAGATCGAGCGGGCGCGCGCGTATCTGGCCGAGATCCTCGAGAGCCTCGTCGCCACCGCGGAATCGCTGAGGCCTCAGCCCGGCTAGGAGGCAACATGACCACCCTCGCCCGCGCGATGTTCCTACGGAGCCTCGAGGCGATCCGCGGTGGACATCTCGACGCTGCGGCTGCCCGGAGGGGGCGTCCGATGCTTCGGCGATCCGGCCTCGGACCTGCACGCCTCCGTCGAGATCCTCGACCCACGCGCTCTGTCCCGGTTCGTCTTCGGCGGAGACATCGGCATCGGCGAGGCGTACGCAGAAGGGCTCTGGACGACCCCCGATCTCGTCTCCCTGGTCCGTCTGGCCGTGCGCAACCTCGCCGTCTTCGACACCGGTGCGAGGCTTCCTGCTCGTCTCTCTCGCTGGATCGAGCAGGTCCGCCACGCCGGGCGCCGCAACTCGATCCGGGGCAGTCGCGTCAACATCCGCTATCACTACGACCTCGGCACCGATTTTTACGGCCTCTTCCTCGACCCGACGCTGACCTACTCGTGCGCGCTCTTCGAGTCCCCTGGCCTGTCACTCGAGCGAGGCTCAGCTCGCCAAGTACGACCGCATCTGCCGCAAGCTCGAGCTCTCCCCCGGCGATCGCCTCCTCGAAATCGGGACGGGATGGGGGTCTTTCGCGGTCCACGCCGCGACCCGGTACGGCGCCCGGGTCACGACGACGACGATCAGCCAGGCCCAGCACGAGCACGTTCGCCGGAGGCTCGAGACCGAAGGCCTCGCCGACCGCATCACCCTGCTCTTCGAGGACTACCGCAACCTGTCGGGACGCTTCGACAAGGCCGTGTCGATCGAGATGTTCGAGGCCGTGGGTCTTCGGTACTACGACGACTACTTCGGCGCCGTCGATCGCCTGCTCGAGCCGGCCGGCACGATGCTCCTGCAGACGATCACGATCAACGAGGAGCGCTTTCACCGCTACCGGCGACAGCCCGATTTCATCCAGCGCCACATCTTCCCCGGCAGCGAGCTCGCATCACTCTCCGAGATCCGCCGGTCGCTCGCCCGCGCGACGGGCCTCTCGATCGGCGGGGTCGAAGAGATCGGCCGCCACTACGTCGCCACGCTCGGGTCCTGGCGTGAGCGCTTCCTCGCCAACCGCGATCGCGTGCGGGCACTCGGCTTCCCGGAGACCTTCGTGCGCATGTGGGACTACTACCTGGGGTACTGCCAGGGGGGCTTCGCGGAAGGGTACCTCGGCGACGCTCAGATCTTTCTGGCGAAAGCCGGCGTTCGAGCAACGGGCCACGGGCCCACGCGAGGAATGGAACTGACGAAGCCGACCCCATGACAGCGCGTGAGCGCCTCAAGAGAAAAATCGCCGACCCGATCCGCCAGCAGCTCACCCAGGGGATCTCGCCGGAGAAGATCGCGCTGACGATCGCCATCGGTCTGACCATCGCCGTCAACCCGATCGTGGGCACGACCACGATCCTCTGCTTTTTCGCGGCCTGGGCCCTGCGCCTGAACCAGCCGATCATTCAGGCGATCAACTGGTCCTCGTATGCGCTGCAGCTTCTACTGATCTTTCCGTTCATCCGCCTCGGGGAGCGGATCTTCGGCGCTCCCCGCGAGAACCGCTCCCTCGAAAGGCTCGTCACGATGATGAGGACCGATCCCCTCGCCACCCTCGCGAACGTCCGGACGACGCTCGGTCATGCCGTCATCGCGTGGCTTCTCGTCGCGCCGCTTCTCGTCGGGGCGATCTACTTCGCCATGCTCCCGATGTTCCGGATCCTGGCTCGCCGGGTCACCGCTGCGCGCGCGAAAGACATCGGCGATGTGGCCTGAAGTCGCGTCGCTCGCGGCGTGGGGCGCGGTCCTCGTCCTCGCCGTGATGTTCGCGGCCTGGATCGTCCACCTGCGCCGGCACAACGCGGGCATCGTAGACGTTGCGTGGTCGGCCAACCTGGCGTTTCTCGCGATCCTTTACGGCGCTCTCGGATCGGGCCTGCCCGAACGACGTGTGCTCGTCGCCCTGATGGGAGGCATCGCGGGCTTTCGCCTCGCGGTCTACATCCAGAGCCGCGCGCACGGAGAGCCCGAAGACGGGCGGTACCAGACGCTTCGCCGCGAGTGGGGCGGAAACATCGCGCTGAAATTCTTCCTCTTCTTCCTCTTCCAGGGCCTGCTCGATCTCGTCCTCGCAATCCCCTTCCTCCTCGCGGCCGTCAACCCGGCGCCGCGGATTTCACCGCTCGAGTGGGCGGGTGTGGCGATCTGGATGATCGCGATCGCCGGCGAAACCTCGGCCGACCGCGCCCTCGAGCACTTCAAGGCGGACCCCGCCAACCGCGGGAAAACCTGCCGCGAGGGGCTCTGGCGCTATTCGCGGCATCCCAACTACTTCTTCGAGTGGCTCGTCTGGATCGCCTACGCGTTATTCGCCCTCGCGTCGCCGTACGGCTGGATGGCCCTCGTCTGCCCGGCCCTGATGCTCTATTTCCTGCTGCGCGTCACCGGAATCCCGGCGACCGAAGCGCAGGCCCTGAAGTCGCGCGGCGACGACTACCGCGAGTACCGGCGCACGACGTCGGCCTTCGTGCCGTGGTTCCCGCGAACCTGAACCGGCCGCTCACTCCGTCGACATCATCCAGATGTCGCTCTCGGCCGTGCCCTCGAGGAGGAGAAGGAATCTCTCGTCCGTGGACATGTCGAAGTTCCAAAGGCCCCCCGGCGGTTTGGGGGCGGGCAAGACCTCGGATGCCTTTCCCGTCGTGATGTCGAGAAGCCAGATGCCTCCGCAGAGCCCGTACAGAAGGCAACGGTTGTCGCGCCCGTAGGGCGCAGATTTCGAGCAAGCGCGAGCGACGGTACACCTCGCCCATGCCGCCTGCGCCGAGAGGCGACAGAATTTCGTAGGGACCGAGCCGGGAGCCGACGGCTAGCGTCATCCGGGATCTCGCTTTTCTGGAGTCTATACCCGGCGCTGGGTTACCCTTTGTGCAGTGGATCTGCCCTCACCGCTCGAGCGGGCGCCCGGGGGGCTGTTCGACGGCCTCGCGTTGCACTTGAAGCGCGAAGACGTCCACGACCTCGGTGCCTTCAAATGGCGCGGCGCCCTTCCCACGATCGAGGCCTACAAGGCGCGGGGCGCCGCAGCCGTCGTCACCGTCTCGACCGGTAACCACGGCGCGGCCGTCGCCTGGGCGAGCCAACAGCAGGGCCTGCGCGCAATGGTCTACGCGCCCGCCGGCGCCTCGCTCTCGAAGCTCGCGCTCATCGACCGTCTGGGCGCCGAGATTCGCCTGATCGGCACCGACTTCGATTTCGCCAAGGACGAAGGCAAGCGTTTCGCCGACGAGGCCCAGGTTCCCTTCTTCGAGGACGGCGTCGAGGCGACGCAGTACGAGGGCTATGGAGTCATCGCCGACGAAATTCTCGACCAGTTGCCCGAGCCCCCGGCCGCCGTCGTGGTCCCGGTCGGCAACGGCGCGCTCATCGCCGGCATGGGCCGAACGCTCAAGCGCCGCTCCCCCGCAACCCTCGTCGTCGGCGTCGCCGCGCAGGAGGCGCCGGTCATGGCCTGGTCCTTCGGGGCAAAGCACCCCGTCGCTTGCGACCGCATGGCGACCTTCGCGGACGGCCTGGCCGTCCGGGTCGCGATTCCTGAGGCCGTCGCCCACGTCAACGCCGTCGTGGACCGCATGATCCTCGTCTCCGAGCGGGAGATGGCGCATGCCATCGGCGCCTACTCGAGGGCGGGCATTCGAGCGGAAGGCGCCGCAGCTTCGGCCCTTGCGGCCCTGTCGCGGCTCGAGGTCAACGCGGGCCCGGTCGTCGTCGTCGTCACGGGACGAAACATCGACGACGAGCTCCACCGCCGCGCGGTCGAGCAACCGGACAGCTTTCCCGAGTGACGGCGACCCGGACCCGGCGAAAAGGCAATGCACCTCGGGATGACGGAAGAGGCTACGCCCCCCGGGATGACGCCGTCGCCAGGTCCGCCGTCGCCAGGCACTTCGGCGGGCGGCGGTGGTTCGTGGCCTGCTCGTAGGCGAAAGCGATCTTGAGCAATACCGGCTCGCTCCACGGGCGGCCGAAGATCGACATCCCGACCGGCAGACCGAAGCGGTATCCGCACGGCACCGTGATGTCCGGATAGCCGGCGATCGCGGGCAGCGAGGAGCTCCCGCCCGGCCCGTAGTCGCCGTTGACGAGGTCGATCAACGTCGCCGGCCCGCTCGTCGGGGCGACGAGCGCATCGAGCTTGTGCTCGTCCATCGTCTTGTCGATCCCGTCGGAGCGTGACAGGCGAAGGTCCTTCTCGAGGGCGTCGACGTAGGCCTTCTCGGTCAGCGGACCCTTCGCCTCCGCCTTCTCGAAGATCTCCTGCCCGAAGTAGGGCATCTCCCGCGCGCGGTTCTCCTCGTTGAAGCGGATCAGGTCCTTCAACGTCTTGTACGGGGTCTTCGCGCCAAGGCTCGCAAGGTAGGCGTTTAGGTCCGCCTTGAATTCGTAGAGCAGCACCTCGAACTCGGTGTCGTCGGTCTCCCCCGCCGTCGCGACGTCGGCCGGGTCCACGATGACGGCGCCCATCCGCTTCATGTCGGCCAGCGCCGCCTCGACGAGGGCGTCGGCCGCCGGGCTCTGGCCGTAGAGCTTCTTGCGCGGCACGCCGATGCGAACGCCCTCGAGGCCCTTCGTTCCCGCCGCGAGGAACATCGCGTAATCGGTCGGGGCCCTTCCCGCGAGCCCCTTCGTCGCCGGATCTGCGGCGTCGAAGCCCGCGAGCGCCGTCAGGAGGATCGCCGCGTCGGTGACGGTGCGCGCCATCGGCCCCGCCGTGTCCTGGCTGTGGGCGATCGGGATGATCCCCGTTCGTGAGACGAGGCCGAGCGTGGGCTTCAAACCGACGAGGCCGCAGTTGTTCGACGGCGACACGATCGAGCCGTCGGTCTCGCTGCCAACGGCGACGGCGCAGAGGTTCGCGGAGATCGCGGCGCCGGAGCCCGAGCTCGAGCCCGAGGGGTTGCGGTCCAGCGCGTACGGATTGCGGCACTGGCCGCCGCGGCCGCTCCAGCCGCTCGAGGAATGCGAGGAGCGGAAGTTGGCCCACTCCGAGAGGTTCGTCTTGCCGACGATCACTGCTCCCGCATCGCGCAGGCGCCTGACGAGAAAGGCGTCGGCCGAGGGTGTCGCCCCGAGGAGGGCGAGCGATCCGGCCGTCGTGTTCATGCGATCGGCCGTACCGATGTTGTCCTTGAGGAGGATTGGAACGCCGTGAAGAGGGCCTCGCACCTTTCCGGCCTTGCGTTCGGCGTCGAGCCGCTCGGCGATCGCGAGGGCGTCGGGATTGAGCTCAAGGACGGCGCGCAGCTCCGGCCCCTTGCGGTCGAGCGCCTCGATCCGGGCTATGTACTTCTCGGCGAGCGAGCGCGAGGAATCGGCGCCCGACGCCAGGCGCTTCTGGAGATCGGCGATGGTCGCCTCGTCGAGCTCGAAGGCCGCCGGCGCGGCGGCAGGAATCGGCGCCGCGGGCGACGACGCTGATTCGCGCGCGCCGAGCGGCGTGGCGGCCGCCGCGGCCCCTCCGAGCGCTCCGTAGCGGATGAGCGTCCTGCGGCTCAGGGGTCGGGCCATCGGGAGCCTCCGTGCTGAATTGGGGCAACAGATATCACGGCGAGAACAGGTGCGCGATCGAGTTCGCGTAGTACTCGAGCAGCGGCACCTCCTCGGGGCGGGCGCGGTAGATCCCGTCCTCCTGCTCGACGAGCCTGCGCAGCGTCAGCATCCGGAGGCCCACCGTGATGGCGTAGTCCTGGTCGCCGCGCGGGACGTAGACGTGGGCCCCTCGCGCCTCGAGGTCGCGCATGAGCCCGACGACGGCCGCCTTGAGCTCGAGCTCGCTCCACGCCCTCCCGGGCTCGCGCACGAAAACCGTCGCCACCAGCGGCACGGGCACGGCCGGAATGACGCGCGCGACCGACTCCATGAGCTCCCGGGCGAACTCCTCGAGCCGGCGCGAGCGCTCCTCGCGCGGGAGCGTGCGGAAGTCCACGCCGCGGCGCCCGACGTACTCCCTGAGCGATACGGGCGAGCCGAAGTTCACGCAGGCGTAGCCGAACCGATGCCACTCGTTGAGCGCCATGAGCCAGAGATTCCGTCCGACGAAGCGCGCCGTGTTCGCGAGGGCCCCGACGGCCCCCGGCGGCTCGAACGCGACGTCGCGCTCGGCGAGCAGCGTCCGGTCCTCGAAGGTTCGGTCGTAGTTGATCCCCGCCGGCACGAAGGCGATGTCGCGGTCTCCTGCCGGATCGAAGGCCCGCAGCATGTAGTCGAGAATGCCGAGCTTCGGGGGCCGCAGCTTGCCGTCCCTCGAGAGGCCGCCCTCGGGAAAGACCGCCTGCGTGACGCCTGCAGAGGTCGCCATGCCGACGTAGCGCTCGAGGACCTTCCGATACAGCGGGTCGTTCGAGTTGCGCCGGACGAAGTAGGCGCCCATCGCTCGGACGAGCGTCTGGAGCGGCCAGATCCGCGCCCACTCGCCGACGGCGTAGGACAGCGCCGCCTTCTCGGCGGCGAGATAGGACAGGAGAACGTAGTCCATGTTCGAGCGATGGTTGATGAGGAAGACGACGGTCGCCTCGGGGGCGATCGCCGCCAGACCCTGTTCGTCGGAATAGCCCAGCCTCACGCGGTAGAGGGAGCGGGCGACGTTGCGCGCCAGCCAGTAGCCGAAGCGGAAGTAGGCGTAGGCGTTGAACGCCGGGACGATCTCGCGGGCGTAGCGCTCGACCTTTCGCATCGCGACCTCGCGCGGCATGTCGCTCTCGCGCGCCTCGGCCTCGGCCGCCTGCTGGACCTGGGGGTCGTAAAGCAGCCGGTCGATGAGGACCTCGCGCTTGGTCAGCTTGAAGGGTTGAATCCGGATCTTCAGGCGGGTGTTGAGCTCCTCGAGGACGCGGTTGACGCGCCGCCGCAGGACCCACCGTGCGCTCGGCAGCAGCAGGCGCTCGAGCGCCGCCCACGCCGCCAGAATCGCCAGCACGACGGCGAGCCACGTCGGGAGCGAGACGGTGCCGCTCATGGGGATCGAGCCCGGAGCATAGGATAAACGCGGGGGTCCGCATGGAATGGACGCGTGACAAATTCACAATTTCGACCGATCCGGCGCGACTCGACCGGGAGGTCATTCACCGCTTTCTGGCGAGCTCGTACTGGGCGCCGCAGGTTCCCAGGGCCATCGTCGACCGTTCGATCGAAAATTCCATGGTCTTCGGCCTCTACGAAGGCGAACGCCAGGTCGGGTTTGCCCGCGTCATCACGGACCGCGCGACTTTCGCCTACGTCGCGGACGTGTTCGTCCTCGAGTCGCACCGCGGGCGCGGGCTGGCGCTGTGGCTGATGGAGACGATCCGCGCCCACCCCGAGCTCCAGGACCTGCGCCGCTGGACGCTCTTTACGAAGGATGCGCACGGGCTCTACCGCAAAGTCGGTTTCCGGGACATCGAGGATCCGCTGTGCTGCATGGAGATCGTGGAGCGGGGCATCTATGCCCGCATGGAGGACGACTCGTGACGGCGCCCGGCAACTGGTGGGAGACCTTCTTTTCCGGACTCGCCGTCGAGTTCTGGAGGGCGGTCGTCCCGCCCGAAGCGACGGCGCAGGACGTCGAGTTTCTCTGGAAGCATCTGGGATTGTCGGCAGCTTCGCGCGTTCTCGACGTGCCGTGCGGGGCCGGGCGGCTCACGCGCCCGCTTGCCGCGCGGGGCTGCGCGATGACGGGAGTGGACATTTCCCCGGAGTCCCTCTCGGCGGCGCACGAGGACGGGCCGGTCGGCGGCGGCCCGATCCGCTTGCGTCGGGGAGACATGCGCGATCTGCCCTGGGAAGGCGAGTTCGACGCGGCCTTCTGCTTCGGCAACAGCTTCGGCTATCTGGACGACGCGGGCAACGAGGCCTTCCTCCATGCCGTCGCGCGGAGCCTGCGCCCCGGAGGGAGGTTCGCGATCGACTACGGCCAGACTGCAGAATCCATCCTGCCGCGCGGAATCGAGCAGCGGCAGGAGGCGGATCTGGCCGGCTTCCACTTCGTCGAGGACACGCGATACGACCCGGTCTCCGGGCGCATTGAAAACCGCTTCACGTTCTCCCGCGAAGGCCGGACCGAGACGAAGCTCGCGTCGCAGCGCGTGTACACGTTGTCCCAGCTCGTCGGGCTTCTCTCCGCCGCCGGCTTCGAAGTGCGGCAGCTCTACGGTTCGCCGATCGAGGAGCCCTTCGCGCTCGGCTCCCAACGGCTTCTCCTTGTCATGGAGAGGCGGCCGTGAGATCCCCTAACCGTCGCGTCCCGGGGAGGGGAGCAGAAGCGTCCTGCCGAGGGACCAGAGGCTGATCAGCGCCCAGGCTCCCTCGAGCACGATCAGGCCGAGGTTTCCGGCCCGGACGGCGAAGTAGGCGAGGATCGCCGAACCGAGGAAGTTCGGAATCAGGTAGAGCGAGTCCGACGGTCGCAGGCGCCCGGCCTGCTGCGCGGCGAACGCCGCGAGGATCATCGCGGCACCCGCCAGGGAGACCGCCTGACCGATCACGGCGCGGCCTCCTTCTCGAGCGCTCCGGCCAGGCGGCACAGAGAGGCCTGTAACGGCCGCTCGATCTGCGCCAGTGGCCCCGCCATTGGGCCCCACGTGAGGGCCCGCAGGCCGACGACCTTGCCGGCCCCCGGGAATTGGAAGCCCTTCAGTTCCAGCGTCGCGTCGAACTCGTTCCAGGAGAGCACGACCTCCCAGCGCGTCTTCGAGAGCACGCGGCCGGTCAATCGGCCGACGCCGGAGAGCTCGAGCTCACACGGCTCTCCGACCTCGCCGATCGAAGCGGACGTCGCCAGCCAGCGACACAGTCCCTGCGAGGTTGTAAAGTAGGGCAGGAGCCGGTCGTACGGATATGTGGCGGGCTGCATCAGGAGAACGGCCGTTTTCGGCATCCCGAAGTAGCGCTCGAGATAATGCTTCAGAACCGCGAGGGCGTTCGCCCAGCCGGAGACCACGCCCTCGTATTCCTCGTCCCAACGGGCCCCGTCCAGGAAGCCGGAGTTGACGAGGGTGACGACGGTCTGGCGCCCTCCCGGGCGATCGTGATCTCCAGCAGAAACGGCTCCCGGCCCGGGATCTCGCCGCCGAGCGCGAAGCGCTTTTCCGGCTCGGCGGCGACGACCTCGTACGGGATCTCGTAGCCGAACTTCTCGAAGATCCACGTGAAAATCGTTCCGACTTCCGGTTTTCCACGTGGCGCGGTCGACGAACCAGTGCGCGATCTTCTCGGGATCCGTCCAGGCTTGCCAAACCTGCCGGGCGAGGCGGTGGTGCGAATCTCCGGCCGCAACCGTCTTCCCTCGTGTTTTCGTTCGGTCATGATCACTTCCTTCTCGGGGCCCCCTCGGCTTCGGTCGACGGCGGAACGGGATAGCAGGCCAGGACCAGCCGGTACGGGCGTCCGCGGCCCGGGCGTCCGTTCTCGAGCGGTTGGGAGAGGAGTGTCGGGCGATGACCCCGACGACTGCCTCCCGGACGGCATTGGCGAACTCGGTCCGCTGGGCCGGACTCTCGAAGCGAAACTGGGACTTGAGGGAGAGAGTCGCGATGCGCTTGCCCTCGGCCTCGTGCCTCCGCGGCGGCCCTCCACAGGTCCGCCCGCACCTGCTCGGCCAGGGCCAGCAGATAGTCGGCGGAGGCCGTGTCCCCGATGTTGCGCCAGTCGGGCGCCGAGCGGCCCGAGGATCTCCGGCGAAAGCACGTACGAGCGCGCCGTGGCGACGTACCGCTGCTCGATCCAGTTGCGCTTGCGCTGGCGGCCGGCCGGCCGCAGGAAGCCGGCCCGCTCGAGCTCACGGACGTGGTAGTTGACCCTCTGCCTCGGTAGCGCGAGCCGTCGCGCGAGCTCCGCTGCGCAGATGGGCTCCCGGGCGAGACAGAAGCCGCAGGCGCATCGGGTGAAGAAGAGCGCCCGCGCGCCTTGGATTCGTGATGGTCTCGACGATCCGATTCGGGCCGACCGGCGCATCTCCATTGACAATATTATTTGTCTAGACAAGTCTATCATTGTCAATACGCGAATCTGATCCCTTTGCTGCCAGACGTAGTTCCCGTCGTGCCACGAACTCGCTTCGAGCGTCCGTTTGCGCCCATACAATCGAACCGTGCCCGTAACTCGACCCGCCTGGAGCGGTCTAAACGGTGGCCCGAATCGGCCTCGAGGGCGGAGGCTTTTCCTCCCGGGCGTCCAAGGCCGAAGCGGCGCGGCCAGGCCCTTTGACGGCCGACGAGACACCCAAGAAGAAGAAGCCTTCCGCTGTCGGTCATCCTTCGGGACGCGGCGAGCTCATCCCGCCCGCCGGGGCCGGCTGGCGCTGGGACTCGGCCTCCTGCTGGTCAGCCGGCTCTGCCGGCCTGGTGCTGCCGGGGACGACGCAAGATTCTCCTCGACGACGTCATCGGCAAGGGGCGCCGGGACCTGCTCCTGCCGCTCGTGCTCGCGGCCGCGGGCGCAACCCTGATCCAGGCCATCACCGGCTTCTCGCTCTCCCAAGTCCTCGGAAAGGCCGCGCAGCGCTCGATCACCGAGATGCGCCGGCAGCGTCCAGCGCCACGTCGGCGGCTGCAGATCGCCTTCTTCGACCAGACGAAGACAGGGGTCCTTCTCTCGCGCGTCATGACGGACGCCGAGGGCATTCGAAACCTCGTCGGGACCGGGCTGGTCGAGCTCGCCGGCGGCCTCCTGACCGCGATGTTCGCGCTCGGCGATCCTGTTCTACTTCAGCGCCAAGCTCACTCTCATCGCGCTGGCGGTCCTGTCGCTCTTCGGCCTCGTCCTGCTCTTCGCGTTCAAGACCCTGCGGCCCCTGTTTCGCGAGCGCTCGAAGATCAACGCCGAGGTCTCGGGCCGGCTGACGGAGTCCTTTTCCGGCGTGCGCGTCGTCAAGGCCTATCGGGCCGAGCGGCGGGAAGCCCTCGTGTTCTCTCAGGGCGCCCACCGCCTTTTCCGCAACGTGGCGCAGGACGATGACGGGTTTCTCGGCCGTCTCGGCCTTCTCGACCCTGCTGCTGGGCGTCGTCGGCGTCGTCGATCATGTGGGTCGGCGCGCACGAAATCGAGGCCGGCCGCATGACCGTCGGCTCGTTCGTGTCCTTCACCCTGTACCTGGGGCTGCTCGTCGGGCCCGGTCATCCAGATCGTCTCGATCGGCAGCCAGATCACCGAGGCCTTCGCGGGCCTCGAGCGAATCCGCGAGCTGCGCAACGAGCTCGCCGGAGGACGCCGGCGACGCGCGCCCGCGACGCCCCTCGACGCCTCGACGGAGAGGGTCGAGTTCCGCGACGTCTCCTTCGAGTACGAGAAGGACGTCCGGTGCTGCGCGGGGTCTCCTTCGAGGCCCAGCCGGGCACCGTCGACGGCGCTGGTGGGCCCGTCCGGCGCCGGCAAGAGCACGATCATCGGCCTCGTCGCGGCCTTCTACCGGCCGACCTCCGGGATGGATCCTCGTCGACGGGCGCGATCTCGCGAGGGTGCGGCTCTCGGACTATCGGACCCAGATCGGCGTCGTCTTCCAGGACAACTTCCTCTTCGACGGCACCGTCTTCGAGAACATCGCCTACTCGCGGCCGGAGGCGCCGCGGGAGGCCGTCCTGCGCGCCGCGGCGATCGCCCGCTGCGACGAGTTCGTGGAGAAGCTCCCGACAGAAGTACGACACGATCGTCGGAGAGCGCGGCGTCAAGCTCTCGGGCGGCCAGCGCCAGCGCGTCGCGATCGCGCGGGCGATCCTGGCCGACCCGCGCATCCTGATCCTCGACGAGGCCACCTCCTCTCTGGACAGCGAGAGCGAGGCCGTTCATCCAGGAGGGCCTGGCCGAGCTGATGAAGGGGCGCACGACCTTCGTCATCGCCCACCGCCTCTCGACGATCCGCCGGGCGGACGCGATCCTGGTCGTCGAGGAGGGCCGGATCGTCGAGCGCGGGCGCCACGAGGAGCTGCTCGCGCGCCGCGGCCGCTACGCCGACCTCTACAACCGCCAGTACGGCCTCGAGGCGAACCTCTTCCTGAACCCGGGCGAGGCCGTCCAGGTCGAGGACGAGGAGAAGGCCCCGTCGCCGCGGCGCCGACGCCGGGGCGGTGGGGAGTCTGCCGCTAGTGGGCGGGGGTAGGCGGGCGGTCGGTCCGACCACCAACGGAAGACCCTCGGCAGAGGGGCGTCGTCCGAAGGACGGGACACCCAGCCCTGCCCCTACACCGGAGCGTAGGGGCGGCCCTTGCGGCCGCCCGTCTCAGTCCCGCCGCCGCCCATGAATCGCAGCAGGAACAGGAACAGGTTGATGAAGTCGAGGTAGAGCGAGAGCGCTCCGACCACGGAGTAGGAGCCGTACTGGCCCTCCGGAACCGTCGTCGCCATCACCTTCAGCCGCTGCGCGTCCCAGGCCGTCAGGCCCGTGAACACGATCACGCCAACGATCGAGATGACGAACTGCAGCCCGTCGGACTTCCAGAACATGCCCGACGACCGAGGCCAGGAGGACGCCGATCAATCCCATGAAGGCGAACTGACCGACGCCGGCCAGGCTGCGCTTGGTCGTGGTGCCGAAGAGCGCGAGCGCGCCGAACATGCCGGCCGTCACGACGAACGTCGTCGCGATCGAGGTCCCGCGTGTAGGCCAGGAAGATGAACGAGATCGTGACGCCGTTCAGGGCCGAGTAGAGAAGGAATAGCCCGGACGCCATGCCCGCTGAGAGCTTCTGGACGCGGGCCGAGAGGTAGAAGACCAGGCCGAGCTCCACGATCGTCAGGCCGACGAAGAGAATGCGATTGCCGAACACAGCCTGCGCCAGCGCGGGCGAGCTCGCCACCGCCAGGCGACCGGCCGCGGTCAGGCCGAGGCCGACGCACATCCACCCGTAGACCTTGCGCAGAAACGCCGTGATCCGCTCGGCCGAGACGGCGCCGGCGGCGGCAAACGCGGATTGGGGCGTCATGGGAAGCTGGTCCATGGTTGGTTCCTCCGAAGGACGGGATTCTACCCCGGGCCGAGGCATTCAGTTCACCTTGTACCGGAGGTGCTCGAGCAGCGCAGGGCGATCGGGTCGCCGGGATTCTCCACGAGCGCGCCCTCGAACTCGGCGATCGCCTCCGCGACCTCGCCGCGCGCGGCGCGCAGGCGCCCGAGGTTCAGGTACGGAAAATGCCGCGGCTCGTAACGCGAGGCCCGCTTGGCGCTCTCGAACCACGTAATTGCGTCGTCCGAGCGGCCCTGCTCCATCAGGTAGCACCCGATGTCGTTGTAAGGATTGCCGAACTCGGGTCGGTGGCGATCGCCTTGCGACACTCGACGATCGCGTCGTCGAGACGCCCCGCGAAAGAGTATGCCCAACCGCGAAACGTGTACGCCTCGGCGGTCGGCCCCGCCTCGAGCGACCGCGTGAAGAGCCCGATCGCCTCGTCGAGCTCGCCGGCGAGCAGCCGGGCCGTGCCTTCCCGCCAGAGCTCGAGAGCCGGGTCGGATTCGTCGTTCATCGCCACCATCCATTATCCTCCCGGGAATACAATCCGGAGTCGGCTCTTCGTGAGCGACGACCGCAAGTACCGCCATCGCGGCTACCAGGACTCCGGCTCCGAGTCCTCGGGGCGGCGACCTTCCGGGCCGCGCCCGCCGCGGGACGAGGGCCCGCGGGGACGTGGCATCGACCAGAACAAGGCCGTGGTCTTCCGCTGCAAGCACTGCGGCGAACACGTCCTCGACCTCGACTCGATCGGCGTCGCTGCCGGCTGCCGCAAGTGCGGCGACGCCCTGCATGCGTGCAGCCAGTGCGCCTACTTCGACACGTCGGCGCGCTTCGAGTGCTCGGAGCCCATCCCCGCGCGCATCGTGTCGAAGAAGGCCGCGAACGACTGCACGTTCTACGCACCGGCGAAGACCTTCGACCTGACCGGCACCCGCGGCGACGCGACTCCCGACGACGCGCGCTCCGCGTTCGACGCCCTGTTCAAGAAGAAGTGACCGCGACGCGAGGCGTCGCGGTCATCCCGAGGCGCGTGAGCGCCGAGGGATCCCGTCCTTAGCGAGCCACGGCGACGCGGTCACTTCTCCGCCGCCTTTCTCGCCCTCCTCAAGACGTCGCGCAGCATGCGCTGCGTGAGCTCGCCCGTGAACGTGTTCTGCTGGCTCGGATGGTACGTCGCAGAAGACGACGTCCTCGCCGACCCGGACGCGGGCGCCGTGGGCGAAGCGTGGTTTCGGCTTCGGCACGACAACGCCCGACGCCGCGAGGACCGCAGGCACGCGTCGAACCCGAGGGCCCCGAGCGCGACGAGGACGCGGGGTCGCGCCATCGCCGCGAGGTCCCGCTCGAGATAACCCCGACAGTTGTCGAGCTCCCCGGGAAGGGGCCGGTTGCCCGGCGGCGCGCAGCGGCACGCGGCCGTGAGCAGCGCCCCGGAAAGGACGAGCCCGTCGTCTCTGGCGACCGACGTCGGCCGGTTCGCGAGCCCGACCGCGTGGAGCGCCTCGAAGAGGAAATTGCCCGACTCGTCGCCCGTGAACATCCGGCCGGTGCGATTGGCTCCGTGCGCCGCCGGCGCGAGGCCGACGATGAGGATCCGCGCGCCCCGCTCACCGAAGGCCGGAACCGGCCGAGCCCAGTAGCGCTCGCCCGCAAACCGCCGCGGAGGATGCCGCGCGGCCTCCCCGCGCCAGGCCACCAGCCGGGGACACCGCCGGCAGGAGAGCAGGGTGCCGTCGGAGCTCGGTCCGGGCATCGCCCGCTCGCTTCAGTCCCGGCGGTAAGTGCCGGTCAGGCGGGCCTCGGCGAGGACGCGGCCCTTCATGGCGCGGACGAGCTCTTCCTTCGATGCGCCGGCCGGCAGGCCGAGCTTGCGGTCGAGCGCGTAGAGCCGGAACTCGTAGTGGTGTGTTCCGTGGCCGCGCGGAGGGGCGGGCCCGCCCCAGCCCGACTCTCCGAAGTCGTTGGTTCCGGCCACACCCGCGGAGGAGCGCATCGCCTTGCCGCCGGATCCGGGCGGAAGGCCGGCCGCCTCGGGCGGCAGGTCGTAGAGCACCCAGTGAACCCATGTGCCGCGGGGAGCGTCCGGGTCGTCGCACACCAGGGCAAAGCTCGCCGTGCCCTCGGGGGCGCCCGACCAGGAAAGGGGCGGCGAGGCGTCGCCGCCGTCGCGGGAGTGCGCGCGCGGAATCTCTTCCCCGTCGCCGAAGGCCGTGCTCGTAAGCCTCAGCACGCGCGCCTCACTTCTTCGCCGGAAGCCCCTTCGGGACGCCCAGCGAGCGCCAGCGCTTCTTGTTGTCCTCCCAGTTCTTCTCGGCCCGCTTGCGGTTGACCGCAGCGGCCGCGGCACGGCGGTCGTCCTCGCTCATGGGGGCTTCGCCCGCGGCGGGCTTTTCGTCCTTTTCCTTCGTCTCCGTCACGAAATCATTCTACCTGCGCCCGATGGGCAAGCCGACCCTGGCTTGCCGCTGCTCACTGAACCACGACCGTCCCCTGCATCATCGTGCCGTGGACCGAGCAGAAGTAGGGAAAGGTCCCCGCCGCCGGAAACGTGTGCTGAAACGTCAGGTCGAACCCGATTCCGGAGTCCCAGAGTCCGTCCGGAACGCACCCGAGTGGGCAGGTGCCGGAGGTCGTCGAGTGGGAGCCGAAGTCCCAAACCCATTCGACGGTATCGCCGGCGTGAATCGTGCTCGTCGAGGTTCCGCTTTCGGAGTCCACGAACGCGTTCGTGCGCTGGCCCGCCTCGCCCCGCCCGACCCAGACGATCCGCGGCGCGGCCGGGGTCGGCGTCGGCCCGGTCGGAGTCGGCGTCGCTGTCGGTCCCGTCATCGTGTCGTCGCACCCGAGGCACGCGCCGAGAAGGATCGGAAACAGCGCGGCGCGGGCCGCCGGGAGCCTCAGTGCCATGCCGTTGCACTCTAACGCCCCTTCGGGACCGGCTGATCCCGCTTTCTGAGGGCCCCCGGTCCTGTGCGCCGCGCGCCCTTATAATCCCCGCCCACCGTGACGGCCGATTCCTCCATGCTCGAGCGCCTTTGCCGCGGCTCGGTCGACCTGATCGACGAGGCCGACCTCGCGCGAAAGCTCGCGCGTGGCCCGGTGACCGTGAAGGTCGGGTTCGACCCCTCGGCGCCCGACATCCACCTCGGGCACACGGTGGTCCTGCACAAAATGCGGCATTTCCAGGACGCCGGCCATCGCGTCGTCTTCGTCATCGGGGACTTCACGGCCATGATCGGCGACCCGTCGGGAAAGAAGGCGACGCGGCCCCAGCTGACCCACGAGGAGATCGAGGCGAATGCCAAGACCTACACGAAGCAGGCCTTCAAGGTCCTCGACGCGGAGAAGACCGTCATCGAGTTCAACGACCGGTGGCTCGGAGCCCTCGGGGCAGCCGGCTTCGTGCGTCTGGCTTCGCGCATCACGGTCGCCCGCATCCTCGAGCGCGACGACTTCCAGAAGCGCTGGAAGGCGCAACACCCGATCGCACTCCACGAGCTGCTCTACCCGCTCGCCCAGGGCTACGACTCGGTGGCGCTCAAGGCCGATGTCGAGCTCGGCGGCACGGACCAACTCTTCAACCTGCTTCTGGGCCGCGACCTCATGCGGGCCGAGGGGTTGGAGCCGCAGGTCGTCATGACCCTGCCGCTGCTCGTCGGAACGGACGGTGTCGAGAAGATGTCGAAATCTCTCGGCAACGCCATCGGCGTACTGGATCCGCCCGGCGAGATGTTCGGCAGAGTCATGTCGATCCCGGACGCGCTCCTCTGGAACTGGTACGAGCTATTGACCGACGAGCCGCTCTCCGATATCGCCGCCCGAAGGAGGCGCGTCGAAGAGGGCTCCGAGAACCCCCGCGACGCCAAGTCGCGTCTCGCCTGCCTGATCGTCGCGCAGTTCCACGGCAAAGAAGCCTCGGCCCGCGCGGAGGAAGATTTCCGCCGTGCGTTCTCCCGGGGCGAGGTTCCGGACGACGTCGAGACGAAGGCGTTACCGTCCTCCGACGGCGGCCCCGCCGCGAAGACGCTGGTCGCGCTCGGCCTGGCGGGCTCGATGCGCGAGGCGCGCCGCAAGATCGCGGAGGGAGCGCTGAAGCTCTACGCGGAAGGCTCGACCGAACCGCGCGAGGTCCGCGATCCGGAGGAAGGGCTGACCGCGGCCGGCGATGCCGTGCTGCGCCTCGGCCGCCGGTTCATCCGCGTGACCTGGACGAAATAGAGACGGGGACCGGGGCCCCGGCCGAAGCGCGGGCGGCCGGGCCCGACTTTTCCCGAGGCCGGCAGCGCCGGCAAATCCCGCGCATCTGGTGGTTGTGGGAGAGCAGCAGGAAGCCGTGGCGCGCGGCGACCTCGTCCTGAAGCGCCTCGATCCGCGGTTCGAAGAACTCGATGACCCGGCCGCACTGGTCGCAGATCAGGTGGTCGTGATGGTCCCCGGCGTGGAGCCGTTCGTAGCGATATCCCGCTTCCCCGATCCGCAGCTTGCCCACCACGCCCGCCTCGACGAGGAGCTCGAGCGTGCGGTAGATCGTCGCCCGCGAGATCTTCTTGTGCTTTCCGCGCAGGCGCACGAGAAGCTCGTCGGCCTCCACGTGCTCGTGCTTGCTGAAGACCTCGTCGAACAACGCCTGGCGCTCGGCCGTGAGCTTGAGGCCCCGCCTTTCCAGGTACTTACGGAAGATTTGCAGTTCGCGGCGGTTCATGGGATTGCGACTCTGTCTCAATCGCGCTATTGTTCACGGTCCCCGCCGGATGTCAAGCGGGGTTTCTCGGGAGAACGGGCCGATGTGGCAGGGATTCACGATCGCGCTGCGCGAAGGGATCGAGGCGTTTCTCATCGTCGCCCTGACCCTCGCCTACCTCAAACGGACCGGACGGCCGGCGCTCGCGCGGGCCGTCTACGCGGCCATCGGCGTCTCCGTCGCGACCTGCGCGGCGGCGGGCCTGCTGTTCTCGAGGGCGGCCAACCAGCCGCTCTGGGAGGGGATTCTGGCGCTCGTCGCGGCCGCGCTCGTCGGGACCCTGCTCTTCTACATGAAACGCGTGTCGAAGCATCTGAAGACCGACATCGAGGCGCGGATCGAGTCCAGGGCCTCTTCGCTGAGCGCCCCGCGGGCCTTCTGGGGTGTCTTCGCATTCGCGCTCCTCATGATCACGCGCGAGGGAATGGAGACGGCCCTCCTCATCGCGACGGCGTTCTTCCAGCTGCGCTCCGCAGCGGTCGTCGCGGGACTCGGACTCGGCCTCCTCGGTGCTGTGGGCATCGGGTTCCTCTGGACGCGTCTCGGCAAGGGCGTCGACCTCAGGGCGATCCTGAACGTCTCGGCGGTCTTCCTGGCGATCTTTCTCGTACAACTCGTGCTGTACGGCATTCACGAACTCGCCGAGGCCCGCCTCTTTCCGTCGTCGCAGGCCATCCACGACGCGACGGAAATTCTGGGCCCCGACGGCCTGATCGGGCATCTCCTCGCTTATGCGCTGGCGGTCATTCCCACGGCCTGGCTCGGCAGCCTGTGGTGGAAACGCCATCGGGCGGCCGCGGGCGGCGGGCCCGCGACGCGCATCAACGCGGCGTAGAAACGGCCGCGGCAGTTGGCATCCGGCCCGATCGGAGCATCGCCTCGATCACGGCTTCCGAAACCCCGGCCGCCCGCAGCTTCTGAATCTCCGGCGTCGTCAGCGAATAGACGATTTTCTCGCGCTCGATCTTCGCGAGCAGGTCCGCATTGGATGCGCCCTTTTCCTTCGCCGCGAGAATCGCCGCATACGGTTTCTCGACGGCCGGAGGCGGCCCCGTGTAGGGTTGATCGGGCACGATCGAAGCCGGTTGCGGCCTGGCCGGAGCAGCAGCAGCCGGCGTGGCCACCCTGCGCAGAAAGCCCGCGGGATGCTTGCCGCCAGGGCCGCAGCTTCCGTCGGCCGCGTGCGTAAAGTGGATCAGGTCGCCGCCGCGAGGGACGTGCACGTACTCCCCCGTAATCTCGATCCGGTCCCCGACGGCGAGCGCGACCGGCGCGCCGGCACAGGACAGGTCGTGGACGACCTTTACGCGACCCTTGGTGTCGACCGCGAGGCCCCGGTCCGCGCCGGCCGGCTGGTCGGACGCAGGGCGCGCGGTCGAAAGCGTGATTTCGAACTCGAGGAACCGGCGGCCGTTCTTGTGCACCACTTCGCGCGGCGAGGTCGCGATCGTCGCCTCGCCCACGATCTCGACGAAAGGGCTCTTGCCGGGCTTCGAAGCCGCGGCGGCCGGTGACGCAAGGCCGACGAGGGCGAGGAGGAGCGCGGCCGGGATCCGGCCAGACGGCAGGGGGCGCACGGGCGCATTATCCAGTGACTGCCCAAACCTCCTGTTTTCAGCAGATTCGGCGGGCATCCGACGCCTCCACGGGCGACCCCCCGCCATGCCTCTTGACGGCGCCGCCGGTCGCGCATATCGTTTGCGATTGAGACTGAATCTCAATCCAAGAAGGGAGCTCGCGTGACACGAACCCGATCCGCGCTGCGGCCCGCCGCCGGAGCGCTCTGCCTGGTGGCGGCCCTGGTTCAATGCGGTGCTCTCCCCCTTCTCGCCTACGAGCCGACCGTCGCGACGGTCGAGCGCCGCGTCGAGGTCATGGGCACGACGCTCGATCTCGTCGTGCGCATGAAATACCGCGAGGAGGCCCTTGCGGCCTCGGAGGCGGCCCTATCCGAGATCCGACGCATCGAGACGCTGCTGACCACCTGGAAGCCGGGCGGCGAGCTCTGGCGCGTCGACGAGGGGGCGCCGGGCAAGCCCGTCGCCGTGTCCCGGGAGCTTTCCGCATTGCTGGCCGCCGATTTCGCGTGGATCCCCCGCTCGCAGGGCGCCTTCGATCCGACGATCCTTCCACTCGTGCGGGCATGGGACCTGCGCGGCAAGGGGCGGGTGCCGACGGCGCAGGAGCTCGCGGCGGCGCTCAAGGCCTCGGGCGCCGGCCACTTTCGCATCGACGCCACGGCCGGGACCGTGACCCGGCTCTCCGAGGACGCCGGGATCGACGAGGGCGCCTGGGGTAAGGGCTACGCTCTCGAGCTCGTCGCGCGGGGTTTGAGGAAGGCCCGCGTCCCGAGCGCGCTCTTCGATCTCGGCGGCCAGGTGCTCGCGTTCGGCAGCGACACCGCCGAGAGGCCGTGGCGCGTCCCGGTTGCGCACCCTCGCGAGCGCGGAAGAACGGTCGTGGAGCTCGGTCTTTCGGACCTTTCCGCGGCGACCTCCGGCGACTCGGAACGGGCGCTGATTGTCGGCGGGCGCCGGATCGGCCACATCCTCGATCCGCGAACGGGAGAGCCCGCGCCTGACTTCGGCTCCGTCACGGTCGTTTCGCCCTCCGCACTCGTCGCCGACATCCTTTCGACCGCCTTCTTCGTTCTCGGGCCCGAGCGCGGCCTCGCCCTGTCGGAAACGCTTCGCAGGGAAGGAGTCGAGAACGAAGCCCTCTTTCTCGTCGAGCGCGATCACATGCTCGACGCCCTCGCGAGCCCCGGAATCTCGGGCCTCGTTCTTTCGGCCGACCCACAAGCGGTGCGCGGCCTGACGACACCACAACCCTAGAGGAGCACTCCATGCGTCGCGCTTCGATTCTCCTGGCTGCTCTTCTGCTCTGCCTCGCCGCGGCGAGCCCCGCGCTGGCCCAGGCCCCCGCGCCCGTTCCGACTCCTGCGGCCGCCTCGTCTGCCGAGGAGCGTATCCGCGTCCTCGAACAGCTGCTCGCCGATACGCGCGCCGAGCTCGAGAAGCTCAAGGCTTCGTCCACGTCGGCCGAAACCAATGCGAAGCTCGAGGAGCTCTCGCGCCGCATCGACATCCTCGCCCGCGAGATCGAGAACCTGAAGATGGGCGAGGCCGCCGAGACCGGTGGCGCCGAAGGCGAGGCATCCGTCGAGCGCTACGGCGTCGGCCCTGCCGCGGCGAAGGTCTATGGCCTGAAGAAGGGTCTCTCGATCGGCGGCTACGGAGAAGTGCTCTACGACAACTTCGCGTCGAAGAACCAGAGCGGGGAGCCCACGGACGGAGAAGACGTGATCACGCTGCTGCGCGCGGTCGTGTACCTCGGTTACAAGTTCGACCGGCACTTCGTCCTCAACACGGAGATCGAGTACGAGAACGCGGTCGTGGCCTCTGACAAGGGCGGGGAGGCCGAGATCGAATTCGCGTACATCGACTACCTGAACTCGAAGGCCTTCAACGCCCGGTCGGGCCTGGTCCTGATCCCGTCGGGCCTCGTCAACCAGCTGCACGAGCCGACGAGCTTCCTCGGCGCCCGGCGGCCCGACGTCGAGGACCTCATCATTCCCACGACGTGGCGCGAGCTCGGGGCCGGCGTGTACGGAGACGTCGGACCGCTCGCCTACCAGGCCTACGGCGTCAACGGCCTGAACGCCGCCGGCTACTCCGCCGACGAGGGCATCCGGGAGGGGCGCCAGGAGGGCTCCGAGGCGCTGGCCAAGAGCTGGGCCTTCGCGGGGCGGCTGGACTACGTGGGACTTACCGGCCTGATCGTAGGCGCGTCGGTTTTCTCCGGAGACGCCGGACAGGGCCAATTTACGCCCTCGGGTCAGAAGGTGAGCGCGCTGACGACCGTCTTCGACGCGCACGCGGACTGGCGCTGGAGGGGCCTGTGGCTTCGCGGGCTCTACGCGCACACCACGGTCGCGCAGGCGGACCTCGTCAACGAGCTCAACGGCTTCCAGGGCGACGAATCGGTTGGAAGCACCCAGGAGGGCTGGTACGTGCAGGCAGCGTTCGACGTCCTCTCGCTCGTGCCCGGATCGAAGATGAACCTGCTGCCGTACGCACGCTACGAGCAGTACGACACGCAGGCCGCCGTTCCGACGGGCTACGCGCGCAATCCCGAGAACGACGTCGAGGAACTAACCCTCGGAGCGGCCTTCCAGCCCATTCCGCAGCTCATCCTGAAGGCCGACTGGCAGCAGCGGCACAATGCCGCAACGACCGGCGTCAACGTGTGGAACGTGTCTCTCGGTTACATTTTTTAGCGATGAAGCGGCTCAGCGCGGGCGCTGCGGTCTTTCTGGCCGCCGCGACCCTCGGCGGCAAGGTCTTCCTCACGCAGGAGGAAGCGCTGAAGCTCGCCTTCCCGGGGGCGAAGGTTGAGCGCAGGACGGCCTTTCTGACCGAGGCCCAGCAGAAGGAGGCGAAGAAGCTCTCGGGCGACGACGAACTGCCGCCCGCACTTGCCAGCTACTACGTCGCGACGAAGGACGGCCGGCCCGCCGGGATCGCGTACTTCGACACGCACGTCGTGCGGACGATGCCCGAGTCCATCATGGTCGTCGTCGACCCCTCGGGCGCGATCGCCCGGATCGAGGTCCTCTCCTTCTCCGAGCCCGAGGATTACCTGCCGCGCGCGCACTGGTACGAGCAGTTCCAGGGCAAGCCGCTCGACGACGAGCTTTCGATGAAGCGCGGTATCCGCGCGGTCACCGGCGCGACATTGACGGCGCGAGCCACGACCGAGGCCGCGCGGCGCGCGCTGGCTCTGCACCGTGTCCTGCAGCAGAGCCCGGCCCCATGAAGCGCTGGGAAGCCTGGTGGAACCACGCGGCCCTGGCCGCCGTATCGCTGACGGGCCTCGCCTACGGCCTCTTCAAGTACTTCGTCCCGAGCCCAGACCCGGATTCACGCATCGGGCATCCCTGGCAGCCCGGGCTCATGAAGTTGCATCTGCTCGTCGCGCCTCTGGCCGTCTTCGGCGTCGGACTGCTCGTGCGCCGCCATGCGCTCGCGCGCATCAGGCAGGGAGAGCGGAGCGGCCGGAAGACCGGGGCCCTCATGCTCTGGCTCTTCCTGCCGCTGACTCTCTCGGGCTATCTCATCCAGGCCTTCGTCGCCCCGGGCGCCGTGCGCGCAACGGGCTGGTCCCACGCTGGCCTCGGTGTCTCCTTCTTCCTCGGCTACGCCCTTCACCCCAAGCGCAAGACGCCCGCCAACGGCGACGACTGAGCCGCATCGTACCCGCATCCCGCATCCCGCATCCCGCATCCCGCATCCCGTCTAGAACACGTACGTCAGCCCCGCCGTGTACGCCGGCTTGACGTCCTGGATTCCGTTCAGGTGCTCCCACACCGGAAACTGGGCCGCAGCGCGCAGCACGAGACCCTTGACGACGTGCACGCCGATGCGCGGCGTCAGGTAGAGGCTCTGGCCTCCCGTGTCCGGGTCGGGAACGCCGAGCGCGTCGAGCTGGTCGCGCTTCGCGTCGAGGAAGTTCACCTCGAGAAGGCCGTCGAGCCAGTCGGTCAGCTTGCGGTCGTAGACGAGATTGGCCTGGACGTTGTCGCCGTACTTGTAGCCGTACTTGTTGCGCCCCGTGCCCGTGTAGCCGACCGAGGCGTAGAGCGAGGACTTCGCGTCAAGCAGGTAAAGCCCCGACAGGCCGCCCGTGAGGTTGGTCGCTCCCGTGCCGGGCTGCACGTGCTCGTCGAGGCGCTCGCCGTCCTCCGTCACGTCGTTCTCGCCCCAGGGCGTCTTGACGGCCACGACGGCTGAGATCCAGGCACGGCGACCGAGACCCTGCGAGAACGGAGAGGACCAGAGGCGCACGTAGAGATAAAAGGCCGGGTCGCCGAGCCCGTCCGCAGTCTCGACGCCCTCTTCGGCCGTGAGGTGATTGAAGGTGTAAGGCACCTGGGCGACGAAGGTCAGCCGCTCCCGCCAGCCGTACGAGATCGTCGTCGTGATGCTGTTGCGGACCTGGGCCTCGAAGTCCGGACCGGCGCCCTGACTCTGATTCAGCCGGTTCCAGTCGACCGCCACCTGAAAGCCGCCGTAGGTGTAGAGCCCTTCGCCGAGGGCGCTGAAGACGGGATCGCTGCAGCGGCACATCGAGCAGGCGCGCGCGGCGCGGGGCGCGGCAAGCGAAAGTACGGTGAAAGCGAGCGCGGCGACAAAGCGGCGCGCCCGAGGCGTATGCCACATCAAGATGCGTTCTCCTTTTACGGCTTCGTGTTTTTGGGAAGCGGACCGATCAGCCGAGCAGGAGAGGCACCTTGTCCGGAATGTGAAGGAAGGGCGCGCGCAGCGCGGCATCCTCGGCGACCTGGAAGCGCCTCGAACCGACGGGCGGCTCCAGTCGCGTGTGAAACGCCGCCAACATCGGCGCCGGCGCCATCGGCGCGATGGCGGCGTCGCCGCCGCGAGAGCAGGCCTTGAACGACGGGCCGGAGTCCGGGCGCGTCCGACATTGGACAGCAGGCCGCGCCCTTCATGGCGCCCATCGCGTGGCCGCACGCGATCGCGCAGCGCATCGCTTCGGTGTCCTCGGCGGCCAGCGCGAGGCGAAGCCCGACCGGCGGCGAGAAAGAGGACGAGACCGAGCAAGCCCGAAAGCCGTCGCACGGAGAGCAATTCTAGCCTCCCGGCTCACGGCCTTCATCCGCCCTTAAGCCCGGCTGTTCCAGAGCACGTCGGGCAGGCCGCGGCGCTTGTTCTCGTGGCGCGCCATGACGAAGAGGGCGTCGGAGAGACGGTTCAGGTAGCGCACCGTCCACTTCCCGATCGCCTCCTGTCGCGAGAGCGCCACGACGAGACGCTCCGCGCGGCGGCACACCGTGCGGGCGACGTGCAGGTGCGCGGCGCCCGCGGTGCCTCCGGGCAGGATGAAGTTCTCCAGGGGCGAAAGCTCCTCGGACAGCCGGTCCATGAGCGTCTCGAGCGCGGCGACGTGGCGCTCCTCGATCCGCGGCACGGGCATCTTCGCCTTGTCCTCCTCGAGGATGCACAGGTCGGACCCGAGGTGAAAGAGCTCGTTCTGGATCGAGGCCAGAGGAGCCGCGATCGTCTCGTTGACGCCGCGACGCGAGAGCCACGCCGAGCACGCTGTTCAACTCGTCCACGGTCCCGTACGCCTCGATACGCAGCGTGTCCTTTCCGACGCGCTGGCCGCCGCCGAGGCCCGTCGTCCCGTCGTCGCCCGTGCGCGTGTAGACCTTCGTGATGCGCGGCACTAGAACTTCACTCCCACGCCTCCGCCCGCGCGGATTCCCGCGGCGGGATATCCGGCCGCCTCATCGTAACTCGCGTCGGTCAGGTTGTTGATCCGCAGGTACGGCGCAACCTGGCCGAGGCTCCAGCTCGCGAAGAGATCGAGGCGGAAGTAGGCGGGATCCGTCACGGGGACGAAGGCGACCGGATCGGAGTCCGGACGGCTGCCCACATAGAGCCCGCGCACTTCGACCGAGAGCGGCCGTAGGGGCTGCCACAGGACCGTCAGCGAAGCGCTGTTGCGCGGGCGGCGGATGAGGGGCGTGTCGTTCGTCCGGTCCACCGCGTCGAGATACGTGTAGGTCGCCGCGATCGCCAGAGGCGGCAGGATCTGCTGCCGGTATCCGACCTCGACTCCCTGCGTGCGGGCGCTTCCAATGTTCTCGGTCCGCGAACTCGCGAAGTCGTAGACGATCAGGTCTTTCAGGTCGTTCCAGAAGTACGTCACCTCCACGCGCCCGACCCTGCCGAGGTACGCCTCGGCCCCCGCCTCCCAGGAGACGGAGCGCTCGGGCTTCAGCTCCGGGTTCCCGTAGTACGGGAAGTAAAGCTCGCCGACCGTCGGGGCGCGGAAGGCGCTTCCCCCGGCCGCCCGCAGCTTCCAGCGCCGGTCCTTCGACAGCCACGCGATCGAGCCGCGAGGGCTGACGGCGCTTCCGAATTGCGAGTTGCCGTCGTAGCGAACGCCCCCGGCGACCGAGAACTGCCCGAGCGTCACCGCGTCCTGCACCCCGACGCCCCAGATGGTCGTGGATTGCCCGTCGAGGGAGGTCCCGAAGGTGTCCGTGTTCGTCACGTTCGAGCGATTCCACATGGCGATCCCCGTCAGCGTGTGGGCCCCGAGCACGGCCGAGTCGGACACCTGGGCCTGGAGCGTGCGGGCGTTCGTCTGCGAGGAGTATCCGGCGGGCGGGTCGTTGTACTCGGGCTTCGACCACACCGACGCGAGGAATCCGTTCAGGTGGTTGGCCGGCGAAAAGGCGATGCTCACGGGAAGCGCGATGCGCTCTTCCTTGAAGATCCCGTAGGCCTCCGCGTTTTCGGCTCCCACGGGGCCTGGGTTCCCGACTTTGCCCGAGAGGATCGAGCCCTCGATCCCGACGCGCGAGTCCGCGTTTGGCTGCCAGTCCACCCGCGCGGAGCCGTTATTCTCGCGCCAGTTCGAGTTGGGCACGTCGCCGTTCGTGTTGGCGAAGCGATAGCTTGCCGCGGCCGAAAGGGGGCCCGCGCCCCCCGTCACGAACGCCGAGGCGCTCGCCGTGCCCGCGTTGCCGCCCTCTGCCGTCGCGCTTCCGGAGAACCCCTCCCGTGGAGGCCGTGTGAAGATCTGGATCACACCGCCGATCGCATCCGAACCGTAGAGGGCCGAGAACGGGCCGCGCGCGATCTCGATGCGCTGGACGTTTTCGGTCGTCAACCCGGAAAAGTCGTAGCCGGGAAAGAATGCCGAGTTCACCCGGGCGCCATCCACCAGGATGAGCGTCTGCGTCGAGTTGGTGCCTCGGAGGAAGATGGAGGTCAGCGAGCCGTCGGTGCCCGACTGCACGAGGTCGAGAGCCGGGACCGAACGCAGGAGTTCCAGGACCGTGACCCGGCCGCTCTTGTCGATGTCTTCGCGGGTGATGACCGTCGTCGCGACCCCGAGGTCTTTCTCTTCTTCGGGAGTCGCCGTCGCCGTCACGACGATGCTCTCGGAGGCAGGGGGAATCTGCTGCGCGGGGAGCGGCGCCGGAGAAAGGAGGAGCGCCACGAGGACGGCCGCCGCGCCGGCCGCGAGCGCCCTCTCGTGCAGCGAGAGCGCATCGAGCCCGAAGAGAACCGCCGTCCCCAGAAGGTCGGCGAAGAGCGTGTTCCAGAGGAAAGGGACCGCGGCGGCGTAGCAGAGCGCGAGGCCCGCGGGCGTCTTCGGGTAGATCGGGTCGGCGAGCCACTCGGCGAAGTTCGAGGTGAGGAAGAAGAGGAGGGATGCGCCGAGCGACAGCGCGACGAACCGGATGGGGACGGATCCATGGCGCGCGAGCCACCCGCCGAAGACGATGACCGCAAACGTCGCGTAGATCGTCAGGCGCATCCCCGAGATCGCGGCGCGGCCGGTGCCGAAGTCGAGAGCGAGATCCGAGAGCGCCATGGCCGAAAGCGGCACCGCGACGGCCCACCGCCGGGGCAGGCGAGCTCCGGCGTACAACGCGAGAGCTCCGAGGGCAACGAAGTTGGGAGGATGGGGAACGAGCCGGGACAGGGCGCCGAGGAAAGCGAGCAGGACCGCGGTCGTCATTCGAACCTCCCGTTCGATCCGACGAGGATCTCGGGCGGTCCGAGAGGTGTCCCGCGCTCCGGAAATCGGAAGACGCGTCCTCTCTCGATTCACCCCGTCCGAGAAAACGTGTCGTCCGGCAGGTCTCCTGGCTTCCGGATCCTTCGCCTTCGAGCTCCTTCCCGGACGCGCAACCGGTTTCCCGATCTCTCGCGCCCAGTGGTTTGCCGCCCGAGGCGTCCCCGGTGACAGTGGCGGGGGCCGCGCGGGATTTTCACCCGCTTCCCTTGGCCGAACGAGTCAAAGAACGTCGAAGGGGCAAGACGATAGCGCCTTCGCGCGCCGCTTGCAACATCCGCATAGAATGCGCCCCATGCGCGGACCCGACTACACGCTCGACCTCGACCGCAAGCGGCGCGTCGGCTTTCCCGAGGTCGTGCTCGCCGAGGGCAAGACCGCGGCGCAGATCACCGAGATCTGCCGGCAGCTCTCTCGCGCGCACGACGTCCTCGTCACGCGCCTGCCCCCCGAGATGTGGGACGAAGTCGCCCTCTCGCCCGCTGCCCGGCCGGGCGGACTACGACCCGCGCTCGGGCACCCTTTTCGTCTCGGTCGGCAAACCCATGCCGCGCATCGACGCCGCCGTCGTCGTCGTGACCGGCGGCACGGCCGACACCGTCGTCGCCGAGGAAGCCAGGCGCACGCTCGAGTACCTGGGCATCTCTTCGACCCTGGTGCCCGACGTCGGCGTGGCGGGACTCCTGCGCCTCCTCTCGCGGCTCGAGGAAGTCGAGCGCGCCGACGTGCTCATCGCCGTTGCCGGCATGGAAGCGTCGCTCTTCTCGGTGCTGGGGGGCCTCGTCGGGGGGCCGATCATCGCCGTACCGACTTCGCGCGGCTACGGCGCCGCCTTCTCCGGCCTCGCCTCGCTTCTTTCCGCCGTGAATTCCTGCGCGAACGGAGTCACGGCGGTCAACATCGACTCCGGATACGCCGCCGCGATGGCGGCGTACCGCATTCTTTCGGGAGGGCCTCGCCGATGGGATCGAAAGGAAAGGGCGCCCCGCACTCCGCCGACGAGTACGTCCACGCCGCGGCGGTCGGCGTCGACCGCAAGAGGAAGAGGGCGCTCCTCGGCCGCCCGACGACGCCCGTAAAGGTCGGCAAGACCACCACGGTCTCCCAGCTCCTCGACGCCTACCGCGAGGCCTCCTTCCAGGCGCGCGCCCTCGGCAAGGCCGCCCGCGTCTTCGAGCGCATGCTCCGCGACCGGCAGCGGCCGACGATCCTGGTCGGGATGGCGGGCTCGCTCATCGCCGCCGGGATGCGGCAGGTGATCGTGGACCTGATCGAGCAAAAGATGGTGGACGTCGTGGTCTCGACGGGCGCAATCATTTCTCAGGACTTCTACCAGGTGCGCGGCGGCCGGCACTACCACGGCCATCCCGACGCGGACGACAAGGAGCTGCGCGATCTCTACATCGACCGGCTCTACGACACGTTCATCGACGAGGAGAAGTACTGGGAGACGGACCTGGCCGTCTCGCGGTTTGCCGACGCCCTCGGGGGCAAGAGCCTCTCCTCGCGGGCGTTTCTGGCGCTGCTGGCCGAGGGGGCGCGGCACGACAGGGGCTCGATCCTCGGCGCGTGCGCGCGCCACGGCGTTCCCCTTTTCGTCCCGGCCCTGAACGATTCCTCGATCGGCATCGGCCTGACCGAGCACTACCACCGCTTCCGCCAGGCCGGAAGGAAGCCGTTCGAGATCAGCTCGATCCGCGACAACTACGAGCTCACGCAGATCGTCGTGAAGAGCCCGGCGACGGCGGCGATCTACGTCTCCGGCGGCGTGCCGAAGAACTACATCAACGACTCGATCGTGATGTCCTACATCTTCGGCATCGACACCGGAGGCCACAAGTACGCTCTGCAGATCACGACCGACGCGCCGCACTGGGGCGGGCTCGGGGGCTCGACGCTCTCCGAGGCGACATCCTGGGGCAAGGTCTCCAAGAAGGCGACGCACGAGATGGCCTTCATCGAGACGTCCGTGGCCCTGCCGATGCTGTACGGCTACGCGCTCCAGAAGAACGCCGCGCGCGGCCGCAAGCGCTTGAAGTACTCGTGGGACGGGGACATCCTCAAGAAGATCACGAGGGTCTGACGGTCCTGTAGCGCCACCGCGGCCTCGTCAAGGACGGCTCCCTCGCTTCGCTCGGGGTGACACCGATTGCAGTGCCCGGTCTTCTCCCCTATCCCTGGATCGGTCGCTCGAGCCACCGGGCGAGCTCTCCCCGGGGCAGCGCCGGGCTCACGTAGGAGCCCTGCGCGAAGTCGCAGCCGAAGGCGGCGAGCATCTCCCAGGTTGCCTCGTCGTTCACGCCCTGGGCCACGACCTGCCGGCCGAGACTGTGGCCGAGCTCGATGGCGCACCGCACGATCGCCGCGTCCCTCTCGTCGGACGCCATCTCCTGCACGAACGAGCTCGCGATCTTGATTTCGTCGACCGGCAGCCGCTTGAGGGAGGAAAGCGAGGACTCACCGGTGCCGAAGTCGTCGATCGAGAGGCGCACGCCGGAAGCCTTCAGCCGGGTCAGGGCGGCGATGGATCCGTGGGGGTCGGACAGAACGCTGCCCTCCGCGATCTCGAGCTTGAGGAAGGCGGGGTCCAGCTTCGAGGCCCCCAGCATTCGCGAGATTCTCTCGAGAAGAAGCGGGTCGCGCAGGTTCCGACCGGACACGTTGACGGCGACGCGCACGGGCCGGCCGGCTTCGTGCCAGCTCCGGCAGTGTCCGAGGGCGGTCTCCAGAGCCCATTCGCAGACCGGCTTGATCGCTCCCGTGCGCTCGGCCGCGGGGAGAAACTGGCCGGGCAGGAGAAGCCCCCGTCGCGGATGCTGCCAGCGCAGGAGCGCCTCCACGGCCGAGGCGCGGCGGTGGCGCAGGTCCACCTGGGGTTCGTAGTGGAGGTGCAGCTGGCCGTTCTCGACGCCGACACGCAGCTCCCGCATCAAGGTGATCCCGCTCGCTCCATACGTGTCCTCGCCCGCCGAATACAGGACGTAGCCCTCGCTCGACTGCTTGGCCGCGTACATCGCAACGTCCGCGCAGCGCAGGAGCGTCGTCCAGTCCTCGCCATCCCGTGGACACAGGGCGATCCCGATCGAGGCGGAGACCTCTAGGCTCTGCCCCTCGATCAGGAACGGCTTCTCGACGGCCGCCAGGATCTTCTCGGCCATGAGCGCCGCTCCGCCCGCGCTGCCGGACTTCGGCAAGAGAACGGCGAACTCGTCGCCGCCGAGCCGGGCGACGGTGTCCGCCGTCCGGAGCACCGCGCACAGGCGAAGGCCGAACTCCCTGAGCAGGAGGTCTCCAAACTGGTGGCCGAAGGTGTCGTTGATCTCTTTGAATCCGTCAAGGTCTATGACGAAAAGCGCCAGGGGCGCGTCCTCCCGGCCGGCGCTGCGGATTGCCTGGTCCAACCGATCCTTCAGGAGCATGCGATTGGGCAGGCCCGTCAGGAAGTCGTAGAGCGCCTGCTGCTCGAGCACCTCCATGTGGGCCATCCGCTCGGTCACGTCGCGCAGGATCCCGACCCAGTGTGTCGGGAGCACGGCGCCCTCGGGAACGGGCGCCAACTCGAGCTCGAGGACGCGCTCGGTGCCGTCCGGAAGCCGGACGTGCACGCCCTCGGCATTGAACCGCCGGCCCGTGAAGAGCGCGCGGCGCATCTGCGCCATCACGTCCGCGTCGTCCTCCACGACGGGAAGCACCGCCAGTGTCTGCCCGACGACGTCGGTCGGCTTCAGACCGGTGATCCGGTCGAATCCCTCGTTGGTGAACGTGATGCGGGGCGCCTTGCTCCCATCCGGGGTCAGGATGACGATGCCCTCGACCGCGTTGTGGACGGCGGATTCGAGCAGCGAGAGCGACTCCTGGACCCGCCGCCGCTCGGCGACGACGGCTGCGAGCGAAGTGGCGGTCACGGCGACGACGCCCATGAACGCCTGCAAAAGGAGCAGCGACTCGTTGCGCGAGTCCCGCCTGAAGGGCCCGAGGCCGCTCAGCGTGCCCCAGATCGCGACGCTGGCGAGCAGGAGGCTCGCCGTCGCCGCCTCACGCTGGCCGAAACGGAAGGCCGCCCAGACGAGCAGCGGGATGCAGAGGAACTCCAGCGGATAGTTCTTGGTCTGGAAGGGAATGAGCCCCCCGAAGACGAGCGCACCGATCAGGGCCAGGGAGGCGAAGAGGAGCGCGCCCTCGAGCGCCCGCCGGCCGTTCCAGGCAGCGCGCGGCTTCGAGTTCCAGAGCAGCAGCGCAGGGGCGACGACCAGCGCCCCGGCGGCATCGCCCAGCCACCAGGTCAGCCAGATGGAGCCGTAGTCTGCCCGGTTCGCGAGTCCGTCCAGCGCGAGGCTCGTCACGCCGATCGTGGCGCTGACCATCGTGCTCAGGATTGCCGCCAGGAAGGTGAACTTGAAGACGTTGCGCGCGCGGTCGAAAGCATTCCGGCCGCCCGCAAAGCGGTTGACGAGAAGGGCGCCGACGACGGCCTCGAGCGTGTTCCCGACGGCGATGCCGAGCGACGACGGGACCGCGCCGGTCGTCGTCACGTTGACCAGGAAGGCGCCGAGAAACACCGCGGGCCAGGCGCGGTACCCGAGGACCAGGAGGGCCGTCAGCGCGATTCCCGTGGCCGGCCAGACCGGCGTCGCGCTCGCGTTCAGGAAGGCGAGGGCCAGGCCGAGCCTGCCGGCGACGAAGTAGACGACCGTCAGGACTGCGAGGACTGCGAACGAAGGAGAAGACCGTGGCCTCATCCCGACCGGGCCTCCTTCGACCCGGTCGCTCTAGAGTAAACCCGCGAGCGGCGCGGATCGCGCCAAACGAGCCGTAGAGAATCCCGGACTGACCGAAAGGACAGGCTCCGCGCCGAGGGATCCCGGCCCCTGGACGGCGGCATTCAAACAAAGAAAAACGCCCCGGTTTCCCGGGGCGTCTCGAATCGCGATTCGGGTGTCGAAGGGCCTAGAGCGCCTCGCCCCTCAACGGGATCTCGATGACGGCCTTGTCCTTGTCGGATGTGTACAGCGTCACCTTGCCGTCTACCGGACCCTTCTTGACCTTGTCGTTCGCCTTGACGACGACCGTGTAGGAGACGCCCTCCTGCGTGGGCACCACGTCGGTGACGAAGCCCGGAAGATTGACGTCGGCCTTCGTGACCTTGATCGGGATTCCGGGCTTGTTGTTCGTGATGACGATGTTGCGCGTGATCGGGTCTTTGCCCGGCGTGAAGTTGCCGAAGTTGACCGTGATCGGCGTAACCGAGACGCGCGGCCGCACGATGCCCGAAACGGGGACCTCGAGCGTGGGCTGCTGCGACACTCCCGTGCTGATCCGGATCGGCGCGTTCAAGAGCCCCTCGGGCGCCTCGGGCGTGACGGCCACGGCGAGCTTGTACTGCTCGCCCGACCTGCCCGAGATCTTGTCCTTGTCGCCCACCGGCAAGATTTCGGCCTTGACGTACGGCTGAGAGGTCTCGGCGACGGTCGGCTTGAAGCCCTTCTCCTCGGAAATCAGGATGACGTCCTGCGACGCGGCGTCGCCCTTGACCACCGAGAAGCGGACGTAGGCCTGCGGCGCCACGTCCACGAACGGCTTGACGATCGCCTTGACGAAGAGGTTCATCTGCGGCCGCTCGGGGTCGTTCGAAACGACGAGCACCGACTTGGAGATCGGCCCCGAGAAGCTCTTGGTGTCGACACTCGTGTGGACCTTGCCCTCGCCGCCCGGCTTGATGAGCTTGTCGAAGGAGGAGACCGTGCACCCGCAGGAGGGCCGCGCGTCGGTGATGACCAGGTCCGAGCCGCCCGTGTTGTGGATCACGAAGTCGGTCTCAATCACCTGGCCCTTGGGGACGGTCCCCATGTCTTTGGTCTCCATGCTGATGTCGATCTTGGGCGCGGCGACCGTCTTGCCGGCCGCAGGCTTGGTGTCCGCTGGCTTCTGGGCCAGGACTACCCCCGCCGCGAACAGCGCGGCGACCGACAGCCGGCCAATTTTGAGGACGTGACGCATCTTCAGGTTCCTCCTGTCATAAGCGAATCAAAGGGGGTAAACCCTCGGAAAACCGAAGCTATTTCCGAAAACGCCCCCATTAGACCAAACTCCGGCCGGAAGATGAGCGAAAACCGGCGTTTTCACCTCGTTCCGGTCGGCGGCACCGCCATGGTCCCGCTGGCCGCCCTCCTCGCCGAGGAGGGCCACCGGGTCACCGGCAGCGATCGCGCGCTCTACCCGCCCATGTCCACCTTGCTCGAGAAGCTCGGTATTCCGGTCGCGCACGGCTTCGCCCCCGAGCACGTGCCGGAGGACTGCGACACGGTCGTCGTCGGCAACGCCGCGCTTCGGGACAACGTCGAGGCCGCCGAGGCCGCGCGGCGGGGGCTGCCCGTCCTCTCCCTGCCACAGGCTGTCCGGCGGCACCTGCTGCCCGGCAAGACGTCCGTCGTCGTCACCGGAACGCACGGCAAGACGACGACCTCGGCCCTGACGGCCTGGCTCCTCCTCGATTCGGGGCGCGATCCGGGCTTTCTCGTCGGGGGCGAGATGAAGAACCTCGGCCGTGGCTACCGGCGCGGAAAGGGGCCCCACTTCGTCCTCGAGGGCGACGAGTACAACGCGGCCTTCTTCGACCGCGGGCCCAAGTTCCTGCACTACGAGCCCAGGCACCTCTTCGTCGGCAACATCGAGTACGACCACGCCGACCTCTACCCCGATCTCGCCTCGGTCGTCGAGGCCTTCCGCCAGGTCGTGAGCCTGGTGCCGCCCGACGGCGTCGTCGTCGTCAACGCGGACGATCCGCGCGCCGCGGCGCTCGCCTCCGAAACGAGCGCTCCGGTCGTCCGCGTATCGCTCGACGAGCCGGGCGCGGACTTCTGTGCTCGCGACGTGGCCTTTCGCCCCGAGGGCACGGAGTTCACGCTGCTCGAGGCCGGGTTGCCGACCGCGCGCCTGACGTCTCCGCTGCTCGGACTCCACAACGTCCGCAACGCGCTCGGCGCGATCGCTCTCGTCCGCGGCCTCGGCCTTTCCGCCTCCGAGATCGCGCGGGCGCTCCCCCGCTTTGCCGGCGTGCGGCGCCGCATGGAGGTCAGGGGCGAGAGGAAAGGCATCCTCGTCGTGGACGATTTCGCGCACCACCCGACCGCCGTCCTCGGGACGATCGCGGCCGCACGCGCGCGCTTTCCGGGCCGCCGCCTCTGGGCTCTCTTCGAGCCGCGCTCGAACACGGCGGGGCGCAAGATGTTCGAGGAGGAGTACGCCGAGGCGTTCGCCGGGGCCGACGCCCTCGTCGTCGCCCCCGTCTTCCACGCGCAGCGTCTGGGCCCCGACAACCAGATCGACCGCGCCGCGCTCGTCCGGCGCTTTTCCGCGGGCGGCACGAAGCCCGCCTTCGCGCCCGAGGCGATCGACGATATTCCGGCGATCCTGCGGCGCGAGGCGAGGCCGGGCGACGTGATTCTGCTCATGTCCTCGGGGGCCTTCGGAGGGCTGCCCGAGACGCTGCTCGATCTGCTGTGACGCGATGGCGCCTCTTCTACGGCGTCCTCGGCGCGCTCGGCCTCGCGCTCTACCTCTGGCCCGCGTTCTCGGGGCCCGTCGTCCTGTGGTCCGACTCGACTATCGACCTCGACTGGGCGCGGCGGGGAGAGGGCATCGTCACGCCCGTCGTCTCGACCCACCACCCGCCCAAGCCCGGTTACATCCTCTTCCTGCGCGCGGCGCTGGCTCTCGGACCGGCACAGGACGTCGAGCGCCGGCTGGTCGTCGTCCAGTCCCTCCTTCTCTGGCTTGCGATCGGCGCAGCCGCCATCCTGGTCGGACGCCGGACAGGGCGGCGCTACGGCATGGCCCTATACCTCGCTCTCATTCTGTGTCTGCGTCTTCGCGATTCCTCGAGCGCGGTCATGTCGGAAGCGCTTACCGCGGCGCTGCTTCTCCCGATCGCCGCGGTGCTCCTCGACCCGCCCCGCCGCGGCGTGACGTCGGGCTTTCTCGGACTCGCGACGGCGGCTCTCTTTCTCGTCCGGCCCAACGCGGGAGCGCTCGCGCTCGTCCTGGCGGCGGTGAGCCTCGCCCTGTCCGGGCGCCCCCGCCGCATCGCCCCGTTGCTCCTCGGGTTCGCGCTCCTGTGGGGCCCCCTGTGGAGCGCGACCAGGGTGCGCGACGATCCCTTCCGCGGAATGGCCCCCGCCTTCATCACGGGAAGCCTCGACTACGGCTGGACGTCCGAACGCGAACACAGGGAGCCGGAGCCGCCCCCCTTCGTGCAGGTCCGTTCGGCGCTCGAGAACTGGAAGGCCACCCTTGCCGAAAACCGCGGCGATCGAGGAAGGCAGCTCGCGTGGCGCGCGCTTCACGGTCTGCTCGGGACGGAATTCTACGATGCGCGCTGGTCGCCGTGGTACGCACGGGCGACCGGTCTATCGCGAATCGTCACACCGATCTTTCTCCTCGCAGCCCTCGCCGTTCTCTTTGCCACCCCACTCCACGGGGAGGCGCGCGTCGCGAAGGTGCTGGGCCTCTTGATCATCGCCGCGCTCGTCGCCCAAAGCCTCGTGCTCGGGGCCCTCCCGCGTCTGGCTCTTCCCTTCTTGCCGCCGCTGTTCGTCTACGCCGTCGCGGCGCTGCCCGGGCTCGACGGTGCGGGCCGGCGACTCGCCGCAATGGCGATTTTCGCCCTGCTCGTCAGCTTCGTGGCGTGGCAGCGCCAGGTCCTCGACTGGGAATGGGGAAGGATCGAGTCCTCCGGCGTGCGCATCACACAGACGATCCCGCGCGGCTCCCTACCCGGGAAGGCGCCGGCCACCCTGCACATCCGAGTCGCGCCCCTGCTCGTACCCACGAATGCCGGCTTCGAGGTCCTCGGCCCGGGCGGCGAGAGGCTTCTTACCGGGCCGGCCGACGCGACGAGCGCGCCCGCCTTCCTGATCGTGTCGCTGCCGGACGCCCTGCTCGACGCCAACCGCCGGGGCCCCGTCGAGATCTCGCTCGTCTCGCGCGGCGCCTATGATGCGGCGCACTTTCTGGTGTTCCCGGTCATCCCGCCTCCGTGGGGCCGGCGAGCCCGCCGCGAAGGCAGCGAAAGCCTCTCGCCCGCCTCCGGGATCGCGTCCGGCTCACTCGACTGGTGGGCGCACCCGGAAACGCCATGAGGGCGCACCTTCGGCGGCTCCAGATCGCGGGGGCAATCGCGCTGTTCGCGTTCGCGGCGCTCCTGTACCTTCGCGGAGCCGCCCGCGCGGACCCGGGCGTAGCCGCGGCCAGGGAGGATCTGGAGCTCGTGCGAAGCTGGATCGCTTCCGGAAGGCTTTCAGATCTCGCCGAAGATCCGTCGCACTTGCCGAAGCCCGGTTACCTCGCTTACCTCCGTGCGGCCCTCCCTCACGACGGATCTGACGCGCGCGAAAATCGTCGCTTCCTTTACTTGAATGCGGCATGGATTCTGGTGGGGGTTGGCTCGGTTGCGATCGCCCTCGGGCGACGCTTCGGACCATGGCCGGCGCTCCTCTTCCTGCTTCTCGTGCTCGAGTGCGTGGCCCTGCGGGACAGCGCCGACTACGTCGCAAGCGAGCCCATCGCGTCGGGGCTTGCGCTGCTCGTCGTCGCGGGAGGAATCCGCGGGGGCCGTGGGCGAGGTCGAATTCGCGCGAGGGTTCTTCTCGGCGCCACCGCGTGTTTCGTCGGGGGAGATTCGTACCCTGCCTGGTCGTTGTCGTAGCAATGACTCAGGGTCTCGTCTTCGGCGCGGACCCACGGCTCGCTCTGCCCTTCCTACCGATCCTCATGCTCGGCCTCGCGGCGGTCTTGCCATCCATGCATTGGGACAGAAGGGTCGCCGCCGCTCTCTTGGGAGACCTCGTCGGCGTCCTGCTCCTCGTGCACTACGTACCCGATGTCGCCACTTACGACTTCGCTCTCGTCAGGGGCCCTCATCGGCGAGTAGCCCAGCAACTGCCAGCCTCGGCGTTCCCGGAACACGGCGGCTCGCCATTCATTTTCGACTCCTCCAGGAACAGCCCTGCGTGCTCGGGCTCTCGGTCTATGCTGGACTTGCTCCTCTTCCGACGCGAGCCCGCTGATCCGTCTCCGTGGCTGGCCTTCTTCACCGTTGCGCTGAGCGAGCGGGAAACGGCAAGGGCTCGGAGCGGGGGGCTCGTGTTGAGGATCGAGACCGACGGTCCCGACAGTGCGAGCGAGGCCTTCGTCTATTACCCGGTGATCCCGTCGTTTCTCGGCGGGAGATCCACGATAGACGGACGCAAGGAGCTCCCGTCGGGCTTCGGGGGCGAAACCGTTGGCGGCCTCCCCGTCTGGGTCACGGCGGCGGCGGTCAGTCCTCGGGCGCAAAGCACGAGCGTGAACGCCGGAAAGAGGCTCATCACGATACGGCGGAAGGCGCCGTCGATGGCGTACATGGGGTCGAACGAGGAGACCGAAAAGGCGACGGCGTAGCACGCGAGCTGCGCGCCGAAGACGGGAAGCAGGGGATCCAGGATTCCGCGCCGCGTCACCAGGAGGTAGGCGGCGATCGCCCCGACGGCCACGGCGGACTGGCGGGCCTCGGTTCCGACCATGCGACCCAGCACGAGGGCAAGCAGCGGCGGCAGCTCGAGCCATCGCCGCGGCTCGAACAGCGTCATGTCGAAGTCGCGCCGCGTCTGACTGCCCCGAAGAACGTACAGGGCCGCCCAGTGGATGCTCGGCGGAATGGACAGGGCCGCCATGGCGAGCCATCGAGGGCGCGCGGGCCCCCGGCGCAGCAACCACCACAGCACCGCAGCGAGAAGAAGAGCGAAGAGAGTTCCCTCCTGTTTCAAGCAGGCGCAGAAGAAGCCGGCCAGGGCGAGCCGCGCGAGGCTCCCCCCGCTCATTCGGTCGTCCGGCCCGAGCGCATCCCCCGCCGCGCTGCAAACGAGGACGAGGCCGAGCGCGAAGGGGACTTCCGCCGTTCCGGCGTTGGCGGGTCGGTACAGGAAGAAGCAAAGCGACGCGAGCGCTGCGGCGACGACGCCGGACAGCCGCGAGACCCGCCGCTCGAGGAATCCGGACAGGGCGAGGAGGGTCACGAGCTCGCACGCCGGATAGAGCAGCGCGAGCGCCTGGTCGTTCCACTCGCCGGCGAAGGACGCGAGGGCGGTCAGGGTGAAGGGGACGAGCAGCGGATACTCGCGATGCGCGAAGTAGAGCGCCGGGTCCTCGAAGAGCCGCCTCGGCACCGCGGAGGACAGAAAGACGATCTTGCCCTTGTAACCCCAGAAGGCGACGAAATCGGTCGCCCACATCGCGTCGGACGCAGCGCCCACGAGAAACACGAGCCAGGCGACGCCGGCGAGGACGGCGAGACACACGACGAGCGCCCGAGCACCGGCCGACGGCGTCGGGGGCCGCCCTGCCGGCACTGCGACGCCGACCCCTCGCCGGCCGAGAAGGAGCGCGCCTCCCGCGACGATCGTCTCGAGGAGCAGCAGATTCGTGGCCCGAGGTTTCGTTCGCAACGCCAGCAGGAGCAGCAGGCAGCCGGCCTGAACGAGGAGTCCCGCCGCGAGGCTCCACGCCGCCTTCTCGCGCCGTGTCAGCCCCGAAGTCGCCGCACGGCTCACGGCAGCTCCGGCGGCGAACGCCGCAAGAATGCCGAGAAGAACTCGTGAAAACGCTGCGGCGAGGCTCATTTCGCCCGGAGCTCTCCGTTGACGATCGGCACTCCGCCCGGCCCCCGGCCCACGTCGGTCCGATAGGTCGCGATGAAGGATGCCTCGTCCTTCCAGCGCTCTTCGACGACCCGGCGGGGTGCGAGCTGGTAGTAGGCCTGGTAACGGTAGAGATCCGGACGCCGGGGCACGAGCACCGCGACCGTCGCGTCTTCGGGCGTGCGCCTCTTCACGTCAGCCAGAAACGATGCGTAGTCCGGGTCGAACCAGAAGCCAGCCGTCTCGCCCTGCGGCCGGACCTCGCCGCCGAGCCCCCGAATCAGCCGATGCCAGCGCTCGGCCGTCGCCGGGGCATCCAACGGCCCGGCAAGGGAGACCGCCAGGACGACGAGCGACAGGACCGCGATCGCCGCACGAAAGCCCGAGACCCTAGGGGCCGGTGTCCGTTCCACTGGCCACCCGGTTGCGCAGGACGCCGATGCCCTCGATCTCGACCTCGACGACGTCGCCCGGCGAGAGGGGCCCGACACCCGCGGGCGTTCCCGTGAGGATGAGGTCGCCGGGCACGAGCGTCATCATGCGCGAGACGTAGCCGACGAGAAAGGCGGGCGAGAAGACCATGTCGGAGACGCGCGCGGACTGGCGCACCGCGCCGTTGACGCGGGTCTCGATCGCGGATGCGGAGGGGTCGAAGCCCGCGACGATCTCGGGGCCGACCGGGCAGAAGGTGTCGAAGGACTTCGAGCGCGCGAACTGCTTGTCCTTCTTCTGGAGGTCGCGCGCGGTCACGTCGTTGGCGCAACAGACTCCGGCCAGCGCCTCCATCCAGCGCTCCTGCGGCCAGCGCTTGATCTTCCTCCCGACGACGAGCGCGAGCTCGCCCTCGTAGTCCACGCGCTGGGACTCGGGCGGCATCACGATGTCGCCGCCGTCCGTCACGAGGGCCGAGGGCGCCTTCAGGAACAACAGCGGCTCGTCCTCGGGAGCGACGCCCCCGAACTCCGCCGCATGCTCGCGGTAGTTCTTGCCGACGGCGACGATCTTCGACGGCAGGGGCGGCGCTTCCGGCGAACCGAACGGGATCCGGCGCGTCAGGCCTTCCACGCTTCCTCGAGGAGCTCTCCGGCGTAGATTTCGCGCGCATCGCCCGTCAGGCGCACGCCGGCGATGACGCCGCCCTCGTCGCGAAACTCGACGACGAGGTCCACCCCGCTCTTCGTCCCGCAGGTCACGGGCGAGGCGGCCATCCCCTGGCGCGCCGCCGCGATCGCCGACGCGACCACGCCCGACCCGCAGGAAAGCGTCTCGCCCTCGACGCCGCGCTCCCACGAGCGCACCTCGATCCGGTTTTCCCCCGCGGCCCGCACGAAATTCACGTTGGCGCCCTCCGGCAGAGCCGGGTGGCGGCGCAGCGGCGGGCCGAACCGGTCGATCGCGAAATTGCCGAGGTCGCCGCGCACGAAGACGACGAGGTGGGGCACGCCCACCGTCATCGGGATGGCCGTCGGGGGAAGGCCCCGGCCGGAGATGGGGATCGGGTCCTGCGGGGCGGGGACCGCGGGCAACGACAGCGTGACGCTCTCGCCCTCGACGCGCGCCTCGATCGTGCCCCAGCCGGTTTCGAGCATGGCCGGGTTGCCCGCGGCCAGGCCGTGGCGAATCGCGTAGCGCGCCGCGCAGCGGGTGCCGTTGGCACAGAACGTAGCCGGGCCGCCGTCGGCGTTGAAGTAGTCCACGCGCACGCGGCCCTTCTCGCCGCGCGAAAGAAAGAACGCGCCGTCGGCCCCGACCGAGAGCCCCCGCCGGCACACGAGCGCCAGGCGCGCCCGGTCTTCCTCGGTCAGCGCACGGCCGTCCCCCTCGAACACGAGGAAGTCGTTGCCGCCGCCGGCCATCTTCACGAAACGCGAGGCAAGGGACATGGGGGGAGTTTAATCGCTCTTTACCCCTCCGACTCTCATCCCGAACGCAACGAGGGATCCCGACCTCGACCTACGGCGGAGGCGATCGGCAGGATGCTCGCGGGCTCGCTTCAGAACGGCTCGGCGACCGCTTCGGGGCTCGTGGGGCTCTGGTTGCCGGCGCGATCCATTGCGCGAACGGAGTACCGGTACCTCCTGCCCTCGGCGACCCCCTCGTCCGTGAAGAAGGGATCGGTCACCGGGTCCTTCGTCACTCGCACCGGGGCGCCGTCGCCCTCGGCGCGAAAGACGAGATAGCCCGCGAGGTCCGCCGCGTCCACGGGGCTCCAGACCAGGCGCACGCGGCTTGACTCCGAGAGCGCGTCGAGGCGCGTCGGGGCCGGCGGCGGGTAAACGTCGCGGTAGACGACCGCGAGCTCCTCGGCCGGCAGCCCCTCGACCTTCGGGTTCTTCGCGAGGATCGCCCGCACGGTGTAGACGAGCGGGGCGCCGTAGGGCGCCGTCGCGTCCACGTAGGAGGTCCCCACCACGGGCTTCGGGTTCAGGGGCGCCTCGTACTCCTCCTGCGGCAGGATGCGCCGGTACACGGCGTAGCCGCCGATCTCGACCGGCCGGCCGAAGACGTCGTTCTCGGGCTCGAGCCACTCGAGGCAGACGCGGCCCTCCTCCGGATACGCAGGCATGAGGGTCGGGGCGGCGGGCGCGATGTCGGGGGTCAGCGCGACGATGTTGGAGAGGGGGCTGCGCTCTCCCCCGCGCCGCACCGAGATGACGGCGTAGGCCAGCGGTGCGGGCTTGCCCTCTCTGGCGAGCAGCGGCGAGAGGGGGTCGCGGTAGACGACCGACGCTCCCCGCGTGCTCTCCGCGATGGCCGACAGCGAGAGAGTCGCGATCTTCTGCGCGGCCGCGTAGAACCCTTCCTCGGCCAGGCGCACGTTGGTCGCGGCGCGCCGCTCGGCGGCCCCGGGTAAGGGGACCGTCGTCGTCGTGCCGAGGCCCCTCCCGCGGCCCGTCCCGTACGCGGCGGCGCCGTCAGGGACGGCGACGGGTTGACGACGCGGTAGACCTCGATTGCCGACAGGTCCGTCAGGGGCGCCCCGTTCATCAGGCGGTCGGGGAACGCGAACGTCAGGATCGCGTCGTCCCCCTCCTGCTCGACCGACAGATTGGAGACGGCGTTCGGCCCCCTCGGCAGCGGTGGCTCCGGGTCTCCCTTCTTCCCGCATCGGACCGCGACGAGAGCCGCGGCCGCGGCGACCAGGAGGAGAACGCGGCCTGCCTCCTGCCTGCCACCTGCCTCCCGGCTCACAGGACGTAGCGCGACAGGTCCTCGTCCTTGACGAGATCGGCGAGCGCGCTCTGCACGTCCGCGAGCTCGATGCGGATCGCCCGGCCCGCGTTCTCGGGCCCCGCGAAAGAGATGTCTTCGAGCAGGCGTTCGAGGATCGTGTGCAGGCGGCGCGCCCCGATGTTTTCGAGGGCGCGGTTGACGCGCTCGGCATCGCGCGCGATCTCGCCGATCGCCTCCTCGGAGAACGAAAGGTCCACGCCCTCCGAGGTGAGCAGCGCCCGGTACTGCTTCAAGAGGGCGTTCTCCGGCTCGGTCAGGATGCGCACGAAGTCCGCCTCGGACAGCGAGTCGAGCTCGACACGGATCGGGAACCGGCCCTGCAGCTCCGGGATCAGGTCCGAAGGCTTCGACACGTGGAAGGCCCCGGCGGCGACGAAGAGGACGTGGTCCGTCTTGACGAAACCGTACTTCGTGTTGACCGACGTGCCCTCGACGATCGGCAGCAGGTCGCGCTGGACACCCTCGCGCGACACGTCCGGGCCGCGGCCGCCCGACTCACGCCCGGCGACCTTGTCGATCTCGTCGAGAAAAACGATGCCCGAGGACTGGGCGCGCTCGACGGCCTCGCGCGCGACCTGTCCGGGATCGACGAGGCGGCCCTCCTCCTCGGCCTGCAGGATCTGGCGCGCTTCGCCGACGGTCGTCTTGCGGCGCTTCTTCTTGCCGCCGAAGAGGCCGGGGAGCATCTCCTTGACGTTGATGTCCATCTCCTCGACGCCCTGGTTCGTGACGATCTCGAAGGACGGGAACGTCTTGTCGGCGACCTCGACCTCGACGAGGCGGTCCTCGAGCTTGCCGTCGCGCAGGAGTTGCCGGAGCTTGCCGCGCGTCTCCTCGGCCTCGGTGTCCGGCAGCGCCGGCAGGAGCAGGTCGAGGAGGCGCTGCTCGGTGCGGCCGGTGGCGCGGTCGCGGATCTCGAGCGTCTTCTCCTCGCGCACCATCTGCACGGCGACCTCGGTCAGGTCGCGCACGATCGACTCGACGTCGCGGCCGACGTAGCCGACCTCGGTGAACTTCGAGGCCTCGACCTTGAGGAACGGAGCGTCGGCCAGGCGCGCGAGCCGCCGGGCGATCTCGGTCTTGCCGACGCCCGTCGGCCCGATCATCAGGATGTTCTTCGGCAGGATCTCGCGTGCCATCTCGGGGGACAGGCGCTGGCGCCGCCAGCGATTGCGCAGCGCGATCGCCACGGCCTTCTTCGCGCGCTTCTGGCCGATGACGTACTTGTCGAGCTCGACCACGATCTCCCGCGGCGTGCGCGCCGCGGTCGGCGGAGCCTCGGTCCGGGTTTCGCCGGGCATCATGAAAACCACGTCAGACCTCTTCGAGCGTGATCTGGTCGTTGGTGTAGATGTCGATCTGCGCGGCGATGAGCAGCGCCTCGCGCGCGATCTGGGCGGCCGAGAGATCGGGCCGGTGCTTGATCAGCGCCCGCGCCGCCGCGAGCGCGAAAGCGCCGCCCGAGCCGATCGCGAGGACCCCCTCCTCGGGCGAGATCAGGTCTCCCGTGCCGGAGATCAGCAGCGAGGTCGTCCTGTCCGCGACGATGAGCAGGGCCTCGAGCTGGCGCAGCATCTTGTCCGTTCGCCAGTCCTTGGCGAGCTCGATCGCGGAGCGCTCGAGGTTGCCGCGGTGCTCTTCGAGCTTCATCTCGAAGCGCGAAAAGAGGGCGAAAGCGTCGGCCGAGGAGCCGGCGAATCCCGCGAGGACCTCTCCGCCCTTCAGCCGCCGGATCTTGGCCGCGGTCTGCTTCATGATCGTCGTGCCGAGCGTGACCTGGCCGTCCGAAACCATCGCCACTTTGCCCCCGTGGCGCACGCAGAGGACGGTGGTGGAGTGCCACTTTTCCATCAGCGTGAGGATACCGCAGCGGACGCGAGGGCCTTCAGCCCGGCCTCGACGATCGTGTCCTCCTGCCCCTCGCCCGCCGCCGGCCGGTCCGCCGCGGTGACATCCGGGGCGACGCCCGCGCCCTCGTAGCTCCTGCCGTCGAGGCCTTCGATCGCGCGCGCGGTGTACCAGAGGGTCGAGCCGTCCGAGAGCCTCTCCGCGGCCGCGCCGCCGCTGGCCATGCCGGCGGTCGTCTCGCCGACGATGGGCCCGATTCGGTGCGCGCGAAACTTGAGCGCCAGCGCCTCGCCCGCCGAGGCCGTGCCCGAGTTCACGAGGAGCGCGACCGGCAGGCGGTTGTAGACGGGCGGCACGAGGCGCCGGCCTTCGCGCGTGATCGTGTAGTAGTCGCCCGCGCTCCACTGTCCCTGAAGGAACGTCGAGAGGATGTTCGGGTCGTAGCCGCCGCTGTTGCCCCGCGCGTCGAGGAGAAACCCCTCGATCTCGCCCCAGCCGGCGAGCTCCGCGCGAGCGCGCGCCGTCTGAGCGCGGTCGAGCAGCAGATCCACGACCGCGAGCGCCGTCTCGGCGCTCATCCCCCAGAGGTGCGCGTAGCCGTAGGCCCTGCCGTCCCTGCGGATCACGCGCGCGCTCTTCCAGACGAGAGAGTCCCCCGACCCCTCGGGCAAGCGGGCGAGCCGGTCGGACCGCGGCGGCCCGTCGCCCCGCTGCCACTCGACCTGCGAAAACGTCCCGGGCGCTCCCTCGGAAACGAAGAAGAGGTCGCGAAAGTTGACGCGGTCCCGGCCGTACTTGAGGCCGTCGATCTCGAGAACCCGGTCTCCGACCTTCATCCCCGCCCGCTCGGCCGAGCTGCCCGGCAACACTCCTTTGACGGCGTAGCCGTCCCCGTCCTGCCCGATGCGCAGCCCCGTCGTCCCCCAGCCGCGCTCGGGCAGGCGTCCGGCCGGAAGCCGGAACGTGTGCGAGTCCGAGAGGGTCGCGAGCAGGCGGTCGTACGCCGCGTTCTGCTGGGCCGGGGTCGTGGCCTTCGCGAGCTCGCCCGACGCGCGCTCGACGGCGGCGCTCCAGTCCACGCCCTTCAACTTCGGATCGTAGAAGCCCGCGCGAATGATCCTGTCCACTTCGCCGAGCACGGGGGGCCGAAGCGTCTCGGCAGGGCCCCCCGGGGACGCGGCGAGAGCGGCGGCGAGGATCAAGGCAAACACGGTCAGGCTTTCGGATGTGCGCTGCGGTAGACCTCGGCCAGCCGCGCCGCGTCGAGGTGCGTGTACTTCTGGGTCGTCGACAGCGACGCGTGGCCGAGCAGCTCCTGGATCGCCCGCAGGTCGGCGCCGGCCTGCAGCAGGTGCGTGGCGAACGTGTGCCGCAGGGCGTGCGGCGAGATCTCTTCCGGGAGGCCCGCCGCGCGCAGCCGCCGCTTGAGAAGCCGCGCCATCGAGCGAGGCGTCAGCCGCCCGCCCCGGGCATTGACGAAGAGCGGCTCGCCGGATGCGCCGTCGTCATCCCCGGCGCGATGGCGCAGCGCCGCGCGCGAGGGCAGGTAGGTCCTGAGCGCGTCGCCGGCGGCCTCGCCGAACGGGACGATCCGCTCCCGACCTCCCTTCCCCGTCACGCGGACGAGGCGCGCCGAGAAATCCACGTCCTCCAGATCGAGCCCTGCGGCCTCCGACACGCGCAGGCCCGTGGCGTAGAGGAACTCGAAGAGCGCCCGTTCGCGCTCCGGCACGAAGATGTCCTCCTCCTCGGCCGCGAGAAGCCGTTCGGTATCGGGCAGCGTCAGGGCGCGCGGGAGCGTCCTCGGCACGCGCGGCGCCGGGAGGCCCTTCGCCGGGTTCTTTTCGAGGTGCCCTTCCCGGCACGCCCAGCGAAAGAACGAGCGCAGCGTCGAAAGATGCCGAGCGAGCGAGCGGTTCGCGAGCCGCGCGCGGTGGAGGTATGCGAGGTAGGAGCGCACGGCCAGCGTGTCGAGCTTGGAGAGAGGCGTCTTCGCCGCGCTCTCGTTGGCGAACTCCCGCTCCCAGAACTCGGCGAACCGGTCGAGGTCGCTGCGATAGGCGAGCACCGTCCGCGGGGAGAAGCGCCGCTCGTCGGCCACGTAGCGCTCGAAGCCGTCGATGGCGCGGGACAGCGAGATCACGAGGCTCCAGTGTAGCGCGGTCGAGGCGGTCGGCCCGGGCTTGATTGCCTCCGTCGCACCACCGCAGGACGGCCATAGAATCCCCCGCCATGGAACTGCGACCGTTTCGTTCGATTCGCTTCTCTGCCCGCGTCCTGAAGGCGCGCGGCCTGTCGGCCGTCTTCGCGCCGCCCTACGACCAGATCTCGCCGCTCGGCCAGGATCGTCTGTACGCTCAGGCTCCGGAGAACATCGTTCGCGTCACCTTCCGCAAGAAGGACGGCGACGGATCCGTACGCCGGCGCCGGCGAAGACGCTGGCCGACTGGCTCGCCGACGGCACGCTCGAGAAGGAGCGCCGGCCGGCCCTCTGGATCTACCGCCAGACCTTCTCGGACGGCGGGCAGACCTTCGTGCGCGACGCCCTCGTCGGCCTCGTCCGCCTCGCGGAGTACGAGACCGGAGTCATCCGACCCCACGAGCGCACGCTCGCAAAGCCGAAGGCCGACCGGCTCGCGCTGCTGGCCGCGACGAAGGCCGACCTCGAGCTCGTCTTCCTCATGACCCGGGCTCCCCTCTCGGCCGCGCTCTCGACTCGCCGCACGCCGCACCTCTCGGCCTCCGACTCCGACGGCGTGCGCCACGACGCCTTCCGCATCTCCGACTATGCCGCCCACGTCGAGCTCCAGGGCCTCGTCAAGAACGCCGAGGCGATCATCGCCGACGGGCACCACCGCTACGAGACCGCGCTCGCCTTCTCCAAGGACCCCGCCGCGGAGAAGCTCCCGGGCGCGAAGTACAAGCTCTGCGCGATCGTGGACATGGCGTCGCCCGGTCTCGTCGTCCGGCCGATCCATCGGCTGCTCTCCGGATTGCCCGGGTGGGACCCCGCGCGCCTGCTCGCGTCGGCGCGCGCCTATTTCGACCTCGAGGAGCACGACTCGGCCCGGGAAGCCTTCGCGGCCCTGCAGATCGCACTCCCGCATCCGGCCGGCCTTCGTCCTCGACGCTCCGCCGGCGCGGCCGGCCCTGCTCACGCTGCAAGCAAAGCCGGCGCCCCTTCCGTGGCCCGAAGGGCGCTCGGAGGCGTGGAAGGGCGCTCGACGTGTCCGGCCTCGAGGTCGCGTTCTTCGGCAAGCTCCTCTCGATCGACACGGACACGATCGCCCGAGGCGAACACGTTTCCTTCACGTCCGACGCCGAGGCCGCGATCGCCGCCGTCGAGAAGAAGGAGGCCCAGGCGGCCGTCCTCATGCGCCCGACCACCGTGTCCGACGTCGAGGCGGTCGTCGGCGCAGGCGACCGCCTGCCTCAGAAGTCCACGCACTTCTTTCCGAAGATGTACTCGGGGATCTTCGGCGTGTCCCTCGAGGATGCCGTCTACTGACTCGACCGCGGAGGCAGAGGCCGCCCGCGCCCGGGAGCCGCTCTACCCCCCCGGTCGCCGGCTAATCCTTCTTCACGAACCCCCGGACGTCGTTCTTGACGAGGCTCTCGATCTGCTCCTGGGTCAGCTTCTTGCCGAAGGGCGGCATGTCTTCCTTGCCCTTGGTGACCGACTTGATGAGCTCGGCGTCCGACTCGCCCGCTTGCCATTCGGGGTCCGCGAACTTGCGCGCCATCAGTTCCTTTCCCTTGGGCGTGCCGGCCTTGCCGTCCTCGCCGTGGCACTTGGCGCAGTACTTGAGAAAGAGCTCCGACGGGTGCGGCTCCGTCGCGTACGCCGTCACGCCGAGGGCCGCGATCGCGCCGAAGGCGATCCCTCCCAGAATCCGCGTTCTCTTCATCCGTTCCTCGCTTTCTCGAGATCCTTCAGGATCTGCTCGGGTTCCCAGTCCGCTCCGTAGTAGATCGTGGCGAGCCTGCCCTCGGGGTCGACGACCGCCACCGCCTGGGAATGCACGATCTTCCCGTGGTCCTGGTGATAGAGGACGCCGAAGCTCTCGGCCACGCGCGCCAGGGCCTTCGGGTCGCCCGTCAGGAACTTCCAGCGCGCGGGATCGGCACCGATCCTCTTCGCGTAATCGGCGAGGACGGCGGGGGTGTCGTTCTCGGGGTCCACGGTGACGGCGAGAAGCCGGCCGAGCTTTTCCCGCGTGAGCACGGCGTTCAGCTTCGCGAACTTCGCCATCGTCATCGGGCAGGCCGTGGCGTCCGGGCAGCGCGTGTAGACGAAGGTGATGGCGACCGGCTCGCCGCGAAAGTCGGAGAGCCGGACGGTCTTTCCGGTCTGATCGGTCAGCGCGAAGTCGGGTGCGTCATCGCCGACCGCGATCCCCCTGTTCGGCTCGGGGCGCACACCGCCGGCCTCGGGAGCCGCCGCCGCCGCGGGCACCGCGGCCCGCGTCGGCTCGACCGCCCCCCCGGCTGCAGCCTCGCGCGCCCGGCAGGAGAGCGCCAAAGCCGAGACCAGGCCGATGGCAAACGCCGTCTTCACGGCGTATTTCTTACGCGAAAGAGCCGCCCAAGCCCGGGACTTTAAGGAAGCTCAAAGGGCACTCCGGGCCGCGATGTAGCCGGCGAGCCGGCCGAGGTCCAGGTTGCCGCCCGAGAGCACGACGCCCACGCGCCTTCCCGAGAAATCCGCCTTCCTGTGCCGCACGGCCGCCGCGGCGGCCGCCCCGGAAGGCTCGACCAGGACCTTCATGCGCTCGAGAATCCAGAGTCAGCGTCTCGATCATCTCCTCGTCGGAGACGAGGAGGATGTCCTTGACGTTCTCCTGCACGATCGGGAACGTGAGCTTGCCGGGCGAGGTCACCCGCAGCCCGTCGGCGATCGTGGGGTTCTCGGCCACCTCGACGCGCTCGCCGGCCGCGAGCGAGCGCTTCGTGTCGTCGGCCGTCTCGGGCTCCGCGCCGTAGATCACGATCCCCGGCTTCATGTGGCGCGCGGCGGTCGCCCATCCCCCGATCAGCCCGCCGCCCGAGACGCGAGACGACGAGGGCGTCGAGGTCGGGAACGTCTTCGAGGAGCTCGACCGCGCCCGTCGCCTGGCCCGCCATGACGAGCTCGTCGTCGAAGGGCGGCACGAGCACCGCGTCCCGCTCCCGGCAGATCTCTTCGGCGAGATCGTCGCGGCTCTGCGTCGCGCGGTCGTAGAGCACGACCTCGGCGCCGTATCCGCGCGTCGCGTCGATCTTCGACTGTGGCGCGTCGGTGGGCATGACGACCGTCGCGCGGATGCCGAGCAGGCGCGAGACCAGAGCGACGGCCTGCGCGTGGTTTCCGGACGAAAAGGCGACGACGGCCGCAGACCCGCCGGCGCTCGGTCTCGGCCTTGATCTTGTTGTAGGCACCCCGGAACTTGAACGCCCCGGCACGCTGGAGGTTCTCGGCCTTGAAGAAGACCGTCGCGCCGGACGCCTCGTCGAACTGCCGCGAGGTGAGGACGGGCGTGCGGTGCGCGACGCCGGCCAGGCGCTTTCTTCGCCCTCTCGATCTCTTCCCAGGTCAACATGCTCCCCCCCGTCAGCCCGACACGGCGATGCCCGACTCCAGGACTTGCGTCTTCCACGCCCCGATCGCGGCGAGCGCGCGGTCCACCATCTGCTGGCGGCGGACCTGCTTGTCGCGCACGGGCGAGTGCGAGGAGTCCTCGATCAACCCGAAGGTCACGTTCATCGGCTCGAACTTTTCCTCGGGCGGCCGCTCCGAGCAGTGCCGCGCGAGCGAGCCGATCGCCGTCGTGTACGGCACCGGCACGGGCTCGCGCCCCTCCAGGATCTGCGCGAGAGCAGAGGCCCACGGCGAGGCCCGTCGCGGCGCTCTCGACGTAGCCCTCGACACCCGTGATCTGCCCCGCGAAGAAGATCCGCGGCTCGCGGCGCATGCGCCAGAACCGGTCGAGGTGCGCGGGAGCGTGGATGTAGGTGTTCCGGTGGAGCATTCCGTAGCGCGCGAAGACGGCGTTCTCGAGGCCCGGGATCGTCCGGAAGATGCGCTGCTGTTCGGGAATCTTCAGCTTCGTCTGGAAGCCGACGAGGTTGTAGTGCTCCCTGGCGAGGTCGTCCTGGCGCAGCTGCACGACCGCCCACGGATTGCGGCCCGTGCGCGGATCCGGCAAGCCCCATCGGCTTCATCGGCCCGTGCCGCAGCGTCTCGCGCCCGCGCTCGGCCATGACCTCGATCGGCAGGCACCCCTCGAAGTAGATGCCTTTCTCGAAGTCCTTGACGGGCACGGTCTCTCCGACGAGAAGCGCGTCGAGGAACCGCTCGTACTCGTCCCGCGAGAGCGGGCAGTTCCAGTAGTCCTCGCCCTCGCCCTTGCCGTAGCGCGAGAGGGCGTACATCTTCGAGAAGTCGAGCGACGAGGCCTCGACGATCGGCGCCATCGAGTCGTAGAAGTAGAGGTCTTTGGTACCAAGGAGCGCGCCGATCGCGCGGTCGAGCGCGGGCGAGGTCAGGGGGCCCGTGGCGAGGACGACGAAGCCCTCGCGCCGGGATCTCGCGCCACCTCCTCGCGCACGAGCTCGATCTCGGCTCGGGCCGCGATCGCCTCCGTCACGAGCTTCGCGAAGACGCCACGATCCATCGCCAGGGCGTCGCCCGCCGGAACCGCCGCCGCCCGCGCCGAGCGGATGACGAGCGAGTCGAGCGCCTCCATCTCGCGCTTCAAGAGCCCGACGGCGTTGCGCGGGTTGTCCGATCGGAAGGAGTTCGAGCACACGAGCTCGGCGCATCGGTCCGTTTGGTGGGCGGAGGTCGCGACCTTCGGCCGCATCTCGAAGAGGCGCACGCGGTGGCCCCGGCGCGCGAGCTGCCACGCGCACTCGGAGCCGGCAAGTCCGGCGCCGACGATCGAGACGGGAGGGGCGCTCATCGGGACCGCAGATTCTACCGGTACGGCGCGGTCCTCAGGCCTTGCGCCTGGCCACCGGAATCACGAACCGGATCGAGGTCAGCCGGGGCGAGAAGGCGGCGATCTTGTTGTCCACGAGCCCGGCCGCGAGGCCCGCCCTCTGCACGTCGAGCCAGAGATAGGGAAACTGCAACTCCTCCGCGAACGGCTTCTTCGGAAAGACGACCCACAGAGATCCCGCCGGCTCGAGCGCCCTGGCGAGATCCCGAAAGAGCGCGGAGAGCGACCCCTCCCCCGGGACCTCGGCCATCAGCCAGGCGTGGCGTCCGGAGGGGATCTCTTCGACGCGCTCGACGAGGGGACCGAACGTTTCCCGGATCGTCCGCACGAACTCGGCCGACGACCCCGAAGCGAAGGCCGACGCTCCGGACGGGAGCGAGAATTTCTCCCAGGGGGACTTCATCGCTCGCCCCGGACGCGCAGCCGCGTCCTATGCCCGGGCGCCGCGCCGCGCGCGCGGCTTCTTCGCCGCGGCCGCGACCACCGGGGCCGGCACCTCGACCGGGACCTCGGGGACGATCTCGACGATCGGCGGCAGTTTCTCGGCGGGTTTCTCGAAGCCGCAGCCCGCCTTGTCGCACGCGAACACGTGGCTCGACTTGCGCTCGCGAAGGAGCAGATACGGGTTGCCGCACTGCGGGCAGGCCTCCGGGATCGGGCGCACCGAAAGCGAGAAGTCGCAGTTCGGGTAGTTCACGCAGCCGTAGAAGGGGCGGAATCGCCCCCGCCGCTCGGCGATGATCCCGCCGTCCTTCGGGCACCGCACGCCCGTGTCCTTGATCGGCTTGGGCGGCTTGTACTTGCAGGCCGGGTAGTTGGAACAGGAGACGTAGGCCCCGTAGCGCCCGTGGCGGCGTACGAGCCCGCTGCCGCAGCGCGGGCACGCTTCTCCGGTCGGCTCGTCCGGGCGGGCCTCGGCCTTGCCGCCCGCGACCGCGACGTTGACGACGTTGCGGCACTTCGGGTACGCCGTGCAGCCGAGGAAGGTCGAGCCGGTGCGGCTCTGGCGCAGCTTCATGGGCGAGCCGCACTCGTCGCACGTCGTGTTCTCGATCTCCGAAACGTCGACCACGTCTTCCTCGGGGTCCGGGATGTTCAGCGTGTAGGTGCAGCCGGGATAGCCGCTGCACGCGACGAAGAGGCCGTTCTTGCCCATGCGGAGCTTCAGCTTCTTTCCGCACTGCGGGCACTTCTCGTCGATCGGGGGCACGACCGAGAGCTTGAGCTTCTTCGCCTGCGCCAGCGGGATCCCCGCCTTGCCCGAGACCATGCCGTCGAGCGCGCGGTTCCTGTCGCGCGTGAAGGTCTTGTCGAATTCCGAGAGCGCCTTCGTCCAGGAGAGCTTGCCCTCCTCGACCTCGTCGAGGGCCTCCTCCATCCGCGCGGTGTAGGAGGTCTCGAAGAAGTCGTCGAAGTACGGGATCAAGAGCTCGATGACCGTCCGCCCGAGAGCGGTCGGGATGAACCGGCGGTCCTTGCGGTGGACGTAGCTGCGCTCCTCGATCTTGCGCAGGATCTCGGCGTAGGTCGAGGGCCGGCCGATGCCGTTCTCCTCGAGGAACTTGACGAGCGAGGCCTCGTTGAAGCGCGGAGGCGGCTGCGTCTCCTTCTTCTCGGGGCGCACCTCCACGAGCTTCAGGGTCTCGCCCTGGGTCAGCGGCGGCAGCTTCGGAGAGTCCTTGTCGGTCTCCTCCTCGTCCTCCTCGGAGATCCCGTAGGCGGCGAGGTACCCCGGGAACCTCAGGGTCGAGCCTGACGCTCGGTAGACGGCGCGGCCGGCCGTGATCTCGGCCGACGTCGTGTCGTAGACCGCCGGCGCCATCTGCGACGCGACGAAGCGCTGCCAGATCAGGCGGTAGAGCTTCGCCTCGTCGGGGGCGACGTGTCTGGCGACCTCGTCGGGGGGCAGGTCGAGGTACGTCGGCCGGATCGCCTCGTGGGCGTCCTGCGTGTCGCGGCGGCTCTTGAAATAGCGCGGCGACTCGGGCAGCGATTCGGCCTCCGTACTGCGCCCCGATGAGCTCCCGGACCGACGTCAGCGCGTCCTGGGAGACGCGCGTCGAGTCGGTGCGCATGTAGGTGATGAGGCCGACCGTGCCGCGCCCGGGGATCTCGCGGCCCTCGTAGAGGCGCTGCGCGATCTGCATCGTGCGGCGCACGGCGAAGCCGAGCCGCCGCGCCGCGGCCTGCTGGAGCTGCGAGGTGATGAACGGGGGCGCCGGATTCTTGCGCCTCTCGGAAGTCTCGACCGAGGCCACCGTCCAGGTCGCGCCGGCCACGTCGTCGCGCACGGCGAGCGCGGCGGCCTCGTTCGCAAGCCTCGGATCGGTCCCGTCGAACTTGAGCTTCTCGCCGTCGAAGGTGGACAGGCGTGCGGTGAACGGCGGCGGCGTCCTGCCCTCGAGGGTCGCGTCCACCGACCAGTATTCGACCGGGACGAAAGCCTCGATCTCGTTTTCGCGCTCGCAGATGATCCGCAGCGCCACCGTCTGCACGCGGCCGGCGGAAAGGCCCCGCCAGATCTTCTTCCAGAGCAGGTCCGAGACCTCGTATCCGACGAGCCGGTCGATGATGCGGCGCGCCTGCTGCGCGTCCACGAGGCGCCCGTCGATCTCGCCGGCATCGTCCATGGCGGCGAGCACCGCCTTCTTCGTGATCTCGTTGAAGCGGACCCGGCGGAAGGTCGTCTTGCCGGCGCCGGGCTTCAGAGCCTCCTGGAGGTGCCAGGAGATCGCCTCACCTTCGCGGTCCGGGTCGGCGGCGAGGTAGACGTTGTCGGCGGCCTTTGCCGCCTTCTTCAACGCGTTGATCGTCTTTTCCTTGCCGACGAGAAGTTCGTACGACGGCCTGTATGCGTGCTCTCGGTCGACACCGAGGCCCTTGCGGGGAAGGTCCCGCACGTGGCCGTAGGAGGCGAGGACCTTGAAGTCCTTGCCGAGGAACTTCTCGAGGGTCTTCGCTTTCGCGGGCGACTCGACGATGACGATGGACTTAGCCATTTAGGGCGAGGGACGGTCTCACATCAGGAAAGAAAGCGCAAACCTGTTGATCCCGCATCTGTTCAACAATCGGATATTCCCGAGCCGCCGAGCGCGGTAAGCGGGACGCGGTAAGCAGTTGGCGGGAGAGGCACTTGATCGAAGAGCCTGTCTACTGCTTCCCGACCCTCACCACACCATACCGCCCTCCCGGCACCGGCACCGCGATGCCCGCTCCCTCGAGCTCGAACAGACCGGCCAGCACGGTGGCCGCCGGCAGGTCGAGAGCGCGCGCGAGGTCTTCGGCCGAGAGCCCCTCCTCCCGGCACAGGGCATCGAAGATGCGCCGCGCCTCCGCCGAGATCTCGGCGGCCGCCAGCGGCGAGGGCGGCACGGGCAGGCGCGGCGTCCCGACCGACGGAAAGAGCTCCGCCAGGACGTCCTCGGCGCCACGGCACAGGATCGCCCCGTCGCGTAAGAGCTCGTGGGCCCCCGCCGAGGTCGGCGAAAACACCGAGCCCGGCACGGCGAAGACGTCCCGGCCGAAGTCGTTGGCCAGGCGCGCTGTGATGAGCGAGCCCGAGCGGCGGGAGGCCTCGACGACGACGACGCCCGCCGAGAGCCCCGCGATGATCCGATTGCGTATTGGAAAATTCTGGGGCCGCGGCTCCGAGCCCGGCGGATATTCGGAGACGAGGAGGTGCTCGGCGCCGAGTCGCTCCTTGAGGCTCCGGTGCTCGCGCGGATAGTCCACATCCAGGCCGCAGCCGAGCACCGCGATCGTGCCACCCGGCCCCTCGAGCGCCGCCTCGTGTGCCGCGGCGTCCACGCCGCGTGCGAACCCGGACACGACCGTCACCCCGGCGCCCGAGAGCTCCCGCGCGAGCCGCCAGGCGACGTCGCGACCGTACCGCGAGGCGTCCCGCGATCCCACGATGGCGACCGCCGGAAGGCGCAGCCGCTCGAGGCGTCCGAGCGCAAAGAGAAGAAACGGCGGGTCCGCGATCTCCCGAAGGATCGACGGATACTCCTCGTCGAAGGCCGTCACGAGGCGCACGCCGCCCCGCTCCATCACGGCCGCCCAGCGGAGAGCCTCCCTGTCGTCGGGTCCGCGCAGGACTGCCCGGGCGAGCTCCCGCGAGCCGAAATCCGCCGCGATCTCGTCCTCGTTCGAGGCCAGAAGGGCTTCGAGGCCCCCCCGCGCGCGCAGGACCGGCCACAGCCGCTGGGGGGTCAACGCGCGTTCCCGGGCCCAGGAAAGCGCGGCGCACCGCGAAACCAAACCCGAGCTCACCGCTTTAACGTACTCCTCATGAAGGGAGGATCGACAATTCCCGGACCTCGGAGCGACAGGAAACCTATAATACCGACCCGGCCGCGAGGCACGAGGCGAAGGAGCCGCTTGAAGGTCGATCGCAGTCTCGTTCTCTCCTTACTAGTTGTCGCGGGAGCCTGCACGTCCTACTCCCACACGGACAAGGCCTCGACGCAGATCGCCTTCGGCACGTCGGTCGCGAAAAAGGGCCTCTGGCGCGAGGCGGCGTTCCGCTACGAGCAGGCCGCCACCAGGGACCCCAACAACGCCCGGGCGCACAACAATTTCGCGGTCGCCCTCGAGGCCAGCGGAGACTTCGCCCGGGCCCTCTCCGAGTACAAGAGGGCCCTCGAGATCGATCCCAACAACAACTACATCCGGCGCAACTACGCTCGCTTCGCCGAGTTCTACACGGCCTACACGAAGACGACGGGAAAGGCCTCCGGTGCTCCGTAGGCCAACGCGGCGGGCCGCCGCCCTGCTCGCCGCACTTCTCTGCGCCGCCCCGGCGCTGGGCGGCGTGGACCAGGTGAAGCTGCGCCTGCCCCTGAAGCCGAAGCTCCCCCTGCGAGGCAACGAGCGGATCGCGCTCGCGCCGTTCATTCTGGTCACGGACCCGGAGAAGGCCAAGGACAAGCGGCTCCAGAACGTCGACGTCCAGGCCGAGTTCCACCGCTTCCTGAAGAAGCAGCTGGAGAAGAAGACGAAGTTCGACGTGATCGAAACGCCTCCTGACGTCAAGCTGCCGACCCAGAACCTCGTGGACCTCGCGCGCGCCCAGGAGTTCTGGGCCGCCGTGGGCACGCAGACGTCGGCCGAGCTCATCGTCTCGGGCAGCCTCGAGTTCCGCGTCGAGGACCGCTCGGGCTACAAGACCGAGGAGTACCAGTCCCCCATCGACGGGCGGACCTACTACCGCCAGGTCTACGTGGAGCAAACCGGCTTCGTCTTCGACATCGTCTTCCTGGTCCTGGACGGCCGGACCGGTGAGAAGCTCCTCCAGGACGAGTTCAAGGACTTCCGGCAGACCGGCAGCCGCCAGCGCGACGAGCTGCAGGGGCTCTTCGAGAACCTCTTCTCGCTCGAGAACCAGATCCTGAACACCTTCGTCCCGCGGGACCGCGAGGCGGAGCGCTACATTTTCACGGATTGAAGCCGCGCCCGGGGAACCCATGAAAAAACGCTCTCTCGCTGCGCTTCTCGCCGTTGCTGCCTCCTTGGCCGCGTCGCCCTTGGCCGCGCAGGCTCCGGTCTTGAGCCCGTACTTCGACTACTTCGGCAAGAACAAGATCGTTTACGACACCTTCGACTGGAAGATCTATCACTCGACGCACTTCGCCATCTACTTTTACGACCGCGACGAGGTGTCCCTGCAGAAGGTCGCCTCGTTCGCCGAGAGCGCGTACGACGACATCTCGCGGTCCCTGAACTTCCAGATTCCGAAGCCCATCAACATCATCTACTACTCGACCCATTCCGAGTTCGAGCAGACGAACACCCTGCAGGAGTTCATCCCCGAGGGCGTCGGCGCCTTCGCCCTGCCGACCCGGAACCGCATGGTGCTTCCCGTCGACCTGCCCGACGAGAAGCTCCAGAAGCTGGTCGCGCACGAGCTGACCCACGTCTTCCAGTTCGAGATCTTCTTCGGAGGCAACTTCCTGCGGGCCTACACGTCCGGCTCGCCCCAGTGGCTGACGGAGGGCATGGCGTCGTACTTCGGCAACGACGAGGACAGCAAGGACGAGATGGTCCTTCGCGACGCGGTCCTGAACGACCAGATCCCCGAGATCGCCGAGCGCCAGATCTACGGCTTCTTCGCGTACCGCTTCGGCCACGCCGTCTTCGACTTCATGCGGGCGGAGTGGGGCCCCGACGGCGTGCGCGACTTCGTCTTCGACTACCGAGGCCAGCTCGGGCCCAACCTGACCCGGGTGCTGCAGCGCACCTTCGGCATCTCGGCCGAGGACTTCGACATCCGGTTCCGGCGCTACCTGCGCAAGCGCTACATCAAGATCCTGACCGACACCGGCGAGCCGATCGACTTCGGCGACCGCGTCCGCCTGACGGAGGAGAACAGCTCGGTCGAGGTCTCGGTCCGCGCCTTCCCGTCCGGCGAGCTCGGCGCCGCCATCTCGACCCTCGGCGAAGACGCCAACGTCGTCGTGGTCTCCCCCCGCGACCGCAAGCTCCTGAAGAACCTGACGAAGGGCTACAAGACCGACTACGAGTACATCGTGGCGCAGTGGCTGACGACCGGCCCCGTCGGAGGTGTGGACCTCGCGGTGTCGCCCGACGGCAACGCGATCGCCGTCTTCGTCCGGCGCGAGCGGGGGCGCGAGCTGCTCCTGCTGAACGCCCTCGACGGCAGCATTCACTCGATGACCCCGATGCCGGGCCTCGACCAGCAGCTCAATCCGGCCTTCTCGCCCGACGGCCGCACGATCGCCTTTCGGGCGATCAAGGGCGGGCGGTCGGACATTTTCGCTTACAACCTGGACACCAAGGCGTTCGCGAACCTGACCAACGACGACGCCTACGACTACGCCCCGGCCTACTCGCCCGACGGCCAGTGGCTCTACTACTCCTCGGTCCAGGGCACCCGGGCCAAGATCTTCCGCGTCCGACCGGGCGTCGCGGGCTCGCGCGAGCAGATCACCTACGGCGACTGGAACGACGAGGACGCCTCGATCTCCCCCGACGGCAAGCTCCTCTACTACGCCTCGGACCGCGTCAACGGCATCTTCAACATCTATGCGATCAACCTCGATAACGGCGAGACGAGCCAGTACACCAACGTCGTCGGCGGCTGCTTCTCGCCGGTTGCCCTGGTTGCCCGCGACGGCGGCGAGCGGCTCGTTTTTTCGGCCTACTACAAGCGCCGCTTCATGCTCTACGTCACGGACGCGAGGAAGCCCTTCCACAGGCTCGCGGAGTTGAACCCCGCTCCCTCGCCGGCCGGCCCGACGACGATCGCGCCCTACCAGCCTCCAATCGAGGTCTCGATCGACCCGGAGAAGATCGACAGGAAGGCCAGCCGCAAGCTCTCCATCGAGGACGCCTCGGTCAACGCCGGAGTCGCCTCGGATGGGACCTTCCTCTCGAACACCTACATCGTGCTCGGCGACAACCTCGGCGACCGCAGGGTCATCGCCGCGATCCAGTCCGTCTCCAGCTTCGTGAACTACCAGGCGGCGTACGTGGACCTCTCCAAGAGGCTGCAGAAGGGAATCCAGGGCTACTACAACAGTCAGTTCCTCACCCTTTTCAATACGACCACGGGCCAGATCGACCGCGTCACAAGCACCTACAAGTTCATCGGGGGCAATCTCTTCGGAGCGTACCCGCTCAACCGCTACTACCGCCTCGAGGGCAACGTCGGTTTCGTCTCGCGCAAGTACTCCGGCTACCCGCTCTGGGACCCCAACGCTTTCGGCGGCGCGGGCGGGGTCGTGGGTCTGACGGCGAACAACAACTTCCCGCTCTTCGGCGGGAAGCTCGTCGGCGATACGGCCGAATACCTCGAGTTCGGCCCGATCTCGGGACGCCTGCTTTCGCTCGGCGTCAGCTACTCGCCCTTCACGGGCGGGACGAAGCTGCCGGGTTCGAGCGGTTCGACGCTGACGTTCGACGCGAACGTCGACCTGCGTCACTACTTCAAGATCACGCGGCGCTCGCTCATCGCGGCGCGCCTGTACGGCTTCCGAGCGGCCGGCAACCTTCCCGACGTCCTCTCCTTCGGCGGAATCGACACGCTCCGCCGGCTGCCGGTGTACGGCATCAACGGAAACACCGCGGCCTTCCTCAACGCCGAGTTCCGATTTCCGATCATCGATTTCATCGTGACGCCGATCCTCGGTTTCCGCGACATCCGGGGAAAGGCCTTCGTGGACGTCGGCGGCGCGGCGCTCAAGGGCCAGCCGTTCCAGTTCTGGTCCGACTACACTCTGTGCGGCATCCGCGGTGTCGGCGTACCCGGCTGCAACGGCTCGAGCGGCGGCCTGGCCGACTACGGCTTCGGACTCGAGCTGAACTTCCTGGGGCTGCCCCTGCACTTCGACTTTGCGCGGCAGTGGAACTTCAAGGGGGACCTCGGCCCGGCCCAGTGCTTCGCGACCGGCCTGACGAGCGACCCGACACAGTCCTGCAGCAATTTCAAGCTGGTTTTCTACATCGGGCCATCCTTCTAGCGCCGCGCGGGCAATCCCGTACAATCCGGACCGTGCCTTCCCGCAAATCGCTGGCCGTCCGCGCGCTCGGGCCCTACGGCGGCTCGGCGCCCGGGTACCGAATGACGACGTTCCTGCTCGACGGCGAGACGGCGCTGGACGCCGGTTCGCTGACCGAGGCGCTGCCGCTCTCCGCGCAGCGGCGCATCCGGCGCGTCGTGCTCACCCACGCCCACTTCGACCACGTCGCGTCGCTGCCCTTCCTGCTCGAAAACCTCTACGGCCGGGCGGCGCCCCTCGAAGTCCTCGCGCCGGCGCCGGTGCTCTCGTCGCTTTCCCGCCATCTCTTCAACGGCGCCACCTGGCCGGACTTCGCGCGCCTACCGTCGCGCTCGAAACCGACGCTCGTGTACCGGCCCGTCCCGGCCGGCCGGCCGTTTCGAGCGGGCGGCATGACCCTCGTCGCGCTGCCGGTGGACCACCTCGTGCCCGCCTACGGATACTTCGTCTCGAAACCCGGGCGCGCGGTCCTCTTCTCGGGCGACACGATGCCGACCGAGCGCCTGTGGGCGCACGCCCGCGGGGCGCGGCATCTGAAGGCGATCTTTCTCGAGGTTTCGTTCTCGAACGCCCAGGCCGCGGTGGCCCGCGCGTCCTGCCACATGACCCCGAACCTCCTGCCGCGCGAGCTCGAGAAGGCCCCGCCTCGCGTGCCCGTGTACCTCTACCACATGAAGCCGCCGTCGCTGTCCCGCATCCGGCGCGAGGTCGCGGCCCTCGACGAGCCCAGGCTGCGGCTTCTGGAGTCGGAGAGGTCCTTCCGGTTCTGAGGCAGTCCGCAGCGCCCTTACCGAACCAACATCCTCGCCCAGGCGAGCAAATCCACGGCCAGCGTCCCGGCAAAGCGGCCGCGCAACGAGTCGTTTCGTAGGAGCTCGTCGCGCCGGCCGGGTAGGGTTGCCTCGCGGACGAGGTAGGTCTTCCCCGCGCGCGAGAGGGCCGCGTACGAGGAGTGAAACGCGGACGCGCCGTGCCGCCGGAGAACCGAGATGCGCTGCGCCGCGGGGTCCGCGGTGACCTCTTCCTCGATCGTCGCGGCCGCTCCGCCGCCGGAGGGCGGAGCGAGCGTGAGCCGGAACCCTCCGGGAAGGCCGGCCTCGCCGATGACCTCGGCGACCCCTCCGACCAGGTTCCGGTAGCCCTCACGCGTCGCGATCGCCTCGAACGCCTCGGCCGGGAGGGCCCTGGTCTCGAGGTAGGCCGTCAGCGTCGCCTCTTCGACCGCCGGGGCGGGCCGGCCGACCTCGGCGAATGCGAGCTCGAGGACGCGCGGATCGATGCCGAAGTGCTCGGAGAGTGCCGCTTCGGGGGCCTCGACAATCGGGAGCCGAAGGCGGGAATGCAGATCGTCGATCCGCAACTCCCCGCCTGCAAACGAGAGGATCCGGTTGCCGAGATCGCGGCGCAGGCACACCTCTCCCAGAAATTGAGCTCCCGCACGGAACGTGTCTCGCCAGAGCGCGACGAACCGTTGGTCGGAGACCTCGGCCGCGAAAACCTCGATCGCGCGCGGCCCCTCGGGAACTCCCTCGGTGAACTCGATCCGGAATCCGCGAGGCGTCTCGGCGACGGCGAGCTCTCCCTGGGCCGTCGCCGCCGCGCCCGCGCGGGCCGGCAGGATCGCCGGCAGCGGGAACCCGACGTCCACGATCGACGGCCCCGCCGCCGTCTCGACGAGCAGGGCCGCGTGGTCGTCGTCGCGCTGGACCCTCCCGAGAATCCGGCGGCTGCGAAAGCCGAGCGCCGTCAGGAGGGCCTCGAAGGCGGCGACGCGGGCAAAGCAGGTCCCGCCCGTTCCGAGTGAGAGGTGGTCCCGCCAGAAGACGTCCGGCGTGCGAGGCCGGGCGTTCGCGTCGGCAACCTCGGCGTTTCGGACGATCTTCGAGGCGTTCTCGAAGGGTACCTTCGCGTTGAAGCGCGCGAAGAGGGCCTCGAGAAAGCCCACGCCCGGCTCGGCCCGGGACAAATCGAGGGCCTCGAGAATCTCGTCGGCCGGAATCACCGGCTCGACAGGCGCGCCACCATCTCCTTCAGGCGAAAGCGCGCGTCCTCGCTGAACCAGAAATCGAGGAAGGGGTCGTGGTCGCGGGCCTGGTCGAAGCGCGCGATGGCCGCCGCGCGCGACCGCAGCTTGATCGCCGCATAGGCGGCGCCCGAAAGCCCGGCGAGAAAACGCGCCCGCTCGACGGCGCGATCGAGAAGCTCGCCGGCCGGGACGACGCGGTCGAGGAGGCCGATCGCCAGCGCCTTCTCGACGCCGAGGTTTTCCCCGGTCGCGGCCAACCGCTCCATGTGGCGGGCCCCGACGACGTGGCGAAACGGCTCCATCAGGCACGCCGGCACGGAGACGCCGAGGATCACCTCCGAGAGGCCGAACTTTCCCTTGCCTTCCGCAGCGATTCGTTCGTCGGCGGCCATCGCTGCGATGAGGCCTCCGGCGATGGCGTGTCCGGGCAGCGCGGCGACCACCGGCGGTCCGAACACGAAGATCTGCCGCACGAGGTCGCTGAAGGCGCCGATGAACTTTTGCATGGCCGCCCGATCCCAATCCACGAGCAGCGGCAGGTCCCAGCCCGCCGAGAACATGCCGGGAAGGGCCGAGGCGAGCACCACGGCGCGGGCCTTCGCGTGCTCCGCGAGCGCCGTCGAGAGGTCCGCGACGAGCTCGGGTGAAAACGCGTTTGCCTTCGGCCGGTCGAGCGTCAGGATTGCAACTTCGTCGCGAACCTCGGTCCGGACGACGGTCATGCGCTTCTCCGTTCCCGCTCGGCCCCCGCGAAGAGCAGCCGGTGCAGGCGGCGGTCGGAAGTCAGCTCCGGATGGAACGTCGCAGCGACGACGCTGCCCTGCCGCACGAGGACGGGCTCGTCGGCGTGGCGCGCCAGCACCTCGACGCCTGGACCCACGCCGCGGATCCGCGGGGCGCGGATGAACACGGCCGGCATGGGCGCGCCCAGGGCCGGGCACGCGATCTCGGCGATGAAGGAATCGACCTGCCGGCCGTAGGCATTGCGCTCGACCGCGATGTCGACGAGGCCCAGGCCCTTCTGCGGCGGGTTGGAAACCTCGCGCGCGAGCACGATGGCTCCCGCGCAGGTCCCGAGGATCGGCCGCCCGCTCGCCGCAAACGCGCGGAAGGCCTCCTCCCACGGCTCGGCCTCGAAGAACTTCCAGAGCGTCGTGGACTCCCCTCCCGGGAAGATCAGCCCGGAGGCGCGAGCGAGGTCGGCCGGCCGCTTTGCCTCGAAGCTGTCCACCCCGATCTCGGAGAGCGCCTTGCGATGCGCCTCGAAGTCGCCCTGGAGCGCCAGGACGGCGACGCCTTCCCGACCTGCCGTCTGCCCTCCGACGCCCGCCATCCGACCCGTCACCATCCCCGCGTCTGCAGCTGCGCCTCTTCGGGAAGGCTCGCCGCCTCGATTCCCTTCATGCCCGAGCCGAGCGATTCCTCGGCCGCGAGCAGGGCCTGGGCGTCGCGCCAGTGCGTGGTCGCCTTGACGATCGCGCGGGCCCGGTTCTCGGGGTCGTCGGACTTGAAGATGCCCGAGCCGACGAAGACCGCCTCGGCGCCGAGCTGCATGCACAGCGCGGCGTCAGCAGGGCGTCGCGATGCCGCCGGCGGCGAAGTTCGGAACGGGGAGCTTGCCTTTCTCCGCGACCTCGACGACGAGCTCGTACGGGGCCTGGAGCCGCTTGGCTGCGGCCATGAGCTCGTCCTTCGAGAGCTGCGTGAGCATCCGGATCTCGCGGTGGACCTCCCGCAGGTGCTTGACCGCGTGAACGATGTCGCCCGTGCCCGCCTCCCCTTTCGTGCGGATCATGGCCGCGCCCTCGCCGATGCGGCGCAGCGCCTCGCCCAGGTTGCGGCAGCCGCAGACGAAGGGAACCGCGAACTCGTGCTTGGAGACGTGGTTTTCCTCGTCGGCCGGGGTCAGAACCTCGGACTCGTCGATGAAGTCCACCTTGAGGGCCTCGAGCACGCGCGCCTCGGCGAGATGCCCGATGCGGCACTTGGCCATGACCGGGATCGAGACCGCTTCCTGGATCTCCCGGATCTTCGAGACCGGCGACATCCGCGCGACTCCCCCGTCGCGCCGGATGTCGGCGGGCACGCGCTCGAGCGCCATGACGGCCGCCGCGCCCGCCGCTTCGGCGATCTTCGCCTGTTCGGCGTTGACGACGTCCATGATGACGCCGCCCTTGAGCATCTCGGCGAGCCCCACTTTCAACCGAAACGATTCATTCGTCGTCATTGCTCCGCCCTCCGTTACCGAGGCGCCTTGCCTCGTCTTCTGCTACGGCTCACCGACCTTCACACCACCGGCGCCGCGATCGCTGCGCCGGACCTCGACCTGACTTCGGACACCGCTTCGGCGAGAAGCGCGATTCCGGGTTCGATGTCGCGCCGGTCCACGCGCGAGACGGAAAGCCGCACATTGGCGCGGTCCTCCCCTTTCGGATCGAAATCCTGGCCCGGCGCAACCCCGACTCCCCTGGCCGCCGCGGCCTCCGCCACCCTGCGACCGGACAGCCCGTCGGGCAGATGAAGCCAGAAGAGCGGATTCGAGCCCTCGCCCCCCCACCAGCCGATCCCCGGCAGGTGCTCGGCCAGAGCGGCCGCCGCGGCGCCCGCTCGCAGGGCCACCTCCTCGGCGCGGCTGGCGCGGGCCTTGCGGTCCGAGCCGGCGCGCAGAAACGCGGCCACGGCGGCCTGCAGCGGCACCGGTGTCTGGAAATCGGTCGCTCGCTTCATGCGGGCCAGCCGCTCGATGATCGGGCGCGCGGCGGCGATCCAGCCGATTCGGAAGCCCGGGACGAGGTCCTTCGAAAGCGTTCCGAGCCACACCGTCCGGTCCGGCTCGCGGGCCGCCAGAGGCAGGCGCCCGGGCTCGGGCTCCTCGTAGCCGTCCTCGATGACGAGCGCTCCCGAGGACAGCGCGGCCTCGAGCACGGCCGCGCGGCGTCGGCCGCTCGTCGTGACGCCGGTCGGGTTCTGCCGCTCGGGCATGACGTATACGAGCTTGGCACCACGCGAATGAAGCGGGCGGGGATCGGGCCCTTCCGCGATCCATCGGGCAGTGGCAGGACGGACACGCCAGCCAGCCGCGCCAGCGTCAGCGCTCCGGAGTACGTGGGCGACTCGACCGCCACGACGTCCTCCGGGTCGGTGAACGTGCGAAACAGGAGATCGAGGCCCTGCTGCGCGCCGCTGACGACGAGGATCTCCTCGGCAGACCGGGCGACGCCGTTTTCCGCGAGCCGGCGCGAGACCTCGCCGCGCAACTCTTCGAGGCCGAGCGGGGGAGCGTACTGCCAGAGGTCGCGGCGCCGGCTCCACGCGTAGGCGAGCGTTCGCGTAAACTCTTCGAGGGGAAAGAACCGCTCGTCGGGAGCAAGGCGCGAGAAGTCGGCCACCCAGGCAGGTTTCGTGAACAGGGGAGCCTCGTCGGAAAGCTCGGCCGCGCGGCGCGAAAGGAGATCCTCGATGCGAAAGCGCCTGGCCCCCTCCGGCCGGCCGCGCACGACGGTCCCGCTGCCGACGCGGCCCGCGACGAGGCCGCGTTCCTGCAGGCGGCGATAGGCGGCCTGTACCGTCCCCCGGTTGATCCCCAGGGCCGCCGCCAGTTCGCGCGTGGTCGGAAGGCGTGTGTTCTCGTCGGCACGCACCGGCGGCGATCCAACGTTCGATTGCGGAGCAAACCTGATCGGCCAGGGGTAATCCGCTAGCTCTGCTGATGCTGATCCGGGTTACGTCCAATTGGCCCGCCATCGAGCCAATTGTATCGGGAGGAGTAGGCGGCCGCAAGGAGACAGCCGGGTCTCTTGGCTGTAACCTATGACTGTAGTTTTGATAGACTAATACTATGTAGAATCAGTAAGTTAAAATAAATTCTATTGTGTGTTTACGCGCCATGTTTCCTCAACTCGTCCTCGAGAGTCCGCGAGAACTGGAACTCGCGCTCACCCTCGGAGAGGTTCTTGCGCTTGGCCAGGCCAGCTCGTACTTTCTCTTCGAGCCCGTCGAGCTCGGCGTAGCTGTCCGTCAACTCCCGCACTACGGCCCTCCGAGCCGTCTCGTCGTCGGACTTCTGCTCGAGGTTCCGGCTCTGCTTCAGGCTCTTGAGGATCACCCTGGACAGGTACAGGATCCGGTCGGCCGAAACCTTCACGACGGCCTCCCAGCCCTCAAGTCCTCCGAGAAGGGGTGGCGGAAAAGCTGCTCGAGAACCCCGGCCGGCAGGGCCGCCACGTCGGCGCCCATGAGAGCGGCGTCGAGCACGTGGATAGGGTTGCGCGCATCCGCAACCACGATCTGCGTCTGGAAGCCGTAGTTGTCGTAGACCCGGATGACCTGCTCGACGAGATCCATGCCGATCGTACCTGCGTCGTCGAGGGACCCGACTGCGGGGGCCACATAGCTCACGCTGGCCTTGGCCGCTATCAGCGCCTGAGCGGTCGAAAAGCAGCCCTCCGCGCAGGTTGCGATCTGGTCCTGGGCGAAGAGTCGCGCAACGCGCATGCCTTCGGGTCGCAGGGGCAGTCGGACGATGATGTCCTTGCCGAGCTTGGCGAGCTCCCGGCCCTCCTTGTACATCCCCTTCGGCTCGTCCGAGCCCGTCTCCACGAGCACGGGCCCGTCGGTCAGGGACGCGAGCTCGCGAACGGCCTTCCGATAGTCGATCCCCGCGGCTTCGGCCGCGGAGAGGGAAACCCAGGCCCCGTCGAGAAGGCCCAGGTCCTTGATCCGTCGCGCCTCGTCGGGGCTCGCGCTGTCGAGAAAAAATCGCATGGAGGGCGGATTCTATATCCGGGAGGTAGGGGCGCAGTAAGCAGCAAGCAACGAGCGGAGCGCGGGGGACAGTCGGCTGGCCCTAGTCTTCGTCTTCCTCGTCGTCGTCTTCGAGGAAATCCTGGGCTCCGGGCTTCTTGCCACGGGCGGGCTTTGCCCCTTCGGCCGGCCTGGGCGGTGCCGGCAGCGAGGCCTGGGCCTCCTCCTCGTCGGGTTCCTCGGGCTCGGCGAGTTTGGCGACGCCGACGACGCGGTCCCCCTCCTCGAGCTGGATGACGCGCACGCCCTGCGCGGCGCGGCCCGTCTCGCGGATGTCCTTGACCTTGATTCGGATGAGCTGGCCCCGCTCGGTGATCAGTAGCAGCTGGTCCGCGTCGGTCACCGACTTGATCCCCGCGACGGCGCCGTTCTTCTCGGTCACCTTCACGTTGATGACTCCCGAGCCGCCCCGGCCCTGGAACCGGTACTCCGTGACTTCCGAACGCTTTCCGTAGCCGTTCTCGGTGACCGAGAGCAGGTGCGCCTTCTCGTCCACGATGTCCATTTCGACGACCGAGTCGTTGTCCTTCTTGAGCGTGACGCCGATGACGCCGGTCGTGTCCCGGCCCATCGGACGGACGTCCTTCTCCGAGAACCGAATGCCCATTCCCTGACGCGTGCCGATGAAAATCTGGTCCCCGCCGCCCGTGATGCGCACCGAGAGCAGCTCGTCGCCGTCCTCGACGTTGATCGCGATGATCCCGCCCGACCGCACGTACGAGTACGCCGAGAGCGCCGTCTTCTTGACCAGCCCGTTGCGGGTCGCGAAGACCAGGTAGCGGTCCTCGGGGAAGTCCTTGGTCGCCGCCATCGCCACGATCCGCTCGTTGGGCCCCAGGGACAGGAGGTTGACGATCGCCTTGCCGCGCGTCGCAGGACCGAGCTGGGGAAGGTCGTAGACCTTGATCCAGTGCATGCGCCCCTTCGAGGTGAACGCCAGGATGTAGGCGTGGGTCGAGGCGACGAACAGGTGCTCGACCAGGTCCTCTTCCTTCGTCGTCGCGCCGATCCGGCCCTTGCCGCCGCGGCGCTGGGCGCGGTAAAGCGACAGGGGAGAGCGCTTGATGTAGCCGCCGCGGGACACGGTGATGACCATGTCCTCTTCCACGATCAGGTCCTCGATGTCGATGTCCGAGGCCTCGGCCACGATCTCCGTGCGCCGCTCGTCGCCGAACTGCTTCTTGATCTGCTGGAGCTCGTCCACGATGATCTCGAGCACGAGGGCTTCCGAGCCGAGGATCTCGCGCAGCCTGGCGATCAGGGCCAGGACCTCCTTGAATTCGACGACGATCTTCTCGCGCTCGAGGCCGGTCAGCCGGTGCAGCCGCATGTCGAGAATCGCCTGGGCCTGCACGTCGTCGAGCTTCAGGACCTGCGAGCCCTTGCCCTTGCCGGCGTCGTCTCCGAGCGCGGCCCCGATGAACTTCTCGAGGGCGGCCCGGGTCATCGACACCTCGGCCGTCAGGCGTTCTTTCGCCTCTTTGGGGTCCTTCGAGGCGCGGATGATCTTGATCACCAGGTCCAGATTGGCGAGCGCGAGGGCGAGGCCCCGCAGCAGGTGGGCCCGCTCCTCGGCCTTCTTCAGGTCGAACTGGGTGCGCCGGATGACGACCGTCTTGCGGTGGTCGACGAAATGGCGCAGCAGGTCGTGGAGCGGCAGCACCCGCGGCTGGTTGTCGACGATCGCGAGGAAGATGATCCCGAAGGAAGACTGCATCGGGGTCAGCGCGTAGAGTTTGTTGAGCACGACCTGGGCGTTCTCGCCGCGCTTCAACTCCACGACGATCCGCATGCCCTCGCGGTTGGACTCGTCGCGCAGGTCGGCTACGCCGTCGATCTTCTTGTCGTTGATGAGCTCGGCGATGCGCTCGATCAACTTCGCCTTGTTGACCTGGTAGGGGATCTCCGTGACGACGATCGACTCCTTGTCGCCCCGGGCCGCCTTCTCGATCACCGCCCGGGCCCGCACCTGCACGGTCCCGCGGCCGGTCTTGTAGGCGTCGCGGATGCCCTGCGCGCCGTGGATGAAGGCGCCCGTGGGGAAGTCCGGCCCCGGCAGCCTCTTCATGAGAGACCCGAGCGTTGCGTCGGGGTGCTTGATGAGCTCGACTGTCGCGTCGACGACCTCGGAGAGGTTGTGCGGCGGGATGTTGGTGGCCATGCCGACCGCGATTCCGGTCGAGCCGTTGACGAGCAGGTTGGGGAACTTGGCCGGCAGGACCATGGGCTCGACGAGCGAGCCGTCGTAGTTCGGCGTCCAATCCACCGTTTCCTTGTCGATGTCCTCGCCGAGCAGCTCCGCCGAAAGCCGGGTCAAGCGCACCTCGGTGTAGCGCATGGCCGCGGCGTTGTCGCCGTCGACCGAGCCGAAGTTGCCCTGGCCGTCCACGAGCGGGTAGCGCAGGGAGAAGTCCTGCGCCATGCGCACCACCGAGTCGTAGACGGCGCTTTCGCCGTGCGGGTGATACTTGCCGAGCACGTCTCCGACGATGCGCGCGGACTTGCGGTACGGCTTGTTGTGCAGGTTGCCCTGCTCCCACATGCCATAGAGGCAGCGGCGGTGAACGGGCTTCAGGCCGTCGCGCACGTCCGGAAGGGCCCGCCCGATGATCACGGACATGGCGTAGTCGAGGTACGAGCGCCGGACCTCGTCCTCGATCGTGACGGGGATCTTTTCGTCGGGGGTCAGGAGATTTGAAGTCATGAGTGGTTTCGGAATTCGGATTTCGGACGTCGGATTTGCGGCGCCGTGCGGGTTTCATTCCGAAATCCGACATCCGACATCCGAAATCGCCTCGCTCTAAATATCGAGATTACGGACATTCAACGCGTTCTGCTCGATGAACTCGCGCCGCGGCTCGACGGCGTCGCCCATGAGGACCGAGAACACCTCGTTGGCCTCGACCGCGTCTTCGACGGCGACCTGGAGGAGCCGGCGCGTTTCGGGATTCATGGTCGTGTCCCAGAGCTGCTCCGGGTTCATCTCGCCAAGGCCCTTGTACCGGTTGATCGTGAGGCCCTTCTTGGCCGACTCGTAGATCCCGTCCACGACGGCGGGCAGCGTCTCGTGCTTCTCGGTCTCCTCGCCGCGCGTCACGACGTAGGGGCCGTCCAGGAAGCCCCCGATCGCCCTGGCGGTCTCCTTGATCCGGCGGAACTCGAAGGCCGTCACGAAGTCCGGGTCGATCCGAGCGGTGCGCGGAACGCCGTTGACCTTGCGGGAGATCTGCAGCGCCCAGCCCGAGTGCTCCTCGTCGGCCAGGACGTCCGCCTTGTCGACGCCGAAGGCCCGCACGGCCCGGGCGAGATCCTCGATCTTCTTCTTGTCGGAAAAGTCGGCCTTGGCCGTCATGCCGCGGTCGAGGAGAGCGCGCAGCAGGCCCTCGGGGATTCCGCGCTGGCCGAGCTTGGCGACGTGGGTGCGGTACTCCTCCATCTTCTCGAGCAGGTTCGCGAGCTTCGCTCCCGACACGGTGGTCCCCGACATCTCCGAGGTGAGCGAGCGGTCCTCGCCGAGCCGGCCGAGCAGGAACTTCGACATCTCCTTCTCGTCCTTTAGGTACGTCTCCTTCTTGCCCTCGGCCACCTTGTAGAGCGGCGGCTGCGCGATGTAGAGAAAGCCCTTCTCGATGATCGCGGCCATGTGGCGGAAGAAGAAGGTCAGGAGCAGCGTCCGGATGTGAGAGCCGTCCACGTCGGCGTCGGTCATGATCACGATCTTGTGGTACCGGATCTTTTCGGCGTCGAAGTCGGTGGAGATCCCGGCGCCCAGTGCCGTGATCAGCGTGCGGATCTCGGCGGAGGCGAGCATCTTGTCGAGGCGCGCCTTCTCGACGTTCAGGATCTTGCCGCGCAGGGGCAGGATCGCCTGGGAGCGCCGGTCGCGGCCCATCTTGGCGGAGCCGCCCGCCGAATCGCCCTCGACGATGAAGATCTCCGAGAACGCCGGGTCCTTCTCCTGGCAGTCGGCGAGCTTGCCGGGCAGGGCTCCCGAGTCCAGGGCGCCCTTTCGCCGGACGAGCTCGCGAGCCTTGCGGGCGGCCTCGCGGGCCCGCGCCGACTCGACGATTTTCTCGACGATCCGCTTGCCGACGCGCGGGTTCTCTTCGAGAAAGGAGCCGAGCTTGTCGTAGACGACCTGCTGCACCCAGGTCTTGACCTCGGAGGAGACGAGCTTGTCCTTGGTCTGGGAGGAGAACTTGGGGTCGCGGACCTTGACCGAGATGACGGCGGTCAGCCCCTCGCGGCAGTCGTCGCCCGAAAGCGTCGTCTCCTTGAGGCCCTTCGTCAGCCCGTTCTGCTCGGCGTACTTCTGGATCGCGCGCGTCAAGGCCGTCTTGAAGCCCTCGACGTGCGTGCCTCCGTCGCGGTTGTTGATCGTGTTGGTGAAGGCGAAGAGCGTCTCGGCGTAGCCCTCGTTCCACTGGAGCGCGACCTCGACCCGCTCCTTGTCCGCGTCGCGCTTGGGGTCTCCGGTCCCCTTCTTGACCTCCTGGAAGAAGATGACCTTGTCGTGGATCGGCTGCTTCGCCTTGTTCAGGTGCTCGACGAAGGACCGGATCCCGCCCTCGTAGGCGAAGTCGTGCTTCTTGTCGGTTCGCTCGTCGTGGATCGAGATCTTGACGCCGGGGTTCAGGAACGACAGCTCGCGCAGCCGCTGGGAGAGGCTGTCGAAGTGGAACTCCAGCACCGAGAAGATCTCCGGGTCCGGCCAGAACGTGACTTTCGTGCCCGTCTTCTTGGAGGTCCCGACGGCCTTGATCGGCGCGACCGGCCGGCCCTTCTCGTAGGCCTGCTGCCAGACCTTGCCATCGCGCAGCACCTCGACCTCGAGACGCCTGGAGAGCGCGTTGACGACCGAGACACCCACGCCGTGGAGCCCCCCCGAAACCTTGTAGGAGTTGTCGTCGAACTTCCCGCCCGAGTGCAGGTCCGTCATGATGATCTCGAGCGTCTCGCGTTTGTGCTCCTTGTGCATGCCGACCGGGATGCCCCGCCCGTTGTCCTCGACCGTGACGGAGTTGTCGGCGTGGATCGTGACGCCGCAGAAGTCGGCGTGGCCGACCTGCGCCTCGTCGATCGAGTTGTCCACGAGCTCGAAGACCATGTGATGCAGGCCCGACAGGTCGTCCGTGTCCCCGATGTACATGCCGGGGCGCTTGCGCACGGCCTCCAGGCCCTTCAGGAGCTTGATCGAGTCGGTCGTGTAGGCGGTGCTCATCGAACTCCCGTCAACCTCGGAGCGGCGCGCAGGACCCGCGGCGCCGAAACGACCCCGTTGCGCACTTCCACGACGGAGGCTGCACGACGCGCCCACCGCGCCGGGGGCGCGGCCGTCGTCAGCAGCACCGCCGCGTCGCGCGGTAGGGCCTCGAAGAACTCCTCGGCCGACGCCTCCGAGAGGCCGGCGTCGAAATCGTCCACGCCGAACAGCGGCGGCTCGCCCGCGGCGGCCGCGACGGATCTCCACTCCGCCAGGCGAGCCAGCGCCACCGTCCGGGCGATCTCCCCGGACGAAGCCTCCGCACAGAGCGCCCGCCCGCGCCGGGTCCAGGACAGGTCGTCGCGGTGCGGCCCCGCGAGCGAATGTCCGCGGCGCCTCTCGAGCGTCGAAAGCTTCTGGCAGGCCGCGCGGATCTCGTCGGGGAAGTCCGCGCCGCCCGCGTAGGAAACCCGGATCTCGGCGTAGTCGCCGCCCGCCCGCCCGGCGAGCTCGCGGAACTCGGGCTCCCAGGCCGCGAGCGCCGCGCGCCGGTGCCGTCGCACGGCCGCCCCCGCCACGGCGAGCTCTTCGGTCCACGCCCCGAGCTCGTCGTCCGAGCCCGCCGCCCTCGTCGCCTTCCAGCGAGCCAGAAGCGCGTTGCGCTCGCGCAACGCGGCGGCATAACGCACGAGGTCGTCGCCGGCGGCAGGCTTGAGGCCCACGACGAGCCGGTCGAGGAAGCGGCGGCGGACGGACGGGGGACCGGCCACGAGCTCCCGATGCTCCGGCGCCAGAAAAACGGCCGGGGCGACCTCCGAGATCTCCCGGAATCCCGACGCTTTGCCCGAAAGCGTGAAGGCGCGGCCCCCTTCGAGCGACCATGTCACTCGGATCTGTTCCTCTCCCCGGCGCCCCGAGACGGAGCCCTCGACGGCGAAGCGCTCCGAGTCGCGCGCCATCTCGGCGGGCGCCGCGCCCCGGAAGGAACGCTGCCCGCACAGGAGCGCGACGGCCTCGAGGAGGTTCGTCTTGCCCTGGGCGTTCTCTCCCAAGACGAGCGTGACTCCGGCGCCGAAGGAGACCGGGTCGGGGGAGAGATTGCGGAAGCCGTGGCTGGCGATTTCGAAAAGCTGCAATCGGTTCCTTCGCGGGTTCAGAGGCGCATCGGCATGACGACGTACATGTAGCGCGAAGCGCCCTCGATGCCGCCCTCCGGCTGACACAGGCACTGCGTGTTTTCGTCCTTCAACTCGAGGCGCACATTCTGGGATTCGGCCTCCTCGAAGAACTCGAGGAGGTACTGGGCATTCAGGCCGATCGAAAGCGGCTCGCCCTCGAAGACGACGTCGAGGGTCTCGGAGCCTTCGCCGAGCTCCTGACTCGCCGAAGCGATCGTCAGGAGTCCCTTCTCGAAGGAGAGCTTGACGCCGCGCGAGCGCTCCGAGGAGAACAGCGCGACCCGTCGGATGGCCGCCTGACAGATCGAGGTCGGGACGGTTGCCACGCGATCGTTCGACTTTGAGAGGATCTTTTCGTAGTCGGGGAAGTTCACGTCGAGCAGCCGCGCGATCAACTGGCGATTGCCAACCGTGAAAAGGAGGTGGTTCTCGGAGTGGCGGATCTCGATCCGCGCGTCCGTCCCCCCGTCCATCTTCAGGATCTCGGCCAGGGCCTTCTTGGGAATCAGGACGTTGGGTAGCGCAGCCTTTGGATCCTCCTTCGGAAAATCGATCAAGGCCAGCCGATGCCCGTCGGTCGCCACGAGCTCGAATTCCTTACCCTTGTCTTTGAGGAGGGCCCCCATGAGCTGGAACCTGGTTTCCTCCGCCGACACTGCATATAAAACCTTACGGGTCAATCGTTTCCATAAATCCAGCGGAAAAGAAACACCCTTCTTCGCCTCGACCTTCGGAACCGTCGGAAAATCCTCCGACGGCTGCGCCACGAGCCGGAAGCTCGACCTCTGGCAGGTCACGCCCAGATAGTGGTTCTCCATGAGCTTCAGGGCCACGTCCGCTTCCGGAAGGTTGCGAATGAGGTCGAACAGCTTTCGCGCAGGAACGGTCACGCTGCCCGGCCGGGAGACTCTGGCCTCGGCCTGCGAGAGCAAGGTCAGGTCCAGGTCCGTCGACGTGAAGCTCAGGTGTCCGTCGGAAGCGCGAAGCAGGATGTTGGAGAGGATGGGAATCGTGTTTTTCCTCTCGACGACCCCCTGCATGAGCGTAAGTTCATTCAAGAAGTCGCCCCGTTTGACGGTCAATTCCATGGGAGTTAAGAACCTCCGAACAGGAGAAAAAGTCTATCACACTTAGCGGTATTCGTAGGGGCGATCAAAATTTTCGAACATCAAGAAAAGCTAATAAAAATGGGGTCAAAACAACTGTCGCCTCTGTGGATCGCCGCGGGTCTTCTCCGCATAGGAGCACTCCACCGAGATGCGCCCTCGCGATGCGGAAAACGGCCTCGTGGAAAAGTCGGGCTGTGAGGCTCGTCCTACCGGTAGGGTTGAAGAAAGCCGTCGACGACCCTGCGGAAATCGACGTCGTCCTCGAGCATGCGCTCGATCTTCTCGACCGAATGCATGACGGTCGAATGGTGCTTGTCGTTGAAGAGGCGGCCAATCTCGGGGTAGGACAACTCGGTGAGCTTGCGGCAGAGGTACATGGCGACCTGGCGCGGAAAAGCCACGGGTTTGGCGTTGGATTTCGCCTTCATGTCGGACACCCGCAGGCCGTAATGGGAGGCGACCGCCTTCAGGATCTCCGAGGGAACGGCCCGATGTTCCTCATTTCCGACGATATCCCGCAGGGTCTCCCGTGCGAGCTCGACGGTCAGGGGCTTTCCCGTCAGGGACGAAAACGCGATCACTCGGTTCAGCCGGCCTTCGAGCTCCCGGACGTTCGACTTGACGGTTCCGGCGATGAACATGGCGACATCATTGGGAACGTTGGCCTTCTCGGCGGCCGCCTTCTTGCGGATGATCGCCACTTTCATCTCGAGGTCCGGAGGCTGGATGTCGGCGATCAGACCCCACTCGAAGCGGGACCGTAACCGTTCCTCGAGGGTCGGGATTTCCTTGGGCAGGGCGTCCGAAGTGACCACGATCTGCTTCTGCGCGTCGTGGAGGGCGTTGAACGTGTGGAAGAACTCCTCCTGGGTCGAGTCCTTGCCGGCGATGAACTGGACGTCGTCCATCAGGAGCACGTCGAGCTCGCGGTAGCGGCGCTTGAACTCTTGCATCCGCTCGAAGCGCAGAGCGTTGATGAGGTCGTTCAGGAACCGCTCCGCTGACAGATACGAGGACATGCGCATCGGGGTTGCGCCGGAGGATCTCCTGCGCGATCGCGTGCATCAGGTGGGTCTTCCCTAGTCCCACGCCGCCGTAGAGAAAGAGCGGATTGTAGGACCGCGAGGGCGATTCGGCCACGGCCCGGGCGGCCGCGTGGGCAAACTGGTTGGACGAGCCGACGACGAAATTCTCGAAGGTAAAACGGGGGTTGCTCGCGCTCGCCCGGCCGGGTCCGGCTTGCGGCGAGGTCGCCGGCCCCGCTGCCCGCACGCCCTCGGGCCCTCCCGTCTCGAAGCGGATCGTCAGCTCCGGGAACCCTGCTCCGGCGGCCTCGCGGGCGATCAGTTCGCCGTGCCTGGACTCGATCCAGTCCGCGAAGACGCGCGACGGAACCGAGACCGTCAGGACCCCGGCGCCGGCGGTCGGGTCGAAACCGACCTGCCGGGTCGGGCCGAACCAGGTCTTCAGCTCTTTGGGATCGAGCTTTCCCTCGAGCTGCTTGAGGATGGATGTCCAGATCTCGGTCATTGCGAAGAGCCCGATTTCCACAGGATTTCCACAGCTGTGGAAGCTCCGGTGAATCCGGGGGCCGGGAGTATATGCGAGCCACCGCGTTTCAGCCATCGGCTTTGGGCCGGCTTCGTATTGATGCCCGCTGCCGGCTGAGGGCTGGAGAGATGACAGCCGGCACCTTCTCCTTGACTTCCCACCCCCGCGAACCTAGGATTCCCCCTCTTTTATGAAGCGCACCTATCAGCCCAACAACCGGCGCCGCAAGCGCACGCACGGTTTTCTGGTTCGCATGCGGACGCGGTCCGGTCGCGCGGTCCTTTCGGCCCGCCGCCGCAAGGGGCGCAAAAGACTCACGGTGTGAACTTCGGGCCGGGCCGTTCCGGGGGTTTTTCCCGGGACGACCGCCTCCGCAAACGCAGGGAATTCGAAGAGTGCTACGCCTCCGGGGTGCGCGCCTCCGGCCGACACATCCAGGTCTTCTTGCTGGCGGCCGGCGGCCCGTCGCCGCGCACGCGCCTGGGAATCTCGGTGCCGCGCCGCGTGGGCTCCGCGGTCTTGCGAAATCGCGTGAGGCGGCGGCTGCGGGAAATCTTCCGACGCACGCGAAGCCTTTTCGGCCAGGCGACCGTCTCGGTCGTCGTCAATGCCCGGCCCTCGGCCGCGGCCGCGCCGTTTCAGGATCTCGCGGCGGACTACGCGTCGGTCGTGCAACAGGGGCTCGCGCGGCTGCGGCGGCCATGACCGGCGAGCGCGCGCGTGGCCGTCGCGCTGCTCGATCTCTACAAGCGATTTCTCTCGCCCCTCCTGCCGCGGGCGTGCCGCTTCGAGCCGACCTGCTCGGTGTACGCGCGCGAGGCGATCGTCCGGTACGGCCTCCTGCGCGGCGCGGGCCTGGCCGTCCGGCGTCTGCTGCGCTGCCACCCGTTCCACCGGGGCGGCCTGGATCCGGTGCCCTAGATGGAAAAAAGGCTTCTCGTCGCCGCGGTGCTCTCCCTGGCGGTCCTGCTCCTCTGGGAGTGGGCCGGGCCCAGGCCCGCGAAGCGGCCCTCCGCAGCCGCGGCGCCGACACCCGCGGCAGCCGTCGAATCGCCGGCGAGCGCACCGCAGGCCGCCCCCGCGGTCGCGGCCCCCGCCGCGGCGACCGGGTCGCTTCCGGCCCCGGCGAGCGCCGAGGCCGAGACGCTCACGACCCTGTCGAACGGCGTCTTCAAGGCGACGTTTTCCAACAGGGGAGCGGCCCTGACGTCCTTCGTCCTGACGGGGCACCTCGACGAGCAACAGCGGCCGCTCGAGCTGCTGAGGGCGCTGCCTCCGGATTTCCCGAGGCCGCTCGGCCTCGATTTCGGCGCCGACACGGCCACGACGAAGAAGATCACCGACGCCCTCTTCCTGGTCGAACGCGATTCGGACGAGCTCGTGCGCTTTCGCTACGCGGACTCGTCGATCGCGGTCGTCAAGGAGATCCGCATCGGGAAGGGCTATCTCTTCGACGTCCGGATCTCCGTCACGGGGCCGGCCTACAGCGTTCTCGTCGGACCCGGCCTGCGCAACCCGACCGATGCCGAGCTCGGCTCCCGGTACGTGATGCCGGCCTCGGCGGTCGTCGCCGACCGCCGACGGCCTGAAGCTCGTGCGCGCCGAGAAGGCCACCGACAAGGACGCCTGGACGGTGCCTGCCCGCTCGTTCGCCGGGATCGAGGACAACTACTTCCTGGAGGCCCTGGTGCCGCGCTCGGCCTCGACGGCGCGCGTCCTCACCTTCGCCCTGCCCCGGCCCGAGGGCAAGCCCTCGCTCGAGATCGCGACGGGCGTCTCCGCCCGCGGCGCCTTCGAGGGGTCGGCCTACTTCGGCCCCAAGGACGTCTCGATTCTCGAGAGCTACGGCCTGGGGCTCGAGCACACGGTCGATTTCGGCTGGTACGGAATCCTCGCGCGGCCGCTCCTGTGGCTGCTGAAGAAGACCAACGCGTTCGTGGGCAACTGGGGCCTGGCGATCCTCGTCGTGACGTTTCTCATCCGCCTCCTGCTCTTCCCGCTGACGGCCAAGAGCTACGTCTCGATGAAGAAGATGCAGAAGCTCGCGCCGAAGATGAACGCGATCCGGGACAAGTACAAGAAGTCGAAGTCCGACGCGCAGCAGCGCCAGAAGATGAACACGGAGCTGATGGCGCTCTACCAGGCGGAGGGCTACAACCCGATGAGCGGCTGCCTTCCGATCCTCCTGCAGCTGCCGATCCTGGTCGCCTTCTACAACGTCCTGTCGCGCTCGATCGAGCTGCGCCACGCGCCGTTCTTCCTGTGGATCAAGGATCTCTCGGCCATCGACTCGACCTACGTGCTCGTCATCCTGATGATCGTCTCGATGTACGCGCAGCAGGCGATGACGCCGTCGACGATGGATCCGGCGCAGAAGAAGGTCTTCATGTTCATGCCGGTCCTCTGGGGCTTCTTCCTGAAGGACATGCCCTCGGGGCTGGTGCTCTACTGGCTGTTTTCGAACCTGCTGACGATCGTGCAGCAGCTCGTGATGAACCGGATCGTGAAGGAGGACGACACGGCGCCGCCCGGCAAGAGCGCCAAGGCGCTCAAGCAGGCGAGGGCCTGAGGTCGAGGAAAAGCCGATGCGATACGAAGCGAAGACGGAAGAGGAAGCGATCGAGGGCGCCGCCAAGGCGCTCGGCCGGCCGGCGGCGGAGCTGCGGTACACGGTGATCCGCGACGAGAAGGCCTTCTGGGGAGGGCGCGTCGTCGAGATCGAGGTGGTCAGGAGCCGGGAGGCGGGAGACGGCAGGCGGGAGGCGGGGAAGTCCGAGCCGGAGATCGAGGCCGCAGCCCCCTCTCCGGCGGCTCCGACGGCGGCCGCACCCGAGGCAACCGAGGTCGACGCCGTGGCCGCCGTCGAGGCGACGCTGACGGAGCTTCTCTCGGCCGCGGGTCTGCTCGTCGAGACGCGGCGCCGCGAGGTCAACGGGGACGAGATGCTGTTCGAGCTCTTCGGCGACGACGTCGAGCCCCTGCTCGCCAACAAGGGCGAGGGCCTGACGGGCCTCGAGGTTCTCGTCGGACGGATCGCGTCCAAGCGCGTCGGCCGCCCGGTCCACCCGAGGCTGGACGCGGAAGGCTTCCGCGCCCACCGCAAGGAGGCCCTCGAGGAGCTCGCCCAGACCTCCGCCGAGGAGGTGCGCCGTACGAGGCGGCCGCAGCTGTTGCCGCCGCTCGCTCCGTGGGAACGGCGCCTCGTGCACCTGGCGCTTGCGGAGGACCCCGAGCTCGAGACGGAGAGCGAGGGAGAGGGGTTCCTGAAACGCGTGGAGGTCCGGTTCAAGGGGCGCTAGTGCGCTCCTGCGACGCCTTTCTCGACACGATCGCGGCGCTCGCCACACCGGCCGGCCGCTCGGCCCTGGCCGTCGTGCGGCTCTCGGGTCCCGAGTCCGGAAGGATCCTCGCGGCCCTGGCGCCGCAGCTGCCCGAGCCGCTGCCCCCGCGGCGACCCCTCCTCGCGACCCTGCGCGACGGCGAGGCGGAGCCGATCGACGAGGCCGTCGTGACGTTCCTGCCGGCGGCTTCCTCGCCGACGGGAGAGGACGTGGCCGAGATCTCGATGCACGGCAGCCCCGTAGCCGTCGAGCGCCTGCTCGCGGCGGCGGTCGAGGCCGGAGCGCGTGCGGCGCGGCCGGGCGAGTTCACCGAGCGGGCTTTTCGCTCTGGAAAGATCGATCTCGTGCGGGCCGAGGCGGTGCGGGACCTCATCGAGGCGAGAACGCCCGCGGCCGCGCGCGCCTCTGCCCGGGGGGTCGCCGGTGCCCTGACCGAGCGCGTCGAGCGCGTCCGGGAGGACCTGCTCGCCGCGTCGGCCGGCCTTGCGGCGTCGATCGACTTTTCGGAGGACGTCGGCGAGAGCGTCGATCCCGCCGTCGCGGCGCCGCCTCGAGGGGGCGCTCTCGGAGCTCGAGCGCCTCGCGGCGACCGCGAAAACCGGCAGATTGCTCGCGCACGGCTGCCGTGTGGCGATTCTCGGAAGGCCGAACGCCGGCAAGTCCACCCTCTTCAACGCCCTCGTCGGCCGCGACCGCGCGATCGTGACGGAGGTTCCGGGGACGACACGCGACGCGCTCGAAGCCACACTCGATCTCGGCGGCGTGCCGGTGACCCTCGTGGACACGGCCGGCCTGCGGGAGACGCGCGACGTCGTCGAAGCGATCGGCGTCGAGCGAGCGCGCGCCGAAGGCGAGAGGGCGGACGCCGTGCTGTACGTCTTCGACGCCTCCGCGGGGTTTTCCGCCGAGGACGAGCAGGCTCTCGCCCTGGCGGGAGATCGGCCGCGGATCCTGGTCGCGAACAAGTCCGACCGCGTCGCGGGCCGCTCTGCGGGCCTTCCGATCGGCGCGGCGCTCGTTTGCGGCCTCTCGCCGGAGGCGGGAGGGTTTCTTCGCGAGCGACTCGGTGGCGCCATTGCCGCGGGGGTCGCGACCGACGCGACCTCCGAGATGCTCGGAACCCTTCGCCAGGCCGACCTCGTCGGGCGCGCGCGGGCGGCGGTCGCGCAGACGCTCGCGGCGCTGTCGGACGGGGTCTCTCCCGAGTACGCCGCCGCCCACTGCCACGCCGCGCTCGACGCGCTCGCCGACCTCGTCGGAGAGACGACCCCCGAAGACGTTCTCGCTCGGCTGTTCGCGACATTCTGTGTCGGAAAATGAGGGGCGCCATGACCTTCGACGTCCTCGTCATCGGCGGAGGCCACGCAGGAATCGAGGCCGCCCACGCCGCGGCGCGCATGGGCCGGCGCACGGCCCTCCTGACGGGAGCCGTGCCCGCGATCGGGCGCATGTCCTGCAACCCCGCCATCGGCGGCCTCGCCAAGGGACAGCTCGTGCGCGAGATCGACGCCCTGGGCGGCCTCATGGGCGAGCTGGCCGACGCGGCCGGGATCCAGTTCCGCATCCTGAACCGCTCCCGCGGCCCGGCGGTCTGGGGCCCGCGCGCGCAGTGCGACCGCGCCCTCTACGCGCGTCTCGCGCGCGAACGCCTCCTGCGCACCGAGGGGCTCACGATCCTCGAAGGCATGGCCGAAACCCTCGTCGAAGAGGGCGGACGCGTCGCGGGCGCGGTGACCGCCTCGGGGGAGCGCATCGTCGCGCGCGCCGTCGTCGTCACGGCGGGCACGTTCCTGAACGGCCTCATGCACACGGGCGAACGCAAGACCGAGGGGGGCCGCGTCGGAGAAGCCGCCGCCCGGGGGCTCTCGGCCGCGCTCGCTCGGACGGGATTGAGGCTCGGCCGCTTCAAGACGGGCACACCGCCGCGCCTCCATCGCGACACGATCGACTACGCGGCCTGCGTTGCGCAGGAGGGCGACGATCCGCCGGTCCCCTTCTCCTTCCGGACCAGGGGCCTGCCCGAGCGCCAGGCGCTGTGCTGGCTGACCGGGACCAACGCCAGGGTCCACGCGCTCATCCGCGAGAACCTCCATCGAAGCCCGATGTACTCGGGACAGATCCACGGCATCGGCCCGCGCTACTGCCCGTCCGTCGAGGACAAGGTCGTGCGCTTCGCCGACAAGGAGCGCCACACGATCTTTCTCGAGCCCGACGGCTGGGATTCCGACGAGATCTACGTCAACGGCCTCTCGACGTCGCTGCCCGAGGACGTGCAGCGGGCGATCCTCGCGGAGATCCCGGCGCTCGCGCGCGCGCGGATGCTTCGGCCCGGTTACGCCGTCGAGTACGACTTCGTCTTTCCCGACCAGCTCGCTCTCACGCTCGAGGCCCTCGAGGTTCCCGGCCTCTTTCTGGCGGGGCAGATCAACGGCACGTCGGGGTACGAGGAGGCGGCGGCGCAGGGAATCCTCGCGGGCGTCAACGCCGCGCTCTCGGTCCGGGGGCAGGCGCCGTTCGTGCTCGATCGCTCCGAGGCGTACGCGGCCGTGCTCGTCGACGACCTCACGAAGAAGGGTCTCGAGGAACCGTACCGCCTCTTCACGTCGCGCGCGGAGTACCGGCTGCTGCTGGGCGTCGACACGGTGCTGCCCCGGCTCCTTCCCCACGGCCGGCGGCTCGGGCTCATCTCGGATGAGGAGTACTCGACGGCGATGCGCGGCGAGGAGAAGCTGCGTAGAGCCGAAGAGGCCCTGCGAGAGAGGACCTTCACTCCGAGCCTGCCCACGCGCGACCTCTTTCGCGAGAGACTCGGCTTCGAACTCGAGGCGCCCGTGACAGCATTTAAACTATTGCAACGAAATGACTTAACTGCTAGATCGCCTCGAACTTCTCGATCCCGACGCTCCTTGCCGGTCTCGACCGCGAGCAGCGCAGCATCCTGGAGACCCGCGTGCGCTACGAGGGCTACATCCTGCGCGAGCGCGAAAAACTCGAGCGCCTGAAGCCCTTCGAGTCGCGGCCGATTCCCGAACGGGTTTCGGTATGCGGGCCTGCCCGGTCTCTCCGTGGAGGTCGTCGAGCAGTGCTCTCGCAGAAGGCCGCGCACTGTCGGCGAGGCGGGGCGCATTCCGGGCGTCACGCCGGCGGCCGTCGCGATAATCTCGGCCCATGTCGCGCGGGCCGGCGGATCCCCTTCCGCCTGAGCGGTTCGAAGAGATTCTGCAGCGCCGGGCGCCCGCCTTCGGGCTCGGGCGCTGCCTCGATCGAGCCAGGCCCCTTTCGCGGTATCTCTCGGAGCTCGACCGCTGGCGACGTCGCGTCAATCTGACGGGCAACCTCGACGGCCGAAGAGCTCGTCGACCACGCCCTCGAGGCCCTCCTGGCCTCGGACCTAATTCCTGATGGCGAAAGAGTTGTGGATGTCGGCTCGGGAGCCGGGTTCCCGGGACTGCCGCTGGCCATTGCGCGGCCCGATCTGACGGTCACGCTCGTCGAGCCGCGCGGCAAACGGGCAGCCTTTCTGCGCCATGTCGCGCGCGATCTCGGCCTCTCGAACGTGACGGTCCTCGAGGCCCGAATCGAGGAAGTCGGCGGGCAGACCTTCGGATTCGCGACGACCCGGGCGGTCGGAGGCTTTCGCCGACTGGATCGGGGAGCGCGGCCTTTCTCGGGCCCGGCGGAGTCCTCCTTGCCTGGACGACCGAGCGCGGAGGCGATCGCCCGGCAGCTGCCGGGCTTTGCGCTCCTTCGGACAGTCCCGGTCCCGGGCTCGACCAGGCGGGTCATCGGGGTCTTCCGCAAGCCAGACTGACGGACGAGTGTTCCACGTGGAACACTGCCTCGCTCACGATTTCCGTTTCCCGCTTCCCGTTTCCCGTCCATAATCCCGGTCCTCCATGGCTCGCATCATCGCCATTGCCAACCAGAAGGGCGGGGTCGGAAAGACGACGACGGCCATCAACCTGGCCGCGGCGATGGCGGCCTACGACCAGAAGGTCCTGCTGATCGACCTCGATCCCCAGGCCAACGCGACCTCGGGCCTCGGCTTCTCGAAGCGGGAGGAGACCGGGACCATCTACGCGGCGCTCCTCTCGGGCGAGGCGGGCCCGACGGTCCGCGAAACCGCCTTTCCGAACCTCTGGGTCGTGCCCTCCGGACGGGACCTCGTCGGAGCCGAGGTCGAGCTCGTCAACCACCCGGACCGGGAGACGAGGCTGCGCTTCGCGCTCGGAGCCGTGCGCGGCAGCTACGACTTCGTCCTCATCGACTGCCCGCCGTCCCTGTCGCTCCTGACGGTCAATGCCCTGACCGCGGCCGATTCGGTCCTCGTTCCCATCCAGACCGAGTACTTCGCCCTCGAGGGGCTCACGGAGCTTCTCGAGACGATCGAGCGCGTACGCGACGCGTTCAACCCCCTGTCTGTCCATGGAGGGCATCGTCCTCACGATGTTCGACGAGCGCACCAACCTCGCCCGGCAGGTCGTGGACGACATCCGGCAGCACTTCGGGGATCGGGTCTTCCAGACGATCATTCCGAGAAACGTCCGCCTGGGAGAGGCGCCCTCCTTCGGAAAGCCGGTCCTGGCCTACGACATAAAGTCGAGGGGCGCCGAGGCCTATCTGGCGCTCGCGCGTGAGTTCCTGAAGAGACGGAGGGCCAAATGAACACGCGCAAGCCCGTCCTGGGCCGGGGGCTCTCGGCGCTCCTGCCGGGCAAGGACGACGTTCCACGTGGAACATATCCGCGGGAGGTCGAGATCGGCCGGCTGACGCCGTCCCGTTTTCAGCCGCGGCGGGACTTTTCCGAGGCCGCTCTGGCGGACCTCGCCAGGTCCATCCGGGAGCAGGGCATCGTTCAGCCGATCGTCGTCGTGGCGCGCGGCGAGAAGTTCGAGATCGTGGCGGGGGAGCGACGGTGGCGGGCGGCCTCCATGGCGGGCCTCGAGCGCGTGCCGATCACGGTGCGCGAAAAGAGCTCCGACCGCGACCTGCTCGAGGCCGCTCTCGTCGAGAACCTTCAGCGCGAGGACCTGAACGTCCTCGAGGCGGCCGAGGCCTACGCGCGGCTGCGAGAGGAATTCCAGCTCACCCAGGAGAAGATCGCCGAGAGGGTCGGGAAGGACCGGGCGACTGTCGCTAACACACTGAGAATATTGAAGTTATCATGCTCCAGTTCGCGAGAAAATCCGCTCCGGGGCGCTCTCGGCGGGCCACGCGAGGGCGCTCGTCGCACTTGCCTCGACCGACGACCAGGAGCAGCTCGCCGAGGAGATCGTTCGGCGAGCGCTGTCCGTCCGCCAGACCGAGAAGCGCGTCGCGCGGCTTGCCGCCGGGGACAAGGTTACGGCCGAGCGGCGCCGCGATCCGTTCACTCGAGACGCCGAGGAGAAGCTTTCCCGGCGCCTCCAGACGAAGGTTCGCATCGTTCGAAAGCGCCGCGGCGGGAGAATCGAAATCGGATTCGGATCGGAAGAAGAGTTGATCGGTCTTTACGAGCGTCTTGCGGGCAAGTAGATCCATGGCTCAAGCGGAGGAGGTGAGGCTGATGAAACCACGAGGCGAGGGAGCGACGCTCAACGGTTTCCTCGACAAGGGAAGCCACTTCAAGGGCGAGCTCGCGTTCGAGGAGACCTTCCGTATCGACGGGAGGTTCGAAGGGAAGATCCCCTCGGGCAGCGAGCTGATCCTCGGGGACTCGGCGGAAGTCGAGGCCGAGATTCGCGTCGAGCGACTTTCGATCAACGGAGCCTTCAAGGGAACGGCCCACGCGAGCGAGCGCATCGAGATCCATCCGCGAGCGCGCGTGACCGCCGATCTCCACACACCGGTTCTGAGAATCGAAGAGGGCGCGTTCTTCCAGGGCTCGTGCAGCATGGGCTCGGATGGCGCACCGAAGCTCGTCGAGATGCCAGCGCCGGCTCGTAAGTGACTCGTAAGATAACTGCGTTATATCGTCGGGTGTCGGCGACCGGTCAGTCGGGAGATCGGGAAGCGGGCGACCGCGCAAGGCGGTCTTCGCCCGTCGCGATCTCCGTTTCCGATTTCCGTTTCCCGCCCTCCTGTGCTATTCATCCGCGGTTTCGTCTCTCGGGAAGGTTCTCCATGATCGAACTACCCAACGTCACCGCTCTCTATGTGTTTCTTGCCTTCGGGATCTGCTACTGGATCCTGAAGAAATACCTCTTCGTTCCCCTTTCCGGGATTCTCGAGGCGCGCGAGCGGGCCGAGAGGGAGGCCGAGAGAGCGTACGCGGCGAGCCTCGCCGAGCTCGACAAGGCCGTGGCCGCGGGCGAGGAGAGGCTCTCCGCGGCGCGGCGCGAGGCGTTGAAGACGCGGGAGGCCCTCCGGTCCGAGGGCGCCGCCGATTCTCGACAAGAAGCTCGCCGAGGCCCACGCGGCCGCAGAGGCTGCCGTCGACCGCGGCGCCAAGGAGATCGAGACCCAGGTGGGCGCCTCCGCCAGGGAGCTGCCCGAGAAAGCCCGCGGCCTCGCCCGCGACCTCGCCGAAAAGATCCTCGGACGAAAGCTCGCGGCGTGAACGTCCTTCCCGGCATGCCCGCGGCCTTTCCGGCCCTGCTCCTCGTGTCCGAAGAGGGACACGAGATCGAGAAATTTCTCGGTCTTCCGCTCTGGATCTGGCAACTCCTGAATCTCGTCCTCTTCATCGCGGTCCTGCTCTACTTCGTCGCCAGGCCGCTCTCGGCGGCCTTTCGCAAGCGGCAGGTCGAAATCGAGGAACGCCGCCAGGAGGCCGAGAAGCATCGCGCCGCCGTCGACCGCCTCGCCTCTGACATCCGGGCCCGCACGGCGAAGATCGAGAAGGACATCGAGGAGATCCGCAGTCAGGGCCGAGCCGACGGGGAAGAGGCGCGCCAGGCCCTCGCCGCGCGGGCCGACGAGGAGGCCGAGCGGATCCGCAAGGACGCGACCGAGGAGATCGAGCGCCGCATCGCGGCTGCCCGCGTCGAGTTGCGCCGGGCGGCGGCGGACCTGACGGCGGGGGCGGCGACTGAGATTCTCTCGCGCGAGATCACGCCGGCCGACCGAGAGCGCCTGCTTGCCGACAGCGTTTCACGGCTGAGGGATGCCCCCCGATGAGCTCGTTCACGCGACCGTACGCGCGCGCGTTTCTCGAAGCTGCCCCGGCTGGCTACGACATCGGCGCATTCCTCGAGGCGGGCCAGACCATGGCGAAGGCCTTCGAGGCCAACCCGAAGCTGCGCGCCTTCCTGCTCGCGCCCAACGTTCCGCGCGAGGCGAAGAGCAAGACGATCGCAGCCCTCGCGGCCAAGGCGGGGCTCGACGAGTACGGGGCCCGCTTTCTCCAGGTGATGCTGCATAACCACCGCCTTCTCGAGGCGGGCGAGGTGTTTCGGGCCCTGCGCGACTTGAACGACCTGCGCCAGGGGATCCTTCGGGTGCGGGTCACGGTTCCCGCCCCGCTCGACGATGGGCAGCGCAAGACGATCGAGGACGCCATCGCGCAGCGCACGGGAAAGACCGTGCGGACCCAGATCGACCTCGACCCGACGCTGCTCGGCGGGTTCATCGCCCGGGCGGAATCCCGCGTGTTCGACGGATCGGTGGCCGCCGCGATCCGGCAGTTCCAGACGCAAGTCAAAGAAAGAACGGGAGCCTGAGATGGAGATCAAAGCGGACGAAATCACGGCAATCCTGAAGCAGCAGCTCGCGGGCTACGAGAAGGCGATCGACGTGGCCGAGGTCGGCACGGTCCTCTCGGTCGGCGACGGCATCGCGCGCATCTACGGCCTCGACAAGGTCATGGCGGGCGAGCTCGTGGACTTCGGCCACGACATCTTCGGCCTCGCCCTGAACCTCGAGCAGGACCAGGTCGGCGTCGTGCTGCTCGGCGAGTCCTCGGAAGTCAAGGAAGGCCAGGAGGTCCGCCGGACGCGGCGCATCATCCAGGTGCCGGTGGGGCCGGGCCTCGTCGGCCGCGTCGTGGACGCCCTCGGGCGCCCCATCGACGACAAGGGACCGATCAAGTCGACCGAGTCCTACCCGATCGAGCGCATCGCGCCGGGCGTCATCGACCGGCAGGGCGTCAAGGAGCCGGTGCAGACGGGCCTGAAGGCGATCGACGCCATGATCCCGATCGGCCGCGGGCAGCGCGAGCTGATCATCGGCGACCGCCAGACCGGCAAGACCGCCATCGCCCTCGACACGATCATCAACCAGAAGGGCAAGGGCATCGTCTGCATCTACGTCGTCATCGGCCAGAAGAAGTCGACGGTCGCTCAGGTCGCCAAGACGCTCGAGGAGAACGGCGCCCTGGGCCACACCATCATCGTCTCGGCGACCGCCTCGGACCCGGCGCCGCTGCTCTACATCGCGCCCTACGCCGGCTGCGCGATGGGCGAGTGGTTCCTCTACAACAAGCAGCACGCCCTCACGATCTACGACGACCTCTCCAAGCACGCCGCGGCCTACCGCGAGATCTCGCTCCTGCTGCGCCGGCCGCCCGGCCGCGAGGCGTACCCGGGCGACGTCTTCTACCTGCACTCGCGCCTGCTCGAGCGCGCTGCCAAGCTCTCCGACAAGGAGGGCGGCGGCTCGCTGACCTCGCTGCCGATCATCGAGACGCAGGCGGGCGACGTCTCGGCGTACATCCCGACCAACGTCATCTCGATCACCGACGGCCAGATCTACCTCGAGAACGACCTCTTCTATTCGGGCGTGCGGCCCGCGGTCAACGTCGGCATCTCGGTGTCCGCGCGTCGGCGGCAACGCCCAGATCAAGGCCATGAAGCAGGTGGCCGGGACGCTGCGGCTCGACCTGGCCCAGTACCGCAACCTCGCCGCCTTCGCGCAGTTCGGCTCGGACCTCGACAAGGCCTCGCAGGCGCAGCTCTCGCGCGGCCAGCGGATGGTCGAGCTCCTGAAGCAGCCGCAGTTTGCGCCCATGGACGTCGAGCTGCAGGTCGCCTCGATCTACGCGGGCACCAAGGGATACATGGATTCGATCAAGGTCGAGTCCGTCCGCGACTTCGAGAAGGGCCTGCACGAGCACCTGAAGAGCAGGTACAAGGAAATCCTCTCGGCGATCGTCGCGACGGGCAAGCTCGAGAAGGCGACCGAGGAAGCCCTCGGCAAGGCGATCCAGGAGTTCAAGGACCGTTACGTCAAGGACAACGCCGCCGCCGTCGCGGCCTAGGCCCCTGGCCGCTGACTGACCCATGGCTTCCCTCATCGACATCCGCCGCCGGCTGCGCTCGGTCAAGAGCACGCAGCAGATCACCAAGGCCATGAAGATGGTCGCGGCGGCGAAGCTGCGCCGCGCGCAGGACCGCGTCGTCGGCGCGCGCCCGTACGCCAAGCTCCTCGGCAACGTCCTCGCCTCGGTCACCGCGCACGCCGGCGAGACTGAAGCATCCGCTGCTGGCGGTCCGCGAGGAGAAGCGGGTCGTCGTCGTCGTCGTCGCGGGCGACCGCGGGCTGTGCGGCGCCTTCAACACGAACATCAACCGCGCGACGACGCACCTGCTGGCGTCGCATCCCGAGTGGACGGACGTCCGGATCCTCCCGGTCGGCAAGAAGGCCGTCGATTTCTGGAAGCGCCGCAAGTACCCGTTCACCGAGAAGACCTACGCGGGCATCTTCACCAGCCTGAAGTACGAGAACGCGAAGGAGATCGCGGCCTCGCTTTCCGAGGAGTTCCTCGCCGAACGGATCGACGCGGTCTACGTCGTCGTCAACGAGTTCCGCTCGGTCCTCTCGCAGGTGGTCCAGACCGCGAAGCTCCTGCCGCTGTCGCCCGAGACGGCGGCCGAGGCGCCGGGTGCGGCGAGCCCGGGCGCTCGAGTACATCTTCGAGCCCGACGCGAAGACGATCCTGGAATCGCTTCTGCCGCGCTATCTCGAGTTCACGGTCTACCGGGCGCTCGCGGAGTCGGCGGCGGCCGAGATGGGCGCGCGCATGACGGCGATGGGCGCGGCCACGAAGAACGCGGGCGAGATGATCGACAAGCTCACGCTGACGTACAACCGCGCGCGGCAGGCGCGCATCACCAAGGAACTGATCGAAATCGTGTCGGGCGCTGCGGCGCTGGAATAAGGAAAAGGGGCAAACCATGGCGGAACCAACGAGCGGCAAAGTCGTCGCGATCATCGGACCGGTCCTCGACATCGAATTTCCCCCGGGGAAGCTCCCGGCGATCTACAACGCGGTCCAGATCCAGGACGAGGGGAAAGAGACGGGCGAGCCGATCGACGTCATCGCGGAAGTGGCCCAGCAGCTCGGCGAGAGCGTGGTCCGCTGCGTCTCGATGAAGCCGACCGACGGCATGGTGCGCGGCATGAAGGCCGTGGACCTCGGGGGCCCCATCTCGGTGCCCGTGGGCCGCGAAACGCTCGGCCGGATCCTGAACGTCATCGGCGAGCCCGTCGACGGCCTCGGCCCCGTCAAGGCCAAGGAGCGCTGGCCGATCCACCGCGAGCCGCCCGCCTACGAGGAGCAGGCGACCTCGGTCGAGATGTTCGAAACGGGGATCAAGGTCATCGACCTGCTCGAGCCCTACACCAAGGGCGGCAAGACCGGCCTCTTCGGCGGCGCCGGCGTCGGCAAGACCGTCATAATCCAGGAGCTGATCAACAACGTCGCCATGCACCACGGCGGCTTCTCGGTCTTCTCGGGCGTGGGCGAGCGCACCCGCGAGGGCAACGACCTCTACCACGAGATGACGGAGTCGGGCGTCATCACGCCGGGCGATCCGTCGAAGTCGAAGTGCTCGCTGATCTACGGGCAGATGACGGAGCCGCCCGGCGCGCGCCTGCGCGTGGGCCTGACGGGCCTGACGGTCGCCGAGTACTTCCGCGACACCGAGGGCAAGGACGTCCTGCTCTTCATCGACAACATCTTCCGATTCACGCAGGCCGGTTCCGAGGTGTCGGCACTGCTCGGCCGCATGCCGTCGGCCGTCGGCTACCAGCCGAACCTGGCGACGGAGATGGGCGAACTGCAGGAGCGCATCACCTCGACCAAGAAGGGCTCGATCACGTCGGTCCAGGCGATCTACGTGCCGGCCGACGACCTGACGGACCCCGCCCCGGCGGCGGCGTTCGCGCACCTGGACGCCACGACCGTTCTGTCACGGGCGATCTCCGAAATGGGCATCTACCCCGCCGTGGATCCGCTGGCTTCGACCTCGACGATCCTCTCGCCGCGCGTCGTCGGCGAGGAGCACTACAAGTGCGCCCGCGACGTGCAGGCGGTGCTCCAGAAGTACAAGGACCTCCAGGACATCATCGCGATCCTCGGGATCGACGAGCTCTCCGAGGAGGACAAGCTGACGGTCGCCCGCGCCCGCAAGGTGCAGCGCTTCCTGTCGCAGCCCTTCTTCGTCGCCCAGCAGTTCACGGGCCTGGAGGGCCGCTACGTCAAGATCGCCGACACGATCAAGGGCTTCCGCGAGATCGTGGACGGCAAGTGCGACGACATGCCCGAGCAGGCCTTCTACATGGTCGGCACGATCGAGGAAGCGCGCGAAAAGGCAGCCCAGCTCTCGAAGGCGGCTTGAGGATGGCGCTCCAGCTTCTCGTCGTGACCCCGGAGCGGCGCGTCGTCGAGGCGCAGGCCGACGAGGTCGAGCTGCCCGGTGCGCAGGGCTACCTCGGCATCCTGCCCGGGCACGCGCCTCTCATCACGCTGCTCGGGACCGGCGTCCTCACCTACAGGAGCGGCGGCCGCTCCACGGCCTACGCGGTCTCCGCGGGATTCGCCGAGGTTTCGGGCGACCGCGTCTCGGTGCTCGCCGACTCGGCGGAAGGCGCGGGGGAGATCGACGCGGCCTCGGCCGATCGCGACCGCGCGAAGGCCGAGGAGGAGATGAAGACCGCCGGAGCGGACACGCTCGACGCCATCCGAACCCGGTTCGAGCTCGCGCAGGCCCGGATTACCGTCGCCTCCGCGAAATGAGGGATCTGCGCGCTGCCGCGCGCACCGGCCGGCGGCTCGCGGACGGCGCTCGACCGCCGGCCTGATCCCTCATTTCGCTCCGGCTCCCGCCGCGCGACGCTCCTCCGCTCGGTTACTTCGCGGAGACTCGTCGCGCGGCGCGCCAATAGCCACTGACATCCGAAAATCAGCGGCAGGGGCCAATATGCTCGCGGCGCGCGCAGTCTCCCGAAGTAACCGAGGGAGGAGGCGCGCGCCGCGGGAGCGAGCGCGAAGCGAGGGGTCAGGCGTCCGGTCGAGCCCGCATCCGGGCGAGCCGGACGCCGGTGCGCCCGACAGGGCGCAGATCCCGAGCGAAGCGCGAGCGACGGAGGTGTCTGAGACAATGCCGGTCGGAGGACGGTGCGCATGGAGGGTGAGGAACATCCGGGCCGGTCGAACGGCGCCGAGCGGCTCTTCCTGTCGGGGCCGCGCTCGCGCGTCAAGGAGTTCCTCTCCGTCCTCGGGATCATGCGCGAGCTCATCCGGGGCTTCCAGACGCTGCACTTCGTCGGCCCCTGCGTCACGGTGTTCGGCTCGGCGCGCTTCAAAGAGGACCACCCCTACTACACGCTGACGGAGAAGTTGGGCTCAGGCCTCGCTCGCCTCGGCTTCACCGTCATCACCGGAGGGGGGCCCGGGGTCATGGAGGCCGCCAGCCGCGGCGCGAAGGCCGCCGGCGGCTTGACGGTGGGCTGCAACATCGTCCTTCCGGAAGAGCAGAAGCTCAATCCGTACGTCGACCGCTCCGTCACCTTCAAGCACTTCTTCGTGCGCAAGGTGATGCTCGTCAAGTATTCCTATGCCTTCGTCGTGATGCCGGGGGGGCTCGGGACGATGGACGAGCTCTTCGAAGCGCTCACGCTCATCCAGACGGCGAAGATCCAGAACTTCCCGGTCGTGCTCATGAGCACGGAGTTCTACCGGCCGCTGATGGGCTTTCTCGCCAAGATGGTCGCGGCGGGGACGATCTCGAACACGGACCTCGACCTTCTTCTGCTGACCGACTCGGTCGAGGAGGCGATGGATCACATCGAAAAACATGCGGTCCGGTCCTTCGGCCTCGACCGGCCGAAGAGAAAGTTGAAGCTGCTGGGAGAGTGACACTCGGCGGGTTGATGCATCCTCATCAGGCCGGCCGCGACCGCCGGCGCTAGGGTTTATCCGGGGAGGTGCGCGATGTTCCGGCGAATCCTCGTTCCCGTCGACTTCACGAAGAAGAACGTCCGCGCCGTCCGCACGGCCGCCCGAATCGCGTCGGGGCGCGGCGCGACGCTCGTCCTGCTGCACGTCATCGAGCGCGTCGACGGCGGCGACCCGCGCGGCCTGGGCACCTTTCTACCGCAAGCTCGAGTCCAACGCCCGCCAGAAGATGAGACCTCTGCTGGACGCGGCGGGCGCCATTCCCGCCAGCGCGGAAGTCCTCTACGGCAACCGGGTCAACGAGATCCTCCGATTTGCCGCGGAGAAGAAGGTCGACCTCATCGTGATGGGCTCGCACCGGCTCGCCCTGCGACACCCGGGGGAGAACTGGGGCACGATCAGCTACAAGATCGGTATCCTGTCGCGCTGCCCGGTCCTGCTGGTGAAGTAACCGTCGCGAGCGCTTGCTCGGGGGTCTGCGCCCTTGGGGCGCACCGGCGTCCGGCTCGCCCGGATGCGGGCTCGACCGGACGTCTGACCCCCTCGCGGCGCGCTCGCTCCCGCGGCGCGCGCCTCCTCCCTCCCTTCGGTCGGGAGACTCCGCACGCCGCGAGCGAACAGTCGCTGTGCCGCTGCCTCTCGATGTCCGAGGATTACTGCTTGTAGCCGGGCCCTCGGAGCGGCTTGCCGGGAGCGGCGCCGGTGATCTTGCCGCCGTCGACGACGAGCACGCCGTTGACGGCGACGTAGGGGAACCCCGCGCTGTAGCGGCGGGGCTCCTCGTAGGTCGCGAGGTCCTGGACCTTCGCCATGTCCACCAGGACGAGATCGGCGGCGAATCCGACCTTGACGAGGCCGCGATCGGTCAGGCCCGCCGCCTCCGCCGGAAACGACGTCATCTTGCGGACGGCCTCCTCGAGGCGAAGGACCTTCTCGTCGCGGACGTAGTGCCCGAGGATGCGCGCGGTCGAAGCCCAGCCGCGAGGGTGCGATTTTTCCTGCGAGAAGATGCCGTCGGTCGCGCCGGCGCCCGAGTCCGTGCAGAACGCGACCAGGGGGCTCTGGAGCGCGAGGCGAACGTCGTTCTCCTCCATCATGAAGATGATGCAGGCCGCGTTGGCGCGGTCGGCGATGACGATGTCGATCAGGGCGTCGCGCGGATCCTTCTTCTCGTCGGCCGCGATCGCGGCGATCGAACGGCCCTCGTACCTCTTGAGATTCGTGTTGACGACCGAGGCGACGAGCACGCGGTCGGGGCCGCCAGCGCCGAGATACTGATTGCTCCATGCATCGGAGTCTTCGAGCATCTCTTTCTTCGCCCGCTCGCGCTGCGCCGGGTCGGCCAGGCGCTTGAGGAGCGCCTCGCGCCCCCCCTCGCGAATCCACGGCGGGAGGCAGGCGTCGAGGCCGTTGGACCCCGCGGTGTAGGGATACTGGTTGGCCGAGACGTCCAGGCCCTCGGCGCGCGCCGCGCGCAGGCGCTCGAGAATCGCCGGCATTCGCCCCCAGTTGCGTTTGTAGGCCGTCTTCAGGTGCCAGATCTGGGTTCGGATCGCGGCCTCCCTGGCGATGCGGAAGACCTCGTCGAGCGAGGCGTCGATGGCGTTGGCCTCCGAGCGCTGGTGGGTGAAGTAGGCGCCGCCGTACCGCGCGGCAACCTTCGCCATGGCGACGAGCTCGTCGGTCGAGTTGTACATGTCGGGCACGTACTGGAGCGACGAGGAGACCCCGACCGCGCCCTCGCGCATGGCCTGGTCCACGACGTCGCACATGCGCTTTAGCTCTTCCGGGGTCGCGCGGCGATCGGCCTTGCCGATGACGAGGTCGCGCACGCCGCCCGCGCCGACGAAGGTGGCGAGGTTGATGGCGCTGCCCCGGCGCTGGAAGGTCTTGAAATACCCGTCGAGCGTCGTGAAGTCGGGTGTGAAGCCGTAGCGCTCGTAGATGTCCTTGCCCTCCGCGAGCATCGCGTCGTTCAACGGGGCGATCGAGGACCCCTCGCCCGTGACCTCGGTCGTGATGCCCTGCGTGATCTTCGAGGCCGCGCGCTTGTCGACGAGCACGTTGTACTCGGACTGCCCGAGCAGGTCGATGAAGCCGGGCGTCACGGTGAGCCCCGTCGCGTCGATCGTGCGCCGGGCGGCGTGGCCGGCCAGGGCGCCGACGGCGACGATCCGGCCGTCGCGCACACCGACGTCGGCGACGAACCAGGGGGCGCTCGTGCCGTCCACGACGCGGCCGCCAGCGATGAGCAGGTCGTACGGGGCGTCGGGGGCGGGAGCGAGGGCGGCGAGGCAGAGGACGGCCGCAAGGGCGAAGTGCGCTTTTTTCATGGGCCGCAACTCTATCGCCATCGGGTATTGCGCCGGCCATCGCGAGGACTGTCGCGAGGAGGACCCGGACTCGACCGGTCGCGCCCCCCGTTCACGCTACGTTCACGTTGCCGGGGCTAGCCTCGCAGGATGAGACAGCTACGGGCGCTGACGCTCCTGCTCGTGCTCGTAACGCCGTCCACGTACGCCTGGGCCGCCTCCCCGGAGAAGACGAAGACCCACGGGTACGCGGTTTCGGGAACGATCGCGCGGGTCGACGCGCCGGCGAAGACCTTCGTCGTTCGGACCTCCGCCGGCAAGGAGATGACGCTCACGCGCACCGCGGCGACCAGGGTCAATGGCGAGGACCTGAAGGCCGGAGACCGCGTATCCGTGCGCTACCTCGTGCACGACGGCAAGAAGGTCGCGACCTCGATCCGAGTCGAGCCGCCCGCGGTCGCGAGCGCCACACCCACGGCGCCGGCAACCTCGACGCGCTAGAGACTCATCTCGTCCCGTTAGAGACCCGGCCCCGGCAGCGTGACGCGAAAGACGGCGCCGCCACCCTCGTGCTCGCGCACCTCGACCCGTCCGCCGTGCGCGGCGACGACCTGCTCGACGATCGCCAGGCCCAGGCCCGAGCCTTGCGGATTGCGCTCGCGTGCCGGGTCGAGCCGGACGAAACGGTCGAAGATACGCCGCCGGTCCTCCCTCGCCACGCCCGGGCCGCGGTCGGCGACGTCCACGAAGACCTCCCCGTGCTCGCCGGCGACCCGCACCTCGACCATGCTGTCCGGGTTCGTGTAGAGGACGGCGTTCGAGACGAGGTTGGACACGAGGCGCAGAAGGCCCGCTCGCTCGCCGCGCAGGCGCGTGTCCCCGCTGCGGGAAAGGGCGCAGACGATCCCGCGCCGCGCCCCCAGCGCCGCCGCGGAGGCCACTGCCTCCTCGGCGATCTCGTAGAAATCGACCTCCTCGACGCGCCGGGGCGGCGCAGCGTCGCCCCGGGCGAGCAGGAGCAGGCCGTCCACCTCGCGCGCGAGTCCCTTCGACGCCTCGGCGATCGTCTGCAGCGAGCGACGTCGTTCTTCGTCCGAGGCTTCGGGTCGGAGGGCGTCCTGCGCTTCGCCAACCAGCACGGCCGTCGGAGTCTTGAGCTCGTGGGCGGCGTCGGCCACGAGGCGCCGCTGTGCCCGGAAGGCCCGCTCGAGGCGCTCGAAGAGAGAGTTGATGACCGCGGCCAGGCGCCGGAACTCCTCGCCGCCGGAGGACACCGCGACGCGCCGCGACAGATCGGTCGCCTCCGCCTCCTCGGCCAGCCGCGTCACCTCCAGGACGGGCCGGATCGCGCGATGGACGGCGACGGCGAGGATGGCGGCGGTCCCGAGAAAGCCGAGCACGACCAGTCCGGCCAGGGCGTTGTCCACGCGCGCGAGCGAGCGCAGCGTGGGTCCGATCCATCGAAAGACGACGAGGGTCGCCCCCTTCGCCTTGCCCTGAAGACGCGTGACGAGGAATCGGCAGGTCCGGTTTTGCCCGCTGTAGGGCTCGATCGCCGTGTAGGGGATCTCCGGTCTGCCGACGTAGGGCGCGATGGCGACGCGTTCGTGCGAGCGCAGGAGGTCGCCCGTCAGCGCAACGGGCACGTCGCCGTTGAAGAGGATCGCCGAGTGGTTGGCCAGACGAAACTCGAACATGTTCGCCTCGAGGCCGGCCTTCAGGGCCTGCCGCTCCTCCTCCGGGAGGCCGACGAGCTCGTAGTCCGAGCCGATCGCGATCGTCAGCGTGTCGAGCTCGCCGTCGATCTCCTCGAAGGCGAGCTTGCGGATGAGCGTGCGCGCGCCGAGTGCCAGGGCGCCGAGAAACAGCGCCGTGACGAACGCGCCGGCCAGCGCGATGCGCGTCCGGGCGCGGTCGGGAGAGAGCCAGCTCATCGCAGCCGGTAACCCATGCCGCGAACGGTTTCGATGCGCGAAGGCTGCTTCGGCCGGTCGATCTTGCGCCGCAGCCGGCCGACGAGCACGTCGATCGTGTTGGACATGGGCTCTTCGCGCTCGCCCCAGGCCTGCTCCAGGATCTCTTCGCGCGAGACGATCGCGCCCGGGGAACGCATGAGGAGCTCGAGGATCGTGAACTCCCGCGAGGTCAGCGGGAGGGGCTCCGTCGCCCGCAGCGCACAGCGGCGGCCCGGGTCGAGCCTCAGGTCGCCGGCGACGAGCTCCCGGGGGGCCCGCGTCTCGTTGCGCCTCAGGAGCGCGCCGGCGCGCGCTGCGAGGACCTCCAGGTCGAAGGGTTTGCCGAGGTAGTCGTCGGCGCCCTCCGAGAGGCCCTCGATCTCGTCCTCGGGCTGGTCCATGGCCGTCAGCATCAGGATCGAGTGGCGAAAACCGCGGGTGCGGGCGCGGCGGCAGACGTCGAGGCCATCGCCGTCGGGGAGCCTGCGGTCGAGCACCAGAAGGTCGTACTCGTGGAGATCCAGCAGCTCTTCGGCCTCGGCGATGCGAGACACCTCGTCGCAGGCGAGCCCCCGGCGGCCGAGGGTCCGCACGACGAGCGACCGCAGCCGCTCGTCGTCCTCCAGAACGAGGGCCCTCATCCTGGGCCGCTAGACTACAACGCGGCGCCCGAGAACCGTTCGTCGCGCGGCTGGCGGCTCCCGTCCTTCGGAATCAGTTGAGGGTCGTCATCAAGCCGAAGGTCCTGGTCAGGAATACGGCCATCTGGACCCGCACGACCGGGTCGAGAGGGCAGTACTTGCCGACGGCACACCCGCTCGTGATCCCCTCCGCAGCGAGCCGCTGGATCCAGTTGGCCCACGCGCTCGGGCACGGAACGTCGGCGAAGGGGTTCGGGCTCGACGAGCAGGCCAGCGGCGCGTAACCGGATCCGTACTTGGCCCTGAGCAGGAAGGCCGCCATCTGCTCCCGCGTGACGGGGTCGCCGGGGCAGTAGGTGCCCGGGCCGCAACCCGTCGTGATGCCCTCGACGAAGAGCCGCTCGATCCAGTCGCCAAACGGGCTCGGGCACGGGACGTCCGAAAAAATGCCGGTGCAACCGGGCGGCACGTAGTTCGAGCCATGCTTGGCCCTGAGCAGGAAAGCGGCCATCTGGGCTCGTGTGACCGGGCTGTACGGACAAAAGTTGCCGTTGCCGCAGCCGGTTGTGACACCGGTGCGCGCGAGAGTCTCGACGTAGTCGAAAAACGGGTTGGACGGCGGCACGTCGGCAAACGCGCCTCCGGCCGTCATGCAGGCGAGGTTGGCGTTGATCAGAGGCAGCATCCTGTCGTTGATGCAGCGGGGATGGAACTTGAGCGTCGCGTATTGCCAGCCGAGCAGGTGGCAGTAGCTCATGATGGTCCCGTTTCCGACGCCGGGGTTCTGAGCCGTCCCGGTGTAGCAGCCACTCTCCGAGCCGTAGCATTGGTCGGTCCAGTTCGGGTACGTCGGGGGCCCCATGCAGTGCGTGTGCGGAGAGCCCGCGTTGTGTCCGATCTCGTGCGCCATGGCGTGGTAGTCCCACGGATTTCCCGAGGAGTACGAACCGTAGAGCTGAGTCACTCCGTAGCCGTAGCCTCCGCTCGAGCCGCAGGTGACGTTGAGCCAGGCGACCCCGCCCGAAGGGCCGACGCCCGAGAGCAGGTGCACGGTCCAGCGCGGAAAGCTCGAGATCGGGCGGTGGGCCTGCCACCACGCGCCGAGCTGGTTCAACTGATCGACGGTTGACGGGCCTACGTACGGATCGGCCACGGTCCAGGCGTGGATCTCGACGACCGTCAGGTGCATCGAGAGGTCACGCGCGTAGGCGACGTTGGCCTGTCCGAAGAGCGAAAGGACGTACGCGGCCATTGCAGAGACGTTGCCGGAAAACTTCGCGAGCAGTTCCTGGTCCGTATCCACGCGAACGGCCCCCTGCTTGGAGGCGGTGTCCGGGGCCAGCGCGGTCCGGGCGGAGACCGTCTCGGTCAGGTTCGGCGCGGTGGGGGGCAGATTCTCCTCGGCGCAGCGGAATCCGTTCGCTCCATATTCCGCATTCAGAGGGGAGTCGCTCATCCGGAGCACGAGGTCGCCTCCCAATTCGTCGGGGCCGACGAAGGCCGTGCCGGCGTTGGACTCGACGTATGCGACGATTCGATCCTTCTGCACGCCGAGGTAGACGCGCGAATCGGGCTCGCCGTCGAGCGTTCCGCAAAAGTGGGTGACGGATGGCAACGGCAGCACCCAGGGCCCGGTCGGGGTCTCGACGCTGATGTGGGCATCCGGAGAGACCACCTCGAAGCGGTGCAGCAGAAGCTTCGCCGTCGAGCCGAGGGCGATCGGAAAGCCCTCGATCTCGACCTGGCCCACGACTTTGCCCAGCCCCGAAGCGGCGGCGGGATCCAGATCGAGCGATTCCTGGCCGAGCGCCGCCCGTTTGGCTGCCAGGGAGGACCGGCTGTCCCTGAAGCGCACCGGGCTCGGGATCGTCGCCGCGGCCGCCGTGATGGAGGCGGCCAGGGCCACGACCCCGAAGAAGAGCGTTTGCCTGAGAAACCTCGTCATGGCTCGCCTCCTGTCGTCGACAACTCTCCCGTCCATCCCGGGTCTTTTCGCAAGGAAGGGGCCACGCGGGTAGCCGCGCAAGGGTAGGCCGGACAGGCAGTTGCCTCCGGTGATCCCGATCACCCGACGCGAGGTGTCACCGCCGGTCGGTTCGCGATGACATTCCGTTGCGAACGGCGGCGCGCCACGGCCGCCGCGGTTAGATTAGTGGGCGCGCGGCACCGCCGAACGGGACCCTGAAATCCCGCCGAATGATGGGCCGCGACGCAAGGAGGTTTGAATGCGAACGGTTCTCGGAGCGGTCGTTCTCTCCGGCGCCGCGGCGGCACTCGCGGCGCCGGACCAGCCCGTCCTGCGCTACGTGCCCAAGCACGAGGAACTCGTGTACACCTTCGGCGGCGCGGCGCCCGCGCGCCACATCGCACCCGGAACGCGCATCATTTCGTGGACCGAAGACTGCTACGACGGGGCCGTGACGCGGCCCGACCAGCTGCCCTCGAAGGTCGCGCCCATCGGCCACGACAACCCGCAGACGGGCCCCTTCTACGTCGACGGCGCCGAGCCCGGGGACACGCTCGCGATTCACATCGAGAAGCTCGAACCCGCGCGCGCCCACGGCATCTCGTCGCTCTTTCCGGGATTCGGGGCCCTGAACGGCACCGATCGCACGGCGATGCTGCAGGCGGATCTTCCTGAGACGGTGTGGTTCTACGAGGTGGACAAGGCCCGGGGGGTCGCGCGCACGCGCTCGACCGACGGAAAGCGCGCGTGGGAAGTGCCGCTGGCTCCGTTTCTCGGCTGTCTCGGCGTGGCGCCTCCGAACGGCGAGGCGCGTTCGACGATCGTCCCCGACGACTTCGGCGGAAACATGGACTGCCCCGAGGTGCGGGCGGGCAACACCGTTTATCTGGGCGTGCGGGTGCCGGGAGGCCTCGTCTCCTTTGGGGACGGCCACTACGCGATGGGCGACGGCGAGATCATCGGCACGGCCGTCGAGGGCGCCATGAACGTGGAGCTCACGGTCGAGCTCATCAAGCGCCGTGAGACGCCGTGGCCGCGGATCGAGAACGCCGACTGGATGATGTCTCTCGGGGCCGCGAGGCCCCTCGAGGACGCCGCGCGCATCGCGTTCAAGGACATGGTCCGGTGGGTGATGGAAAAGACCGGCCTCGGCCTGCTCGACGCCTACCAGTTCGTCTCCCAGAACTCCGTGGCCCCGGTGACCGAGATGGTGGACCCGCTTTACACGGTCCTCGTCAAGGTTCCGAAGTCGCGCCTTCCGGTTGGGGCGCGGTAAACTTTCGGTCGCCATGCGGCTCTGGAAAAAAGTGTCGATCGGTCTCGGCGTCGTCGTCGCGCTCGCGGTCGGCGTCGTGACCTACATGATCGGCGGGCCGCGCAACCTGATCGGCATGCTGCGTTACGACCAGAGGCAGGAGGGCAAGCCTCAGGGTCGGCGACCCGGCGCCGGAGGTCGCGCTGCTCGCGCTCGACGGGAAGACGCCCGTCAAGCTCTCCGAGCGGCTCGGCGGCAAGCCGACGGTCCTCATCTTCGGCAGCTTCACCTGACCTCCCTTCCGCCGCTCGGTCGAGCGCGTGCACGCGATCCGGAAGAAGTACGGCGACCGCGCACAGTTCCTGACGCTCTACATCAAGGAGGCGCACCCCCTCGACGAGTGGCAGATGGACTCCAACGAGAAGGAAGGCGTCTGCTACCCGCAGCCGACGACGCTCGCGGACCGGGTCCGGATCGCCAACGACTTCGTCAAGCGCTTCCACTACGAGATCCCTCTCGTCGTCGACCCGATCGAGAACCCGGCCAACGCGGCCTACGCCGGCTGGCCGGAGCGCTTCTACATCGTGGACGAGAAGGGCACGATCGTTTTCAAGGGCAAGCCCGGCCCCTTCGGGTACCACCCCGAAGAGGTCGAGACCTGGCTCGCCAAGCGCTTCCCGGACGTCAGCCCGCCCTCGGGCTCCTGAACTCGTTGCGCCTCTTCCAGAGGTACACCAGGATCGCGAGGTTGACGGCCAGAAGCACGTAGCGCCGGGCGCTCGCGGGCCGCCGCGCGATCTCGATCGCTTCAGGCGGGATCCCGAGGGCCGTCAGCACGATCGTGAAATACGGGGCCCATGGCACCCGGACCGCGAGCAGGGTGCCCTCCGCGGCGAACACGAGGCCGATCAGCACGGACGCGGCGCCGATGGCCTGCACCTGCCGGCTCGTCAACGCGGCGAGCACGAACGAGAGGTGCTGGACGAGAATGTTGCGCGAGTTGACGCCGAGGAAGTGGGCGATCTCCATCGGCTCCGAGTGGTGCGGAAGCCGCGCGATGCGCAGGGCCACCGCGCCGAGCAGGAGGAACGCCGCCGCCTTTGCGCACTTGAAGACGATGATGCCGAGAAAGCCCGGCGAGAGCCTGGGCCGCGCGGCGGCGGGCGATTCCATGGGGTGCGAAGTTTCCCACATAGAATCGGGGGCGACGAACCCATGACCATCCCGGCCGGCGCCCGGCTCGGGGCGTACGAAGTGCTGGCGGCCCTCGGGGCCGGGGGCATGGGGGAGGTCTATCGGGCCCGCGATACGCGGCTCGGCCGCGAAGTGGCGCTGAAAGTCCTTCCGGAAGCGCTGGCCGCGGACCGGGGTCGACTCTCGCGCTTCGAGCAGGAGGCGCGGGCGGCTTCCGCTTTGAATCATCCCAACATCGTCACGATCCACGAGATCGGAAGCGAGGGGGAAACGGCCTTCATCGCGATGGAGCTGGTGGACGGGAAGACCCTGCGCGAGCTCTCGGCGCCGGGCGCGATGCCGGTGCGGCGGATCCTGAACATCGCCGCGCAGGTTGCCGAGGGGCTCGCCAAGGCGCACGGGGCCGGGATCGTGCACCGGGACCTGAAGCCCGAGAACGTCATGGTCTCGAAGGACGGTTTCGTCAAGATCCTCGACTTCGGCCTGGCCAAGCTCGTCGAGCCGGCGTCCGGAGGGGTCTCGGCGATGCCGACGCTGGCGCAGGAGACCCGGCCCGGCACGGTCATGGGGACGGTCGGCTACATGTCGCCCGAGCAGGCCAGTGGCGAGCCGCTCGACTTCCGCTCGGACCAGTTTTCTCTGGGATCCATGCTCTACGAGCTCGTGACCGGAAAGAAGGCCTTCCAGCGCAAGACTGCGGCCGAGACGATGTCGGCGATCATCCGCGATGAGCCGGAACCCGTCGCCAGGGTCCGTCCGGAGTTGCCGCCGCCGGTGCGGTGGATCCTGGAGCGCTGCCTCGCCAAGGATCGGGAGGAGCGCTACGCCTCGACGAGGGATCTGGCGCGGGATCTTGCGAGCGTGCGCGACCACATCTCGGAGGTGTCGAGCGGCGCGGAGGCGCTGCTCGCCTCGCCCGCAAAGGCACGGCGGCGCCTGCTGCCGATCGCCGCGGGTCTCGCCCTGCTCGCCGTGGGTTTCGCCGCAGGCGCAGCTCTCGTGCGAGGACTCACGAAAGCGACGCCGCCGACCTTCAAGCGCCTGACGTTTCGGCAGGGCCAGATCGGAAACGCGCGATTCGCTCCCGACGGGAAGACGATCGTCTACGGCGCCATCTGGGCGGGCGACCCGCGTCGGATGCGCCTGTACCAAACCCGGACGGAAAGCCCGGCCTCGAGGCTCTTCGAGTTTCCGATGGCCGACATCCTCTCGATCTCGGCTTCGGGCGAGCTGGCCATCCTCACCAGCGAGGAAGGAATCTGGGGAACCCTGGCCAGGGTCCCGATGACGGGAGGTCTGCCCCGCCAGGTGCTCGAGGGCGTTCCCTACGCCAGCGCCGACTGGGCGCCGGACGGCAAAGAACTCGCGGTCGTACACAGGGCCGAAGGAAAGCTCCGTCTCGAGTTCCCGATCGGAAAGGTGATCCTCGACGCGCAGACGCAGGATATCTCGTGCCCGCGGTTCTCGCCGAAGGGGGACCTGATCGCCTTCTGGGAGTCAGGCAGGAATCTACGTCGGTCAGCGTGATCGACGTCGGCGGGAAGGCGAAGAAGCGCTCTCGACCGGCTGGTCGGACTTCGCCGGCGTGCCCTGCTGGAGACCCGACGGTCGAGAGATCTGGTTCACTGCGGCGGAGGCTGGACAGACCGAGGGGCTGTGGGCGGTCGATCGCTCCGGGCACGCGTCGCCTCGTGACCCGCGTACCCGGGAAGCTCGAGCTCGACGACATCGCGCCTGACGGCCGAGTCCTCGTGGCCCACCACACGATGGTCTGGTCTGTCCCGGCCGTGGTGCTCGGGGAGTCGAAGGAGCGCGATCTCTCATGGCTCGACGCATCCATGCCGTCGGACCTTTCGGCCGACGGAAAGACCCTCGTGCTGACGGAATCGGGCGAAGGGAGCGGGGCGAGCCCGGTGATCTACCTGCGGGCGACCGACGGCGGGCCGGCGGCAAGGCTCGGCGACGGAGTCGGAGTCGCACTCTCTCCCGACGGGAAGAGCGTGCTGAGCTGGACCGAGACCCGCGACGGCAAGGCGCCCGACCTGATGCTCTTGCCGACCGGGCCGGGTCAGACGAAGGCCCTCACGAAGGGTGGGTTCAGCGGCTTCGGATGGGGCGCGTTTTGTCCGGACGGAAAGAAGATCGTTTTCTCCGCCGAAACTCCCGGCCGTCTCTCGCGGCTTGTACGTCCAGGAGATTCCGGAGGGCCCGCCGCGGCCCATCAGCGCGGAGGGCGTCCGCCTGACCCCTTTCTCCAACCCCGTTTCGCCGGACGGCCGCGTCGTCGTCGGTCGAAGCAAGGGACGCTACCTCCTCTATTCCCTCGAGGGCGGCGACCCGATTCCGGTCCCGGGTCTCTCGGCACAGGACCTGCTCTGTCGGTGGACCGCCGATGGCCGCGGCCTCTACGTCTATCTACGCGAGGCGGCCCCGGCGCAGGTTTTCGTCGTTGATGTCGGCACCGGCGCGAGAAGGCTCTGGAAGGAGATCCCGCACGAGGGCGGCTTTGGCCGTCTCCGGGTCACGCCCGACGGCATCTCCTACGTGTACTCCAGCAATCGGGTGCTCTCCGAGCTCTACCTCGTCGAGGGACTGCGCTGATCCTTGGCCGCGGCCGGGTCGGAGGGGTATCCTCGAAGGCTCGGAGCAGAACATGAAATTTACGGTTTGCCCGTTTCGTGTCATTCCTGTGGCCGTCGCCGGCCTGCTCCCGGGCCTCGTCCTGTCGGCGGCGACGTACCTTCCGATGTCGGATATGGACCTCGCCCGCGAAGCCCCGGTGATCGTGCGCGCGAGCGTCCTCGCGACGAGCGTCCGCGTGGATCGCGTCCGGGGGGAGGATCTTCCGTTCACGATCGTCACGTTGCAGCGGCTCGAGACCTTCAAGGGCTCTCCGGCAGAGACGCTGACGGTGCGGGTGCCGGGAGGCCGCGCGGGAGATCTGGCCTGGGCGATCCCCGGCGCTCCCGTCTTCTCGGTGGGCGAGGAGGTCGTGCTGATGCTCTCCTCCGGCCCGGGGCAGCCGGGCGAGTACCGGCTCACGGAGCTCGGGCTCTCCCGGTTCAGCCTGGTGGCCGACTCTTCGGGGCAGAGGTTCGCCGTGCGCCCGGCGTTCTCGCTCGAGGAGGACCTCGTCGCGTCGCGTCGCGAGCCGGCGTCGGACGGCGATGCCGCGCGGAGCAAGAGCGCTCCTCGGCCCGCGACGCCGACTCGTTCCTGTCGTTCCTGCGAGCCGTCGGCCGCGGCGATCAGGCTCCGGAGATCTTCTACGGCGAGCCTTCCGACGCGGGCGGTGACGGGTCCGGAACCGTGCGCTCCAAATGGGCGAACCTCGGCGGCCGCGAGCCTGGCGACGGCTGCGACGACACGCCCTGCCTCTGGCGCTGGTTCTGGGACACGGGGGCGTCGCCCAACGCGGTCCTGACCGTCTCCGGAACCCAGTCGAACCTGGTCGACGACGAGCCCAAGTGCCACATCGACTCGGTCTGCGACGTGCAGAACGCGGCGACGGCGTGGCACGACGTCAGCGGCACGGACATCCGCTTGAGCGGCCCCTCCACGCCCGGAAACGTCAACGTCAACCTCGACTCGACGACGAGCCAGGACGGAACGACCTGGACGACGGCGCTCGGCTGCACGGGCGGAACGATCGGCCTCGGCGGGCCGGGTCTCGGGCACGCGGGCCGCGCACGTACCGGGGCGATGCGACCTACTACGCCTCGTCGAAGCGGAACCGTCTCGATGCGCAAGGTGACGTGCGCCTCGGGGTACTCGGCGGCGACCTTCCGCTCGGCCGTCCTCCACGAGGTCGGCCACGTGCTCGGGCTCAACCATCCGGACCAGGTCGTCAGCATCCACAGCACGACGACCTCGACCGACTGGAATCAGGCGGTGATGCACTCCGTCATCGCGCCGGCCAAGCCCGACGTGCCGCAGGCCGACGACCTGCAGGCGGTTCGGTACTACTACGGCACCGGTTCGGCCGGCATGCCGCCGGTCGCAAACTTCACGTACTCGCCGTCCCCGCCGACGACGGGTGCCTCGATCACATTCACCGACGCCTCGACGGGCGGGGCGACAGGCTGGAACTGGGACTTCGGCGACTCGAGCTCTTCGAGCAACACGGCCACGACGCAGAGCGCGAGCCACGTCTTCACCCAGCCCCGCACGTACTCCGTAAAGCTCACCGCGGGCAGCCTGAGCGGCTCGAACTCGATCACGAAGCAGGTTACGGTGGCTCCCGGCGCGTCGACGTGCACGACCAACGCGAACACGTTGTGCTTGAACGGGAACCGCTTTCAGGTCACGATCGACTGGCAGAAACCGGATTTGACGTCGGGGCACGGCACCGGAGTCAAGCTGACGGGGGACTCGGGTTACTTCTGGTTCTTCGACAGCTCGAACATCGAGTCGGTCGTCAAGGTCTTGAACGGCTGCGCCGTCAACACGCACTACTGGGTCTTCGCCGCCGGTCTGACCAACGTCAAGGCGACGCTGACGGTCGTCGACACGCAGAACGGCACGGTCCAGCAGTACGTGAACCCGCAGGGGACGGCCTTCGCTCCCATCCAGGACACGTCGGCGTTCGCGACCTGTCCGTAGCGGGTGTGAGGACGTTCGTCGACGCTCGCGAAGTCCTAACCTCCCGCCGTCGTTTCTTGTTAACATTCGCCGAACCTGACCCACTACTCCGGTGCGGCAGGGTCGCGGTTGGAGGAGGAATCCCAATGACGGGACGCAAGGAACAGCACCAGCCGGAGCCCTGGAGATACGAAGGCCGCGCGATCCTGAACGCAGCGGGCTGGACGATGGCGAGGACCATCTTCGAGGCCGACGCCCGACGCATCGTCGCGGCCGTCAACGACGTGCTCGGTATTCCCACCGTGGCGCTCGAAGCCGGATTCATCCGCGAGATCCTGGTGCCGCGGCCGGAAGCGACGAGCGAGGTCTCGATCCGGGTCCACCCGCTGCCGCGCACGCCCGTGGATTCTTCGGAGTTCTTCATCCACGACCGCCGGCTCGGGGAGCGGCGGCGGGGCGACCGCCGGCTCGGCGAACGCCGCCGCGGCGTTGTGTCTGCTCCGCGGATCCTCTCGATCGCCGATTGACGGTCCGGGCGCCCGCAGGGCGGCCCGGAACGTCATCCCGAGCGAAGCGAGGGATCCCTTTTGAGTCCGGGCAAGGACGAGTTCCAGGGGCGCCACCCTCCGGCAGTATTCCCCCCTACGGCAACCCCGCCACCCCGCTCTCCAGATCGTACGTGCTGCCGGCCGGCAGCACCGCAAGGCGGATTCCCGTTGCTCCGAGCGGTGCGCCCGGGGGCGTAATCCGGGCCTGCCGGGCGTCGTAGACGACCACGACACTCGCCCCGAGGATCCGCCAGGGGCCCGAGGGCCCGACCTCGAGCGCCGTGGACTCGTCGATCCCGATGCCCACGAGGTCCGGGTGCTCGAGCACGACCGAGAGAAGGCGGTTGTTCCGGCGCCGGCGCACGTGGTGCTGATCGACGATCGCCCCGGGGAGCAGTCCGAAGCCGTCGATCGTGACGACGTTGTCCCGGGCGATCGTCATGAAGGCGTCGCTCGAGTCCTTCGCGGGAGGCCGGTCGCCGCCCGGTCGGCGCTCGTCGCCGGTCAGCATGGGCGTGGACATGACCGCGGCGCCGGCGGAGGTCCCGCCGACGACTGCGCCGGCGCGATAGCGTTCGCGAATCGCGGCCTCGACGCGCGTGCGCCCGAGCGCCGCGGTCAGTTTCGACTGGTCGCCGCCCCCGAACCAGATTCCGGTCGCACCGTCGAGGCGCCGGACGGCGTCGTCGGTGTCCGCCTGTTCTCTCGAGAGGACGATGCGCTCGGCCTCGGCGCCGAGCTTGCGAAAGTCTTCGGCGAGCTCGAGGCCGGCGTCGGGAGACTCGGAGGCCATGGGAAAGATGACGATGCGCGCACGGCCGCGCCCGCCCGCCAGAGCGACGAAGCGCTCGAGGATCGCGTCGGAGATCGGGCCTCCTCCGACGATCAGGAGCGAGCCGCGCGGCGCTGTCCTTGCGGCGGACGGGGCTGGATTCGGGCCGCTCGAGCCGTGCGCGCAAGAGAGCAACAGAAGAGCCGCCGCGAGACGTCCGGCAAGACGGAACCCGAAGTTCATCCACAGCCTCTTCATCCTCGGCCCTCCCTGTGACTTTCAGTCACCCCTTCCAGAAATTCGGACGCGGCGATACGCGTCTCGAATCACACTGACTCTTGCTCGCAGGCGTGACTTCTCGTCTTGACTCGCCGGAAACCGCGGTAGCATAGCTGCAACTTTTGGAGCCGCTTCGCCTTTTGGAGGAGGTCGCCATGCCGAGGGCTTTTCGCGGAGTCCTTCTTGCCGTCCTTGCCATCGTCGCTTTGTTTCTCGCCGCCCCGCCGCTCGTAGCCCAGGTCAACACGGGCAACGTCTACGGCAACGTGATCGACGAGCAGGGCATGGCGATCCCGGGCGGCACGGCCACGCTCATCGGTCCGGCTCAGCCGACGACGACGAGCGTGGACGCGCAGGGATACTTCCGGTTCCTGAAGGTCCCGCCCGGAAAGTATTCGGTTACGGTCACGATGCCGGGCTTCACGACGGTCACGCGCGAGAACGTAACGGTCTCGGTCGGCAAGAACACCCAGGTGGACGTTCAGCTCAAGCTCTCGACCGTGCAGGCGTCCGTCACCGTCACGAGCGAGACGCCGCTCATCGACACGCGCAAGGTCGAAACCGGCCAGAACTTTTCGCGTGAGCAGCTCACCGAGATCCCAACGTCCCGGGACGTCTGGTCGCTCATCCAGCAGGTGCCTGGCGTACAGCTCGATACGGTCAACGTGGCCGGAAATGAAAGCGCGGTCGTCGGCGGCCCGAACTTCATCACGAAGGGGTCGGGCAACGTCGCGTACCAGGTGGATGGGGCCACGATCACCGACAACACCTACGGCAGTGGTGGCGTGTTTCAACGCGTGAACGGCGGCACGAACACGTACTTCGACTTTTCGACCTTCCAGGACGTCGAAGTCTCCACGGGGGGATCGCTGGTCGAGCAGCAAAACTCCGGCGTCACGATCAACGTCGTCACGAAGCGCGGCACCAACGAGATCAGGGGCACGGCCCGCTACCTCTACGCGTCGGGCAACTGGCAATCGACCAATACCCCGCAGGAAGCGGTCGATCAGGGCCTTCCGACTAACGACACCCGCATGATTCGCGAGTATGGCGCCGATCTCGGCGGCCCGATCGTCAGGGACAAGCTCTGGCTCTGGTTCGCAGGGTCCTACCAGACCATCTCCACGAATCCGGTCGCCTTCGATTCGACGTACGGGAGCTTCGCCTCCCCGGAGACGACGAACCTCGAGCCCTGGAGCGCCAAGCTGAACTGGCAGATCTCCAACGCCAACTCGGCTCAGCTCTACTACCAGCGCAGCGACCGGGCCCAGTCAAACCGCGACGCCGCGCCCTTCCGTCCACCCCAGACGCAGACGACGCTGCTCATTCCGACGAACTTCTACAAGGTCGAAGATTCGAACGTCTTCTCCTCGGATCTGTTCGGGTCGATCTTCGCGAACTACCAGAATCCCGACTACACGCAGATCGCGAACGGGAGCAAGGATTGCCCGCCGGTCAGCTTCAGCGTGGTTTGCAACGGAAATCCCAACAAGGACGTTCAGTACTACGCCAACGCCGACGCGTCGAACCTGTCCTACTACAACAACTACTACTACTATTTCGCCAAGGATCCCCAGAAGCAGGCGAACCTTCAGGTCTCCAAGTTCTTCAACACGGGCAAGCTCAACCACGAGCTGAAGTTCAGCTTCAATTATCGCCAGCAGATCGCCGACTCGGCTTCGGGTCTGCCGGGAACCCAGAACATGGGGCAGTATTATTCGAGCGCGAGCAGCTCTCAGTACGCGCTCCTGCTCCCGCGGCGTTCGGACGATCTACAGGACCCAGTTCACCAGCGGAACGCTCGGGGACACGATCACGACCGGCAACCTCACGGTGCAGCTCGGCGTCCGGTACGACAACCAGAAGGCGATCAACCTGCCGGGCACGTCCTTCGCGAATCCCGTCTTCTCCCAACCGTGCACCGGTTGCGGGTACGAGAACCTGGGAGACTTCCCGGGCCTGCCGGAGATCAAGTACAACGGTGCTGCCGGACGCAGTTCAACTACACGAACTGGCAGCCTCGGATCTCGGCCACGTACGCGCTCGGGGAAAAGAAGACGACGCTGTTGCGGGCTTCCTACGCCCAGTTTGCCGATCAGCTCGGCTTTCTCGGCTACTACGGCAGCGGCGTGCCCATCTCGAACGGCTACTACTACTACTGGACGGACTTGAACCACGATCACATCGTTCAGCCGAACGAAGTCCATTTCGAGGAGGACGTGTACAGCTTCTACAACGGCATCGATCCGGCGGTCCTCCCGAACAACCCGAATACGATCGATCCAAACTTCAAGACGCCGCTCACCAACGAGTTCACACTTGGCATAGACCAGCAATTTACGGACACACTGGCCGTTTCGGCGACGTTTTCGTACCGCAAGACGACTCGCCTGCAACAGTCGCTCGACTCGGGATCCAACATCGGCACCTGGGCGCTCGTGGACCATGCCACCGGGACCGCGGTGGCGGCAAACGGCTTTACCCTCAACTTCAACGAGCCGTTCTATGCCCTGACGCTGGAAAACGAGCCGCCAGGCGTGACGTTGAGCAACCGATCCGGGGCGACGCAGCAGTACTACGGCGTCGATCTTTCAGTCGTCAAACGACTCTCGGATCACTGGTCGTTCCGCGGCAACTTCGGATGGAACAACTTCACGCAACACCTGACCACGGCGTCTATCCAGGATCCCAACAACCTCTGGGCGTTGGGAGGACAGAATTGCGGCTCGCCGCCGCAGACCTCGTGCCCGGCGATCGGCTATTCCGATAAAACTTCGCTCTTCATCAATGCGAACTGGCAGTTCAATGTGAACGCGCTCTACCAGGGTCCCTGGGGCATCGATTTCGGGGTGAACTTCTTCGGGCGCCAGGGCTATCCCAATCCGTACTACGTCCGGACCACCGCGAGGGACGCCGCAGGCATCAGCCACAGTTACAACATCCTGATCGACCAGGTCGACACGTACCGGTACGACAACGTCTACGAGCTCGACTTCCGACTCGCGAAGACCTTCACCATCGGCGGTGTCACCGTCATCCCGGCGGCGGAACTCTTCAACGTCGCCAACAGCGGCACGGTGCTTCAGCGATACCAGAGAACCGGGAGATACCGTGCCTCGACGGGCGAATTTACTCCGAGCTCCTACTTCAACCAGATCATCGAGGTTCAGAGCCCGCGGATCGTGAGGCTCGGCCTCCAGGTCAGCTTCTAGGGAGCTGAAGGCTTTTTCGGGGCCGTCCGGGAATTCCGGACGCGCTCTGCGGTTTCTTGCCGGTCGTGGCCGACTCTTCTCGTAAGGCCGCCTGGTGCCTGATTGCCGTGGCCGCGGGTCTGATCGCCTGCGGTCGAGAAGCCCCCGGCGCAGCGGCGAGCAAGAGCGCCGGCCCGCCGGTTCCACGCGACATCGTGCTCATCACGATCGATACGCTACGAGCCGACGTCGTCGGTTTCGACGGGAATCCCCGAGGCACGACGCCCAACCTCGACCGCTTCGCGGCCGAGGGGAGGGTCTTCACGCAGGCACATTCGCATAACGTCATCACGCTGCCCTCACATACCAACATTCTCACGGGGATGCTGCCGTACCAGCACGGCGTGCGCGAGAACGCGGGCTTTCGACTTTCCCCGAAGAGTGCCGACGGTCGCTTCGCGCCTGAAGGCGAAAGGCTACGTCACGGGAGCCTTCGTGGGGGCTTACGTCGCTCGACTCGCGCTACGGCCTCGCCCACGATTTCGACGTCTACACGGAGCTCTACCGGCATCTCGACGAGCAACTGGACTTCAACATCCAGCAGGCGCAGGCCCAGGACGTCGTCAAGGCCGCACTCGAATGGTTCCGGTCGCAGGAGGGCAAGCGCCGGTTCCTCTGGGTTCACGTGTACGATCCCCACGCGCCGTACGAGCCGCCCCAGGCCTACAAGGACCGGTACCCGGACGACTTCTATCTGGGCGAAGTGTCTTACACCGACGCCTCGCTGGCGCCGTTGCTCGAGGCGCTCAAAAGCATCCAGCCGACGCCGCTTCTCGTCGTCACCGGAGACCATGGCGAGGCCCGCGGCGATCACGGAGAGCTCACCCACGGTCTCTTCTGCTACGAGGCGACGCTGCACATCCCGCTCTTCGAGTGGTGCCCGGGACTCGTCGTACGCCCGGCCGCGACGACGTGCCCGCTCGGCACATCGACATCCTCCCGACGATGCTCGACGCGATAGGCGAGCCGCCGGCGAAGGATCTCGTCAGGCCAGTCGCTGCTGAACGAAAGAGCGAGGGAAGCGCCGGAGGGAAGCTACTTCGAGGCCCTGTCGGCGGCGCTCAACCGCGGATGGGCGCCGCTGCGGGGCATCGCATCTCCGAGGAGACAAGTACATCGACCTGCCCGATCCAGGAGCTCTACGAGCTTCCGACGGATCCGGGCGAGCAGAAGAATCTCGTTGCCGGGGCGGCGGGGCCCCCGTGCCGGATGCGCTTCGGCGCCTGCGAAAAGCGCTGCTCGAGCTGCCGGCGGCGTCGCTCGAACGGGGAACGATCGGCTCGGACGAAGCGGCGAAACTCCGCAGCCTCGGCTACCTGACGGGCCAGGGAGAGGCGAAAGCCTCGTACAGCCCGGCAGACGATCCGAAAACGCTGATCAAGCGTCGATCAGACGATCCACGAGATCACCGGCCTCTTTCACGAACCGAAAAGTTCGACGAGGCAGTCCTCGTCGCCCGTCGGGTCGTCGCCGAAAACCCGAAGATGAAGCTCGGATACCAGAATCTGGCGCTGGCGTTGGTGGGCAAGGGTGACACCGCCGGCGCGGTCCGGGTCATGGAGGAGGCTTCGGCCAATGGCGCAGGCGGGGAGAGTTTGGATCGCCGACGAGCCCTGTTGCTCTCCGAGCTCGGGCGCGCCGCGGAAGCCGTAAAGGTGCTGATGCCGTACGGCGAGAGCGAAGATCCGGAAACCCTGAATGCCCTCGGGATCTCGCTCACCGATTCGGGAAGGCCCGCCGAGGCCTTGCCCGTGTTCGCGCGCGCGATCGAGATCGACCCGGCCGGAGCCGACGGATACCAGAACACGGGAATCGCGCTGCTCAAGCTCAACAGAACCGAGGAGGCTCGCCAGAATCTGGAGGCGGCGCTGCGATTTGGCAAGCGTCACGCGCGCGCCTGGAATGCGCTCGGGGTGGCCTGGATGCGCCTGGGGGACCCGAAGAAGGCGATCGAGGCGTGGGAGCAGTGCCTCGAGATCAACCCCGAGCAGTACGACGCCCTCTACAACATCGGCCGCGTGGCCGGACAGCTGCGCGACTGGAAGAAGGCCCGCGTCGCGCTCGAGCGCTTCGTTGCGACGGCGCCGCCGAAGCAGTACGGAAAGGACCTCGCCGAGGTCCGGGCCGTGCTGGCCGACATGAAGCGGCAGGGTGTAGCCCACCTCGGGTGCTGGCTAGAGCGTCATCCCGGCTCGACGAGCGCAGTGGCAATCCCGGATTTGACAGAATGAGGGCATGAAGCTCTCGAAAAGCCTCGCCTCTCGCGGCGCTCGCCGCCCTCTCTCTCGCCGCCTCCCCGCAACCCGAAGCGAAGTCCTTCCTGATCGCCGGCGCCCGCGTGGCCGACGGGACCGGGGCGCCGCTCAAGGACGCGGACGTCCGGGTCGAAGGCGACCGGATCGCGGAGGTCGGTAAGCTCTCGCCGAAGGAGGGCGAGCGGGTCGTCCGGGGCGAGGGGCTCGTCCTCGCGCCGGGGTTCATCGACGTCCACAACCACTCGACCGACGGCCTGAAGACCGACCCGCTGGCTCAAACGCAGGTCTCCCAGGGCATCACGACGCTCGTCCTCGGGCCCGACGGCGACTCGCCCTGGCCGATCGCCGAGTACCTCTCGGAGCGCGAGAAGGCTCCGGCCGCCGTGAACGTGATGACGATGGTCGGCCACGAGACTGTTCGCAGCCTCATCATGGGCAAGGACTTCCGGCGCAAGGCCACGCCCGAGGAGGTCGCGAACATGGCCGCACTCGTCGAGCGGGGGATGGCCGAGGGCGCCCTCGGCCTCTCCTCCGGGCTCGAGTACGACGTCGGCAGCTACGCCTCGACCGAAGAGCTCATCGAGCTTTCGAAGGCCGCCGCGAAGTCCGGCGGCTTCTACATGACCCACAGCCGCGACGAGGCGGACAGGAGCTTCGAGGCGATCGACGAGGCGATCCTGATCTCGAAGAAGGGGGACCTGCCGCTCGACATCTCGCACATCAAGCTCGCCACGGTGGGCGTGTGGGGCCAGTCGAAGAAGGCCGTCGCGCGCATCGACGCCGCGCGCGCGACGGGCCAGGACGTCACGGCCGACTGCTACCCGTACGAGGCCTGGCACTCCAACATCGAGGTCCTCGTTCCGAACAAGCAGTACTTCGATCCGGCGAGCGTCGAGCGAGCGCCTCGCGGACGTGGGCGGGCCCTCGCGCGTCACGGTCACGGCCTGCAAGGCGCATCCCGCTACGCCGGCCGCAACCTCGAGGAGATCGCGAAGGCCCAGGGCGTCACGCCCGTCGAGCTCTTCTCCCGCATCGTCAAGGACGGGGGCGCCGACATCATCGGGCATTCGATGAAGACCGAGGACGTCGAGGTCTTCTACCGCCAGCCCTGGGTCATGGTGGCGTCGGACGGCGGCATCGACAACGACCATCCGCGCGGCGCGGGGACCTTCCCGCGCGTGCTCGGTCGCTTCGTCCGCGAGAGGCATCTCTTCTCGCTCGAGGAGGCGGTGCGCAAGATGACCTCCCTGCCGGCCTCCCGCGTGAAGCTTTCCGACCGCGGCCGGATCGCGCCGGGCCTGAAGGCGGACCTCGTGCTCTTCAATCCGCAGACGGTGATCGACCGCTCCACTTTCGAGGATCCGAGAAGGCTCTCGGAGGGCATTGAGCTCGTCCTCGTCAATGGCGAGGCGGTCTGGTCGGGCGGGAAGCCAACGGGCTCGAGGCCCGGCCGGGTCCTTCGGGGCTCGGGGAGGCCGTAGTGGGGGATCGAGCGGCACGGGGCCATGCCCGCGGGGGCCCGGGCCGCGGATAAAATGGGCGGATGAGCTCTTCGCCCGACGAGACGGAGCCCGGGACCCGCCCGGCCTGGCGCTGGGGCCTCGGGATCCTCGCCGTGCTCGTCCTGGTCGGAGTGGTCGCAGCCGTCTCCCGCCCGAAAGGCCTGTCCGTTCAAACCGCCCCGGTCCGGCGCGGGGACCTCGTGGTGCCCGTCCAGTGTGACGGCACTCTCGAGCCACCGCCGGGCGGCGAGCTGCGGGCCGGCGAAGCCGCGACCGTGGCCGAGCTCCTCGTGAAAAACGGCGACCGGGTCCGCTCCGGCGCCGCCGCTCGTGCGCCTCGAGAACACGGAGCTCTCGCGCACGGCGCTCGACGCCCGGTCCGAGGCCCTGAGGCTCGAGGCAGAGCGCGACGCGGCCGCCGCGGACGCGAGCGACCTCGAGCGCCAGGAGAAGCACGCGGCGCGAGTGTTCGAGGGGGACGCGCGCCTGCTCTCGAGCGGCGCGATCACGCGAATGACCTACGAGCAGGACGAGCTCGTTCTCTCCCAGGCCCGCGACCGGTTGCGGGCGGCAAGGGCACGCCTGATCGTCGCTCGAGGGCGCGGGCAACGGCGCCGCGTCCCGCGTCGAGCTTGCCCGGCAGGGGGCGGCCGATCTCGAGCGCCGCGTTGCCGCCCTGATGGTCCGCGCTCCCGCCGACGGGCTCGTCTACGGGCTGCCGCGCCGCGCCGGCGAAGCCGTGGCGGCCGGGCAGGTCGTGGCCAACGTGATCGATCCGGCGCGTCGCCGCCTGCGGGCACGCGTGGACCAGCCGGACCTGCCGAAAACGGCCCCAGGCCAGCGCCTCGTCGTTACGTTCGACGGGCTTCCGCGCGAGCGCTGGGAGGGCACGGTGACCTTCGTGGATCCGGGCCTGCGCGAGGTCGGCGGCCGCGAGGTGGGTGACGTCCTCGGCGACGTCGCCGACCCCGGCGCGAAGCTGCCCTCCAATGCGGCCGTGGACGTCCAGATCGTAACCGGGGAGAAGACCGGCGCCCTGGTCGTGCCGCGCGCGAGCGTCTTTCGGGACGGCGAGAAGCGCTTCGTCTACGTGCTCGAGGCGGGCCGCGCGCGCCGGCGGGACGTGACGGTCGGGTTGGTCGGCCTGACCGAGGTCGAGGTCGCCGGAGGTCTCGGTGACAAGGAGACCGTCATCCTGCCGGGTGCGGTCGCTCTCGCGGACGGCGTGCGGGTCCGCGCGTCAAACGTGAAGGGCTAGCCGGCCGGGTCGATTCGTCATGTTCAACAAAGAAGTCTTCGGCATGGCCGTAGACCGGTTCCGCAAGCACCCGGTCCAGACGTCCCTCACACTGGCAGGCCTCGTCGTCGGAACGGCCTCGATCATCCTGGTGGTGACGCTCGGCCTGACGGGCCGCGGCTATGTGCTGCAGCAGATCGAGGGTGTGGGCTCGCACCTCGTCTGGGCCAACTACCGGGGGACGGTCACGTCCGGGGTCTCGCGCGCCGCCGACGACTTCATGACGGAAGCCGACGTGCGGGCGATAGCCGCTCGCG
>CAVRUT010000015.1:0-165160 GCA_963724465.1 uncultured Acidobacteriota bacterium | reverse complement strand
GTTTCTACGTTTTCCGATTGGGCGAGATCCCGGCAAGGGTGGACAAGATCGACGTCGACAGCGGCCGCGCGACGCACTGGAAGGAGCTGGCGCCCCCCGACACTGCGGGCGTGTCGCTCCGGGTGCTTGCGATGACGCCCGACGGAAAGTACTACGCGTACTCGTGCCAGCAGTACCTGAGCACGCTGTACCTCGTCGGCCACCTCGAGTCGTGGCTGCGACCGACGTTCTGGTCGCGCCTGCTCGGCCGCTGAGCGCCCCTTCCTTCCTCGCGACAATTCATAGCTAGAGATTCGCCGGCGAACTCCGCAAAAGGAGTTCGGAACATGCGAAGGAAGTTCGTGCCGGTGCTCGTCCTCTGCGCTCTCGTGACAAGCAATTCTGTCAGCCGCGGCCGGAGCGGGCCCGACTTCGATCCGGACGGGGCTCCGGGATATGCCCGGAGTATCTTCGACCACGGGTCGCCCGACTCGGTCAACGTCTACAACGGGCAGCTTACGGTGCCGATCGCCCTCGGGCCCTCGTACCCGGTCGGACCGAAGCTGAAGTTCCAGGCGATGCTCACCTACAACTCGACCGTGTGGGAGTTCGGCAATCCCGGACCGGACGACCAGAGCGACCTCGGCCTCTACCAGCCGATCAAGGCCGACCCCTCGCTCGGTGCGGGCTGGAGCCTCACGGCCGGCGCGATCAAGCCCTGCGGCATCGTTCAGACCTCGCGCTGCTTCGCAGGGCCCGACGGCTCCGAGCGCCAGTTCGACCAGTCGCCGGCGGCGAGCTTCTTCAAGACGAGCGAGGGGAGCCAGCTGCTGCTCCACGACCTCGGCGCGGCCGTCGGATACGAGATGTGGGATGGCGACGGCAACCGCTACACGTTCGGCTGGCGCGTGACCGGGTACGACGACTCGCCACAGAGCTACGTGTACGACCTCGGGCGGGGCCGCAACGGCTGGTACCTGACCGCGGTCTCCGACCCGTTCGGCAACGCGATCTCGCTCAGCTACTACAGCGGCCTCGGGGCCGCGAGCCCGTGCTGGACGCCGGGACACTGCCCAACCGCCGCGAACTCCTGGATCCTCAAGAACGTCAAGCGCGGCGCGACGACGCTCCTGACGGTCAACCTCGGAAGCGATTCGGGAGCCCCTGGAATCACGGACCTCGTCACGTCCCTCGACTTCGCCGTCTCGGGCGGCGCGACGGCCAGCTGGTCGCTCTTGCGCGGGACCGTCACCGTGACGCGGGGAGACCCCAACGCGCGTTCCCTGACGCTGCCCACGATCAACGCGATCAGGCTCCCCGGCGCGCCCGCGCTGCAGTACGCCTTCACGTGGAATGCCGGAGGCGCCGACTCGGGGTACGGGGGGCTCTTGAAAACGATGACGCTGCCGACCGGCGGCGTCGTCTGCATGTACGCCTGGGGCGCCTACAGCTTCTACCACGGCAGGACGGCGTCGCTGAGCGCCAACTGCGTACCCCTGGGCCCGCCCAACGACGCGGACGTCAGGCAGTCCGGGCGCCCGGCCCGGGCGTCAAGACGAACGGCCCTGAGAAGGCGGAGATTCCGGAGCCCGCGATCCCTGGCACCAACTGCAGCCCACAGAACTCAAACCGCTGGCGGGACGGCGTGAGGGGGATCGTGCGCCGCACGACGACCTTCGCGCGCGCCGACGGAACCCTCGTCGACGCCGTCACCGACTACGCCCAATACGCCTTCCCCTTCGGCGAGGGGGGACGGTCTCGGACAATCGCGGACCCCAATCCCTCCGCTCGTGACGCAGCCCACCGACCGGGACGGCCACCGTGTCGCGACGGCGACGCTCTTCTGGGGCGCGCGCAAGGGAACCGTGGGCGGCGGCTCGCCCGGCGACCGAGTCGGGGCCGACATCCGCGCGCAACCTACGACCACGACCCTTACCCCGGCATGATCCTGCCCTTCCCGCAGCCGCTCTGCGGATCGGCCGCCGACGCATTGTGCGTCACGCATGCCGCGCGCGTCGTGCAGCACGCCTACGATACGACATCCCCCGACCGAGGTCGGCAACCGCCGCCTCAAGACGGAGACCACGTACTACGGACCGACGGCGTCCGACGACAGCTGCTCCGGATGCGCGAGTCACGTCGTCGCCTTCTCGAACTCGGGCGCGGACAGCCTGGGAAGGCAACGGGCGGCACTACGGCGTCGAGACCCACTCGGGCAGCCTCGGCGGCGACGCCCGCACCGTCACGACCGACTGGGCGTCGGAGAACTGGACGACGATGCCCGCGCCAGGAGAGTGCCGTCTTGCCGAATCTCCTGAACCAGCGCACGGAGTCGCAGGGCTCCTCGGTCGCCGAGCGCTACTTCGAGTTCGACACGGCGACGGGGTTCCTGAAGGGGACGTTCGTCTACGACGCCGTCAAGGACGTCGCGCTGATCAACTGTCGCTACCCGGACGGCTCCGGCAACCTGGACAAGGAGCTCACCCGGACGCTCGCCTCGGCGTCCGCGCCGCCGCGGACCTACTGCTCGGCGACCTACGGCTCCTTTCCGACGGTCGGCACCGACGGCGACATGTTCGGAAAGGCCTACACCCACCAGAACGGCCAGCTCCTCACGGCGCGCTGGATCAACGGCTCGACGTCGGCCCCGACCTTCAACGTCCGCGACTTCGTACGCGGACGCGGCGACCGGATGGATCACCGCGTCGCGCGACACCGCGGGCCTCGCCACGGCCTACGCGTACGACGCCCTGGGGCGCGTCACGACGGTCACGCCGCCGGCGGCGGCGGAGCTCAAGACGCGGATCTGTTACGAATCCGCCAACGCGACGACCGCCTACCGGGCGAGCGCCCCGCAGAGCTGCCCGGTCCCGGCGACGAACGCCTCCGTCGCGACCTGGCAGCACTACGACTACGACGGGCTCGGCCGTCTCGTGCGCGAGCAGCGCCTCCAGCCCACCTCCTCCGTCAGCAAGCGGTTCACGCTCTACGACGGCGCGGGCCACGACACTTCCAATCCGAGTGGGTCTCGAGCGCGACCTCCGAGACCGTCGCCGCCGACGTGGCCGACGACCTGCGCTTTCGCCGGCGGAAACGCGGCCACCGGGCGGCCCTCGAGCGCCCCGGCACGTCCCGCCTCTGCTGGGACCCCTTCGGCCGCCCCCAGCAGATCGTGGGCGCGAAGCACTCCTCGCTCTCGGTCGTCGCCCGGTCCGATGGCGCCGTCCCCTACAGCGACACGCTCGAGCAGGTCACCGCGTACTGCGTCAACGCCACGTTCTCGGCTCTCGCCGCGCCGTCCTGCTCCTCGGGGGCCGTCAATCCCGTCACGACCACTCGCCGTGACGCCTTCGGCCGCGTGACGAGCGTGACCGAACCCTCGGGCGAGGCGACCACCTATGGCTACGACGTGAACGGGAGGCTCCTCTCGGTCGCGCAGGGAGATCAGACGCGGTCCTTCGGCTACGACACCGCCGGGCTTCCGCGGTCGGAGAAAACGCCGGAGGGCGGCCTCGTCACTTACGCGTCGGTCGGAAGCCTCGGCAACGTGCGGCAGGAGACGCGCCCGGGCGGCGCCGTGACGCGCGTCTTCGACTTTGCCGGCCGCATGACGGAGGAGGACGCCGGCGGGAGCAAGTACGTGATCAATTGCTACGACGGCAAAGCCACGTGCGCCGACGGGAGCCCGGGCTCCGGGGGCGGGACCTTTCCCTCGGGCAGGCTCACCCGCCGCTACGGCTACAACCGCATTCCGACGATCGGCCCCATCGTGGACGAGCAGTTCGAATACGGCGACGCCGGCGGGCGTCTCTCGAAGCTGGTCACGACCGCCGGCAACGGTGATCTCTCGGCGTCGGCGACGCAGACCTGGAGCTACGGCACTCGGGCCTGGTCGCGACCCACGGGCACCCGCGGTCGACGGGCTCGTTCAGTGTCGCGCCGGCGTACGTCAACGGGCTGGCGACCACGTCGTCGCCAGCGGCGCGAGCGTCGTCACGGCCGCCGCCTACGCCCCTCAGGGGCCTCGCCTCGTGGACCGCGGGCAACACCGGCGCCCCGGTCGTCACGACGATCGCGCCGGACGCGACGGGGCTTCGCGGCCCGCCAGTATCTTCGAATTCGCTCTGGTCGAAGCGGCGCCTACGTCTACGACGGCGCCGGAACATCCTGAAAATGGGAACCAGCGACGTCTTCACGTACGACTCCCGCTCCCGCCTGCTCTCGTCGAAGTACGGCTCGACGACGAGAGTCTTCGGCTACGACCGCTACGGCAACCTCACGCAGAACGGCGCGGCCATCGGCATCGACCCTTCCACAAACCGGATCACGAGCGGGGGCGCCCGCTACGACGCCGACGGCAACATGCTCTCCTACGGCGGGGACGACATGGTCTACGACTCGCTCGACCGGCAGTACCGGAACAGCAACGCCGCAAGCGACTGGGTCTTCCTCTTCAACGGCGCCGGAGAGCGGATCGCGAAGTTCCCGTCGAACTCGCCGGTCCTGCGCCGTGAGATGGCCCGCTACGTCGCGGAAGCGAACGTGATGGCCAAGGGCTGGTCCCTTCCGCCCTGTGCGCAGGTCTTCGCCGACGTCTCCTGCTCGGATCCCGACGCACGCCACATCCAGCTCGTTTACGACAGGGGCGTCACCGGCGGCTGCGCGACGAATCCCCTCCAGTACTGCCCCGACGCGGCGCTGACCCGGGCGCAGACGGCGGTCCTCCTCGTCAAAAGCTACAAGCCGGACGGCTTCACCCCTCCGGCCTGCCAGGGCACCTTCACGGACGTCACGTGCTCGGGCCCGTACGCGGCCTTCGCGCCCTGGATCGAGCAGCTCTACCGCGACGGCGTCACCGGCGGCTGCAGCGCGAGCCCCCTCCAGTTCTGTCCCCGGCAACACCGTCGGCGAGTGGGAGACGCTCGTGTGGCTCGCGAAGGCCCCGGGAGCGAGCGCCGGCAGCCTCTTTGGAGCGCCTACCATCCCGTGCCCCGGGGCTCGATCTATACTTTCCGCGACGAACAAAACCGCGTCGTGACGGAGATGGCGGCCGGCACGAGCGGCTCCTCCACGGCCACCCTGTCGGTGACCCGGGACAACGTCTTCCTCGGCAACCTGCTCGTCGCGTCGTACGTCGCCTCCCCGCCGGGTGGCAGTACACGACCTCGGACCACCTCGGAAGCCCGCGAGTCGTCTTCAACCAGTCCGGCCAGCTCGTCGAGACCCACAAGTACTGGCCGTACGGCGAGGACACGAACGCGATTCCGCCGACCCAGCGCCTCGCCTACTGCCTCATGGAAAAGGACGACGGCGCCGCACGCTCCTACGACCACGCGCGGACGCACGATCACGTGGCGGGGCGGTTCCTGAGCCCGGACAGCGTAGGTGGCGGCCCCAGCAACCCGCAGTCGTGGAATCGATATGCGTACACGCTCGGCAACCCGATGAAGCACATCGATCCGAACGGGCTGCTGACGATTCTGGTGCACGGGACCTTTGCCCGGGGAAGTTCAACCTTCCTGCCAGGGGGTCACCTCTTTGCCGCTGTGGCAAGCACATTCCATGACCGAACTGTCTCATTTCAATGGTCGGGCAGAAACTCGTCCGCAGCCAGGTCGATGGCGGCGAAGGAGCTCGCCAACATCGTGAGGAGCTACAAATTCGCCATGGGTGAGCAGCTGAACATCGTCGCGCACAGCCACGGCGGCAACGTGGGAATTCAGGCGATCAATAACCACCTCGGGCGGCCCGTCAACAACCTCATTACTCTTGGCACTCCATCCCTATCTGGCTACCGTCTCAGGGACCCGGGAGCCGTGAAGAATTTCGTCGCCGTATCGAACTCGATGGACGCCGTTCAAGTCGTCGGCGGTAGAAGCCTCTATTTTCCAGTGGTAGGTGAAACGGGGCCGGCGGGACGAGAGCAGCCCGGTGCCATCAACGTCATTACGAGCGGACCCGACGGACCAATCGAAGCACATGGACAGCTCCATGAGTCCGACTACTTGTGGAGGTTCATAAGCGGGCTCGTACTCCAGCCTGGCCAAGAAAGAGATCAACTTCAGCAACGAACGCCCTATCCATGAGACGCCGCTCACAGGGAGTTCCAATGACGAACCTAACGGTCCTGACAGGGGCCCTCTGCCTACTCGGCAGCTCGATCATAGCTACACCGACCAACGCCTCGCTCGAGGAGGAAATGGTCCGGATCGGCGTTAAGTCCGCGCTCGTCATTCCCTCACAGGCGATCGATGGCCATCCAGTGTGGTCGCCGGCAAGCGACGCCATCGCCGCCGAAATCGCCGGGCAATGGGTGAAGGTCAACCTTCATTCGATAGTTCTAGAAAAGGGGACCTGGCATGGAAAGGAGTCGGTCGGGGTGGTGAAGCACCCACCAAACAAAGAGAGCGTTGCGGAGAGCGTCGTCAGGCGCTGGGACAAGAACCTCGTCTCGGGAGACCGCCGAGTTGTCATGAGGAACGGGACGTCCATAGAGCTAAGGCAAGAAGGCCTGAGCACGGCGCTTGTACTAACCCGACCGGACGGGACGACCGACACGATCTGGAAGACCAACCTCGAAAGCTGCCATAGCCTTGCGCTCTCTCCGGAAGAGCGCTACGTCGCGTATGTGTGTGAAATGAATGGAGTGATCATCACGACGCCGTGAGCAGGCCTCGGCGGCCGGCTGCGCCTCTTGTGAGAACGAACGGCGCATGGTTGACCCCAGCCGCCCCGGGGCGGGCTCGTTCTGCTGCCGGCGCAACTGCCCCTTACCGCGCGTACACCGTCTTCCCGCCGACGACGGTCGCGTCTACCTCGATCTTCTCGAGGTCCTCGGGTTTCGCGCGGAAGGGATCGGCGGCGAGGATGACGAAGTCGGCGAGTTTGCCGGTCTCGAGCGACCCCTTTTCCTTCTCCTCGAACCCGGCGTAGGCGGCCGAGACGGTGTAGGCGCGCAGCGCTTCCTCGACCGAGATCTTCTGCTCGGGCACCCAGCCGCCGGGGTGCTTGCCGTCGATCGTGCGGCGCGTGACGGCGGCGGCGATCCCCGAGGATGGGCGAGATGGGCGCGACGTCCCAGTCCGATCCGAAGGCGAGCAGTGCGCCTGTCGTCGAGGAGCGAGCGGAAGGCGTAGGTCGTCCGGATCGCTCCTTGCCCGAGGCGCCGGTCGCCCAGCGGCCGTCGTCGACCGCGTGGTAGGGCTGCATCGAGGCGATGACGCCGAGCTCGGCGAAGCGCGGGATGTCGGCGGCGCGCAGGTGCTGGGCGTGCTCGATGCGGAAGCGCCGGTCGCGCGGCCCGTTCTGCTTCTCGACGCGCGCGTAGATGTCGAGGAGCTCGGTTCGCCTCGTCGCCGATGGCATGAACCTCGACCTGCAGGCCGGCCTTGTCCGCGCCCGCGATGCTCCCTTCGATCGTCGAAAGCGGAATCGCCTCGGCCGCGTAGACGCCGCGGTTGCCGGGATCGTCGGAGAAGGGCTCGAACATCACCGCGGTTCCCGCGCCGAGCGCGCCGTCCATGAAGCCCTTCACACCGCCGACCTTGAGCCACTCATCCTGCTTGAGGGACGTTTGCGCGGCCTTCGCGCCGCGCCAGTCGGAGAGTGACGGCCGGTAGTTGACCCGGACGGTCAGCGCGCCGGCGTACGGAGCTCGTCCCAGGCCGGCAGATCCAGGGCCGTGCCCGGCAGGTCCTGCACCGACGTGACCCCGATCCTCGCTGCGTTCTTCATGGCGGCCCGGAGCGCGGCCGACGATCTCGGCCGTCGTCCGGGGCGGCCGTGACCCACACGAGATCCATGGCCGAGTCCTTGAGGACGCCCGTCGGCTCGCCCTTGGCGTCCTTCACGATCACGCCGCCCGGCGGATCGGCTGTCGCCGTCGTGACGCCCGCGAGCTTCAGCGCCAGGCTGTTGCAGACCATCATGTGGCCGTCCTGGCGCGAGAGGCACGTCGGGTGGTCGCCCGTCGCCGGATCGAGCAGGGCCTTCGTCGGCAGAAGCGGCGGCGTCCACTGCTCTCGTCCCACGCGCCGTCGGTCAGCCATTCGCCCGCCGGCCGCGTCTTCGCGTACGCCGCGACCTGCGGGTGAAGTCGGCCGGTCCTTCGTCTTCCGAAGGTCGAGCGCGAGGAGGTCGAAGCCGCCCATGGACATGTGGGTGTGGCAGTCGATGAACCCCGGCACCACGCGCCGCCACTTGCCGTCGAGGACGACGGTCTTCGGGCCCTTGAACGCCTGGATCTCGCGGTCCATTCCGACCGCGACGATCGGCCCCCCGCACTGCCAGGGCCTCGGCCTCGGCATTCTTCGGATCTCCCGTCCAGATGTGGGCCGATACAAGCACGAGGTCGGCGGGCGGCTCCGGAGATGCCGTCGCGAAGAGGGCGGTCATGACAAGTCATCCAGCATGTCGTCTCCCCTACGCGGTGGACGAGGTCGCGACGTTCTTCTCGGCCAGCGACGCCCGCGCCGCCGCGAGTCTCGCGACGGGCACGCGGAAGGGCGAGCACGAGACGTAGTCGAGGCCCACGTGATTGAAGAACTCGATCGAACGCGGATCGCCTCCGTGCTCGCCGCACACGCCGACCTTGAGCTTCGGCTTGACCTCGCGCCCGCGCCGCGTGCCGATGGCGACGAGCTCGCCCACGCCGTACTGGTCCAGGCTCGCGAACGGGTCCTCGGGCAGGATGCCCTCGGCGATGTAGACCGGCAGAAACGTGCCCATGTCGTCGCGCGAGTAGCCGTAGGTCATCTGCGTCAGGTCGTTGGTGCCGAAGGAGAAGAAGTCGCAGTTCAGGGCGATGCGGTTGGCCCGCAGCGCCGCCCGGGGGATCTCGATCATGGTCCCGACCTTGTACGAAACCTTCTGGCCCGTTTCCGCGGTGACCTTCTTTGCGGCCTCCTCGACGAGGACGCGCAGGCGCTCGAACTCGCCCCGCGCGCCGACGAGCGGGATCATGATCTCCGGGTTGGGGTGCAGGCCTTCCTTGATGGCCGCGGCCGCCGCCTCGAAGATCGCGCGGACCTGCATCTCGTAGATCTCGGGGTTCGTGATGCCGAGGCGACACCCGCGGTGGCCGAGCATCGGGTTGGCTTCCTTCAGCGCGTGGGTACGCTCTTGGACCTTCTCGATCGAGACGCCGAGCTCGGTCGCCGTCCTCTGCATCGTCTCTTCGTCGTGGGGGAGGAACTCGTGCAGCGGCGGATCGAGGAGCCGCACCGTCACGGGCCGCTCCCCCATCTCGCGGAAGATGCCGAGGAAGTCCTCGCGCTGCATCGGGAGGATCTTCGCGAGCGCCGCGCGCCTCTGGTCGAGGGTCTCGGCGAGGATCATCTCGCGCACGGCGGTGATGCGCTTGGCCTCGAAGAACATGTGCTCCGTGCGGCACAACCCGATCCCCTCGGCACCGAAGAGCCGCGCGACGCGGGCGTCGGTCGGCGTGTCGGCGTTGGCGCGGACGCCGAGGCGCCGCCGCGCGTCCGCCCACTCGAGGATGCGCGTGAAGGCGCGGTAGACGGCCGAATCCTCGGGCTTGATCGTTCCCTGGAGGACGACCTGCAGGACTTCCGAGGGCTGTGTGGCGAGCTTCCCGAAAAGCACCTCTCCGGCCGTGCCATCGATCGAGATCCAGTCCCCCTCGGACGCCTTGAGCTTGCCGGCCCGAATCTCGCCGTGCGCGAGGTCCACCGAGATCTCGCCCGCGCCGACGATGCAGGTCTTCCCCATGCCGCGCGCGACGACGGCCGCGTGCGAGGTCATGCCCCCGCGCGTCGTCAGGATCCCGTTGGCCGCGTGCATGCCAGCGATGTCTTCCGGAGAGGTCTCCTCGCGCACGAGGATGGCACTCTCGCCTTTGGCGGCCATGGCGACGGCGTTCTTGGCCGTCAACGCGATCTTTCCGCAGGCCGCCCCCGGTCCGGCCGGCAGCCCTTTGCCGAGCAGGCGCCCTTCCTTGATGGCGGCGGTCTTCTCCTTCGCCGGAAAGATCGGGGCCAGGAGCTGGACGAGCTGTTCCGGCTCGACGCGGGCGACCGCCTCCTCGGCGTCGATGAGACCCTCGTCCACCATGTCGGTGGCGATTCGCACGGCGGCGAAGCCCGTGCGCTTGCCGTTGCGGGTCTGGAGGAGATAGAGCTTTCCCTCCTCGATCGTGAACTCGAGGTCCTGCATGTCCCGGAACCGCTTCTCGAGGCGCTCGCGCACGAGCTGCAGCTCGGCGTAGGCCTCCGGCATCGTCTCCTCGAGCGAGAGGCCGGAGCCGTCCGCGTTCAGCGGCCGCGGGGTCCGGATGCCGGCGACGACGTCCTCGCCCTGCGCGTTGGGGAGGAACTCGCCGTAGAAGATCTTTTCGCCGCTCGACGGGTCGCGCGTGAAGGCGACGCCGGTCGCGGAGGTCTCGCCGCGGTTGCCGAAGACCATGGCCTGGACGCTGACCGCGGTCCCCCAGTCGTCGGGGATGTGGTGGAGCTTGCGGTAGGTCTTCGCGCGCTCGTTGTCCCAGGAGCGGAACACGGCCGCAATCGCGCCCCAGAGCTGCTCGCGGGGATCGTCCGGAAAATCGTGGCCGGTCCGCTGCCGCACGATCTGCTCGTCGCGGCGCACGATCTCCGCGAGGTCCGCGGCGGACAGGTCCATGTCGGACGCGGCGCCGCGCGCCTTCTTGACCTCCTGCATCGCCTTCTCGAACTCGTGGCGGGGCACCCGCAGCACGACGTCGCCGTACATCTCGAGGAAGCGCCGCCGGCAGTCGAGCGCGAACCGCTCGCCCGACCGTCCCGCGACGCCCTTGACGGTGCGGGAGGTCAGCCCGAGGTTCAGGATCGTGTCCATCATGCCGGGCATCGAGGAGCGAGCGCCCGAACGCACCGACACGAGGAGCGGATTGTCCGGGTCGCCGAAGCGCTTGTCCGCGTCGTGCTCGAGCCTGACGAGCGCCGACTCGACCTCGGCGCGGATGCCGTCGAGCGAGGCGCCGCGCGAGAAGTCGGCGCACACCGAGGTCTCGATCGTGAAACCCGGCGGGACCGGGATCCCGAGGGCCGTCATCTCCGCCAGGCCCGCTCCCTTGCCGCCGAGGGTCTCCTTGCCGAGGCCGGCCCCCTCGGCCACGCCGTTGCCGAACGAAAAGACGCGCTTCATTTTTCCACCACGATTTCGGAAAAGTCGGCGAGGCTCGTGAACTCCCTCTGAATCGAGGCGAGCAACGCCAGCCGGTTTCGCCGCAGGTCTTCCTCAGGACAGTTCACCAGGACGTCCACGAAAAAGCGGTCGAGCGAGGGGGCGATCGAGGCGATCGTCTCCATCGCCTCGCGGTATTGGCGCTCCGCGACGAAGTCCGCGATCGCCTGCCGAGCCTGCAGGAAGTCGGTCGCGAGCACCCGCTCGGCCTCCTCGCGATAAAGCTCCGGAGAGGGCGCGCCGGGGTCCTCGACGCCGACGATGTTGCGGATCCGCTTGAAGGCGAGGATGAGCGCGCGGAAGTCCATGTGGCGCCGCGCATCCGAGAGCGCCCGCGCCCGGTCGGCCGCGTCCGCGAAGTCCCACACGCCCACGTTCAGAACCGCCGAGATCTCGTCGTAGCCGTGGCCGCGCCGCTCGAGCAGGCTGCGCAGCCGCTCGGCGAAGAACTTTCCGAGCTCCTCCAGGGTCTCGTCGGGGCCCGGCCCCGGCAGCTCCGGCGGCAGCAGCGACAGCGCCTTGCGCGCGATGGGCCGCCAGTCCGTGCGCCACTTGCGCCCGATGGCGATCGCCACGACGCCCAGGGCCGCGCGGCGCAGGCCGTACGGGTCCTTCGAGCCTGTCGGCACGAGGCCGATGCGGAAGAGCCCGCAGAGCGAGTCGAACCGGTCGGCGAGCGAAAGGATCGCGCCCGAGGCCTCGCGGGCGGGTCGTCCGACCCCGAGGCCGGCCGGTACTGGTCGTAGATCGCCTTCCACACCGCGTCCGGGTACCGCTCGCGGCGCGCGTAGATGCCGCCCATGATCCCCTGGAGGTCGGTGAACTCCTTGACGACCAGCGTCGTCAGGTCGGCCTTGCAGAGCAGGGCGGCCGTGCGCACCGACTCGACGAGGTCCGCGCGGCCCGCGAGCCGGGCGATCGCCTCGGCGACGTCCTGGATGCGCGCCGTCTTCTGCCGGTAGTCGCCCAGCTTGTCCTGGAAGGTCAGCCGCGAAAGCTCGGGCAGCCGCGCCTCGAGGCGTTCCTGCACGTCCTCCTCGAAGAAGAAGCGCGCGTCGGCCAGCCGCGCGTTCAGGACCCACTCGCTGCCCTTGGCGATGAAGCCCTTACGGTCCTCCGAGTTGTCCATCACGGCGAGGAAATGCGGCAGGAGGCCCGCGGGGCCCCGCACCGGCAGGTACTTCTGGTGCGTCCGCATCGACGGTGACCGTGATCTCCTCGGGAAGCTCGAGGAACTCCGCCGCGAACGCCCGCGCACGAGGCCCGGCCACTCGACGAGGTCAGAGAGCGTGTTGGCGAGGTCCGCGTGCGCCTCGATCGAGCCGCCGACCTCCGCGGCGAGCTTGCGCGCCTTCTCGAGAATGAGGACCCGGCGCGCCTCGCCGTCCGGCTCGACGAAAGCCTTGCGCAGCCCGCCGAGGTAGTCGTCGGCGCCCGTCACACGGATCTCGCCCTCGGAGGACGCGGTGGCCGACCGTGCGATCGCCCGCCGCAACCCCGAAGAGCTCCATCGGCACGACCCGGCCGCCGAGGACCGCGACGACGCTGCGGACCGGCCGCACGAACGAGCGGTCGCCGGCGCCCCAACGCATCGTCTTCGGGAACGTCAGCCCCCCGACCACGCGCGGCACGATCGGCGAGCACCTCGGAGGCGCCACGCCCCGGGATCGACCGCCGCGCGGCCACGGTCTTGCCCCGCGGCGAATCCACGACGACGAGATCGGCGACGTCCACCTTCTGCGCCTTCGCGAAGCCCTCGGCGGCCTTCGTCGGCTTGCCGTCCGCATCGAAGGCGTTCGCGGCCGGCGGCCCGAGCACCTCGGAAGACCGGTCCTCCTGCCGCTCGGGAAGCCCGCGCAGGACGACGGCGAGCCGGCGCGGCGTCGCATAGGACTCGACCGCGGCGGGCGCGAGCCCCTCCTCGGCGAGGGCGTCGCAGAGACGGCGCGAAAGCTCCAGGCGCGCCGGCAGCAGCGCCGGCGCCGGGATCTCCTCCGTCCGGATCTCGAATACGAAGTCTTGGACGCTCACTTGGAAATGTTCTGCCGCCGGGCGCGGCCCGGCCGGCCGCACGCTCTACGCCCCTCAAACCGCCGCCGGCTCCGGCTCCGAGAGCGGGAACCGGGATCCTTCCTTCCCGGCACACGTAGGCCCGCGCGCAGGCGCAGGCGAGCTCGCGAATCCTCCGCACGATGCCGACGCGGTCGGTCGCGGAAACCGCGCCGCGCGCGTCGAGAATGTTGAACTGGTGGGAGCAGACGAGCGTGGCCTCGTAGGCCGGCAGGACGAGCCCCGCCTCGAGGCAGCGCTTCGCCTCCTTCTCGTGGCGGTCGAGCATCATCGTCGCGAGCTCGACGTCGGCGACCTCGAACCCGTACTTCGACATCTCGACCTCGTCGCGGCGTCGGACCTGCCCGTACGACAGCGTGTCGTTCCACATGACGTCGAAGACGGAGTCCGCCTTGGACAGGAACATCGCGATCCGCTCGAGCCCGTAGGTGATCTCCGCCGTAACCGGCGCGAGGTCGATGCCGCCCGCCTGCTGGAAGTAGGTGAACTGCGTGATCTCCATCCCGTCCATCACGACCTGCCAGCCCACGCCCCAGGCCCCGAGCGTCGGCGACTCCCAGTTGTCCTCCTCGAACCGTACGTCGTGCTCGGCGAGCACCACGCCCAGCCGTTCGAGGCTGCGAAGGTACATCTCCTGGACGTTGTCCGGCGACGGCTTCAGTACGACCTGGAGCTGCATGTGCTTGGCCAGGCGCATCGGGTTCTCGCCGTAGCGCCCGTCCGCCGGCCGTCGCGACGGCTGAACATACGCGCAGCGCCACGGATCGGGCCCCAGGACCCGCAGAAACGTGGCCGGATGCATGGTGCCGGCCCCGACCGGGAGGTCGTAGGGCTGTTCGATGAGGCACCCCTCCCCTTCCCAGAACGCGGTCAGCTCCGCAATCAGCTTCTGCAGGGTGAATGCGCCGGAGCGCTCCGAGAGCGAATCGACAAAGTGGGCGTCATGCTGCATGTGGGCCTGGGACGGAAGGCCGCGGCGGTTAGGCACGGAAGAAGACCTCTTCAGAGAGCATTGCGCGCAGTTTATCGCAGACACGCCTGCCGGAGGCCGAGCGGCGTAACGCGGAGGCTGGGGGAATAGACTGTTGGGGGGCCTCGACCCGTTCCGCTGCCTCCCGCTCGATGCGAGGTGCCATGGCGACGAAGAAACAGGTTTTCCTGTTCCCGAGGTTTGCCCTCGCCCTGCTCCAGCCGGGAGCGTTCTGGTTTCCGGCGATACTCGGGTGGCTTCTCGCTCCCGGTCTCGCGGCGCAGAGCTATCAAGTCATCCACACTTTCGGCCCGGGCTACTACGAACCCGAATCCGCGCTCATCGCCGACGCCTCGGGCAATCTCTACGGGACGACCCGGGGAGGCGGCTCCTCGGGCCTCGGCACGGTCTTCAAGCTCGACCGCGGCCAGCGGCTACGCCCTGACGACGCTGCACAGCTTCGCCGGCCCCGACGGAGCGCATCCTTCCGCCGCGGTCATCGCCGACGCCGCCGGCAGCCTGTACGGCACGACCTACGAGGGCGGGCCCTCTAACCTGGGCACGGTCTTCATGCTCGACGCCGGCAACGGCTGGGCGCTCACGACCCTCCACGGCTTCATTCTTTGACGGATCCCATCCGTCGGCCGCGGTCATGGCCGATGTCTCCGGCAACTTGTACGGGACGACGACGGATGGCGGTCCGTACGGCTCCGGCACCGTCTTCCGGCTCGACGCCTCGAACGGCTACGCGCTGACCACCCTTCACGAGTTCCTAGGAAGATGACGGCGCCCAACCGTACGCGGCGGTCATCGCCGATGCCGCGAGCAACCTCTACGGAACGACCTCCGGCGGCGGCGCCCTCGGCTGGGGCACCGTCTTCCGTCTCGACGCCTCGATGGGCTACTCCCTGACGACCCTCCACGACTTCGCCTCGACCGACGGTGCGTCGCCGAAGGCAAAGCTTCTCGCCGATGCCTCGGGCAATCTCTTCGGAACGACCTCCCGCGGTGGCTACTACGACGGCGGTGCACCGGCCTTCAAACTCGACGCCTCGAGCAATTACGCCTTGACCACCCTGTGGACGTTCTGCGACCATCTAGGAGGCCCCGAACCCGTCAGCGAGTTGATCGCCGACGCCTCGGGAAACCTGTACGGAACCACCTATCGGGGTGGCTCGTCGAACGTCGGGTCGTTTACCGCCTCGACGCCGCGTTCGACTACGGCTACGAGCCCCTCCACGACGTTCGACGGCCCCGATGGAGCGCACCCTGTCGCCGGGCTGCTCTCCGACGCCTCGGGGAACCTGTACGGAACGACCCGGGAGAACGCCACCGTCTTCCGCCTCGACGCCGCCAACGGCTGGGCGCTGGCGACCCTCCACTGCTTCCCGGGGCCGGGAACGTTTCCCGTGGCGCCGGTCCTGGCGGACGCCTGGGGGAACCTCTACGGGACCACGTCCGAGGGCGGCGCCTTCGGGTACGGCACCGTCTTCCGGCTCGACGCCGCCAACGGCTACGCGCTGACCACCATTCACGACTTCCACGGCGACGACGGGCGAAGCCCGCGCGCCGGCGGTCGTCGCCGACGCCTCGGGCAACCTCTATGGCACGACGTATTCGCGAGGCGGCTCCGGGCTCGACCTCGGCACCGTCTTCAAGCTCGACGCCGCCAACGGCCATGTGCTGACGACGCTGCACTCGCTTCACCGGCGCCGACGGCGCGAACCCCGTTGCGCCCCGCTCATCCTCGACGCCGCGGGCAACCTCTACGGAACGACCTACGCGGCGGACCCCGGCGATGACGGCACCGTCTTCGAGCTCGACGCCTCGAACGGCACGCTCTGATCGACGCTCCACGCGTTCGCGCTCGCGGACGGCGCGCACCCCGACGCCGGGCTCATCGCCGACGCCGCGGGCAACCTCTACGGGACGACCCCCGCGGCGGCGCGTCACGACTGGCACGGTCTTCAAGCTCGACGCTGTCGAACGGCTGGGCGCTGACGACCCTCCACGAGTCAGCGGTCCCGACGGGTATCACCCCTCCGGACTGATCGCGGACGCCTCGGGCAATCTCTATGGAACGACTCAGAGCGGCGGCCCGGACGCGGCGGGAACCGTCTTCGAGCTCGACGCGGCGAACGGCTACGCGCTCATCACTCTTCACGGGTTCACCGGCATCTTCGCGGACGGTGCCGCTCCGTCCGCCCCGCTCGTCGCCGACCTCGCCGGCAATCTCTATGGAACGACCGCCGCGGGATTCGAATCACCCGGCGGGACGGTGCTTCAAGCTCGACGCATCGAACGGGTACGCGTTGACGACGCTCCAGAACTTCACGGACGACAACATTCTCGTCACCGGCGCGTCCCCTCGGGCGGCGCTCATCATCGACGCCTCTGGCACCCTGTTCGGCACCACGACGCGAGGAGGCGCCGGAGAGGCCGGCGTCGTCTTTTCCGTGACGACGGGCGTGCCGGCGCCCGTGAGCGGGATCACGCCAACGTCCGGCCCCTCGGCCGGCGGAACCGCCGTGACCGTCACGGGAACCGGATTTGCCGCGCCGCTGACCTTGAGGATCGGCGGGGCCCTCGCCGCCGACGTGACCGTCGTGGGCTCGACCGAGATCACCGGCGTGACGCCGCCGCTTCCGCCCGGCCGGCTCAGCGACGTCGAGGTCATGAACGCCGCCGCCGGCCCGTCCGTTCCGTTCGCTCTCCCGGGAGCGTTCTTCTCGGACTTCCTCGACGTGCCGCAGGCGGACCTCTTCCACGCCGAGGTCGAAAAGATCTTCCGCAATGGCATCACGGCAGGTTGCGGCGGCGGCTACTACTGCCGGGACAACCCGGTCACCCGGGACCAGATGGCCGTTTTTCTGCTGAAGGCAAAGCACGGGTCCTCTACGTCCCGCCCTCCTGCACCGGCCTCTTCGTCGATGTCGCCTGCGCGCCCGTCCCGACGTTCGCCGCCGACTGGATCGAGCAGCTCGCCAGGGAGGGCATCACGGCCGGCTGCGGCGGCGGCAACTACTGCCCCGGGGGCTCCGTGACGCGGGCGCAGATGGCGGTACTGCTCCTGAAGGCCGAGCACGGATCGAGCTACACACCCCCCGCCTGCGCAGGCGTCTTCCCCGACGTCGCCTGCACGCCCACACCCGCCTTTGCCGCCGACTGGATCGAGCAGCTCTCCAACGAAGGCATCACCGCCGGCTGCGGTGGCGGCAACTATTGCCCCGCCAACCCGGTCAGCCGCGGTCGAGATGGCGGCGCTCCTCACCAGGACCTTCGGGCTGCAGTAAGAGACATGAACCCTTGTCCCTTCCTTTGCCCGTAGGCGCTACCCCAGAATCTCTGCCAGCACGCGCTGGCTCTTGAGCTCGTGGCCGAGGAAGTGCCGCGCGCGCGAGGCGGGCGACGCGCGCGATCTCGGTCAGGCCCGGGGGGCGCGCGGCGGGATCGAGAGGACCGGCGAGAAAGCCCGCGAGGGTGCGGTGGGCGTCGGCGGTCAGGCGGAGGACCTCGCCCTGTCGGCACTCGGACCCGATGAAGCCCGGCCGGCGTTCGTCGTAGAGGAGCGGCCCAGAGGCTTCGAGCGCGCGGCCGCAGCCGGCGCATTCGCGCGGCGAGGGCAAGAGGCCGGAGAGCTTCAGGATCCACACGTCGAAATAGACGGCCGTGAGCGAAGCGGGGGCTCCCTCGAAGAGCGCGTCCATCGCGTGGCGGGCGAGGCGGTAGAAGGGCTCCGCGGGATCCGATTCGGAAACGAAGGTCTCGAGGCTCTCGGCCAGCGTCGAGAGCAGGAGCGCCTTGTCGAGGTCCTTGGACAGCGCAAACGACGGCCGGATCGGGTCGGCCGCGTTGATCGAGACGAGCTCGCGCCCTTCCTTCTCGTAGTACACGACGCGCGCTTCGGTCATCGGCTCGAGCGCCCCGGAGAACGCGCTCTTCGCGCGGCGGGCGCCCTTGGCGACGCCGCGCTTCTTTCCCGCGTCGCGCGTTAGGAAGGAGACAATGCGGTCGGTCTCCTTGAGCGCGTGGGTGCCGAGAATGAAGGAATCGGAGGAGTGGAGCCGCACGCTGCGATTATGATGAGCGGGAGCCCTTCGCCGTAGCCTAATAAAATTAGTAAATCTATAAGAAATACCTAATAGATTATGGCGCAAGAAAAGACTCGCCGCATGGACCCGGGGGTCGTTGCTCTGGGCTGGGTCTCCTTCCTGTCGGACGTCGCCTCCGACATGATCTACCCGCTCCTGCCCGACTTCCTCACGCGAACGCTCCACGCGGGTCCCGCGGCCCTGGGCCTGATCGAGGGCGTGGCCGAAGCGACGGCCTCGTTCATGAAGATGGCGTCGGGCTGGTGGTCGGACCGCGTCCGGAAAAGAAAGCCGATCGTCGTCGCCGGCTACTCGATCGCGGCCGTCGCCCGTCCCCTCATCGGGCTGGCGGCGAGCTGGGGGCAGGTCCTCGCGATCCGCTTCGCCGACCGCGTCGGCAAGGGCATCCGCACGTCCCCCCGCGACGCGCTCCTGGCGGACATGGTCCCGCCCGAACAGCGCGGCCGCGCTTACGGACTGCAGCGCTCGATGGACAACGCCGGCGCCGTGGCGGGGCCGCTTCTCGCCGCGCTTCTCCTCAAATTCGTCTTCGACGACGAGCGTTCGGTCTTTCTTCTGGCCGCGATCCCGGGGGTCCTCGCAATCGCCGTGTTGCTGACCCGGGTGCGCGAGACTCCCCGCCGCGAAGGGGCGGCGCCCGGACGAGAGGAACCCGCCGGAAAGCTCCCTCGCCGGTTCTGGACCGTCATCGGGATCTTCGTCCTCTTCACGCTCGCGAGCTCGACCGACGCCTTCCTGTTGTTGAAGGCGGGCGACGCGGGCGTGCCGCTCTGGCAGATCCCCCTCCTCTGGGCGCTCTTCAACGGGGTCAAGGCGGCCGGGGGCGTTCCGGGAGGGGTGCTCGCCGACCGAATGGGGCGCGTCCCGACGATTCTCGCCGGATGGACCGTTTACGCGATTGCCTACGTCGGCTTCGCCTATGCGGCGGGGCCTTCTCAGATCTGGGCGCTCTTCGCCTTCTACGCTTTCTTCTACGCCCTCACCGAGGGGGCCGAGCGCGCGCTCGTGGTCGACCTCGTTCCGTCGGCGTTCCGGGGACGGGCCTTCGGCGCCTTTCACGCGAGCGTCGGCTTCGCGACGCTTCCCGCGTCCCTGTTTTCGGAATCCTGTGGAAGGCGTTCGGGCCCCGCTCGGCTTTCCTCATAGGGGCTGCGATCGCGCTCGTGTCCGCCCTGGCCCTCGGCGCCTGGCGCCTTGGGGGCGGAAGGGCCGCAGAGGCCCCGGCGCGGGGAAACTGATACGATTTCGCGCCATGGGACCGGTCTGGCGGCTGATCAAGGGACAGAAGGACATGTGCCACCGCTGCGGGCGGGAGATCGTGGATTTCCCGGCCGTCGGGCGGGTCGTGGACTACCAGTTCAAGGCCGAAGAGAAGTACTGCTGGGACTGCTACCGCTACCTCACGCCCTTCGTGGACGACGTGGCGCCGGTCTCGCAGGACCCCTTCCAGCCGGTGACCAAGCCCGCAATCCCGTGACGGAGATCCTCTCGACCTTCCGGGGCTCGGACCTCGCGCCGATCGCCGAAAAGGTCCTCTCCGGGCAGCGCCTCTCCTTCGACGACGGCGTCGCTCTCTTCGCGACCCGCGACTTTCTCGGCCTCGGGCGCCTGGCCAACCACGTGCGCGAAGAGCGGCACGGCAACCTCGCCTTCTACAACGTCAACCGGTACCTGAACCCCACCAACCTCTGCTGGGTGGACTGCGCGCTCTGCGCGTGGGCCAAGAAGGTCAACGAGCCCGGCGGCTACGAGATGGCGATCGACGAGTGCGTCGCCGAGGCGGGCAAGGGCTACAGCGAGGCGGTCACCGAGTTCCACATCGTCGGCGGGCTGCATCCGACCTGGCCGTTCGATCTACTACACCGGGCTTCTCCGAGCCCTCAAGCGCCAGTTCCCGGGCGTGCACTTGAAAGCCTGGACGATGGTCGAGCTCGACTGGATCGCCCAGGTCGGCAGGATGCCGGTCGGCCGAGGCGATCCGGCAGCTGCGCGAGGCGGGGATGGACTCCTGCCCGGGACGGCGGCGCGGAGATCTTCGCCGGCGGGTCCGCGACATCATCTGCACCAACAAGATCTCGGGTGAACGCTGGCTCGAGGTCGCGCGCGAGTGCCACCGCCAGGGCGTCCGCACCAACGCCACGATGCTCTACGGCCACGTCGAGACCGATCGAGGAGCGCGTGGATCATCTGCTGCGCCTGCGCGGCCCTGCAGGACGAGACCGGCGGCATCCCGGGCCTGATCCCCCTGGCCTTCCACCCCGAGAACACGCCGCTCGCCGCACCTGCCGCCCTCGACCGGCCGGCTCGACCTGCGCGTGATCGCGGCCTCGCGCCTGCTGCTCGACAACATCCCCCACATCAAGGCCTATTGGATCCAGATCGGGACCGAAGCTCGCGCAGGTCGCGCTCTTCTTCGGCGCGGACGACCTGGTGGGCACCGTCGTGGACGAGACCATCACCCACGCCGCCGGTGCCACGACCGCCTCCGGCCTGACGCGCGCCGACTTCGAGCGGATGATTCGTGAAAGCGGCCGCGAACCCTTCGAGCGCGACTCCGAGTACCGGCGAGTCGTGCGGACGACCCGCGGCCGGCCGTCCCCGCCTCGGCGCGCCCCTACTGGTCGGTCGTGACGGTCGAGTCCGTCGAGACCGAGAACTTCTTGTAGTCGCCGTACTCGAAGAAGGCATCCACCTTCGCCCCGAAGACGAGCAGGACCTTCGCGGCGCCCGTGAAGCGGGCCTCGGCCGGCAGCCAGATCTCGTCGTTGACCTTGCGCCGATAGAAGTAGGACGTGGCGCCCTTCTGGAGCCTCGCCACGCCGGCCGGCCCCACGCCCAGGTTCTCGAGCAGGCGCGCCTCGATGCGGGCGAGCTGCCTGTCCTCCTCGTCGATCCAGGCACGGCCGGCGACCTTCTGGAGAACCTTGCCGGCCGACGTCTCGGGCCGGTAGCCGGGCCGCGGGCTGAATGCGATGACGATCGTCGAACGCCCGTCGATCGTCTCGCGACCCTCCATGACGAGATTGTCCATCCGGAAGAGCTCGTCGATGGCCTCTTTCTCCTGGCGCCGCTCCTCCTCTTCTTTCGCGAGCCGCTTCTCGCGCTCGACCGCGTCCTCCACGGCGAGCCTGCGCTCGGACCTCTCGGTCCGCGCCTCCTGCTTGCGATCCTCCTCGGCGAGCTCGTCGGGCGAAAGGGGGACGTCGTCGCGAGCGACGAGCCGGCGGTACATCTTCCCGGGCTCCGCCGACGGATAGACCTCGAAGGTCTCGGTCTTCGTCTTCTTGACGGCGCCCTTGCCGTCGAGCCGGTTCTCGATGCGCTTCTCGGTGAAGGTGTACTTCTCGAGGAGCAGCCGGTCGCTCCTCAGGTTCTGCCGGACCTCCTCGAGGAAGGTCATCGTGTCGGAAAGGGGACGCGTCTCGACGCCGTCCGCCGCGCGCAGAACGAACGGCGCGGAGCACAGAAGCGTCAAACTCGCAAGAAGCAGTCGCCTCATATGAAGAGAAAACACGCGCGCCCCTCCGCGACATCCCCCTCGACATGCATCATGCGGCGCCGCTTCGACTGCATATAATCCGACTGCCGGGCGTTTCGGGCCCGACGGGAGGAAGGACGCATGGCGCCAGAGCGTGGCTTCGCGGACTCGTCGATCGGCCGCAAGGTCGTGATGGCGGTGACCGGCGTCGATCCTGATCGGGTTCGTGTTCGTCCACATGATCGGGAACCTGCAGCTCTACCTCGGGCCCGAGGCCCTCAACCACTACGCCGTCTTCCTGCGCACCTGCTCCACGGCGCCGGGCATCTGGATCTTCCGCGCCGTGATGCTCGCGGCGGTGGGCCTCCACGTCTGGGCGGCGACGACCGCTGACGCTCGAGAGCTGGGCCGCGCGCGCCCGAGGGCTACCGGCTCGGAGCAGGCGAAGGAGTCCACCTACGCCTCGCGCACGATGCGCTGGGGCGGCGTCATGCTGGCCGCTCTTCATCGTCTACCACCTGCTGCACTTCACGATCGGCAGCGTGCACCCCGACTTCCGCGAGGGCGACGTCTACCACAACGTCGTCGCCGGCTTCCAGGTCGTCCGGTACGTCTCCGCCTTCTACATCGTCGCGATGCTCGCGCTCGGCCTGCACCTCGACCACGGCGTGTGGAGCCTGTTCCAGACCCTCGGCCTGTCGCACCCGCGCTACAAGCGGCTGCGCCGCACGTCGCGCCTGGTCTTCGCGCTCGCTCATCGTGCTCGGCAACATCTCCTTCCCGATCGCGGTCCTCGCCGGGGTGGTGCAAGTGAGGTCGCCATGGAACTCGAACGCCAAGTCCCCTCCGGCCCGCTCGACCAGAAGTGGGACAAGCACCGCTTCGACATGAAGCTGGTCAACCCGGCCAACAAGCGCAAGTACACGGTCATCATGGTCGGGCTCCGGCCTGGCCGGCGCCGGCGGCGCCGCCTCGCTGGCCGAGCTGGGCTACCAGGTGAAGTGCTTCTGCTACCAGGACAGCCCGCGCCGCGCGCACTCCATCGCCGCGCAGGGCGGCATCAACGCCGCCAAGAACTACCACAACGACGGCGACAGCGTCTACCGGCTCTTCTACGACACGATCAAGGGCGGCGACTTCCGCGCCCGCGAGGCCAACGTCTACCGCCTCGCCGAGGTGTCGCGTCAACATCATCGACCAGTGCGTCGCGCAGGGCGTGCCCTTCGCCCGCGAGTACGGCGGCCTGCTCGACAACCGCTCCTTCGGCGGCGCGCAGGTCTCGCGCACCTTCTACGCCCGCGGCCAGACCGGCCAGCAGCTCCTGCTCGGCGCCTACCAGGCGCTCGAGCGCCAGATCGGCCGCGGCCAGGTCGAGATGTTCACCGCGCCACGAGATGCTGGAGCTGATCGTCGTGGACGGCCGGGCCCGCGGCATCGTCGTGCGCGACATGGTCACGGGCGAGATCGAGACGCACCTGGCCGACGCCGTGTGCCTCGCGACCGGCGGCTACGGCAACGTCTTCTACCTCTCCACCAACGCCAAGGGCTGCAACGGCACCGCGATCTGGCGCGCCTACAAGAAGGGCGCCGCCTTCGCCAACCCCTGCTTCACCCAGATCCACCCGACCTGCATCCCGGTCACCGGCGAGCACCAGTCGAAGCTCACGCTGATGAGCGAGTCGCTGCGCAACGACGGCCGCATCTGGGTCCCGAAGGCGCAAGGGCGACAAGCGCGCGCCGGGCCGAGATCCCCGAGGACGAGCGCGACTACTACCTCGAGCGGAAGTACCCGAGCTACGGCAACCTCGCGCCGCGCGACATCGCCTCGCGCGCCGCCAAGCGGGTCTGCGACGAGGGCCGCGGCGTCGGGCCGACGGGCCTCGGCGTCTACCTCGACTTCGGCGACGCCATCGAGCGCCTCGGCGAGGACGCGATCGAGGAGAAGTACGGCAACCTCTTCGAGATGTACGAGCGCATCACCGACGAGGACCCCTACCAGGTCCCGATGCGCATCTACCCCGCCACCCACTACACGATGGGCGGGCTCTGGGTGGACTACAACCTGATGAGCACGATCCCCGGGCCTCTTCGTGCTCGGCGAGGCCAACTTCTCCGACCACGGCGCCAACCGCCTCGGCGCCAGCGCCCTGATGCAGGGCCTCGCCGACGGCTACTTCGTCATCCCGTACACGATCGGCGACTACCTCGCCCGCGAGAACACGCCGGTGCCCGCCGACCACCCCGAGGTCCGCGCCGCCGAGACGGCGGTGGCCGAGCGCACGCAGCGCCTCCTGTCGATCCAGGGCAAGCGCACCGTGACGTCCTTCCACCGCGAGCTCGGCAAGATCATGTGGGAGCACTGCGGGATGGCGCGCGACCGCAAGGGCCTCGAGGAGGGCCTCGCGAAGATCCCGGCTCTGCGCGAGGAGTTCTGGAAGAACGTCACCGTCCCGGGCTCGGGCGACGAGCTCAACCAGTCGCTCGAGCAGGCCGGCCGCGTGGCCGACTTCCTCGAGCTCGGCGAGCTGATGTGCCGCGACGCCCTCGAGCGCGACGAGTCCTGCGGCTGCCACTTCCGCGAGGAGCACCAGACGCCGGACGGCGAGGCCCTGCGCGACGACGAGAACTTCTGCCACGTCGCCGTCTGGGAGTACGCGGGCGACGGCAAGAAGCCCAGCCGGCTCGTCGAGCCGCTCACCTTCGAGAACGTCCAGCTCGCGACGCGGAGCTACAAATGAACCTCACCCTCAACGTCTGGCGCCAGAAGAACGCGAAGTCGCCGGGCGGCTTCGTCACCTACGAGGCCAACGACATCAGCGCCGACATGTCGTTCCTCGAGATGCTCGACGTCGTCAACGAGGGCCTCATCGAGAAGGGCGAGGAGCCCATCGCCTTCGACCACGACTGCCGCGAGGGCATCTGCGGCACCTGCGGCGTGGTCATCAACGGCCGGCCGCACGGCCCGCGCGAGCGGACGACCGCCTGCCAGCTCCACATGCGCAGCTTCAAGGACGGCGACACGCTCACGATCGAGCCGTGGCGCGCCAAGGCCTTCCCGGTCCTCAAGGACCTGATCGTGGACCGCGGCGCCTTCGACCGCATCATCGCGGCCGGCGGCTTCATCTCGGCCCCGATCGGCAGCGCCCCGGACGCCAACGCCATCCCCGTCCCCAAGGAGAACGCCGACCTCGCCATGGACGCCGCCGCCTGCATCGGCTGCGGCGCCTGCGTGGCGGCCTGCCCGAACGCCTCGGCCATGCTCTTCGTCTCGGCCAAGGTCTCGCAGCTCGCCCTGCTGCCCCAGGGCCAGCCCGAGCGCTGCGACCGCGTGCGCGACATGGTCGCGCAGATGGACGCCGAGGGCTTCGGCACCTGCACCAACCACGGCGAGTGCGAGGCGGCCTGCCCCAAGGGCATCCGCGTCGAGTTCATCGCCCGCATGAACCGCGACTTCGTCAAGGCCGCGCTGACCGCCGGCCGGCGCGCCGCCGGGGCGGGCGACGGGAAGCGGCAGGAGTCGGCCTCGACGAGACTTGAGCATGACCGGGATCCAAGAAGACCCGCACCGAGTCGGACACGATGGGCAAGGTCGAGGTGGCGGCCGACCGCTACTGGGGCGCCCAGACCGAGCGCTCCCTCGCAGCACTTCAAGATCGGCGGCGAGCGGTTCCCGCGGGAGATCATCCGCGCCCTCGGCATCCTCAAGAAGGCCTGCGCGATCGTCAACCAGGAGCGCGGGGCGCTTCCCGCCGAAAAGGCGAAGGCGATCATCCAGGCCGTCCGACGAGGTCATCGAGGGCAAGCTCGACGACCACTTCCCGCTCGTCGTCTGGCAGACGGGCAGCGGCACGCAGACCAACATGAACGCCAACGAGGTCATCTCCAACCGGGCGATCGAGATCCTCGGCGGCGAGATGGGCTCGAAGAAGCCCGTCCACCCGAACGACGACGTCAACAAGAGCCAGTCCTCCAACGACACCTTCCCGACCGCGATGCACATCGCCGCCGTCGAGGAGATCCGGCACCGCCTGGTCCCGGCCGTGCGGAAGCTGCGCGAGACGCTCGACGGGAAGGCGAAGGAGTTCGCCGGGATCGTCAAGATCGGCCGCACGCACCTGCAGGACGCCGTCCCGATGACGCTCGGCCAGGAGATCTCGGGCTGGGTCTCGCAGCTCGACCACTGCCTCGCCCATCTCGACGAGGCGATGCCCCACCTCTACGAGCTCGCGCTCGGCGGCACCGCGGTCGGCACGGGCCTGAACGCTCCGGCCGACTTCGGCCACAGGCGGCCAAGAGATCGCGAAGCTCACGGGTCTCCCCTTCGTCACCGCGCCCAACAAGTTCGAGGCCCTCGCCGCCCACGACGCGCTCGTCAACGCCCACGGGGCGATCCGCACGCTCGCCGCGGCGCTCATGAAGATCGCCAACGACGTCCGCTGGCTCGCCTCCGGGCCGCGCTCGGGCCTGGGCGAGCTCCGGATCCCGGAGAACGAGCCGGGCTCCTCGATCATGCCGGGCAAGGTCAACCCGACCCAGTCCGAGGCGCTGACGATGGTCTGCGCGCAGGTCTTCGGCAACGACGTCGCCGTCACGGTCGGCGGCGCCTCGGGCAACTTCGAGCTGAACGTCTACAAGCCGCTCATCATCTCCAACGTGCTGCGCTCGATGCGCCTGCTCGCCGACGCCTGCGAGTCCTTCGAGGAGCACTGCGCGCGCGGCATCGAGCCCGACCACGAGCGCATCCGCGAGCACGTCGGCCGCTCGCTGATGCTCGTCACGGGCCTCGCGCCCGCGCCTCGGCTACGACAAGGCCGCGCGAGATCGCCAAGAAGGCGCACAAGGACGGCACGACGCTCAAGGAGGCCGCGCTCGCGCTCGGCCACCTCACCGCCGAGGAGTTCGACCGCGAGGTCAAGCCCGAGAAGATGATCGGCCCGGGCGACTGAGCACCGCCGAGGAGGGACGATGCCCGGAGCCGAGCAACCGATCCTGCAATGGCCGAGCACCCACGTCCTCCTCTTCTCGGGGACCCGGCTGGGCCTGGCGGCGCTGCTCGGAGCGATCGTCGGATTTCAGCGCGAGCGCGTCCACAGCACGGCGGGCCTGCGCACCCACATGCTCGTCTGCCTCGGCGCGGCGTTCTTCGTCCTGGCGGCCGTCGCCAGCGGCGGGACGTCCAGCCGACGTCAGCCGCGTCATCCAGGGGATCGTCGCGGGCGTCGGATTCCTCGGCGCGGGCGCGATCCTGAAGATCGGCGACCGCGCCGAGGTGCACGGCCTGACGACGGCCGCGAGCATCTGGCTGACCGCCGCGATCGGCACCGGCGCCGGCCTCGGCCACGTCTGGCTCCCGATCCTCGGCGCGGTCTTCGGCTTCATCATCCTCGGCCCGATCGGGCGCCTCGAGAAGCACCGGCCCGCCAACGGGCCCGGTCAGTGAGGGCGAGACCGGGCGCGGCCGGTCACGCCGGCGGCTCGTAGACGAACACGACGTCGTCGGAGGCATCGCCGGCGCGGGCGCCCGTGCTTTCGTAGAGCCGGACGGCGGCCGTGTTGGCGCGGCTCGTGACGACCCACGTCTTCGTGACGCGTTCTCGACGGCAGTGCGCCTTCAGCTCCTCGACCAACGCGCGGCCCACGCCGCGCCGCCGGTGCGGCTCGGCGACCCCGATCTCGTAGAGGCAGACCATGTTCCGGTTGCGGTCCACGCGATCGAGTGCGTAGGCGAGCAGAAAACCCGCCGGTATCGCCGTCCTCGGCCACGATCAGGATGTTGTCCGGCCGCGCGAGAAATCTCCGGAGGTACGCCTCGCCGAAGGACGGGTCCGCCCCGGAGCCCTTGACCCTGCGGACCGCGTCGACCGCGAGGTCGGCGTCCTCGGGCCCGAGACGTCTCACCCTCACGCCCCTACCGGCGGCCCTTCATCACGATCGTCTTGCCGATGGGCGCGAGCGCGATCTCGGCGAGTTTCAGGTGCTGGATGCCGAAGGGGATCCCGATGATCGTGACGAAGCACAACACGGCCGAGACGAGGTGGCCGATCGCGAGCCACAGGCCGAACAGCAGGAACCAGACGACATTGCCAATGACCCCGAGGGCTCCCGTGCCGACGTCGCTCCTGCCGGTCACGACGCTGCGGTCCGCCACGGCCCGGCCGAACGGGAGAAAGCAGAGCTTGCCGATCACGAAGCAGGCCCTCCCCCACGGGATGCCGACGATCGAGACGAACGCGACGAGGCCGGCGAGCCACCACGCCAGGCCCATGACCACGCCGCCGCAGACGAGCCAGATGAGGTTGCCGAGGGCGTTGAGCATCAAGAAGTCTCCTCACCCTGTGAGTACTTCGCCGCCATCTTCCTGACCGTCGTCGCGTTGCGCAAGGTCGTAGGCTGTCCGAGCGCCCTTTCCAGCACCGCGCCGGAGACCTTCGAATCGCGACCCCGGCAGAGCCAGTAGAGCTCGCGGCCGTGGACTCGAAAGCCGTCCAGAGGGGTCGCGAGGGCAAGCACCCGCTGGCGCGGCGCGGTGTCGACCTCGGTCCCGAGAAAGCCGATGTAGAGGGCGTGCCCCGGCCGTCGAGCTCGGAGCGCGGGAAGGACCGGTGGGCGGCGATCGCCGCGAGCTCCGCCGGCGTCCGGAGAAAGGTCGCCACGGCGTACCCGAGGCGCGCGTCGAGGTGCGCCGCGATCCGCTTCTCGAGGGCGGCCGGGCTCCTCGACTCGGCGTCGAAGACGACGTTGCCGCTCGCGATGAAGGTCTCGACTCCGGAGAAGCCGAGCTCCTCGAAGTGGCCCTTGAGCGTGCCCATCGTCACCGTGTGGCCGCCGACGTTGATGGCCCGCAGGAACGCGGCATAGCGCGGCATGCCCGTCAGCCCCCGGCCGCGAGCCGGTTGATGTCCGGCGTTTCCAGGATCCGCTTCGGATACCCCCCGGCCGCGAGCCGGATGAGCGCTCGCCCGACGGCGACCGTCGTCGTGACGGAGCCGGGCGCGACCCGCCGCAGGACCGGATAGAGCCAGCCGAGAACGGCGTATGCGGTCCGATACAGCGGCGTTTTCGAGCGCACGCCCCGCATCGGATGGATGAAGCCCGGGCGCAGCATGTAGGCCGCCTCGAACGGCATGGCGAGCAGCGCGTTCTCGGTCCTCCCCTTCACCCGCGCCCACATCGTCCTCCCGCGCTCGGTGGTGTCGGTGCCGGCTCCGGAGATGTAGCAGAAGGTCGGGCGCGCGCCCGCGTCCAGGAACGCCCGGGCGGCCGCCAGAGTCAGGTCGTAGGTCAGGCGCGTGTAGGCCTACTCGCTCATCCCCGCCGAGGAGACGCCGAGGCAGAAGAAGCAGGCGTCGGCGTCTGCGAACCGGGAGCGCAGCGGCGCGTAGTCGAAGAAGTCCTGGTGGAGGACCTCCGTCAGCTTCGGGTGGCTGACGCCGCAGCGGGAGCGGCTCACGGCGACCACCGAATCGACCCGCGGATCGTCGAGGCACTCGAGAAGGACGCCCGCGCCCACCATGCCCGTGGCTCCGAAGAGGACGACCTTCACGGCGCCCCCCTCAGACCGTCAGAGCCCCGAGCGGCACCGGGCCGCTCGAGCGGCCGTCGCCGGTCACGGCCCGCCGCACGAAGCTCGCCTGGCCGAGGTGGTAGGCGGTGTGGGCGCAGAGGTGCAGGAGAAACCGGTCGGTCCGGATCCGGACGCCGTTGACGGGCTCCGGATACTCGCCGGCGAGGCGATCCGCCGAAAGGTCCGGCAGGACGTCCCGGACGACCCCGATCGCCGCGCGGATCTCCGCCTTCACGGCGTCCCTCGGGCCCATGCGGCGGCTGAACTCGAGATCCCGGTTGCGGACGTAGCCCGTACCGCCGAGAACCGTGCCCACGAAGTACTGGAGGTTCCCGGCGACGTGGAGGGCGAGGTTCCCGGCCGAGTTCGCGATGCCGGCGGTCGTGCGCCACACGCCGGCCTCGTCCGGGAAGAGATCGAGCTCGCGCTCGAACGTCTCGAGCTCGCGAACGAGCAGGATCGACAGGCTCCGTCCGAGCTCGGTCATCGGGCTTCCGGGGCTCCGGGCTAGGCCCCGCCCGCGATCCCGTACTTCGAGGCGAGCACGGCGAGGTGGTGACGGACGTGACCCACCATGATGTAGGCCAGAGCGCGGGCCGACACGGGGCTGCCGTTCGCGCTGCCCACGCTGAGCACCGCCCCGCCGTCGAGGTGGGCGAGCATCGAGACGTTCGCCCGGCGCAGGAGCTCGAACTCGTCGAGGATCTCGCGCAGGGCGTACCGATCGTGGCCCGCGTTGGCCGCGTAGTCGTTCTCCTCGAACCCGGGAAGCGGCGTCGCGTCGCCGCGGGCGACGCAGAGCGCCCGGTAGCCGAAGACGCGCTCGGCGTCCGTCACGTGGCCGAGCACCTCGCGGATGCTCCACTTGCCGGGGGCGTAGCGGAATCCCGCCTGGTCCTCCGACAGTCTCCCGAGCAGCGCCCGCAACTCCGCGGGCTGGCGCTCGAGGGCGGGCAGGGCGTCGTCCTCGGGAACGCGAGACACGTATCGCTCGAAGGCCGGATGGTATTCGGTGGGCGCGGGGCGGTCGATCTTCATCCGCGCATTATGCCTTCGACGGCGGCTTTCCGAGCCACCAACGCCGGAATCCTTTTCCCCACCCTCGAGACGAGCCAAAGGGTTCGAACCCGAGCAGGAAACCGGCTGCGAAGACGAGCCCTACGCCGCGCCCTCCCTGACCACACGCATCGGAGGAGCCCTTCTCAGCCTATCCTCGCGCCGCGCTCCGCAAGCAGCGCTCGAAGGACCGAGCGGTGGCAGCGGCTCTCGTCCGCGCAATAGCAGCCCACCGAAAACTCCGCGTGGCGCGACAGCGCGGCGAGCAGGTCCAGGACGCGGCTCGCGTCCGGCCGCTTCATCTCCGTCCGATACCGCCTGACGAAGGACCGCCAGGCCGGCTCGCCCGTCGTCTTCAGGGCGACCCTGACGAGGCCCTCCGACGGCGCCAGGTTCGGCAGCCACACGTCGTAGAAGTCACGCGAGGCGAACTCGCTCTTCGCTCACGCCGCGCGGGGGCCGCCGCACGGTCCCGACGCGCAACCCCTCGCCCTTGCCCCGAGGAGATCCCAGGCGGACGATGCGAACGGCCACCGCGCTCTACCCCGAGGCCTCGGCCACCCGCCCGGTGATCTCGTGACCCACGTACCGCGCGCGAAGATGGAGGAGGTCGTACTCCTCGCGGCAAATCGAAATCACGATTCCTGGAAACCGACAGATCTGGCACGTCCACACCCGCGGGTCAGGCGCGAACCGGTCACCCACCAAAGTCATCTTCGTCCTCCGGGTCATCGACAACCTCTCCTCGCTTCGGGCGCCTTGATGTGCGCCATGCCAGCCATAGAGCGAAGGCGGCAAGGAGCGCCAAAGCTATCCACGCCATATCCCGACGCTCACCTCGGTCAGATATATACGCGAGTTTGAGACACTCGCGCTACGCGCACTACATGCCCTCGCGATCCGATTCGAGTGGGAGGAAGGTGTTGTAGCGAGAGTAAAACATGACCGTATTGAATCGATCCTCAGCTGAGGGTGCCTGTCCGCCGCGCCAGGCCGACCAGACCTCTATCGCCTCACGTGCTTGCCCCACGCTTAGTACCTGAGAAAGGGAGGGGTCGAGGGGACACGTAGGACTGCCCCCCTCACCGCGGGGACAGACCAAGGCGGGACTCTTTCGTCCCGCATCGACACCATGTTGCGCGTAGATGACCAGGGGATGAGATCGGTCGCTGTCTTCAAACTCGTCGAGCCGCTGGATTACCTCGATGAGCGTGCCCGTGTTCCTCATTTCTCGCCCGCGCTGTCTAACGCGTACTTAGCCTGCATCCCGAACGCGAGGGCCCGATCGGCCTCCTGCCTAAGCTCTCGACGGTCGGCGGATGGGCTGCAAAGTGCTGCGACCGAGCCTGATCGGCCGGCGCGATGGCGTCAAGACGGGGATGCAGCATCGGCGTTCCGGTTGGGCGATCATAGCGCGGCAGCGGCCGCGCAGGGCGCGGCGAAGTGGCCTACCCGAGCGTGGCGACGAGAATCGCCTTGATCGTGTGCATGCGGTTCTCGGCCTGGTCGAAGACGACGGAGGCCGGCGACTCGAAGACGTCTTCCGTGACCTCGAGGCCTTCCATGCCAAACTTCTTGTAGAGCTCCTCGCCCTTGGTCGTCTCCCGGTTGTGGAAGGCCGGCAGGCAGTGCATGAACTTCGCGCGCGGGTTGCCGGTCGCCTTCATGAGCGCGGAGGTCACGCGGTACTTCTTCAGGATCTTGATCCGCTCGGCCCACTTCTCGGCGGGCTCCCCCATCGACACCCAGACGTCGGTGTGGAGGAAGTCGCAGCCCTTCACGGCCTTCCTCGGGTCCTCGGAGAGCGTCACCCTCGCGCCGGACTCCCTGGCGAGCGTGCGGGCGCGCGCGACCACGCTCTCGGCCGGCCAGAGGCCTTTCGGCGCGCAGAGGCGCACGTCCATGCCCATCCGGGCTCCCGACGAGCAAGAGCGAGTTGCCCATGTTGTTGCGGGCGTCGCCCAGGTAGCAGTAGGCGATCTCGTGGAGCGGCTTGTCCGAGTGCTCCTCCATCGTGAGGAGGTCCGCGAGCATCTGCGTCGGGTGCGACTCGTCGGTCAGGCCGTTGTACACCGGCACGCCCGCCCAGCGGGCGAGCTCCTCGACGACCGTCTGCTTGAAGCCGCGGTACTCGATGGCGTCGTACATGCGCCCGAGCACGCGCGCCGTGTCCCGGATCGACTCCTTGTGGCCGATCTGGGATCCGGAGGGGTCGAGGTAGGTGACGCCCATTCCCTGGTCGTACGCGGCGACCTCGAAGGCGCAGCGCGTGCGCGTCGAGGTCTTCTCGAAGATGAGGCAGAGGTTCTTGCCCCGGAGCCGGGCCTGCTCGGTTCCGGCGTACTTGGCGCGCTTCAGGTCTCTCGAAAGGTCGAGGAGGAAGCGGATCTCCTCCTTCGAGAAGTCGGACATCTCGAGAACGCTGCGGTTGCGAAGATCGAACGGCATGGGCCTATTTTCTCCTAATCGGCGCGGTCGACCGATTCGCGGGCCCAGGGCGGCGGCGGGACGACGCCGACGAGGCGGTCGACCTCGTCGTGATCGCGTCCACGGCCGCGCCGATCTTCTCGAGCGCCTCGGCGTCCGGCATGTCCGCGGGGATCGCGAAGGGCTCGCCGTACCCGACGACGCACCGCGAGAAGGGCTTCGGCACGAGGTAGCGGTCCCAGGACTTCAAGAACCAGGGCCGGCTGCTCGCGCCCGTGAAGGGCAGGATCCAGGCGCCCGTCTCGCGGGCGAGCCTCAGGACCCCGAGCTGGGCCACGCGCGGCGGGCCCCTTCGGGCCGTCGATCGTCAGGGCCGCGGCGTGGCCGGCGCGCACGAGGTCGATCATCTCCTGCAGGGCGGCGCCGCCGCGCTTGCCCGTCGACCCGCGGACGGGGATGTACCCGTTGCGGACGAGCCAGCGGGCGATGACCTCGCCGTCCTTGGAGCGCGAGGCCATCGTGACGATGTCCTCGTGCAGGTGCGCCAGGATGCACAACACCATGCGCCCGTGCCAGAGCGTGTAGACGAACGGCACGCCCTTGGCCTTCAGGTCCCTCTCGCGCTCGGCGTGGATCTCGGTGATTCGAAACGAGGCGCGCAGGCCCAGTATCCCGGCGCCGACGACGCCCGCCGCAAGACGCACTCCGATCACGCGGGACTCCCGGCTAGAATCGGGGCGCCGCGAAGTGCGCCGCCACCTTCTCGAAAACGCGCGGGATGATCCCGGGGACGTCCTTGACGCCCTTCGTGAACACGGCGAGGACGATCTCCGAGCCGTTCGGCAGGGCGATCAGGCCGACGACGTGGTGGTAGTCGTACGCGTCGCCGGACTTGGCCCAGAGGCGGCTGCCCTTCGGCAGGCCTCTCCCCGCCAGGCGGGCGTCTTCGAGCTCGAGATCCTCGAGAGGTTTTTCGGCGGTGATGTCGCGCGCGAGAAGGGCCATCATCTCGTCGGTCAGGCGCGGCCCCGCGACCTCGCCCCGCGCGATTTCCTTGAAGAGGCGCGCGGCCTCCGCGGCCGTCATGCGGTTGCGGTTCTTGCCCCCCTCGCGAAAGGCTTGCTCGCGGCCGTACGCGTCCTCGCAGAACGTCTTCTGGTCGGCGTTCAGATTCGTGTAGCCGCGCGCCCGGTACCAGTCGTTGACGGCGTTTCGCCGCGCCTTCCAGCGCTGCCACTCGGCGGCGTCTGCGATCTCGGGTCCGGAGGTCGTGCCCGTGATCGAGTCCACGACGAAGCCGGTGGCGTCGTTGGAGGACACAGTGATCATGTCCGTCACGGCACGCACGAGCTCGGGATTGTCCCTGAGCCTGCCCGCCTCCTTTTGGGCTTCGTAGTAGGAGAGAAAGCAGATCTTCACGACCGAGCACGGGTACGAGCTCTCGTCGGCGCGGTACCCGCCCGAAGGGTGCGGCCCGCCCGGTTTGGACGCCGTGAGGTCGATGACCGCGATCGAGAGGCCGTCGGCCGTCAGGCCCTCCTTCGCGAACTCTTCGACCGTCTCGGAGGCGACGCGGGCGAGAACGGCGTCGAGCTCGGGCGACGGCTCGAGCTTCGAGATCGCCGCGACCATCCCGGCCCACAGGGGCGCCGCGCGGAGGAGAACGAGGGTGAGGAGCGCCGCGGCGCGCCTCAGAGGCGGGCTCCGCGGGCGTCCGGGAACGGGAGCGGCGGCGGGGGCGTCGGCCGGGCGGCTTCGCGGCGGCGCCGCGCGCGCCGGACCGCGACGATCATGCCTCCGACCATCATGAAGGGCATCGCGACCATCAGGAGGATCGACCAGTACATCCCCCGCCACACGCCGCTCTGGCCGGGCTTCTCGGCGTTCGAGGCGGCCTCCTTGCAGAGCGGACACGCCGAAGCGAGCGCCGGCAGGAGGAGCGCCACGAGGAGCACGGCAGCGAGGACCCGGATGGCCGCTTGCATCGCCCTCACCTTACCCGAATCGGCCCGTGGGGGTAAAGGTGGTAGAGCATCGCGTAGATCACGACACCCGTGACCGACACGTAGAGCCAGAGGGGAAAGGTCCAGCGCGCCAGGCGCCGGTGCTGCACATCCCGGCGCTTCAGGCCCAGGTACAGAGTCCTCAGGACGAGCGGAACGATCGCCACGGCCAGGATCGTGTGCGAGATCAGGATCGAGAAATATGCGGCTCGGACGGGCCCCTGCCCCAGGAACCGGACGGAGCCCACGCGGGAGTGGTACACGACGTAGCTGACGAGAAACGCCGCCGAAACCGCGGCCGCCGAGAGCATCAGGCGGCGGTGGACGCTCGATCCGGCGCAATCGGATCGACCGATACGCGAGGACGAGGAGGACGCCCGACGTCGCGTTCAGCGTCGCGTTGACGGCTGGAAGATCCGTGATGTCCATCGTCATCGCGAGCGCATCGAGGGATGACGCTCGAAAGCTCGCCTCAGATCAGATACACGATGGCGAAGAGCAGGATCCACACCAGGTCCACGAAGTGCCAGTAGAGGCCGAGCGTCTCGATCCCGAGGTGGTGCTGCTGCGTGTACTTGCCGAGAAAGGCCTTGCCCGTGCACCACGCGATGCAGACGACGCCGCAGAAGACGTGGAACCCGTGGAAGCCCGTCATCGTGTAAAACGTCGAGCCGAAGAGCGAGACGTGCGGGTTGAAGCCCTCGTGCAGGAGGTGCCGGTACTCGTAGATCTGCACGGAGAGGAAGATCGAGCCGCCGAGCAGCGTCAGGCACAGGAAGAGCTTCATCTTGCGGGGATCGCCGCGCTGGATCCACTCGAGGGCCTTGACCATGGTGACCGACGAGCAGATCAGGATGAAGGTGTTGGCTGCGGTCAGCCAGATGTTGAGCGTGAGCTTGGGGTCGGGCCAGGTCGAGCCGTAGCGCAGGACGATGTAGGACCCGATCAGCCCTGTGAAGAACATCACCTCGGAGCACAGGAAGATCCACATCCCCATCTTGTCGTGGGGGATGCCCGTCGTGGTCTCGTCCTCGACGGCGTGCGGGTCGAACGTTAATGCTTCCGCGTGTTCCATGTTCCCTCTGCTGACTTACGGCTCACTGCAAACGGACTTCACGGTTTCGGAAGAACCAGCTCGCCGATGCCCACCGACACGAGGATCGCCCCCAGGATCAGCGTCGAGGCGAAGAGGATTCCCATGGTCTTCCTCTCGAATTTCAGGTGCATGAAGTACAGCGCGACCAGCACCGCCTTGATGACCGCCATCGTCACGATGCCGCCCGCGAGGACGAGCCTCGAGTGGTGCGGCAGGATCGCCCAGCCGATCTCGACGATCGTGAGGCCGAGCAGCCACCAGAAGATGGCCATGTAGTTGGGGATGGTGTGTTCGTCGGTCGTCATCGCGTCTCCCTCGATCTCAATGTGCCCGCGACAGGATGAAGAGGAGCGACCCGAAAAAGAGAAGCGCCGCAACGGCCAGCAGCAGCCACAGCGTGCGCCGGTGCGCCGGGACCGCCGCGCTCACCGGTCGAACACCATGAGGCCGAGCAGGAGCGGCAGGTACAGGACCGACGCGAAGAAGAGCCGCCGCGCGGCGCCCTTCGAGCGGTCCCAGGCAAAGAGGACCGCGCACGTCAGGAACGCGACGCCGAGCACCAGGGCGCCCCAGAGGTAGCCCTTGCCCGCCGCCGCGAGCAGCCCCGCCGCCAGCGTCACGGGCAGCAGGGCCGTGGCGTAGAGGACGGCCTGCCGGCCGGTCGAGGAGCCGTCCCGATCCGTCACGGCGAGCATCGGGAATCCGCCGCGCGCATAGTCGTCGCGGTAGAGCCAGCCGATCGCCAGAAAGTGCGGGAGCTGCCAGAGAAACAGGATCGCGAAGAGCCCCCAGCCGGCCGGGCCCAGGCTCCCCCGCGCCGCGGCCCAGCCCATGAGCGGGGGCAAAGCGCCGGGCACGGCGCCCACGACCGTGCAGAGGGAGGTCACGCGCTTGAGCGGCGTGTACGCGAGGACGTACGAAGCGAGCGAGATGGCGCCGAGAAGAAGGGTCAGCGGGTTGACGAACGTCAGCATCGCCAGCCCCGCCCCCGAGAGCGCCACGCCGAATGCGAGCGCCTCCTCGGGGCGAAGCCGCCCCGCCGGCAGCGGGCGGCGACTCGTCCGAACCATGCGCGCGTCCGCATCGCGCTCGCAATACTGGTTGAGCGCGGAGGCCCCGGCGCACAGGAGAGCGGTTCCCGCCATGAAGAGAAGGAAGCGGAAGGTGGAAAAGGCCCCCACTCCCCCCACGGCGTAGCCGACCGCCGCCGTCAGCAGAACGAGGGACGTGATCCGCGGCTTCGTCAGCTCGAGGAAGTCGGCGGCCCGCGAGGGCGCAGCCGAAAGCTCCGCCGCCTGGACTACTTCCACGCGGCGGCCTTTCCCGACACGGCCGGGCGCATCGGGATGACGTTGCCCCGCCGGCGCTCGGCGGCGAGCGAGGAGATTCCGAAGGCGAGCGTCGAGCCGAGGATGAGTGCGCCCGTAGCGACGTGCGCCGTCGTGACGATTACGGCCTTGCCCGTGAGGACCGTCGCGGCGCCGAGCGCGATCTGGATCGCGACGAGAGACGCGAGCCACAGGGCGGCCTTCACGAGTCCGGGCCGGCGGGAATGGAACGCGCGCGCTACGCAGAGACCGACGAGGACGGCGACGGCGACCGCACCCACCCGGTGCGCGAAGTCGATCGCCACCGGGAAGGTCGTCAGCGGCGGCACTACGCGGCCCAGGGCGAGCGGAAAGTCCGGGATCGCGAGGCCGGCCTTCGTGTGGCGCATGACCGCACCGACGAGCAGCTGCAGGAAGACGACGGCCGCCGCGGCCGCCCCGATCCGTGCGACCGGATTGGCGGCGAAGGAGGCCCGCACGCTCAAGGGCGCGCGCTCTCTCCAGCCGGGAGACGTCACGACGGCGATCGCGACGGCCAGGCAGAAGAAGGTCTGCGCGAGGCACGCGTGCGCGACCGACACGGCGGTCGGCAGGAGAAAGAGCACGGTCAGGCCGCCGAGCAGCCCCTGGGCGACGACCGCGCCGAGCGCGAGGTATCCCAGGCGGCGCACCCAGCGCCGCTCCTCGCGACGCGCGAGCCAGGCCGCCAGGACGACCGTCAGCATGCCGACCGTCGCGGCGATCAGGCGGTGGGAGTGCTCGAAGCGGATCCCGCCGACCCACTTCGAGACCGGGAACGTGAACATGTTCTGGCCGTAGGTCGTCGGCCAGTCGGGCACGGACAGGCCCGACTCGGTCGACGTCACGAGCCCGCCCGCGACGATGAGAAGCAGCGTCGCCCCCGCCGTCAGGACCGCGAAGCGATGGAGGCCGAGGTTCGCCCGGACGCCCCGGCGAAAGGCCGTCTCAGGCATGCGCCTTGGCCGGCGAGGGGCCCGGCGGCTCGCTCTGGGGCCAGAAGTCGGACCCGTGGCCGGGCGCGCTGAACTCGTAGGGGCCGCGGTAGACGGTCGGAATGCGCCCGACGAAGTTCTCGTGCGGCGGCGGCGAGGCCGTCTGCCACTCGAGCGTGTTGGCGTGCCACGGATTCGGCCCGGCCGGTTTCCCGCGGCGCATGGAGAGGAAGAAGTTCAGGACCAGGATGACCTGCGCCGCTCCCAGCACGAAGAGCGAAATGGTCATGAACTGGTTCATCGGCTGCAGGCCCTTCAGGTGCGTGTACTGCGTGTAGTCGTAGATGCGGCGCTGCATCCCGCGCATCCCGAGGAAGTGCATCGGGAAGAAGACCAGGTTGAACGTCACGAAGGTGAGGGCCCAGTGAATCCTGCCCCACGTCTCGTTCATCATCCGGCCGAACATCTTCGGATACCAGAAGTAAAGCCCCGCGAAGGCGCCGAAGAGCGACCCGCCGAAGAGCACGTAGTGGATGTGACCGACGATGAAGTACGTGTCGTGGATGAAGATGTCGACGGGCGTGGAGGCCATGAAGACGCCCGAGAGCCCGCCGATGACGAACATCGAGACGAAGGAGAGGGCGTTCAGCATCGGCGTCGTGAAGTGGATGTTGCCGCCCCACACGGTCCCCAGCCAGTTGAACGTCTTGATCGCCGAGGGGACGGCGATGACCATCGTCGAAATCATGAAGGTCGTGCCGAGCATCGGGTTCATGCCGCTCTGGAACATGTGGTGGCCCCAGACGATGAACCCGAGGCCCGCGATGCCGCACATCGAGTAGGCCATCGCGCGGTATCCGAAGATGGGCTTTCGCGCGAAGACGGGCAGGATCTCCGAGGTGATGCCCATCGCGGGCAGGATCATGATGTAGACCTCGGGGTGCCCGAAGAACCAGAAGAGATGCTGCCACAGGAGCACCTGCCCGCCGCCCGCATTGGGCCACGGCTGCCCGGAGATGACGAGTCCGGCCGGCAGGAAGAACGTCGTCCCGAGCACCCGGTCGAAGAGCAGCATGATGAGCGCGGCCGAAAGCACCGGAAGGGCGAGCAGGAGGAGCAGCGCCGTGATGAAGAGCGCCCACACCGTCAGCGGCAGCCGGAAGAAGGTCATGCCCGGCGCCCGCATGTTGATGATCGTCGTGAGGAAGTTGACCGCGGTCAGGAGCGAGGACAGCCCCAGGAACAGCAGCGAGATCAGCCACAGGGTCTGGCCCCTCGGCTGGACGGCCGAGAGCGGCGCGTACGAGGTCCAGCCCCCCCCGGCCGCGCCGCCCGTCACGAAGAAGGACCAGATGATGATCACCGCTGCCGGCACGGCCACCCAGAAGGACATCATGTTGAGTTTCGGGAATGCCATGTCGCGGGCGCCGATCTGGATCGGGACGACGAAGTTTCCGAACGCGCCGATCAGGATCGGCATGATCGCGAAGAAGATCATGATCGTCGCGTGCATCGTGAAGAGCGAGTTGTAGTACTCGGGCAGCATCACGCCGCCCGGCATCCCCTCGGGCGCGAGCTTGCCCATGAAGGTCAGCGGCCGGCCAGGCCATGCGAGCTGGTAGCGCACGAGGGTCGCGAGCAGCCCGCCGACGATCAGCATGAACAGGGCGTAGAACAGGTACTGTTTGCCGATCACCTTGTGGTCGAGCGAGAAGATGTACTTGCGCCAGAAGGACGTCGGGGCCGCGTGGACCTCTGCGTGGTGAACCTCCCGGGGTTTGGCGACCGTGCTCAAGAACTGCTCCCCTTCTCCGGCGCCGCCGCGACCGCCTTCTGCTCCGCCGCCTGCGCCGAGGCCTGCTCGGCCAGCCACTTCGCGTAGTCCTCCGGCGTGTCCACGGTAACGAAGCCCTTCATGCGGTAGTGGCCGAGCCCGCAGAGCTCGGCGCACGCGATCTCCCAGTGGCCCACCTTGTTGCCCTCGAACCAGATGCGCGAGTGCATGCCGGGCACCGCGTCCTGCTTCACGCGAAACTCGGGCAGGAAGAAGGAGTGGATCACGTCCTTCGAGGTCAGCGTCACGACGACCGGCTTGGCGACCGGGAAGTGCATCTGGTTGAGCGTCAGGATGTCGTCGGGCGTGTCGAACTTGCCGTCCGGCCCGGGGTATCTGAAGTTCCAGGCGAACTGCTCCCCCGTGACGTGGATCTCGAGAGCCTCGTGGGGCATGTTCTCCTTGATGTTGTCCCAGATGCGCCGCGAGAGCAGGGCGAGCATCACGCAGATGAGGGCCGGGATGATGGTCCAGACGACCTCGAGCCGGTTGTTGCCGTGCGTGTACGTGGCGACCCGCCCCTCGCGGTGCCGGTACTTCCAGAGGAAGACGAGGAGCAACACCTCGACGATCACGAAGATCACCCCGGTGATCCACATGATGAGGTGGAACATCCCGTCCACCTCGGGCGCGTAGGTCGAGGCCTGCTCGGGCAGGTGCAGCCAGAACGGCAGCGCCCCCACCGCCGCCGGGCCGAGCAACGCCGCCGAAAAGAAAAGCGCCGTCCGGAGAACCCGGGCGGCGCGGGGAGACCGTTGTGTGTTCTTCACGGCGGGGTAGATTACCGGACTATCCCTTGAAGTTGAAATCCACGCTTTTCGCCTCGTTGCCGGTGATCGTCAGGTTCTGGGTCTGGGTGCCGTACTTCTCGTGCCAGGCCTCGATCACGTAGTTGCCGGGCGGCAGGTTCTTGATCTCGAAGGTGCCCTGGTCGTTGGTCACGGCGAAGAAGGGATGATTGAAGACGCCCGTGTAGGCGCCCATCCACTTGTGCACGTCGCACTTGAACCGGATCGGCAGCTCCGGGCTGTCGAACTTCTTGACCGTTTCCATGCCCTTGAAGGGTTGGCCGATGTTGAACTCGGCGTTCTTCTTCGGGAGGGCGTGAATGTTGTGGAGGGTACCGTCGCTGTTCAGGACCTTCAGCGGCTGGCCGGCCTGGATGCCGAAAACGTGCGGCCGGTACTGGCAGCCGTGCTGGTCGAGCGTCACGGCCTCGGTCGGCACCGGGTAGGTTCCGGTGACGCCTTCCTTCACGTACACGAGGACCCACTCGAGCGTCTTGTTGGGGTTGACTACGACCTCCTGCTCGTACACCGGCTCCTTGTGCTCGGACTTGCAGAACGCGTCGGCGTCCATCTTGATCGCGGCCATGGCCGGGGCGGCGCCCTCGAAGTTCACCTTGCCCGTAACGGTCGCCCCGCCGGCGGCCGGAGCGGCGGCGGGTGCAGCGGCAGGGGCCCCGGCCGGAGCGGCGGCGGCGGTTCCCGCGGCGGGCTTGGTCCCTTCGTTTTCCATCAACGCGTCCTCGTCTTTCTTCCCGCCGCAGGCGAGAAGGGCGAGGGACACGGTGGTCATCAGGAGCAGAAAGAGAGCGCGTTTCAACATGGACAAAACTCCTTCGTGAGATTTCCGGCGCCGCCGGTCGAGCCGGCGCACAAGCGCGCGGACGTCGCCGAATGCCGCGCAATCTTATCGGAGCTTTCTGAACCTTTTCAAGCGCGCCGGCGGCCTTCTCGGGCGCCCGGTGGTATCGTCGCCTCGGCCGTGCCGACGACGACGATCGCCGCCGAGAACCTCGGCAAGTCCTTTTCGGGGGCGCCGCTTTTCTCCGGCCTCTCGTTTTCGGCATCGCGCGGCCTCGTGGCCGTGGCCGGGAAAAACGGCAGCGGCAAAACGACCCTCTTGAAGATCCTCGCGGGACTCGTGCGGCCCACGACCGGAAGCGTCCGGATCGGCCGGGAAGGCCAAGCCCCTCTCGAGTCTTCCGAGCGGCGCCTGGCCGTCGGCTGGGCGGGACCCGACCTCGCGCTCTACGGCGAGCTGACGGCCGTCGAGAACCTGCGCTTCTTCCGCAGGGCGGGAGGCCGCGACGCCGACACGGGGGACCTGGTCCGGCGCCTCTCCGAGGTCGGGCTGGCCGAGGAGGCCATGCGCCGCCGCGTCGAGGAGTACTCGACCGGCATGAAGCAGCGGCTGAGGATCGCCTTTGCCACTCTCTTCGATCCTCCGGTCCTCGTCCTCGACGAGCCGATGGTCGGCCTCGACCTCGAGGGCCGCGAAACGGTTTTCCGCGCCGTCGCCGCGGCCCGGGTGCGGGGCCCGGTCCTGCTCGCCTCAAACGACGAGCGGGACTTCGTCGAGCCGGACGACCGGATCGAGCTCGGCGCCGGGAGGCAACGTCCGTGAGCGCGCTCTCCCGCGCCTGGGCGATCTGCGCCAAGGACGCCACACAGGAGCTGCGGCGCAAGGTCGCGATGGTCGCCGTCTTCTTCTTCGCGGCAACCGCCCTGACGCTCGTCTCCTTCGCCATCGGACCGTTCGGCCTGCCGGCCGAGGACCGGCCGAAGCTGCAGGCTGCCCTCCTCTGGATCATCCTCTTCTTCGCCGCGGCGACGGGCCTTCCGCGCGCCTTCGTGGCCGAGGAGGAGACGGGGACCGGCCTCGCGCTGCGCAAGACCGTTCCGGCGGTCTTTGTGCTCGCCGGAAAGAGCCTCTTCAACTTCATCCTCTTCATCGCGATGGCGGCCATCACGATCCCCGGTTTCCTGATCCTGCTCGACTGGAAGGTCGGATCCGCCCTGGCCGTCGCCGCGACGATGCTCGCGGGAGGCTACGGCCTGGCGGTCGTCTCGACTTTTCTCTCGGCGCTCGTTGCTCGGGCCGGTCAGCGCAACGTCCTCTTCGTCCTGATCGCGTTTCCCGTGGTCCTGCCGCTGCTCCTGACGGCCATTGCGGCGACCATCGAGGCCACGGGCGGGAGCTTCCCGACGACGCCCCTGCGCGTCCTCGTCGCCTACGACGGCGCCGCGACCGGGGCCGCGTATATGCTGGCGGGTGTGGCATGGGAAGATTGAAGGAAGGAAAACTCGAAATCCGAAATTCGAAACTCGAAACCGAGGCCTCGAAAGGGACCTGGTTTTCGGATTTCGGATTTCGGATTTCGAATTTCGAATTTCGAGTTTTGAGCTTCCACTAGGGAGCGGTGGCCATGAAGATCCTGAAGCTTCTCCTCCTCCCCTACATGGCCTGTGTCGTCGGCGCGGCGTTTCTGTGGCCCGAGCCGGCGAAGGGGTTCATCGGAGAGTCCTCGCGAATCGTCTTCTTCCACGTGCCCTGCGCGTGGGCCTCTACGCTCGCGTTCGTCGTCGCGGCGGTGTACTCGGCCGGCTACCTCTGGAAGCGCAATCCCTGGTACGACGATCTCGCCGCCGCAGCCGTGCGGATCGGCCTGCTCTTCGGCGTCCTGACCCTCGTCACGGGCTCTCTCTTCGCCAACGTCATGTGGGGATCCTGGTGGAACTGGGACCCGCGCGAGTCCTCGTACCTGTTGCTCGTCTTTCTCTACTCGGCCTACCTCTTCCTGCGCGCGGCCGTCGAGGACCCCGAGCGGCGGCCCCGAATCGCCGCGGCGTACGCCCTCTTTGCCGCGGTGCTCATGCCCTTTCTGGTCTTCGTGGCGCCCCGGGTGACCGCCTCCCTCCATCCCCAGACGGTCATCAACCCGCAGGGCAAGATCCTCATGGACACCCCCACCCGGGCCGTGTTTTTCGGCGCCCTGGCGGGCTTTTCGGGCCTCTTCTTCTGGATGCTCTCCATCGACGCCCGGGCGGCGCGGCTGCACCGAACGACCCAAAATTGACACTGGACTGATACATTTTCATCAGGCGCCCGGACCTGTCCTGAACGACAGTTGCATGGGACGCGAGGGAGGGAGAGACTGAAGACCATGACGAGCCTCGGGTACCTGGCAGCGGTCAACGTCGTGATCTGGGTCGGGCTCTTCGCCTACCTCTGGCGGCTGGACCGCCGCGTCTCGGAAAAGGAGCGCCCCTAAGTGAAAAAGAGCTACTGGATCGCCGCCGCCCTGACGCTGGCGTTCGTGGGATTCGGCCTGTCGGCCTTCCAGAAGACGCTGACGCCCTACCTCTCCTTCGAGGAGGCCAAGAAGGCCCGGGGCGTCGTCCAGGTCATGGGAGCCCTCGACAAGGAGAGCGACCGCTACGACACGAAGAGCGAAGAGCTCTCCTTCGACCTCGTGGACCCGAACGGCCACCACATGTCGGTCGTGTACCGCGGCATGCGGCCCGGCAACTTCAAGGACGCCGTCTCGATCGTCGCCATCGGGCGCTACCACGAGGGCCGCATCGAGGCCGAGAAGCTGCTCGTCAAGTGCCCGTCCAAGTACCAGGGCGCCGAGGTCGAGAAGGCCTACGCGTCCAAGCCCGCCCCCGGTAAAGTCTCCTGATGTACGTCTGGCCCGGCGTCGTCGCGATCTGGAGCGCCCTCTTCGCCGGCCTGGCGTCCGCCATCACGTACCTGCGCGTCGACCGCGGGCGCAAGGACCTGCTTCCGCTGGCGCGCACCACCTACACCGCCTTCGCGATCTCGGTCGTGGCGTCGGCCGCGATCCTGATGACGCTGCTCCTGCAGCACCGGTTCGACGTCTCGTACGTCAACTCCTACTCGAGCCTGGACCTGCCGCTCCACTACCTGATCTCGACCTTCTGGGCCGGCCAGGAGGGATCCTTCCTGCTCTGGTGCTTCTGGGGCTCGCTCATCGGCCTCTTCGTCTGGAGAAGCGCCAAGGAGCAGGAAGCCCCGGTCATGGTCGTCTACCTCTCGACCTTCCTCGGCATCATCGCGATCCTCTGCAAGCAGAGTCCCGTTCAAGCTCCTGCCGCCCCCGGTGCCGGCCGACGGAACGGGACTCAATCCCCTCCTCCAGGACCCGTGGATGGTCATCCACCCGCCGGTCATGTTCATCGGATTCGCGTCGCTCTCGGTGCCGTTTTCCTTCGCGATCGCGGGCCTCTGGAAGAAGCGCTGGGACGGCTGGATCACGCGCACCCTGCCCTGGGCGCTCTTGACCTTCCTGACGCTCGGCACGGCGATCCTGATGGGCGGCTACTGGGCCTACAAGACGCTGGGCTGGGGCGGCTACTGGGGCTGGGATCCGGTCGAGAACACGAGCCTCGTTCCGTGGCTCTTCACGACCGCGCTCGTTCACGGCATGTTTCTCCAGCGCGCCCGAAAGCGGCACCGCAAGGTCAACCTGCTGCTCGCCTGCACGGCCTATGCCTCGATCCTCTACGGAACGTTCCTCACGCGGTCGGGCGTCCTGGCGGACTTCTCGGTCCACTCGTTCATCGACCTCGGCATCACGGGGTGGCTCATCGGCATTCTTGGGACGTTCATCGGGCTGTCCGCCGTGCTGATCGCCTGGCGCTGGCGCTCGATCCCGAAGACGGAGGAGGACGAGCCTCCCCTTCTGTCGCGGAGCGTCTTCTTCATCCTCGGCATCGCGGTCTTCTGCGCGCTCGCGACCGTGATCCTGCTCGGGACCTCGGCCCCGATCCTGACGCGGCTCGGGAGCACGCCGTCGCAGGTCCAGACCGGCTTCTACGGAAAGACGACCACCCCGGCCGGGTTCCTGCTCGTGCTGCTCGCGGGGCTCGTGCCCTTCGTGGGCTGGAAGGGCGAGACGGGGCGCGAGCTCTTGAAGAGCTCCCGGCGCTCGCTCGCCGTGGCGGCCATTCTGACCTTCGCGGCTTTCGCCCTCGGGGCCGACAAGCCCGACACGCTCGTGCTTCTTTTCGCGGCCTTCTTCGCGGCGGACATGAACCTGCGCGCCGTGCTCCGCAAGGCGTCGAACGGCAAGCTCGGAGGCGCCGGTGGGTATCTCGCCCACGTGGGCGTGGGGATCATGCTGGCCGGCATCGTCGTCTCGGGGGCCTACGCCGTCTCCAAGCGCCTGACCCTGCCGATCAACGTCCCGAAGAAGGTCGGCGACACGACGCTGACCTTCCTGCGGGTAGTTCCGGGCTCCGGGGATCGCAAGACCTCGATGGAGGTCCGCGTCGAGACCGAGAAGGGCAAGACCTTCTACGCGTACCCGAAGATGTACGAGAACAGCCGGACGGGCCAGCTCATGGTCAACCCCTCGATCCGGAACTCGACCGTCATGGACCTCTACATCGCGCCGCAGCAGTACGACCCGGGCCAGCCGCAGGTCGTCGGACGCGACGTGCGGCTGACGAAGGGAACGACGACGAGCATCGACGGGACCGGGTTCACACTCAAGGACCTCAACGCCGACCGCTCGGCGATGATGACCGGCAAGCAGACGATCCTCGTCCTGACCGACCTCACGATCACGCCTCCCGACGGCTCGAAGCACGACATCACCATCAAGTACGTCTACGACATGGCGGCGCAGACGGCCGATGCCGAGGAAGCCGCGCTGCCGGGCTACCCGAACGCGAAGGCCCGGGTGCTCGCAGTCTCGCCCAACGACGGCGCCGTCATCCTGCGCCTGACGGGCGTGTCCAAGAACCCGGCCGAGGAGCTCCAGGCGGCCACCGTCGAGTCGCTCTCCGTGGACGTCACGCACAAGCCGCTCATCGCCCTGGTCTGGGGCGGCTTCTACGTGATGATGGCCGGGGGCCTCCTCGCCTTCGTGAAGCGCACCGGAGAGGCGCGCCGCGCTGTCCTCCTCGACGGCTCGCTTGAGCCCGTCCGCTCCGAGTCCCCCATCGCCCCGACCGGCCCGGCGCTGCCGGCGCACACCCGCTCGCCGCTCGGGTAGCGTCGGCCCTCAGTCCCGCCGCATCCGAGCGTCAAGGCCCGACCTCCATCTCGAGCCCGTCGTAGGCCGCGGTGACGGCGCAGCCGGGGGGATTGGCGACCGCGAGCTCCTTGAGCGCCTGGTGGAGTGCCTTCTCCCCCATCTCGATCGGCCCCTTCCCGAAGTGCGAGAAGACCGCCCGCACGATGCCGTGGCGAGCGAGCCAGCCAAGCTGGGCCCGCACGGTCGTATGGCCGATGAGCGCACCGCTCTGGTGGCGCCGGACGAGCGAGCCCTTCAGCGTCGAGCCGTCGCCGACGTAGAAATCCGCTCCCGAAAGCGCCGACTCGGGGTCCTCGAATGCGACGATGTCGGCCGAGTACACGAGCTCGAAGGCGCCGAGGGCGATCCGGGCGCCGACGCACGGGCAGCGGATCGAGTGGACCACGGGCAAGGTCGTGACCCGGAAGGGGCCGATCGTGGTCGGCTCTCCGGGAGCGAGCACGACGCGGTCGAGCAGCGGAAGCTCTCGCAGGAGCTCGTGCGTGACCGCGGAGGCGTAAACGGGCAACTCCGTTCCCTCCCACAGACCCCAGCCGTGGTCGGGGTGGGCGTGGGAGACGAAGATGGCGTCCGGGCGGATCTTCTCGAGCATGCCCTTGCGGTTCTCGCCGAAGTCGCACAGCAGGCGAAATCCCCTGGCTTCGACGACGAAGGCGGAATGGCCCGAATGTTCCCGCGAGGATTCCTCGACGTAGCCCTTCGTGCCGTAGAAGTGGAGCCTCACGGCACGAGTCTAGAATCATTCCCGTGCGATTCGGATCTCTTGAGATAAACATCATCGACGGAGGGCGCTTCGGCCTGGACGGTGGAGCGATGTTCGGCGTCGTCCCGAAGGCTCTCTGGGAGAAGAAGTTCCCGGCCGACGAAAGGAACCGAGTCCGGCTCGCCTCCAACTGCCTGCTCGTCCGGGGAGAGGGCTTCACGGCGCTCGTCGAGTCCGGCCTCGGCGACAAATGGGACGCGAAGGCCCGCGACCTCTATGCCATCGAGGAAGGAACGACTCTCGAGGGCGAGCTCGCGAAGAAGGGCGTCCGCCTCGAGGACGTGGACGCGCTCGTGCTCTCCCACCTCCACTTCGACCATGCCGGCGGCGCCACGAAGAGCGAGGCCGGGCGAGCCGTACCCGTCTTCCCGAACGCCAGGCTCTACGTCCAGGCGGAGGAGCTGGCGTACGCGCGCGCCCCGAACGAGCGCGACCGCACCTCGTACCTGCCGGAGAACTGGGAGCCGTACGCGGAGGCGGGGCGGCTCGAGACCGTCGAGGGCGAGCGCGAGATCCGGCCGGGGGTCACCGTCGTGCCGCTGCCCGGCCACAACGCGGGGATGCAGGCCGTTCGCCTCGATGCGGCCGGTCGGACGGCCTTCTACCTTGCAGACGCGCTCCCGACCTCGGCCCACGTCCCGATCCCATGGATCATGGCCTACGACCTCTACCCCGTCGAGCTGATCCAGAACAAGAAGCGGCTGATCGACCGGGCGGTCCGGGAGGAGTGGCTGTGCGTGTTCGAGCACGACCCCGACGTGCCCTGGGGCACGATCGTGGACGAGCCGAGCGGCAAGCGCCGCGTGCACCCGGTGCCGGTCGACCGACCCGAATTCTAGAGATCCGCGGTTACGGCCCCACGGCCGCGGCAGCGACGAAGACCCCCCAGCGGCGCGCGGGCGGCGCGTCCTTGTCGGCACGGGCGGCGATAGACGAGGTCGAGGAAGGCTCCCCCGCCCCCGACGACGCGGAACTCGAAGAGCTGGGTTCCGGCTGCGCCCGCCGTCGGCTTTGCGGAGGGCTCGAACTTCGGCTCCCCGACGGGCACGAGTACCGAAGGCGCATTCGAGGCGATCGTCCACGCGTAGCCGGTCGAGGGATTCGCGGGCAGCCTCACCTGGAGCACGTCGCCCTGCGCGAGGAAGATGTCCGAGCCGCTGTCGGGCTGTTCGAGGACGAGGCCCCGGGGCAGGACCGAGTCCTTCACGACGACGAGAACGCGAAAGAGCCCGCCGGCCGGGGCCCTAGGGTCCGAGGCCTTGAGGCACGCCAGGCCGAGGCTCGCCGAGCCCGCGGCCACCGCCTTGTACCGAAAGACCGGAGAAGCCGGCGCGGAGTCGGTCTCGGGTTTGACGACGGCGGCGTCGCCGAAGGCCGGGCCCCACGCGCAGCCCGAGGCGCCTGCCGTAAGGCGCACCTCCAGCGTGTCGCCGGGCGCGAGGTTGACCGTTCCCCCGTCGAAGAGGTCCCCGATCACCAGCGTCTGGATCGCGGCCTCGGCCGCAGAGGCTCCGGCGGCGAGCGCGACGACCGCAAGGAGCCCGCGCAGCCGGGACGCCGCCCCCATCAGACCTCCCGCAGCGCCGCCGTGATCTTCAGCCGCGCCGCGCGGGCGGCCGGGAAGAACCCGCCGAAGAGCCCCATCGCGAGGGCGAAGGCGAGGCCGCCGGCAATCAACTGGGGCGTCATGCGGAAGTTGAAGAGAACCTCCGAGAAAGTCCGGAAGTTCATGGTTCCGGTGGGCTTCGTCAGGAACAGGTTGAAGACGAGAAACGTGAAGACGACGCCGAGGGCCCCGCCGGCGAGGCACAGCATGAGGGCCTCGATGACGAAGGACAGCAGGATCGAGCGCCGCGAGAAGCCGATCGCACGCAGCGTCCCGATCTCGCGCGTGCGAGCCGAGACCTGGGCGTACATCGTGTTCATCGCGCCGAAGGCGGCGCCGATGGCCGTGAAGAGGCCCACGATGAAGGCGAGGGCCTTGATCGGGTCCCCGGTGATCATCTGCTCGTCGTAGTACTTGCGTTCCGTCTTGCCCTCGAGCTTCAGGCGCTGGTCTCCCTTGACCGTTTCGATGAAGCGGCTGGCGGCGTCGGAATCCGGAAGGCGCACGAACACCGAGGAGTAGATGTTGCGCTTGGTCTGCTGTTGGAGATCGGACACGTCGGTCCAGATCTCGGATTCGTAGGCGCTGCCCTGGGCGTCGAAGAGTCCCACGATCACCCACCGGAAGCTGCCGGACTTCAACGTGTCGCCGACTCGCATGTTCGCGAACCGCTTGGAGAGATTCCGCGAAACGATCGCCTCGTTGGTGGCGGGCGTGAACATCCGTCCGTCCACGATCTTCACTCCGGGCCGCGCCTCGAGGCCGACCGGGGCCAATCCCCGGATCTGGACGTTCGAGCTCGACTTGCCGTCCGCCCGCGGCACGTTGATGAGAGTCAGCAGCTCCGGCGAGACGTAGGGTTTCCCGGCTGGGTTGCGCTCGATTCCTGGAAGCGCCTGGATCTGGTCCGCCTGGTCGCGCGTGATGACGCTCTGCATCTCGGCCTGCGAGCCCACCCGCATCGCCAGGACGTTGCGGGTCGAAGCCGTGACGGAAAGGGTGCGCGTCACACCCTGGACGAGAGCCAGGACGCAGAGGAAGACGGCGACCACGAGGCCGATCACGAAAGCCGTCATCCCGGTCGAGGTCTTGCGGGCGACGAGGTTGCGGAGGTTGTACTTGAGAGGAATCGCCATGGTCACACCACCCGTCTCAGGCCGTCCACGATATTCAGCCTCGAAGATCGGATGGCGGGCACGAAGCCGGCCAGGATCCCGACTCCGACCGAGACGGCGAAGGCGAGAAGCAGCGTCTGCGGCGAAACCCGGAAGTTCACGAGCCAGGCCGAGATGGACGTCTTGTTGCCCGCGGCCACGAGGGTGGGGATGAAGAAGTACTTCGCGAGCAGCACGCCGAGCACGCCGCCGAGAAGCGACATGAGCACCGATTCCGACAGGATAAAGGAGAGGATGTGGCCTCGGCCGAATCCCAGCGTGCGCATCACGGCGATTTCCGTGACGCGCTCGCGCGCCGACATCGCCACGGTGTTGGCGACGATCAGGGTCACGGCGAAGAGGATGATCAGCGAGATGCCGTTGATCAAGAACTTGACGTTGCCCATCATCTCCATGAACTGGAGCTGGAACTGCTTCTCGGTCAGCGTCTTCGTGGGCGCGTCGCTATTCTCGAACATCTTGTCGATCGCCGCAGCCACACGCGGCACGTCCTCGCCACTGGCGACCTTCAGGTAATAGAGGCCCGTGTACTTGTTGGCGCCGAACCAGTTCGCCTGGTTCAGATACTCGTTGTGGAAGAAGATGTTCGATTCGTCCCCCGCGCTGTACGGGCCGATGTAGACGAGCTCCGCGTTGATGGGAATGTAGGTGCCCTTCAGGATGATGTGGTCGCCCTTGCGCCACTTGAACTTGTCGGCCGTGCTCTTACCCGCGACGAAGCCGTTGCGGGTCGCCTTCCACTCGGCGTTGACCTGAGGGTCGATTTTCGCGTCGTCGAAGATCTTGTCGAAATAGATGTCGGGATCCGCCGAAAGCTGACCGATCCAGTTCTCGGGCTTGTCGTCCTTGTAAACGCCGCCGAACCACGTCTCCGGCGACACGGCGACGACGCCCGGGATCTGCTCGATTCTCTCGCGCTGAGAGAGCGGCAGAAAGTTCCCAAGGCCCGTGGCGTGCTGGACGACCAGACGGTTCGCGCCCTTGCCTCCCGAAGGATCGGCCTGCATCGCCTGGAGCAGCGAGGTCAGGATCACGATGAGGACGAGCACGAGGACGATGGAGCTCGCGGTCAGCGTGGTGCGGAGCTTCTTGCGGAAGACGTTCTTCCAGATCAGACGGAAGTACTTCATACGGACCTCATCGAGCCCGTGCGCTCGTCGGCGTGGAGCACGCCCTTGTCGAGATGGACCATCCGGTGGGCGCGACCCGCCGCCTTCGGGTCGTGCGTCACCATGACGATCGTCTTGCCGAACTCCTCGTTCAGGCGCCGCAACAGCTCCAGGATCTCGTCTCCCGACTTCGCGTCGAGATCTCCGGTGGGCTCGTCGGCCACCAGGATCTTCGGGTCGGACACGATCGCGCGCGCGATCGCGACCCGCTGCTCCTGGCCGCCCGAGAGCTGCCTCGGATAGTGATCCATCCGATCGGCGAGCCCCACGATCGAGAGGGCCGTCTCGACGTGCTTGCGCCGGTCGGCCCTCTTCAGATGCGTCAGCAGCAGCGGCAGCTCGACGTTCTCGAAGGCCGTCAGGACCGGCAGAAGGTTGTAGAGCTGGAAGATGAAGCCGATCGTGTGGGACCGCCACGCGGCGAGCTCCGTCTGGCCGAGTGTCGCGATGTCGCGGCCTCCGACCACGATGCGTCCGCGGGTGGGCGAGTCGATCCCGGCGATGAGGTTCAGGAGCGTCGTCTTGCCCGATCCGGATGGCCCCATCAGCGCGACGTACTCGCCTTCCGGGATGTCGAGGTTCAGGCCCATCAGGACCGGGATCTCGATCTGGTCCCTCCGGTACACTTTCTCGACGTTGTCGATGCGAATCAGCGGCTCGGCCATGTCAGCTCTCCTGTCCTTCCACGCGTACGCGTTCTCCATCGCGGATCGCGACCCCGCCGGCGAGCGAGATCAGCCGCTCGCCGCCCTGGAGGCCCTGCGTGATCTCCACCTGCCCCTGAATGTCTCCGCCGGCCGTGACCGGCGTGAACTTGGCGCGGCCGTCCACGATCCGGTAGACGCCGGTCTTTCCGTCCAAGCTCGTCAGCGTCGCCTTCGGCACGACGACACGGGAGCGCGCCGCCTTGCCCCGGGTCGGCTCGGACGTGAACGCGACGCGCGCCGAGAGATCCGGCAACACGCGGCCGTCGGGGTCGAGAAACGCCACCTTGACGCGAACGGTCGCCTTCTGGCGGTCCGCCGCCGGCACGATCTGCCGCAGCCTCCCGTGGTACACCTTGTCCGGGGCGGCGTCGAGGGTGATCTCCGCCGGCTGATCCTTGCCGAGCTTCGAGAGGTTCGCCTCGTTGACGTCCGCGCCGACGTAGAGCGAAGAGAACTCGACGATTGTCGCGATCGCGCCCCCCGACCCGCCTCCCGAGGGCGAGGAGCCGAAGGGGGAAACCGCCTCTCCGACGAAGGCGCGCTTTGCGGTGATGACGCCGGCAAAGGGCGCCCGGATGATCGTGTAGTCGAGTAGCGCCTCGACGTAGCGCACTCGGGCGCGCGTGGCGGCCTCCAGGGCGACGGCCGCGTCGAGCGCCGACTTCGGGGTCAGACCCTGGTCGTAGAGGTTCTTCTGCCGGGCGAGTTCCGCGCCCGCGTTGACCCAGTTCGCCTTCGCCTCCGCCAGCTGCGCGTCGAGGTCGGTCGAGTCGAGCCGGGCGATCACGTCGTCCTTGCGGACCCGCGTCCCCTCGGTCACGTTGAGCTCCGTGATGCGCGACGTGATCTTCGGCGAGAGATCGGCTTTGCGCTCGGCCTCGACGTAGCCCGTCGCGGAGAGCAGCGTCGTCGCCTGCCCCTCCGTGACGACCGAAGCGGTGACGACTTCGACTTTTGCCGGGAGCAGGCCGCGGCCGGCGAGGACGTAGGCCGCGACCCCCGCCGCGACGACGAGAACCGCGCCGAAGAGCAGCCAACCCCGGGCGCCGCTGCGCTGCTCGGGCTCGCGGCGAATGCGAAGGGCCGACAGGTCGGCGGGCTTGGGAGATTCCTGGCTCATGATCTTCAGGTTCGAGTCCGTCATTCTAATCTCGTCTCCTCCGCCCCGGTGGGGCTATCTCCTTCATACGACGACGGGTTTCGGGGGTTGCGGGCAGTTCAGATTCGGCCTGCCCAGGCATCCGCCGTGGTACCCTTTTTGGCGGAGGTGGGTCATGAGGAACCGGTTTCTCGCGGCCGCGGTCCTGTTCGCCTGCGCCTTCGCGCTCCGAGCCGAAGAGAAGTTCTATCAGATCGATCTCGTCCCCTCAGGAAAGGTCATCGCGAAGGACCTCCCCGTGACGAAGGGTACGATGGTCTTGTTTCACGGCTACCCGAGCGGGAACCTGATGAGCATGCCGCGATCCGGCGTCAAGGCGGTCACCCAGATCCCTTCGGCGAGCGCGAAGTCGACGAACCTGGCCGAGAGTGTCGTCCCGATCGGCAACCTCGCGATGCAGGGCGGAAGCAGCCAGGCCGGGCCGCAGAACGCCCGCACGGTCGCCGCCTCGAAGAACGCGGCCGCCGCCAAGGATTCGGGCCTGGGAACCGGCTTCTACAGCAACATCATCCCCGGCCAGACCGAGGCGATGCCGAACTCGGCCAACGACTACCAGGTCGGACGGACGTACGCCTATGCGCCGTCGAACGCGACGCAGACCTCGGCTGGAGCGCCGCCGACAAATCCGGCCGTGACGAGCGGACAGAACCCGCCGCAGTAACCGTCGCGAGAGCTTCGCTCGGGGTCTGCGCCCTTCGGGTGCAGGTCGCTCGCCAAGCGGAGGCGACGGCTATATGTGAATCGCGTGCCCCTGAACGGCCTCGGCGGCCTCGTGGATGGCTTCCGAGAGCGTGGGGTGCGCGTGGATGGTCTTGACCAGCTCCTCGGACGTCGCCTCCAGCTTCATCGCGGCCCCGGCCTCGGCGATCAGCTCCGTCGCGGCGGGGCCGATGACGTGCACGCCGAGGACCTCGTCGTACTTCTTCTCCGCCACGATCTTCACGAAGCCCGAGGTCTGGTTCAGGATGCGCGCCTTGCCGATGGCGGAGAACGGGAACTTGCCGACGACCACGGCGTAGCCGCGCTCCCGCGCCTTCGTCTCGGTCAGCCCGATCGAGCCGATCTCGGGCGCGCAGTAGGTGCAGCCCGGGACCTGGTCGTAATTGATGGGGTGCGTCGGCCTGCCCGCCATGTGCTCGACGGCGAGGACGCCCTCAGCCGAAGCCAGGTGCGCGAGGGCCTGCGTCGGAACGACGTCGCCGATCGCGTAGATTCCCGGGACGTTTGTGCGCATGGCGCCGTCCACCCTGACGTAGCCCTTCTCCGTGGCGACGCCCAGGGTCTCGAGTCCGATGCCGTCGGTCAGAGGCCGGCGGCCGACCGCCATGAGCACCTTCTCGGCGCGGAACGTCTCGGTCTTGTCGCCCGCGGATCGCGCGATGATCTCGACTCCGCCCTCCCCCTTCGTCATCCGCTCGACGCGCGTATCCGCGTAGACCGCGATGCCCTGTCTCTTGAACGACGCGGCGAGCTCGCGCGAGATTTCCTCGTCCTCCAGCGGGACGATCCGCGGCAGGACCTCGAGAATCGTGACCTTCGCGCCGAATCGCGCCTGCATCGAGGCGAACTCCACGCCCACGGCGCCCGTGCCGATCACGACGAGGGACCTGGGCACCTCGGCGAGCTCGAGCATCGAGGTCGAGGACAGGATCGTCCTGTCGTCGATGTCCATTCCCGGCAACGAGCGCGGGCTCGAGCCGGTCGCGACGATGACGTTCTTCGCGGAAAACACCGTCTCCGCCCCGTCGGCCGCGGTCACCGAAACGCGCCCGGGCCCGGCCAGCCGGCCGAAGCCGTTGGCGACGTCCACCCGGTTCTTCTTCATGAGGAAGGAGATGCCGTTGGTGGACTGGCGGACGATCTTCTCCTTGTGCTTCAGGGCGGCCGGCATATCGAGGCGGACTTCCCGCGCGGTCACGCCGACGTCGGCGCCGTGGCGGGCCTCCTCGAGGACGTCGGCGGTGTGGAGCATGGCCTTGGTCGGGATGCAGCCCCAGAGCGTGCAGACGCCGCCCAGGCGCGCCTCCTTTTCGACGACGAGGACGGTCATGCCGAGCTGCCCGGCGCGGATTGCGGCGACGTAGCCGCCCGGCCCCGAGCCGATGATGACGAGGTCGTAGGACTTCGTTGAGCTCATGTCTCGCTCCTCAGAGCGCGCAAGACTATCAGCCGCGACGGAAAACCCGAAATTCGAAGCTCGAAATTCGAAGCCCGGGTCCGGACTTCCCTTTCGGATTTCGAGTTTCGGATTTCGGACTTACGTATCCGCCCCCTCGCCTGGCCTCGTCGGCTCGAGGGCGAACGCGTTGTTGAACCGGTTGAAATACGCGAAGAGGCCGACGACCGATGCAACTTCGACGATCTCCCCCTCGTCGAAGTGCTCGCGCAGCGCGGCGAACACGGCGTCGGGCACGCGGTTGGCGTCTCGCGTCATCTGTAGCCCGAAGCGCAGCGCCGTCTTCTCCTTCTCGCTGTAGGGGCCGCGCTCGAAGTCGAGCAGGCTCGCGACCTGCTCCCGCGTGGCGCCCGTCCGCTCGGCCAGCAGCGTGTGGGAGGCGACGCAATACCGGCACTCGTTCTCGACCGAGGTCTGAACGGCGAGCAGCTCCTTCAATCTCAACGGCACCGTTCCCGAGCCCATCACGGCCGCGAAGTGCGCGTCCATCGTCGTCAGCAGCCAGGGACGGTGGGCGAACACGCGGTACATATTGGGGATGTTGCCGCGCTCGGCGATCTTGCGCTCGAAGGCCTCGCGGGCGGCGCCCGCGGCCCGCGACCGGCCGACCAGCGAAATTCTGGGCATCGTTTCCTCTCCGCGCGCGATCCTATCCCGGCGCTCAACGTAGAATCTTTCGCATGAAGCGGGCGCGAGGGCTGGCCGGACTGCTCACGGCCGCTCTCGCCGCCGCCTGCGGCGGCGAAAAGACGCTCCAGCCGCAGGGCGTCAAGGTCGGCTTCTTCGGCGCCCTCACGGGCCCCACTGCGACCTTCGCGATCTCGGGACGGAACGGTGTGCTGCTGGCGGTCGACGAGATCAACCGCGAGGGCGGCGTTCTTGCGCGGCCCGTCGTCGTTCTCTCCGAGGACGACCGCGGCGAGGCCGCCGAGGCGGCCTCGGTCGTCTCCAAGCTCGTCACCCGGGACCACGTGGTCGCCCTGATCGGGGAGAACGCCTCGTCCCGCTCGCTCGCCGCCGCACCGATCGCGCAGAGTTACGGCGTCCCGATGATCTCCCCCTCCTCCACGAACGTCGAGGTCACGAAGAAGGGGGACTACATCTTCCGCGTGTGCTTCATCGACTCCTACCAGGGGAAGGTTCTCGCTTCGTTCGCGCGCAAGAACCTGAAGGCGCAGACCGCGGCCATCCTCACCGACACGCGCAGCGACTACAGCGTCGGGCTCGCCGACGCCTTCCGCGCGGCGTTCACTGCGGCCGGAGGCCGCATCGTCGCCGACCCCAAGTACTCCGAGGGCGACAGCGACTTCTCGGCGCAACTGACGGCGCTGCGGCCGTTGGACCCCGACGTGCTCTTCATCCCCGGCTACTACACCGATGCCGGCCTGATTGCCCGGCAGGCGAAATCGCTCGGCCTGAAGGCCACGCTCCTCGGGGCCGACGGCTGGGACTCGCCCAAGCTCGTCGAGATCGGCGGCGAAGCGATGGAGGGGGCCTTCCTCTCGAACCACTACTCCGTGGACGATCCGGCGCCGGCCGTGCGAAAGTTCGTCGAAGCCTACAAGCTTAGGTACGGCGCGGAGCCCGACTCGATCGCGGCTACCTCGTACGACGCGATGCGGCTCCTCGCCGACGCCATCACCCGTGCGGGCTCGACGGAGGGCCGACGCATCCGCGACGCGCTGGCCGCCACCAAGGACTTCCGTGGTGTCACCGGCATGATCACGATGGACGCGGATCGCAACCCGATCAAGCCCGCCGTCGTCCTGCGCGTCGAGGGCGGCCGCTTCCGCTTCGCAGACTCCGTCGCGCCCTGAGGAAGGGGCCAGTCTCCCGTCTGACGTCGGGCTTCTAGCGGGCCCCCTCGAATTCGAGGATGAACTCGTCGAACGAGGCCTCGCCGGGCCCCGCCGCGACGAGCCCGGTCTTGCCGGTGACGGGCGCGGCGTCCTTCGCTTCGAAGAGCTTCTGGTCGTTGAAGAAGACGGTCAGCGAGGGCCCCTTCGCGACGACCGCGAACTTTTCCCACTCGCGCTCGAGCTTCGCGCGGCCGCGCCCGAGCTCGGTCGGCTTGCCGCTGCGGTAGCAGGACAGGACGGCCTCCCCCGAAGTCTCGTCCACGAGCAGTACGAGAAAGTCCTTCTCGCTGGCCATTCGCAGCAGCAGGCCCCCGTGGCTCGCGCCCCGCTTCACGTACGTGGAGACCGTTCCGTCCTGGAAGGCGTAGTTGCGGCGGACCGCTGCTGCGATCGAGTCGGCCGGGCGATCCGGCGTCACCTGGGCAAGGCGGTTGGGGGCCGACGGCGGGTTGAGGTCCGTCAGGACGAGCCAGCGGGCCGTACCCGGCGCTCCGAGCACGACGAAGTCGAAGAAGCCCGGCACCCGGATCGCGGTGTCCGCGTCGAAGTGGTTGCGGACCGTCTCGGCCGCGAGCGGAGCGGCGACGAGGGCGGCGGCGAGAAAGCAGAGGAGTCGGCCCGAGCGCAGCATGAAATTCATCATGGCCGAAAAACGTCCCGAATGTCCTAAAATTCCCGGATATGGACGCAAACTCCCGGAGCCAATCCCGAAAGACCTATCGAACGGATCGCGACGGCTTCGCGTTCGTGCTCGATCGGCCCAACGTCGAGAAGCTCAAGTCGCTCCCCGACTTCGAGGGCCGCGAGGAACCGGCCGTGGCCGAAGATTTCCTGCGATCCCGCGCCGAGGCCTGGGCGGACGTCCTGACGTCCGCGGGCGCGGCGCCGGGCGAGATCGCCGTCGAGATCGACCCGCATCAGAAGAAGGCGCGCCTGTCGAAGGCGACTCGAATCGTCATCACGGCGGACATCTAGCGAGAGGGCCCGGCGGACCGGCTAGAAGCTCAGGATCCCCCGGATCCGATTCTCCAGCGCCAGGAACGCCTGCCGCGAGTAGGGGTCCACGACCACCCGGATCTCGCTCGGGGCCGGGACGTCGTCCGCGATGGACGCGGCCAGCCGGTCGGCCTGCCCGTCGAAAAAGGCCTCGCCGATCTCGTCGTCCGACTTGCCGCGCGAGCCGGGAAGCTCGCGCAGCCGCGCGAGATCCGGCGGATCGAGCCGCAGCCGATAGCCCCGGCACTCCCGATAGAGCGGCTCGCGCCGGTCGACGAGGTCGGGCCGCGCCGCCGCCGGCGCCGCCGCGCGGGCGGGCTCCTCCTTCACGCTCCCCGTGATCGCCTCGGCGACGGGCTCGGCAGCGAGGTCCTCGAGGGCGTCGTCGTCGGGCGGGAGAACCGGGTCGTCGGGGCTCATCTTCTTCAGCGCCCCGCCAGGACGTTCTTCGAGATCACGATCCGCTGGATCTCGCTCGTTCCCTCGTAGATCGTCGTCACGCGCGCGTCCCGATAGTACCGCTCGACCGGGTATTCCCTCGAGTAGCCGTAGCCCCCGAAGATCTGCACGGCCCGCGCGGCGATCGCGTTGGCGGCCTCCGTCGCGTAGACCTTGGCCATCGAGGACTCCTTGGAAAAGCGCGCACCCGGCGTCTCGGACTGCAGCGCGGCCCGGTAGGTCAGCGCACGCGCCGCCTCGAGCTGCACGCGCATGTCCGCGATCTGGAAGGCGATCGCCTCGTGCTCCGCGAGCTTGCGGCCGAAGGACTCGCGGGTCTTCGCGTACTCGACGGAGGCCTCGTACGCCGCCTGGGCGATCCCGATCCCCTGCGCCGCGATGCCGATCCGGGAGTGGTCGAGGGTCGTCATGGCGATCGTGAAGCCCTCGCCCTCCGCTCCGAGACGCCGGTCCGCCGGGACCCGCACGTCCTCGAGGAAGATCGCGGCCGTCTTCGACGAGCGCAGGCCCATCTTGTCTTCCGGCGCCCCGACGCGCAGGCCCCGGTCGTCGGCGGAAACGAGAAACGCGGTGATGCCCCGCGTGCCCGCGGCCGCGTCGGTCATCGCCATGACGACGTACCACTGCGCCTCGCCGGCGTTGGTGATCCAGGCCTTCGCGCCGTTCAAGACGTACCCGGAGCCGTCGCGGACCGCGCGCGTCTTCTGGTTGGCGGCGTCGGAGCCCGACTGCGGCTCGGTCAGGGCGTAGGCGCCGAGCGCCCGGCCCGAGGCGAGCTCGCTTCAGGATCGTCGTCTTCTGCGCCTCGGTGCCGAACTTCCAGATCGGATAGCAGGCCACCGAGTTGTTCACCGAAACGATGACCGCCGTCGAGGCGCAGACGCGCGCGAGCTCCTCGATCGCGAGCACGTACGACACGGCGTCGGCGCCCGCCCCGCCGTAGGCTTCGGGGATCATCATCCCCATCACGCCCATCTCGCCGAGGCGGCCGAGGATCTCGCGGGGGAAGCGCTCTTCCTTCTCCCACCGCGCCACCTGCGGCGCGATCTCGGCCGCGGCGAACTCGCGCACAGCATCGCGGATGCGCTTCTGGTCTTCGGTCGGCTCGAAGTTCATGGCCCGGGTCCCTGCGGCGCCGGCGGCGCCCCGGGGCCCGGCGCCGCGCCTCCCGGACCGCGCCCGCGGCGGCGCCGACGGCGGCGCCGCTTCCGCCGGCCCCCGCCTGGCCCTGTTCCGCGGCTGAGACGAGGTCCGACGGCCGCCGCCCGGGTCCGCTCCGCGCCGGGACGCTGCGGGGCGGGGCTCCGCTGGGGCGGCGACGGCGCGCCGCCCGAAGGCCCGCCTCCGGGACGCCGCTCCCGCTCGCGAGGGCTACCCGGCTCGGCCGCCGCCCCCGGCCCTCTCCGCGGCCGCGGCCGCCCCGTCCGCCGCGCCGGCGCCGCCGGCCTTCCCGGCGCGGCTCGGGCGTGTCCACCCAGCCTTCCTCGAGGTGACGGAAGGTGACCAGGATCTCGGGACACCCTGCCGCGGCCTGGCCGCGCACGAGCGCGACGATCTTCGCGCGCAGCGCGGCCGCCGGATCGGCCTCGAGCGTCGGAATGCGCTCGGCGTCGAAGAGCACCATGCGCGTCCAGCAGACGCGGCGGCGCGCGCCGTCGGGCGCGTCGAAGTCCATGACGAAGAGGTCGCGCTCGTGGTCGAGCGAGTGCTCGCGAAAGACGAAGTCCGGCAGCGCCTCGCTGCAGATGCCCTTCAGGAGCGCAAGGTGCTTCTCGCCCCCCTCGAACGTCTGTTCCATCGAGACCACGCGGTCCCGGAACATGCGTGTCTGACCCATGTTCTCCGCTATCCGATCGCCAGGCCGGCGTCGCGAAAGATCTCCCTCGCGATGATCAGCCGGTGGATCTCGCTCGTCCCCTCGTAGATCTCGGTGATGCGCGCGTCCCGGAAGTTGCGCTCGACCGGGTACTCCTTCGTGTAGCCGTAGCCGCCGTGGATCTGCAGGGCCTTCGTGGTGACGCGCTGGGCCATCTCGGCGGCGTAGAGCTTGGCGATCGCCGCCTCCATCGAGTAGCGGCCGCCGTTCTTCTTCGCCTCGTCCTTGGCCGCCGCGGCCTTGCGCGTCAGCAGGCGCGCGGCGTCCACCTCGGTCGCCATGTCGGCGAGATAGAAGCGCAGGGCCTGGAAGTCCGCGATCGGCCGGCCGAAGGCCTTGCGCGCCTTCGCGTAGCGGACCGCCGCCTCCAGGGCCTCCTCGGCGATCCCGACCGCCTGCGCGGCGATGCCGATGCGGCCGCCGTCGAGCGTGGACATCGCGATCTTGAACCCGTCGCCCTCCTGGCCCAGCCGGTCGGCGGCCGGCACCCTCACGTCGGTCAGAAAGATCTCGACGGTGCCCGAGGCGTTGACGCCCGAGCTTGACCTGGTGGCGCGAGCGGTCGAACCCCTGGGTCGCCGGCGTCCACGAGGAACGCCGAGATCCCCTTGATCTTCTTCTCCGGGTTCGTCATCGCGAAAAGGAGGCAGACGTCGGCGGCCGAGCCGCAGGTGATGAACACCTTCTGGCCCGAGATCCGGTAAGCGTCGCCCTCTCGAATCGCCCGCGTCTTCTGGTTGCCGGCGTCGGAGCCGGCGTCGGGCTCGGTCAGCGCGAAGCAGCCGAGCTTCTCGCCCGCGCGCGAGCGGGACGAGGAACCGCTTCTTCTGGTCCTCGTTGCCGAACTTCTCGATGGGGTCGCAGACGAGGGAGTTGTTGACCGAGAGGATGACCCCCATGTTCGCGCACACGCGGGAGATCTCCTCGATGACGATCGCGTAGGAGACCGTATCCATCCCCGAGCCGCCCCACTCCGCGGGCACGGCCACGCCGGCCAGGCCGAGCTCGCCCGCCTTCGCGAACGTGTCCCGCGGGAACTCGCCCGTCTGGTCGATGTGGGCGGCGTGCGGGCGGACGACGCCCTCCGCGAACTCCCGGACCGAGGCCTGGAGGAGCTGCTGCTCCTCCGTGAGCTCCAGATTCATGCGCGGCGGAGTATACCGGGACAGCAGGCGGGAGGCGGGCCCGGATCCGTGGGATTCAGGGGCAGGAAAAGGCCTGCGTGTCCTGGAGAGGCTGGAAGGGCGTGCCGATCGGGTTCGTGTACGTCTGGGTCGTGCCGGTCGTCGTGTCTTCCACGAGAAGCGTGACGCCCACGTTGGTCAGGCCCCCCGCGAAGACCCAGAAGTGCTGCGAGGTCAGACCGCAGCGCATCGAGGACCTTCACGACGAGCTCGATGTTGTCCGCGTTGAAGAACCAGAAGTAGCCGGAGTCGCCCGTCAGAGGCATTGCCATGCCGGCGCCACTCTCACCGGCGTCGGTGGCGTAGTACACGGAGACGCGGAATCGCGCGTCGTTCAGGCACAGTGTCGTGGCATTGGCCACGCACGCGCCCGGCGCCCCGGGCGAGAGCCACTGCCGCACGGAGGGGTACGTCGCCCGGAAGGCGCCATCGATCGTCGAGTTGTTCACGACGTCGCAGTCGTCCTCCGTGTTGGTGCCGCAGCTGCCGAACTCCTGGCCCACGACGCGCAGGTCCTCGGTGTAGACCGGCGACCCCGAGCTGCCCAACCCGGTGCCGCCCTCGATGTCCTTCTCGTAGAGAAAGATGCCCTGGGGCGCGTCCGGACAGGCAGAGGGGCTCGGCGTGGCGCTGACCTGCTCCCGCGTAAAGATCATCGGATTTCCGTTTGGGTAACTCAGCCGGTAGAGCACCAGGCCGCCGGCCTGGGACACGTCGGCGGTCGTCCAGCCAAGCATCACGCTGTCGGCGGGCGGGTTCTCCGAGAGCTGGACGAACGTGAAATCGCTCTTCGTCGGTTTTGCGCCCGTCGCCAGCAGCGTCGAACCCAGCGTGCTCGGAAACTGTTTCTCGGGTGGATAGACGCCGTTGCAGGTCGCCGTCCGGTACTGCCAGAAGGCCTCGAGCGAGGTCGCCGAGGCCTGCGTCGAGAAGCAGTGGTTGGCCGTCAGCAGGTAGGGCACCGAGCTTCCGGACGTCGTGTTCATCAGGCCGCCCGTGCAGACGTAGTGCGAGCCCTGGTCGTCAAACAGCAACTGCGCCACCGCTCTCGTCGCCCTGTCCACGTTCGGGAATTCCGCGGGCGTCACGCAGCTGCGGTCCACGAAGCACGCGTCCGACTTCGGGCGCACGAGGGAAGCCGCCTTGTCGGCGACCGAAGGAGCGAAGTCCGGATGCTCGAGGTGGACGACTTCCCCGACGACGAGGACCGCCTTGCCGAGCTCGGCCACGGTCGTCGCGGCGGGAAATCGGACTTCGAGAAGAATCCGGTCCGAGAAAATCGTGTTGGTCCAGAAACCTTCCGGCCGCGTCCCCGAGGCGAAGTTGTAGGGGCCCTGGACTTCGCCGTTCTCGCCGTAGACATAGACCCGGCTGCCGGCGGGAAGGCGCGCCTGTCGGAGGTACAAGCGCAGCGCGCCCGCGCCAGCCGACGAGAAGGACGCCGTCCAGGCGAGGCTCCCGTCGGCGGCCCGCTCGAGCAGGCCGCCCGAAAGCGGTCGCGACTCGCCCGGTCCCAAATCGGCGGGCAGTCCCTGGAAGCCGACCGGCTGCGGCAGCGGCCGAGAGATGCCCACCTTCACCGCGGGCTTCTTCGGGCGCACGCCACCGCTTCTGCGGTCGGGGGCCTGCAACTCCCGCCGCTCGGCGGGTGTGAGCTCGCCGAGGGCGTGGCGCGCCTCGTCCGGAAGCCGGGGCGCGGCGAGCATGAGGTCCGAGCGGCTCGGGGCGGCCTTCGGCGCGGTCCTTGGAGCAAAGGCGGCCGGGCCGACCTCGACGACGGAGGCCAAATTCTCGGCCGCGCGGGCCGGGCCGGCGGCGGCGACGACGAGCGCGCCCGTCCAGACGGCCAGAGTTCTCGCTCGCATCACCCGGCCGATGATAACCCCCGGCCGGCCTACCCTATGCCCGCCGGAGCCAGAGTCCCTTCAGGTACTCCCCTTCGGGGCAATCGAGGGAGACCGGGTGGTCCGGCCCGGCGCCCTGCCTCGCTGCGAGCGCAAACGGCGCCCGCACATCGAGGCTGGCCGAGAAGACGATCTTCTGGAAGAGGTCGGCGTCCACGAGGCCCGAGCAGGAGCAGGTCAGCAGCCACCCTCCAGGGGCGACGAGCGCCATCGCGACGCGGTTGACGTCCTTGTAGCCGCGCGCCGCCCGCTCGACGTCGGCCTTCTTCTTCGCGAAGGCGGGCGGATCGCAGACGACGACGTCCCAACGCTCGCCCGCTGCGGCGCGGCGCCGCACGTCCTCGAAGACGTCGGCCTCGACGAAGTCTCCGTCGGCTGCCGGGAAGCCGTTCGCGCGCCGGTGCTCGCGCGCAAGCTCGAGCGCCGCGGCCGAGGAATCCACGTCCACGGCGCGCGCCGCACCGCCGGCCAGGGCGGCGACGGAGAAGGCGCCCGTGTAGGAGAAGAAATTGAGCACCGTCTTGCCGCGCGCGAGAGCCTGCAGGCGCGCGCGATTCTCGCGCTGGTCGAGGAAGAAGCCGGTCTTCTGGCCGGAGCCGACGTCGGCGAGAAAGCGCAGGCCGTTCTCGAGGAAGGGGGCACGAAGGATTTCGGACTTCGGACTTCGGATTTCGGATTTGCCGGCGTCCCGAGACGCACCGGTCTCACGGACGATCAGGGTCCCGGGCGCGAAGACTTCCCGGGTGGCTGCCTCGAGATCGGAGCGCCAGGCCTCGGTCCCGGTCGTGAGGAGCTCGAGCACGGCCGTGTCGCCGTAGACGTCGAGAAGAACGCCTGGGCAGAAGTCGCCTTCGGAGTTGACAGCGCGGTAGCCCGTCGTCTCGGGCGGCAGGACCTCCTCGCGCAGCCGGCGCGCCGTGGCGAAACGCTCGCGGAAGAGGGCAGCGTCGGGCTCGCGACCGTCGAACGTCCAAAGTCGCGCGAGGATCTGCGACTTCGGAGAGTACGCCCCGCGCGCGAGCGGACGGCCTGTGGCGTCCAAGACCTCGGCTCGGCCGTCGGAACCGTCCCCCTCGGCCGAGGCGACGGCGCCGGAGAAGAGCCACGGGTGGCGGCGCAGGACCGATTCCTCGCGCCCGGGCTTCAGCCGAAGCCGGATCAAAAGCCCTCGAGCAGGTAGATGTCGAAGCGCGCGATCCGTTCCGCGCCGCCGGCGAGAAGCTCATGAGGACCGAGTCGGGTGCCGGGGGGGAGGCTCATCCTGGCGCCCAAAATACACCCTCAACGCGCGACCGCCCGCCTCCGTAGAACAGTCAGACACACGATCTCCTCCTTCGGGCCCCCCGGCGACGGGGGGCTTCTTTTTGAACCCGGCGGCCGACCGACCGCCGACGCTCAGGGCTGGTTCAGGGCCCAGTCGTACTCGAGGAATTCGGGCTCGCCCGGAAACGTCGAGACCCAACTCGCCAGCGCCGGCTCGGACACGAACCTCGACGACGTACCTCGACGAGCGTCCCCGCCGTCGCGCTCGAACTCCTTGCGGTTCCACTCGAAGATCTTCGAGAGCGCCACGCGCGATCTCGGCCCGGTCGAGCACGTTCTTCGAGGGATCGCGACACGAAGGCGCGGCCCTGAGCGTCCAGTGCCGCGGAAAGGCCGGCCGCCGTGTAGGCCTTCGCCGCCAGAGGCGGACAGGACTTCGAGGCGCAGACGATGGCGAAATGGATGCGGGCGTCCGTGAAGTCGCGCAGCCGGTTCTCGACGTCGTCGAGTGTGAGCATCTCGCCTCCGATCCTTCGGCGAACCGACTTGAACGCCCCGTCGACGTCGAGGATGCTCTTCACCGGATACCGGTCGAGCACGATCGCGACCGCCATCGCGTTGTAGGCGTTGATGAGGAAAGCCTTGCACTCGTCGCGCCCCATCGCCTTCGGGTCCGCATCGCCGAGGTTGGCAAGGTAGGCGGAAAGGCGCTTCCTGTCCTGGCCCGTCGTCCCGCGGTAGTCGAACCCGCCGTCCCGGGCGCGCGCAGCGAGGATGGCGTTCCACACCGCGGGATCGGGCTGGGCCGCCGCTGCGGCGCCGGCCGTGAAAACGAGCGCGACGAGTCCGATGAGGAGCGCGGTGCGCATCCGCGGATTCTCCCTCAGTGGGTCAGCGCCGACAGAACCCCGTAGCCGATGGCCCCGATCGCGGCCGCCATCGGGATCGTCAGGACCCACGCGTAGACGATTTGGCCTGCAACCCCCCAGCGAACGGCCGAGACGCGCTGCGTGGCGCCCACACCGATGATCGAGCCGGTGATCGTGTGAGTGGTCGAGACGGGAATGCCGAGGATCGACGCGAGGATGACGGTGCCCGCCGCCCCCGTCTCGGCGCAGAAGCCCGAGAACGGCTTGAGCTTCGTGATGCGGCTCCCCATGGTTCGGACGATCCGCCAGCCTCCCGTCAGCGTTCCCAGGCCGATGGCCGCGTGGGCCGACAGGATGATCCACCAGGGAATCGTCTTCATGTCGGGCAGGTGCATCCAGTGGAGCGGGTGACCCGGGTCTGCGAAAAGCGTTCGGTTCGCGACGAGCAGCCCGCCGATGATTCCCATCGTCTTCTGCGCGTCGTTGGTGCCGTGCGAGAGCGAGAACGCCGCGGCCGATCCGAGCTGCGCCCTCCGGAACCAGCGGTCCACCGAGCCGTACGGCGTCTTGTGGAAGATCCAGGACACGCCGACCATCAGACCGAAGCCGACCGCCATGCCGATCAAGGGCGAGAGCACGATGAAGGACAGCGTCTTGACCCACGCCATGCCCGGAACGATGGCCCGGATGCCCACGCGCGCCACGGCCGCCCCCGCGTAACCTCCGATGAGGGCATGGGAGGACGACGACGGAATCCCGAAGTACCAGGTGATCAGGTTCCAGACGATGGCGCCGACGAGCCCGCCGAGGACGACGTCCGAGTTGACGACCGTGATGTCGATCAGGCCCGAGCCGATCGTCTTCGCCACGGCCGTTCCGAACACGAAGGCCGCGACGAAGTTGAAGAATGCCGCCCAGAAGACGGCGACGAACGGGGTGAGCACGCGCGTGGACACGACCGTGGCGATCGAGTTCGCCGAGTCGTGCATTCCGTTGATGAAGTCGAAGACGAGCGCGATCCCGATGATGAAGAGGACGTAGGTCATCGCGCCGGCCGAACCGTCAGGAGTGCTTCAGGACCACGCTCTCGAGCACGTGCGCGACCGACACGCACTGGTCGATGCAGCGCTCCATGTTGTCGTAGACGTCTTTCCACTTGATGACCTCGAGGGCCGGGAGGTTTTCGCGAAAGAGAGAGGCGATCGCCTCGTGGTACACGACGTCGCCCTCGTTCTCGAGCTGCTTGATCCGGATGCACTTCGCCATGACGCCCTTCTGCTGTCGCAGGTGGGAGACGGCCTCGACGAGCTCTCCTGTCGTCGTCACGATGAGCTGGCAGAGCTTGAGCGAGATCGGGGTGGGCTTCTCGACCTGGAAGAGCACGACCCGCCGCACGGTGCCGTCGATGAGATCGATCACGTCGTCGAGCCGCACCGCGAGCTGATGGATGTCTTCCCGGTCGATGGGCGTGATGAAGGTCCGGTCGATGCCGCGCAGGATTTCGTGAGAGATCTCGTCGCACTCGTGCTCGAGCCGCTTGATCTGGTCCGCCACCGTGGCGACCGGCGACTCGTCCGCGGAAGAAGCGCGCCAGGATCTTCGCGGCCTCGTGGATGCGGACCGCCAGCTCGGTGAAGCGCTCGAAGTATTTCTCGTCCCGCGGCAGGAAATTCAGCATGACGGCCTCGAAAGGCGGCGCCATCCTATCGCAGAACTTCAGCCGGACTTTACGCTCTCCTTCAGGGAGACTTCAGGCCGCGACCGGGAAGCTGACCTTGAACGTGCTGCCCTGGCCGACCTCGCCCTCGACGTCCACCGTGGCTCCGTGCAGTTGCGCGATGTGCTTGACGATCGCCAGCCCCAGCCCCGAGCCGGGCCGCTGCTTCGAACGCGAGCGGTCCACCTGGTAGAAGCGCTGGAAGATCTTGTCCCGCTCGGCCTTCGGGATGCCCGGCCCCAGGTCTTCGACCGAGAAGCCGGGGCGGCCGCCCTGGCGCCACACCCGGACGACGACCGGTGCGCCCTCGGGCGAGAACTTGATCGCGTTGTCGAGAAGGTTGCGCGCCAGCTGTCCGAGGCGCCTTCGGTCTCCCATCGCCGCCACGCCGCCGTCGCCGGTGACCCGTACCTCGACCCGTCGTTCCCGCGCCGCGGCCTCGAGGTCCTCGGCCGTCTCTGCCAGGAGCTCGCGGAGCGCGACTTCCTCGCGCTCGAGGGGAACGGCGCCACTCTCGATCTGGGCGAGATCCATGAGGTCGTCGATGAGCTCGCGCATGTGCTCGGACTGGCGCCGAATGAGCCCCAGCAGCTCCTCGCTCTCCGCCCTGTCGGGCTGCGCCTCGGCGAGCGTCTCCGCCGCAGCCGCGATCGAGGCGATCGGCGTTCGCAGCTCGTGGGACACGTCGCCCACGAACGTGCGCCGCATCGCCTCGGTGCGCTCCAGGCGAGTCACGTCTCGGAGCACGGCGACGGCCGCGGCCCGGTATCCGTCGGGCAGCGGCGCGACCGTGATCTGCCAGACGCGCTCGTCCGGAAGGTGCACCGTCCGCTCGGAGACCTCGCCCGTTTTGAGGGTCGCCTCGAAGCAGTCGTAGAGCGGCCGCTCGCGCAGCACCTCGTAAACGCCGCGGCCCGCCGGCGTTGGCGTGGCCGTCATCTCCGCGAAACGCCCGTTCGACTCGAGCACCTTGAGCTTCGCGTCCACGACGACGAGGCCGTCCGGAAGTCGTTCGAATACCATCGCCGTCAGGCGGCGTTCGGCCTCGGCGCGCTGCACCGCCTGGTTCAGACGCGCTCTTCATGCGCTGCACGGCGCTGCCGAGCAGCTGGACTTCCTCTCCTCCGGCCGTGGGCAGGTCGCGCGCGAAGTCTCCGGCCGCCACGGCCGATGCCGCGCGGGTCAGCTCGGTGATCGGCCCGGCGAAGCGACGCGAGGCGCTCGCGCCGATGAGAAACAGGACGAGGCAGGCCGCGAGCGTCGCCAGGCGCATCGGCCAGAGGTACGCCATTTCGACCTGCCGCAGTCGCGCTTCGGCGACGGCCAACCTCAGAACGCTCCCGTCCGGGAAGCTTGCGGGCGACGTACAGCATCGGCTTCTGCTCGGTCGGCGACACCCGGCGCGACGCCCCGCTGCCCGTCGCGACCGCCTCGCGTACCTCCCTGCGGTTGGCGTGGTTCTCCATCGCGGGCACGTCGGCCGCGAGCAGGTCCGTGTCGTCGAGCACTCGGCCGTCGGGCGCGATGTAGGTGACGCGGCACTCGAGGTCCGCGGCCGCGCGGCGGAGGTACGCGTCGAGCGTCTCCGACCCGGGAAGCCCCGCTGGCGAGATCGTCGGAGAGGTGGGCGAGCTCGCGACGGAACCGGTCGGAAACCCGGTCCTCGACCGCCCGGCGGACGGTCGCGTCGGAAACGATCACGAGAAAGACCACCGCGGCAAAGGCGAGGACCGCGAACAGGGCGGTGAAGCGGGCGCGCAGCCTCATGCAGATTTCGGATGTCGGGTTTCGGATTTCGGATTCGGGGTATCGCCATCTTCAATTCCGACATCCGAATTCCGAAGTCCGAAATCTACTTCGGAGCCGCCGCTTCGCGATAGCGGTAGCCGAGGCCCACGACGGTTTCGATGCGCTCGTCGCCGAGCTTGCGCCGCAGGGCCCGGATGTGCACGTCCACCGTACGCGTCTCGACGTCGGCGTCGTAGTCCCAGAGGCGGGCCAGGATCGCGTCGCGCGTGACGACGCGGTTGCGATTGCGTATGAGGAGCCAGAGCAGGTCGAACTCCTTCTTGGTCAGGTGCACGCGCTCGCCCTTGAGCGTGACCTCGAAACGCGCCCGATCCACCACCAGGTCTCCGTCGCGGAAGACCTCCTCCTCGGAAGTCTCGAACGCCGCCACGCGCCGCAGGTGGGCGTTCACGCGGGCGAGAAGCTCCCGCATCGAGAAGGGCTTGGTGATGTAGTCGTCGGCTCCGATCTCGAAGCCGAGCAGCTTGTCTCGCTCCTCGACTCGCGCCGTCAGCATGATGATCGGGAACCTTGCGCGTCTCGTCGGCCCGGCGCAGTTCCCGGCACAGGGCGAGGCCGTCGATGTCGGGCAGGTTGAGGTCGAGGATCACCAGATCGAAGGGCTTCTCCTGGACCGCGGCCAGGGCCGCGATGCCCGAGACGTAGTGCTCGACCTGGTACCGCTTCTCCTTACGCAGATTCAGGCGGATCGTGTAGGCGATGTCCGCGTCGTCCTCGATCAGCGCGATGCGTTTCATCGGGCCCGTGTGCGCCTCGCCTCGAGCCGCCGCCCCGTCTTTTCCCTTCGTCACCACAGATTTCATTTTGTCTCTTTCTGCCGTCTGCGGTCAGCCGCCTAGCCGAACCGCCCCGTGATGTAGTCCTCGGTGATCTTCTGGCCGGGGTTCGTGAAGATCTTCTCGGTGCGGTCGTGCTCGACGAGCCGGCCGAGCATGAAGAACGCCGTGTACTCCGAAACGCGGGCCGCCTGCTGCATGTTGTGCGTGACGATGACGATCGTGAAGTCGCGCTTCAGCTCGAAGATGAGCTCCTCGACCTTGGTCGTGGCGATCGGGTCGAGCGCCGAGCACGGCTCGTCCATCAGGAGCACTTCCGGCTCGACGGCGAGGGCCCGGGCGATGCAGAGCCGCTGCTGCTGGCCGCCGGACAGGCCCATGGCGGACGTGTCCAGCCGGTCCTTCACCTCGTCCCACAGCGCAGCCCGGCGAGCGCCTTCTCGACTCGCTCGGGCATCTCGGAGCGCGAGCACATGCCGTTGATCTGCAGGCCGTAGGCGACGTTGTCGAAGATCGACTTCGGGAACGGATTCGACTTCTGGAACACCATCCCGACCCGGCGCCGCAGGTCCACGATGTCCACGTCCCGCGCCGTAGATGTCGCGGCCGTCGAGAAGCACGTCGCCCTCGACCCGCGTGTCCGGGATGATGTCGTTCATCCGGTTCAGGCAGCGCAGGAAGGTGGTCTTGCCGCAGCCCGAGGGGCCGATGAAGGCGGTGACCGTCTTCTCCGGGATCTCAAGCGAGATGTCCCACAGCGCCTGCTTGGGCCCGTAAGAGAAGTTGAGCCTCTTCGATTCCATGCGAACCGTTCGCCCCGCCGTCAGCGAGCCAGCTCTCGGACCGCTCCCCGGCGGCGGGAGCCGCCACCGAAGCGTCCACCGGCGTCTCCATGTCGCTTACCACTGTATCGCTCATGTGCGATGCATCCTTTCGAGCCGGCGTGTCACGACCCTGGCCAGAACGGAGAAGATGAAGACGAAGGCCACGAGGACGAGCGCCCCCGCCCAGGCCTGCCGGTGCCAGTCGTCGTACGGCGAGATCGCGTACGTGTAGACCTGGACCGTCAGCGAGGAGATCGGCTGATCGAGCCGCGCCGAGAAGAAGCGGTTGTTGAACGCCGTGAAGAGAAGGGGCGCCGTCTCCCCTGCGATCCGGGCGAGCGCGACGAGGATCCCGGTCATGATGCCCGGCAGCGCCGCCGGGACCATGACCGAGAAGGCGGCCCGGGCCCGCGTGGCACCGAGTGCCAGGGCCCCCTCGCGGAGAGTCCCCGGCACCAGGTTCAGCAGCTCCTCGGTCGTGCGGGTGATGATCGGGATCATCATGAAACCGAGGGCGAGGCCGCCCGCGAGCGCCGAGAAGTGCTTGACCGGAAGCACGGCCAGGCCGTACGCAAAGATGCCGATGACGATCGAGGGCACGCCGTTGAGGACGTCGGCCGTGAACCGTACGAGCGAAGCGAAGGTCTTCTTGCCGTACTCCGAGAGGTAGACGCCCGCGACAACGCCTACCGGCACGGCGATGGCCGCGGCGATTCCGATCAGGTACAGGGTCCCGAGCATGGCGTTTGCCATGCCTCCGCCCTTTTCCCCGACCGGCTTGGGCATCTTCGTGAAGAAGTCCCAGTTGAGCGACGAGAAGCCTTTTTGGAGGACATACGCGAAGACGAAGAAGAGCGGCACGAGGGCCGTCACCACTGCCGTGCCGCACAGGAACACCACGAACCCCGAGAGGAGCTTGCGCCGGCGCTTCCTGTTCACGCCGCCGCCTTCGGTGCCGCCGCGGCCTCCGGAGCCGCCACCTTCGGCCCCCTCACCCTCGTCTCGCGCGTGACGCTCCAGATGAGCAGACGCGAGACCGCGTTGATGATGAAGGTGATCACGAAGAGGACGAGGCCGATCTCGATCAGGGCCGAGAGGTACAGATCATCGGCCGCCTCGGTGAATTCGTTGGCGATGACGGCGGCCATGGTGTACTGCGGCTTGAAAAGCGAAGCCGAGACCTGGGGATTGTTGCCGATCACCATCGTGACGGCCATCGTCTCCCCGACGGCCCGTCCGAATCCGAGGATGACGGCGCCGATGATGCCCGTGCGCCCGAATCGCAGCGCCGCCAGAATCGCCTCCCACCGCGTCGCACCGAGGGCGTAGGCCGCCTCGCGCTGCGTGTTGGGCACGGCCTTCAACACCTCCCGGGCGACCGACGACGTGAACGGGATGACCATGACCGCGAGAATGAGCGCCGCGGCGCCCATCCCGACGCCGAGCGGCGGTCCCGAGAAGAGCGGGATTTTCCTCATCCACTGTGGCGTCGCGACCTGGAGCTGACGAACCAGGGGAACCAGGACGAAAACGCCCCAGAGCCCGTACACGATCGAGGGGATCGCGGCCAGCAGCTCTGTCAGGAAGGCCAGAGGCGTGCGCAGTGACCTCGGAGACAACTCCGAGAGAAAGATGGCGATTCCGAGCGCGATCGGTGTCGAGATGAGCATCGCCAGCAGCGACGAGTACAGCGTTCCCCAGATGAACGGCTTCGCTCCGAATTCGCCCGACACGGGGTCCCAGGTCGTGTCCGGTCCAGAAGCGGAAGCCGAACTTCGCGATCGAAAGATGTGAGGTCCGGTAGAGCTCAAAGAGGATTCCGGCCACGAGCAGGACGACGAGGAGAGCGAAAAACCCCGTCCCCAGCCGGAAGCCGCGATCATCGGCGCTCCTGCGGGAGGACGGGGCTTTCATGGATCGCTCTCGATGCTGCGGAATTCAGAGCTTGATGCGCTTCAAGGCTTCGAGCTCGAGGGCGACGACCTCCTGGGGAAGCGGCGCATACCCGAGGTCCGCCGCGTACCGCTCACCTTCGGTGAGCGCCCACTTCATGAAGTCCACCATGACCTTGGCGCGCTGCTTGTCCTTGGGGTTTTCGTAGAGCAGGATCCAGGTGAACGACGAGATCGGGTACACGCCCTTTCCCGGGGCGTTGGTGATCGACACGCGAAAATCGGCGGGCATCGCCTTCGACGGCCGCGGCCGCGGCGGCCGTGACCGACTCGAGGCTCGAGCGCACGAACTCGCCGTCCATGTTCTGGACCGAGCCATAGGCGATCTTGTTCTGCAGGGCGTAGATGAGCTCGACGTAGCCGAAGGAGCCGGGTGTCGCCTTCACGAGGCCTGCCACACCCTCGTTACCCTTGCCGCCGACGCCGACCGGCCAGTTGACGGAGGTGGCGACGCCCACCTTGCCTCTTGAACTCCGGCGAGACCTTCGAGAGGTAGTCGACCCAAGATGTAGGTCGTGCCCGAGCCATCGGAGCGGTGGGCCACCGTGATGTCCGTCCCGGGAAGCTTCACGCCCGGGTTCAGGCCGGCGATCGCCGGATCGTTCCACTTGGTGACCTTGCCGAGAATGATGTCGGCGATGAGCTTTCCGGTGAACCGCAACTCGGCGTTGACGTCGGGGAGGTTGTAGACCGGCACGACGCCGCCGAGCACCGTCGGCAGGTGAAGGATCGCGCCCGGCGCGGCAGACATCTGGTCGGGCGTCATGGGGCCATCCGTCGCCCCGAAGAAGACTGTCTGGTTGGTCAGCTGCCGGATGCCGCCGCCCGAGCCGATGGACTGATAGTTGATCTCGATCTCGGGGTGGAGCTTGTGGTACTCGTCGAACCACTTGGAGTAGATCGGGTAGGGGAACGTCGCCCCCGCCCCATTGATCTGCAGGGTCTGGGCCTGCGCGGTGACGGCCGGAAGCGCGAGGACGGCGCCCAGGGCCGCGGCGAGCAGGAATCGAGTCGCTTTCATCGTTATCTCCTCCCTCGCGAAGATGAAGTTTCGGCGTAAATTCCGCATGAAACTTCGCGTTAATTAGAAGTTGAAGAGCGTGAAAAGCCCGATGCTCTCCTCGGTCGGCTTCGAATTGGGAGCTCCCATGTAGCGGAGCTGCTCCCACCTGAGCATCACCGCGGCCGCGACACCGCTCTTCGTGACCGGGAACCAGTAGGCCGGACCGGCGATCAGCCGCTGCCGGTTCGCGGTCTTCGTCGTGTCGGGAGTGATCCGATCCCAACGGAGGAGCGCTTCCAGGCCGAAGCAGGTGCGCGGCGTGGCCCAGACCGAGTAGGCGTGCGCTTCGACGACCGTGCGCGGCGGCCGTGGTCTGATCCTTGAAGACGTCGTACTGGAAGCCGAAGTTGACGTACGGATTCTCGAACGTGACGGCGCCGAGATAGCGCTCCTTCTTCGCGTTCGATCGCGTAGTGGTCGTCGTCGTAGAAGCCCGACAGGCGCAGCCCCTTGATGATCGGCACCCTGGGAAGCGGGCGAATCGTTCCGCGGACCTGGAAGCGACATCTGCGAATCGCTGTCCTGGAGGTTCGAGTAGCCGTTGCCGTTGTAGACGCCGCCGTGGATGTCGCCGAAGTCGCCGGGGATGTTCCAGTGGACGGTGGCGCCAGCGTCGGAAGAGGTCAGGGCGCCTTCCCGGTCCGAAAAGATGGTGCCCGCGAACCGGTAGCGGTAGATGCCTTCTTCGAAGTCGATCCAGGGCGTCTGCTGGAGTCCGAACCGGAACCACGAGCCGTTGGTCGTGAAGTCGCTGAAGTTGAGCTGTCCGTAGGCGTACTTGAGACGATAGGTGTACGTGTTGGTCAGGCCCGAGACGGCCCCGCCCGTCGCGGAGCTGCCGACGCGCACGATGTCGGGCGTGATGCGGAAATAGATGAGGTGGTTGATCTGGCCGGTGACGTTGATGTACGCCCGAGTGATGTTGAACCCCGCTGGATGGGTCTGGTCGCCATCCGACCCCTTGACCGTGGGCTCCTGCTGATAGGTGTAGTCCGCGAAGATCGTGCCTCCGACGTTGACCTTCGGCGTGTCGTCCGGCGGTGTATACCCCGCCGCCACGGTGACCTGCGCGCGGGCGCCCGCCGCCGCAGCAAACATCAGCACGGCCATCGCGCACGCCGCAAGGAAATATCCGAACCGTTGCTTCATGGCTGCTCTCCCTCCTCTATTGAGCCGCGAGTTGTAAGCGGGGGCCGTCAACGGAAGAGGAAGCTTCTGTAAATTCCCCGTGAAGGGGCGCCCCCGCGCCCCGTCAGTTCGGAAACGTCGCGCGGATCACTTCGTCGGGGATCCCGGCCTTCTTCCAGTCGATGATCCCCTCGGCCGTCAGCGGCGCCGCAGGGCGATTCGCCCGAACAAAGGAGACGATCACGTCCGTGCCGACGCCCTCCTGCTGAAGGGCGAGGATCTTCGCCTTCAATTCCGCCACCGCCGTGGCGCTGGCCGCAGGCGCCGGGGTCACGCGGGGAGCGGGCGCGGCCGTCGGAGCCGGCGCTGCCACAGCGGCCGGCTCTGGAGTCGGCGACTTCTTTTTGAGCTCCCAGCGGAAGACGGCCAGGTTCGGCGGCTGCGGAGCCGTGGCGAGCTCGGCGAGGGCGCCCGCATCACACGTATAGGAATAGAACGTGACCTTGTACCAGCTCTGCGATTGATCCATGCAGCCCGGAGACTTGTCGCCGACCGGACAATCGGTCTTCATCAGGTTCATGAAGCGGTAGGAGCGCAGGTACAAAGTGTTGCCGCCGAGAGCGGCGGTCTCGTTGCGCTCGTGAAGGTAAGGATCGCTGATCTCGCGAGCCTGCTGCTCCTGGTCGATCGGCCCCCAGGTCTTGAGGAGCCGGCACCCGTCGGGCAGCGGCGGCGCCGGCGCGTCTGCCGCGGCGACGTCGGCCTGGTAGACCTTGACGTTCTTGCCTCCCGGCGTTAAGGACGCGCAGCCCGCGCTCACGATAGCGAAGCCGAGGGCGATCGGCATTCTCATGAGACCATTTCCTTCTCCAAGTTCCCGCGTCGGGATTCTATCCGCCTCAAGAAAAAGGCCCCGATCGCTCGGGGCGGATGGAAGGGGCCGCGCGACGCAGTGGCGGGACGATGCGTCGCCGCCATTAAGCCCGCTCGCAGAAGACGTCAAATCGCTGTAAAGAGCCGCCGCGGCGCCGAATGGCGATACGATTCCGTCCGTGATCTGGATCGATTTCGTCGAGCCGGAAGCGAAAATCTCCGCCGAGCCGGCCGAGTCGCCGGGGGCCGATGACGCGGCGCAAGACGCGCAAGCCCTGTCGGCCGTGGAAGCCGCGCTGTCCGATCTGCTCGCAAGGGCAATCCCGGGCGACCCACCGGCCTCCGGGCCCTCGGACCCCGCTTCGGCCCGACGCGCCAGGAAGGCGCGGCGCCCGGGTGCACGCCGCAAGCTCGCCGCTCCGCGCGGCGTGCCTCTCCGGGAGGCAATCCTGCTCGCCTTCGGGCGCATCCTCGCGACGGCGCGCGGCACGGTCCGCCACGTCGCCAGCGAGCCCGAGCACGCGGTGCACGACTTTCGTAAGTCGGTCCGCAGGGCTCGCGCTCTGGTGTCCCTGCTGCGCCCCGCGCTCGGTGCCAAGGCGGCGCGAGGCCTGTCCGGCGAATTGCGCCGCGCGTTCCTGGCCACCGGACCCCTGCGCGACGCGGACATCCTCCTCGAAACTCTGCGGTCCGTCGCCTCGGACGACCCCGCGCGCGCGGCTTTCGAGCGGGCGCTGGAGCAGGAGCAATCCCGCAGCGGGTCGGGCGCCGCGGAGGCGCTCGCGGCCGGCAACCGCACCCTCCGGCCGCTGCCCGAGGTGCTCCGCATCACGCTCCCCCAATCCTTCTCGATGGAGGACCTCACGCGCGGGCTCGCGCGCAGCTGCCGCCGGGTGCGGCGCACCCTCGACCAGGCGGCGGAGAGCGGAAAGAGCGCCGATTTTCACGAGTGGCGCAAACGCGTCAAGGAGCTGCGCTATCAGATCGAGTTGCTCGCCTCCTCGGGAAGCGCCGAGCTGAAGCGCCGGGAAAAGGCTCTGTCGGGTCTGGCCGAGGAACTCGGCAAGACCACTGATCTGATGGTCCTCCACGCGGCGCTGGCCGAACGAGTCAAGGCGGGGCTCATCCCGGAGGCCCCGACGCTCGACGAAGCCATCCGCGCCGAGATCGCCGGCCGCTCGAAGGAGCTCCTCGGGCGCGGGAAGGACTTCTTCATCGAGGCACCCGCCGAATTTGCCCGCCGCGTGCTCGCCGAAAGGGGCTAACGGGCTACGACCGCGCCGCGGCGAGCCGGCTCATCCAATCGTGCATTCCCTGCAGGTCGTCGACGATCACACAGCCACCGGGCGGGCGACTGCGGCGGGCGCCCGCTCCTCCGACGAGAATGGGGACGGCCGGGGGAATCGCGCGGCGCAACTCCTCGAGTCGGACCCGGGATGCGGGCCCCGCCGTCGAAACGGAGATGCTCACGCCGATGGCGCACGGCCGCCGCGCCTTGAAGACCGACACGAGCTCCGGGACGGGCGTGTCGGTCCCGAGCAGGTGCGGGTAGAGGCCCGCGAACGCCGCGAGGAAGGCCGCCATCTGCAGCCCCAGGCCATGCGTCTCGCCGGAAAGCGCGGCCAGAAGAATTCGCGGACCGGACATGCCGCGTTCGAACGGAAGGCGGATCGCGCGCAGGACGTCCTCGAGGCACTGCGAGAAGAGGTGTTCGTGGTGAATACCGAGCTCCCCGCGGGACCAGGCCTCTCCGACCTCCGTGATCATCGGCACGACACGGAGCCTCAGAAAGTCGAAGGGGCCGAGGCTCGCCGCGTCTACCAGGAGCGCCGAGGTCAGGTCCGCGCCCCGGTGGGAGCGCACCAGCCCCATGAGCTTGAGCGCCGGGCGCCCGTCCGGCGCGACCGCCCCCGACACCGCGCGGTCGGTCAACAGGGACTCGAGCCTCGGCTCGGCGAGGGGGACCACCTGTCCCGGCCGGTGGCCGCGGGCCAGGGCCTCGGAGATCCGCCTCAGGCGGCGCACGTCCGCGACGGAGTAGAGCCGGTGGCCGGAGGGCTTGCGGCGGGGGACCGGAAAGCCGTATCGCTTCTGCCAGACGCGGAGAGTGTCGGGAGAGAATCCGGTGGCCTTCGCGACGGCCCCGATCGAGAGCCGCGGCTCCGAGCCGGCCAGAGATCTGGTCGACCGCTGCATGACCGCCTCCTTTCTCTGAAAACGCGAAGGGCGCGAGGCGCTGCCGGCCGGCCCCTCGACGCGATGATCCGACCCGCGGGGCGCGCTGTCGGCGCGACGCCCGGTGCTCGAGACCGACCTCACCTCGCTCATATCTTGTCTATATATATAAGTAGACAGATGCAATCAACGCCGCAATGCCGACGTCCCCTGTTTCATAGTAAGTATGGATTACAGAATAACTTGACGCTTCCTAAGGTTTCTCTGATACCTGGACAAAACAGTATGCCGCTGCGCCCGCCCCGGACCCGGTCTTCACATGCCGCCCGGACAGCGGTGGTACCCTCCCCCTTCCTTGCTTTAGTTTGCGATGAGCGAAGTTCAGTTCATTGGTGGGACCGCTGCGCCGGACGACCGGCTCGCAAACCATTCCCTCTACTTCAACCGCGAGATCTCCTGGCTGGCGTTCAACCGCCGGGTCCTCGAAGAAGCGATGGATCCGGGCTGGCCGCTGCTCGAACGCGTCAAGTTCCTGGCGATCTTCCACTCGAACCTCGACGAGTTCTTCATGATCCGCGTCTCGGGTCTCCACGAGCAGCTCGAGGCCTCCGTCGCCGAGCGCAGCGCCGACGGCCTCTCGGCCCCCGAACAGCTGCGCCTCGTCCGCGAGATCGTCGTGCGCGACGCGGGCCTCGCGATCCGAACCCTCAAGGACGACCTGCAGCCCAAGCTCGCAGAAGCCGGCGTGCGCATCCTCGAGTGGAACGAGATCGAGGCGGAACGGCGCAAGGAACTCGCGGCGTATTTCGATAGCGTCGTCTTTCCGGTCCTCACGCCGCTCGCGTTCGACCCGGCTCACCCGTTTCCGTTCGTGTCGAACCTCTCGCTCTCACTGGCCGTCGAGCTCTCGGAGAAGAAGGAAAAGCGCGCCGCCTTCGCGCGGGTCAAGGTGCCGGCCTCACTCTCCCGCTTCGTCCCGGTCCCCGGCGCATCGGGCAAGGCGCTCGAGTTCATTCTGCTCGAGAAGCTGATGGAGGCAAACCTCGATCGCCTCTTCCCGGGGATGGAGATTCTCGGCGCCTCCGCTTTCCGGGTGACACGCGACGCCGATATCGAAATTCGCGAGGATGAGGCCGGAGACCTGCTCGACAGCGTCGCCGAGAACGTGCGGCGGCGCCGCTTCGGAGCGGCGATCCGCCTGGAAGTCGAGGAGCGCTGTCCGGAGCCCGTCCGCGAGCTCTTGCGCACGCAGCTCGAACTCGAACCGGACGACGTCTACGCGATCGACGGCCCGCTGGGGGCGGCGGATCTGATCTCGGTTCTCAAACTCGACCTGCCCCAGTTGAAGGACGCACCTTTCCTCCCGGCCGCGCGCGTGGCTTTCGACGCCCCGGCGAACATTTTCGACGCGATCCGCAAGGGGGACATCCTCCTGCACCAGCCGTACGACTCCTTCGACCCCGTGCTGCGCTTCCTCGAGGAGGCGGCGACGGATCCGGACGTCCTGGCCATCAAGATGACGCTGTACCGGGCGGGCACGGACTCTCCCATCGTCGCCGCGCTCGCGCGCGCCGCCGAGAACGGCAAGCAGGTCGCGGTCCTCGTCGAGCTCAAGGCGCGCTTCGACGAGGAGAACAACATCCAGTGGGCCCGCTCGCTGGAGCGGGCGGGGGTCCACGTCGCCTACGGCGTCGGTGGCCTCAAGACGCACGCCAAGATCGCTCTGGTCGTCCGCCGCGAGGGCAGCGCGATGCGCCGCTACGTCCACGTCGGCACGGGCAATTACAACCGGACCACGGCGCGGGTCTACACGGACCTCGGGCTCTTTACGGCGCGGGCCGATTTCGGTCACGACGCCTCCGAGCTCTTCAACTTCCTGACCGGTTTCTCGAAGAAAACCAAGTACCGTCGCCTCACGGTCGCGCCCTTCTCGCTCCACGAAAAGGTCGTGGCGCTCATCGAGCGCGAAGCCGAGAAGGCGCGCGAGGGCAAGGCGTCGGCGATCGTCGGCAAGATGAACGCCCTCGTGGATCCCGCCGTCATCCGCGCGCTCTACCGCGCCTCCCAGGCCGGCGTACCGATCGACCTGGCGGTGCGAGGCATCTGCTGCCTGCGGCCCGGGGTCCCCGGCGTCTCGGAGACCATCCGGGTCTCGAGCGTGGTGGGCCGGTTTCTCGAGCACAGCCGCGCCTTCTCCTTCGGGGTCGGCGAAGAGGAGGAGATCTACATCTCGAGCGCCGACTGGATGCCCCGCAACTTCTACGCCCGCGTCGAGCTCATGGTGCCGATCCTCGACGAGAAGGCCAGGGAAAAGATCCGCCAGGAGGTCCTGGGACCCTTCCTAACGGACAACAGCCGGGCCCGCGATCTGAAGGACGATGGCACCTACGTGCGCCGGCATCCCGCTCCCGGCGAGGCGCCTCGCGACGCCCAGCACGACCTGCTCGAGAAGCTCGTGCGGCGCGGCCTCAAGGCCGTTCCGGCGCTCTGACGCCGCTTACGCCGCCCGGAGCAGGATCCGCGTATCGCGGCCGATGACGAGCGGCCGGCCCCGCCAGAGCACCGACCGGCCCGTCAGGCCGGCGACGAAGACCCCCGCCGCGGTAAGATCTCGCACCGGCAGCAGGAGCCAGTCCCGGGTCGAGAGCGGCCGCCCGAGGGAGCCGGCCACACGGTCCTCGATCCCGTACCGGAACGCGAGCAGGACCGCGGCCGGCGCCCACGCGCCCGCCGCCGCGGCTGCGATTGCCCAGGGCAGCGGACCCGAGACGGCCTCCATCAGGTACAGCGGCCCACCGAGGCGCCAGCGCATCATCGCCCAGCGTCGGTGCCTCGCCCACACCGCGCCGCCGGTCTTGCTCACCTCGGCGGTGTCGAGGACGTCGGCCGAGAGCACGACCCGGTATCCCGCCCGGCTCACTTCTCGGCCGATCAGATAGTCCTCCGCCAGGAAGTTCTGGAGCGCCGGGAAGCCGCCGATGACCTCGATGGCCGTGCGCGACACGAGGATCGACTTTCCGACGACGCACGGCATTCCGAGCAGGCCCGCCACGGCCGCGGTTCCCGGAAGAAGGCAGCCGTTCAAGAAGAGGGTCTCGACCCGCGAGGCGACGCTCGCGGCCCCCGCCGCGGCGAAGAGGTGCGACACGAGGCCCACGCGCGGGTCCGCGAAATGCGACACGGCGCGGCCGAGAAAGTCGGGCCTCACACCGACGTTTCCGTCGGAACAGAGCAGCAGGCGGTGCCGCGCCCGATCCGCGGCCGCGGCGAGACGGTCGACCTTCGCGTTGCCTCCCCCGTCGCGAGCGTCGAAGACGAAGGTGCTCGGAATGCGCGAATGCCGGTCGGCCACGCGTCGAGCGATCGCGTAGGCCGGATCCGAGCGCGCGGCGAACGAGAACACCATCTCGTAGCGCGGGTAGTTCAGCCGGAAGAAGGACTCGAGGTTCTCTTCGAGCCGCTCGTCCAGGCCGCAAAGGGGCTTCAGGATCGAGACCGGCGGCGCGAAGTCCGGTATCGGCGCCCCTCGCGCAGTCCTTCGGAGCCAGGCGAGCTCGGCCGCGGCGACCGCGTAGCAGAGCGCCGAAACCCCGAGTCCGGCCAGGGCAAAGGCCGCCGGAACGGTCACGCGGACGCCGCCTTCTCGGGGGACAGCCGCAGCACACCAATGCCGATCCCGCGCTTCAACGCCGCGAGCACGCTCTCTCGGGTCTTCTCGGCCTGAAGGAGGGTCTTCCAGGCGAAGAGGTGCTCGGGCCGGTGGAAGTCGCTGTTGGCCAAATGGGGCAGGCTTTCGCGCGAGATCACAGGGTAGAGCTCCCAACGGCAACCGACCTCCCACAGGTCCACCAGCGGCGAGACGGCCTTACGGCGGTTCCAGAGGTACCAGGTGTTGGCGAACCACTCGCTCATCTCGTGCGGGTGGCAGGCGACCGAGATGGAGCCCCGGGCGCGGATTTCCCGGAGCATGTCGAGGGGGTCGCCGTCGGCCGACAGGAACGCGTCGAGGCCGAGGGCGAGGACGTGGACCGAGGTGTCCCGGTTGATCGTGTTGCGGGTCATCTCCGCCCCGGGCAGCACGAGCATTCCGTAGGTGCTGCGGGCGCGCTCGGCCTCTCGGGTGATCTCCTCCGCGTAACGCTTCCAGCTCTCGGCGTTCAGGCTATTGCCGATCCGGTGGGCCACCTTGCCGAGACCGCTGTCCTGGTTGACGATGTGGTCGGTGATCGCGATGACGTCGTGCCCCGACTGTCCGAAGAGGTCCACGACCTTCGGAAGCGGCAGCACGCCGTCCGAATAGGTGGTGTGGATGTGGAAGTCACAGAGCAGCATGTCGAATTGGACACGTACAGTCTCCGCGGCCGCAGCGAAGCCCGGGCGAGGGGGGTCCAAAGAACGCGGAAAACCCGTGTAAGGAAGGACTGAAGCCGCGCCTAGCGGGCGGGAAGCGCGGCGGGGCCGCGGCCCAGCAGGGCGACGGGCAAGCGCCCGACGCGCCGCGGGGCGGAGAACGCGTCACCCTTCGAACGCGGCAGCGGCCCGCGCGTCTGCCACCAGGCGATCCAGCGCCGGCGGGCTTCCGTCGGGCGGTGCACGCCGTCCACATGGAAGACCTTGAGATCGGCCGCCTTGACCTCCGCCTTCTTCGCCGACCGCGAGAAAAGGATGTGGACTGGCAAGGGGGCCTCTCCGCGCAGCGGGAACGAGAACCAGAACCGCTCGGCATCCGGAGCGTGCCGCAGCTCGGTCGAGAATCCCGAGAGCGGCACCGACCTCTCCGGAGTCAGCTGGGCGGCGAGGGCCCAGCCCGAGGCTCCGAGCTCGACGTCGTGGAGGCGGCCGCAGCCGCAGGAGATCTCGCGGTGCGGCCCGGAGCCGGAGGCCTGCCGGAACTCGAGGGACTTGCCGCATTCGCAGTGGCCGAGAGCCTGGTGCACGCCCCGAAGCCTAAGGCCGGCCGCATGAAGACCGCGTGAAGATTCCGGGCTCCGCCTGACCGGGGATAATGCCCGCTGTGCGAGGCCTTCCCGACTACCATGTTCACACCTTCCGCTGCGGCCACGCCGGCGGCGCCTCCCGCGATTTCGTGCTTCGGGCGATCGCGCTCGGGCTGTCGGAGATCGGCTTCACGGACCACATCCCCCTGTATTTCCTGCCTCCGGAAGCGCGCAACCCGAAGCTCGCCATGCGGGAGGACCAGTTCGACGAGTACGTCCAAGAGGTCCAGGAGCTGCGCGACGAGTTTGCTGGCCGGATCGCCGTGCGCCTGGGACTCGAGGCCGACTACGCCGAAGGGCGCGAGGCCGAGCTCGAGAGGTGGCTCGGCCGGGCGGACTGGGACCTCGTTCTCGGCTCGGTGCACTGGGTCGGTGGCGACTGGATCGACGATCCGGGCCGCTCACCCGCGCGGTTCGAGCGCGAGGGCACCGAGGCCCTCTACGACGAGTACTACCGCCTGCTGGCGAAGGCGACGCGCACGGGGCTCTTCGACGTCCTGACCCACTTCGATCTGCCGAAGAAGCACGGACACCGCCCGGCGGCGCCCCGAACTCGGGCGGAAGAGGAGGCCATCGCCGCCGCGAAGGACGCGGGTGTCGCCGTCGAGATCTCCTCGGCGGGTCTTCGGAAGCCCGTCGAGGAGGCCTATCCGGAGGCGGGCCTTCTCTCGCGGCTTGTGGCCGCCGGCGTTCCCGTGACGTTCTCCTCTGACGCGCACGCTCCCGCCGAGGTCGGCTGGGGCTATGACCAAACCCTCGCCCTGGCGCGCGGGGCAGGCGTGAGGGCATTCGTCACCTTCGAGCGGCGGAGGAAGATTCCGCGACCGCTCCCGCCGTGAACCGCCGCCCGAGCTCCGCGAACAGGTCCGCGGAGGGGCGCCGCCGCCGCGCGAAGGTCGCGTAGTCCACCTCGAACAGTCCGAAGCGCGGGCGAAAGCCCTCCAGCCACTCGAAGTTGTCGATCAGCGACCAGTAGAAGTACCCGTCGATCGGCGCCCCGGCGGCGAGACGGTGCGCGAGCACGAGGGTGTGCTCGCGGAGGAAGTCGCGGCGCAGGCCGTCGTCGCGCGTGGCGATGCCGTTCTCGGTCACGAGGACGGGCCGCCCCGCGCTCTCGGCCTGCCGCAGGACGCGGTCGAAGCCCTGCGGATGGATCTCCCAGCCCGTGTCGGTCAGGCCCCGCGACCCGGGATCGCGATACAGGAACTGGCCGACCGCGCCGGGAACGCCTCGGAAGCGGATGTGCACGCGACTGTAGTAGTTGACACCCACGAAGTCGTTGGAACGCGGGAAGTCGCGGACGTCGATGCGGGTTCGCCCCTCGCCCGGAAAGGACCAGTCCATGCGGCCGGTTCCCATGGCCTCGAGCAGTGCCAGGTTGTAGAGCCGTTCTCCCGCACGGGCCAACCGCCGGTCGAAAGCGCTGTCGCGACGGTCCGGGGCGAAGTCCAGCATGTTGTGGGCGATGCCGATGCGGCAGCCCGGGGCCTTCTGCTTGAGGATCGCCGCCGCCTCGACATGAGCGCGAAGCAGGTGTTCGAGCGCCCGTGCCGCCGAGGCGAAGCTTCGACGGCCCGGCGGAATGAGCCCGCCGAGGTAGCCTCCGAGCAGGAAAACGATCGGTTCGTTCAGCGTGACCCAGACGCCCGCGCTCGCACCCAGCGCATCGGCCACGACCCCGGCGTAGCGCCGGAAGGCCGCGACGCTGTCCGGGTTCTCCCAGCCGCCCCGGGCCCAGAACCAGCGGGGGTGCGTGTAGTGATGGAGGGTCACGACGGGCTCGATACCGAGGCGCCTGAGCACGTCCACGCGCTCCCTTTCCAGCCGCAGCGCGTCGTCCGAGAACAAGCCCGCCTCGGGCTCGACGGCGCTGCGCTCGATCGAAAGCCGGTAGGCGTTGGCCCCGAGCGACGGGAGGAGCGCGAAGTCCGCCCGCCACCGCTCCCGGTGCCCCGCCGCCACCCCACAGCGCTCGCCCGAGACTTTCAGCCTCTCCTGGCGCTCCCATTCCGTCCAGTCGTTCTCGGCCGCGCCTTCGACCTGGTAGGAGGAGGTGGCGACGCCCCAGAGGAAAGGAGGAGTCATGGACCGGTATTTGAAGGACGAGAGAAGGAAGACGAAACGGGTCGACGTCTACCGTCTACCGTCTGCCCCCTCCCGACTCAGGGCAGCTCCGTCGCATGGTGCTTCACCCAGCGCGCCTCCGCGATGAAGATCGTGTCCTCGCAGATGTTCGTGGCGAGGTCTCCGACGCGCTCGAGGTTCTTGGAGATCGAGATGAGCTCGATGCAGTAGGTCGTCAGGGCCGGATACTCGGCGATGTAGGTCAACAGCTCGCGAATGATGGAAACGTTCTTCTCGTCCAGGATGTCGTCCTTCTTGATGACCCTCTTGGCGAGGTCCGCGTCGCGGTTGACGAAGGCATCCAGCGACTGCTTGAGCATCGACATGGCCACCTCGGCCATGTAGGGGATGTCGATGAACGGTTTGAAGGGACGCTGGCCGGCCAGCCGCTCGGCCCCCTCGGCGATGTTGACGGCATGGTCTCCGATTCGCTCGAGGTCGCTGTTGATCTTGAGGACCGCCACGAGAAAACGCAGGTCCACCGCCACGGGCTGCTGCAGCGCGAGCAGCGCGATCGCCGACTCCTCGATGGCCATTTCCATCCGGTCGATGTCCTCGTCGGACGCGATCACGCCCCGGGCCTTTTCGGCGTCCATCTCGGTCAGGGCCTCGATCGAGCGGTGGATCTGGCGCTCGACCTCTCCGCCCATCAGGATGAGCTGGCGCCGGAGGTCCTCGAGTTGCTCGGAAAAGTGCTCTTTCACGGCGATTCTCCTGGTTCGGTCCCGCGTCAATTCCAGAGGGCTTCGGCGGACAGGATCTCCAGATCCTTCTGATGCACGGCCTCGTCGCTGCCGACCGGCAGGGCGCGAAGAGAAACGCTGCGGTCGAGCACGCGTTCGAAGAGGTCCGCCTTCTTGCGGGCGGCGTCGAGCTCCGCCTCGCAATCCGCGCGAGCGCGCACCTCGAGCTCGATCCGGCGCGCTCGAAGGTGGCACGTTACGCCGGTGACGATCTGGCGATGGCTCCGGTCCAGCCCATCGGCGATCCGCAGGATCGAAGCGAGCTTCTCGACGACCACCTGCAGGTAGGGATCGAGCCGGCGCCAGTTCTCGTGCGCCTGCCTCGGCCGCCCCCCCTTGTGATACCGCGCCAGCGAAGCGAGAACCTCGATCTCGTCGGCCGAGAAGCCCGTCAGGTCCCCATGCGTGATGAGGTAATACGAGTGACGCTGGTGCTTGGCATACCCGATGTAGCACCCGACGTCGTGCAGCAGCGCCCCGTACTGGAGCCACTCGCGCTCCGTAGCGGTCAGCTGGTGGAGGGCGTGGGTCTGGTCGAAAATCTCGAGCGCCAGCCGCGCCACGTGCGCGGCGTGAAGGACCTCGGCGTTGCCGCGGCGCAGGAGCCGGTCGACGCTTCGTGCGCGCATGTCCCGGTTGGCGGCCACGCGGGTCTCGCCGTGCCGGGCGATGTAGTCGAGCAGCAGGCCCTCGCGCAGTCCTCGTTCCCCCACGGCGATGGCGTCGGCTCCGGTGCGCTTCAGGATCCAGGCGAGGAGCAGGCCCCCCGGGACCGCGATGTCCCGGCGCCGCGGGTCCAGGCCCGGCACGCGGAGCTTCTCCTTCTCGCTCGTACGGCGCAGAAGCCGGTTCACCTTCTTCAAGGCCGAACGCGTCAGGGTCCGGTGACCCGTCGGGTTGGGCTGGCGGCCCAGAATCGCCGCCTCGTGAACGAAGGACAGAGACTGGATGGTCCCCGACGAGCCCACGCACGTCTTGAACCCCTTCTTGCGCACCGCCTGGGCCGCGCGTTTGGCCACCGCGCGGATGGACTTCTTCATCTCCCGGACGTCCTTCTCCGAGGGCGGATCGCTCCTGACATGCCGGTCGGTCAGGCGCACGACGCCGAGCGGCAGGCTCTCCGTCAGCAGCACGCGCGAGCCGTTGGAGACGACGAACTCCGTGGATCCGCCGCCGATGTCCACGAGGAAGAGCGGGTCGTTGGAGGCGGGAAACTCGCTCCGCACGGCGAGGTTGATGAGGCGGGCTTCCTCTTCGCCCGAGATCACGTCCACGCGAAGACCCGTGCGTTTCTTGACCGCCGCGACGAACTCGTCCGAGTTCGAAGCCTCCCGGGCGGCGCAGGTAGCCACGGTCCGCACGACCTCCGCGCCGGAGCCGGAGGCGAGCTTCGCGAGGTGCTCGACCGTGGAGACGCCGGCTTCGATCGCCTCGGGCGACAGGCGTCCGGTGCGCAGGGTCTCCGTGCCGAGGCGCACCATCGCTTTTTCGCGCAGCACCACGTCCAGAGTGCCGTCCTCCTCGACGTTGGCGACGAGGAGCTTGATGCTGTTGGTGCCGATGTCGATCGCGGCCAGGGACCTCATGCGGGTCACAGTCTGCCGTTCCACCGGCGGGACTTCGTGAAGGCGGCGTGAAGAGCGCGTGAAGCGGACCTCCCTCGTTGCCGCCTATAATAGCGCCCCGTGAAGCAGCCCGCGGCCCTCTGGAAGATCCGCGCCCGAGGCCTCGAGGAGGCCAGGCAGGCCGCCAAGCGCGGGAAACCGGAAGGCCTTCACGACCTGCGGGTCGCGCTTCGCCGTGTCGCCTCGACCTCCGCCGCGCTCGGCCGCAAGCGGGTGTCACGCCGGGCGCGGTCGCTCGCGCACTCGCTTTCGGGAGCGCGCCAGCTCGAGGTCGACCGGAGGCTGCTCGACCGCGTCGGCGAACTCGGGCTTCTCACGCCCGAGGCCGTCGCGGCCCTCGCGGCCCCCTGGGACCAGCTCGCGGGAAAGGCGGCACGAAAGCTGACGCGGGCAACCGATGGGGACAAGATGCAGCGCCTGCGCCGCCGCCTCGCGCGGCTGTCGCGCAAGGGAGCCGGCAGCGGTATCAAGCGGCTCGTGGCGGCTCGCCGCAAGGCCGAGGCCGCCCTCTCCCCTCCGCTCGAGGGCAAAGACGACGCGACGCTCCACCGATATCGCCTCGCCGTCAAGAAGGCACGCTATCTCGCGGAAGACCTGGTCGCGCTCGGGCTGCCGGAGCCCGCGGACACCGCCCGGGAGAAGGCGCTGCAGGAAGCCCTCGGACGGTGGAACGACCTGCAGAACTTCCGGGTACGCCTTGCCCGGGGCCGCGAAGGGTCGCAGCGGCGCGGCACGGTGGTTCTCGCCGCCGAGCTCGACCACCTGCTCGCCAGCCTCGAGCCCGCGGTCGCTTCCGCCAGGGCGGCCGCGGTCGCCGCTTCCCGGCAGAGCGAGCGCGTCGTCCCCCTGCGCCGGGCCGCCCGGGCCTGAGCCCGGGAGCCAGCGCGCGAAGCCGCAGCCGGGTCGGCGGGCCGGCCTCCTGCTACAATAAGCGGGCTCCAACGCCCAGTTGAAATGAGTTCGTCGACCGATAGCGGCAGGATCGCCCGCCCCAGGGCCGCCGACCGCGCCGGGACCCTTACGGCCGTGGCGGAGGCTCTTTTCGACGAACTGACCCGCCAGGCGGCCGAGGCGTGCGGGACCCCGGTCGCGGCCCTGAGCCTCGTCGAAGACGGCCACCACTGGTTCAAGTCCCGAGGCGGCGTGAGCGCCGCGGACACGCCGCGCGCCCTCCTGCTGTGTTCGGAGGCGATGCAGTCCGGCGACGGTCTGGTCCTCCGGGATCTCGAACGGGACGCGCGCTTTTCGGCCGGCCCGGGCGCCGAGGGCCTGCGCTTCTTCGCGGGCGTCCCGATCCTGACCTCCCGCGCGGGAGCGATCGGGACCCTCTCTGTGATGGACCACTCCCCTCGCGAGATCGGCGAGGAGGCTCTCGAGGCCCTGCGAGAGCTCGCCCGCGAGGCCGGGCGCCAGCTCGACATCCGGCTCGGGGCCCAGGAAGTGCTGGCGCGCGCGGCCCGCATCGCTCCCCGCCGCGGGGACGGAGCGGAGGCCTCCACCCCGGCGGAGCCCGAGTTTCGGCAGCTGGTCGAGCTCTCCCCGGTCGGCACTTACGTGATCCAGAACGAGCGATACCGCTACGCAAACCCCAAGCTCGGCGAAATCCTCGGCTACTCGCCGGGCGATCTCGTGGGGGCCGAGGTGGCGCCCTTCGTCGTCGAAGCGGATCGGCCGGCCGTGCTCGCCCGCATCCGTGGCCTCCTCGTGGGCGATGCGCCGGGGCCGTACACCTACCGGGCCGTCCGCAAGGACGGGGACCTCGTGGACGTCGAAGCCCACGAGTCGGCGACCGAGCTCGAAGGTGCGCCGGCCCTGATCGGATCGCTGTTCGACATCACCGACCGAAAGCGCGCCGAGGCGCAGGCCGCCGAGCGCGCCTTCGTAGACCCGCTCACGCGTCTGCCCAACCGCGTGCGTTTTCTCGAACGCCTCGAAATCGAGCTCGCACAGTCGCGCCGCTACGACCGCAAGCTCGCCGTCGTCCACCTCGACCTCGACGGCTTCAAGTTCGTCAACGACAACTGGGGCCACGCCGCCGGCGACCGGCTTCTGCAATCCCTCGCCCTCCGGCTCACGCGCGGCGTCCGCGAGGTCGACACGATTGCCCGCATCGGCGCCGACGAGTTCCTCATCCTGGTCCCGGACCTGCGGCAGAGCGGCGACATGTCTCGCTTCGCCCAGAAGCTGCTGGGCCTGATGGGGCGCGCCGTCGAGATCGACGGGCACACGCTCCAGGTCACCACGAGCGTTGGGGTGGCGACCTATCCGGACGACGGCCAGGACGCCGAGGCGCTCCTGCGCAACGCCGACGCGGCCATGTATCGCGCCAAGGACCTCGGCGGAAACAACTTCGAGCTCTGCACGCCCGAGCTGACGGCGATGGCCGTCGAACGGCTCGAACTCCAGAACGGCTTGCGCCAGGCGCTCGACCGCAACGAGTTCCTGCTGCACTACCAGCCGCTCGTAAGCCTGGGCTCGGGACGGATCGTCGGCCTCGAGGCGCTCGTGCGCTGGCAGCACCCCCAGAAGGGATTCCTCCCGCCGGCGACCTTCATTCCCGTGGCCGAGGAGACCGGTCTGATCCTGCCGCTGGGCGACTGGGTTCTGCGCGCCGCGACGAGCCAGCTCAAGACCTGGCTCGGTACGGGCCTCGGCCTGCGGATCTCGGTGAACTTCTCGGCCAAGCAGTTTCGCGAGCGCAGCCTCGTCCACACGGTGGAGGGCGCGCTCTCGAAGGCCGGCCTCGAGCCCCGCCACCTCGAGGTCGAGATCACCGAGTCGATCGCGATGGAGGGCGCCGAGATCGTCGTCGCGAACCTGAACCTGCTGCGCACGATGGGCGTCGGGATCGCGATCGACGACTTCGGCACCGGCTACTCCTCCATGAGCTACCTGAAGAGCTTTCCGATCACGTCGCTGAAGATCGACCGCTCGTTCGTGACGGATCTCGCCTCCAATCCCGCGGACGCCGGCATCGTGCGCGCGATCGTGGAGATGGCTCACGGCTCGAGCCTCTCGGTCATCGCCGAAGGCGTGGAGACGCAGGACCAGTTCCAGTTCCTGCAGAAGTATGGGTGCGACGAGATGCAGGGCTACTGGGTCAGCCGGCCGTTGCCGATCGACGGCATCGACCGCAAGCTCGAGGAAGAGATCGCGCTCTGGAGCCAGCCCGCCCAGGACCGTCCTACGGCGCCCTGAGCCCCGCCTTGAGCTCCCTGGCGAGCATGCGGTGGAAGAGCTGCTCGCCGCCCTCGCGCCGCACCGACAGCCGCCCCGCCCGGTACGCGCGCGATCCCAATCCCCGCTGGACCGAGTCGCAGATCGCGAGATCCTCGTCCTGCACACGGTTGCCGACGTCGATCGAGGCCTTGTTCCGGGCGACCGCCTCGGGCGTCGCCACGTCGGTGAAGTAGAAATCGAAAATGACCTCGGCCCGGCCGGCGCCGAGCGGGCGCACCAGATTCGTGTCCATGACGCCCTCGTACCAGTTGACCATGAAGTTCGGCCAGAGCCAGTAATAAAGGGCCTTCTCGCCCTTGCGCACAGAGGCGACGTCGTCTTCGGCGTTCGAGTGGTCGATCGGGCTCCACTGGAGGCACCAGTTGTCCCCCGTCTCGATCGTGTAGCCGCCGTAGTCGAGCACGGAGGAGAGGCCCTTGTGCAGGTGCGGCACGTGGTACCCGCCGTCGAGGTAGTTGTCCACGAAGACCTTCCAGTTGCACTCGAAGGTCCAGCGTCGCCGCTCGACAAAGTGGAACCGGTCGAGGCCGAGCTTCTCGAACTGCCCGACGAGGGGGCCGAGCGACCGTTCGAGCGACGGGCCCCCGGGCTCGAGGCGCACGAAGACGAATTTCTCCCAGGTCGCGGTCTCTACGGCCAAGAGGCCGTTCTTCGCCTTGTCGAATCCGCAGACACCCGCGAAATCCGGCGTGCCCTTCAGCTCTCCCGCCAGCGAGTACGTCCAGCCGTGGTACGGGCAGCGCAGGATCGGCGCCTTGCCCTCGGGCTCGGTCATGACCGAGGCCGCGTGGTGGCGGCACACGTTGAAGAAGCCCCGGATCACGCCGTCCTCGCCGCGCACGACGACGATCGGCTCGCCGGCGAGCAGGGCGGTGAGGTACTGGCCGGGCTGCGCGAGCTGGTCGAGGCGCCCGACCATCTGCCACGTTCTGGAAAAGACGGTGCGGCGCTCGAGTTCGGCGATGCGCTGGTCCACGTACCACGGAGCCGGGATCGTCCAGGCCTCCTCGAGCGGGGCCTGCGCGTCGTAGGACTCGAGGATCTCCCTGACCGAAGCGTCCATGCGACCTCCAAGAGCGGCCCGGCCGCCGCGCCCCGCTAGCCGATCGGCGTGGCGGTCTTCCTCGGCGGATTGAAGAACGGCGTCCTGACGACGTTCGCGGGCACGCGGTGGCGCACGGCCTCGACCGTGACCTCCATTTCGAGACGCGTGCCGACGGCGTTGGAACCGCGAGCGACCGTCGCGAGGGCGATCATCTTTTTGAGGGTCGGCGACCAGGTCGTCGAGGTCGCCTTGCCCACCTGCTCGCCCTCGCGGTACACCGGGACCGAAACCCGGGAGGCCGCAGCCGGGATCTGCGGGGCCAGGTTCAGCTTCTCGTAGATCGCCTCGACGGCGTTCCAGGAGAGCTCGAGGCCGACGATCTCGCGCGCGGGGCCTTCCTTCGCCTCCCGCCGCAGGGCCTCCTGGCCGACGAAGCGCCCCTTGTCGAGGGCCACGAGGCGCCCGAGCCCCATCTCGTAGGGCGTGTATTTCTGTCCGCCGATGAGGGCCTTCTTCGAGCCGTTGAAATCCACGTCGATCAGGAGCAGCCCGGCCTCGATGCGCGACACGTCGAGGGCCAGCATGCCGGCCGCGTGAATGTCGAAGGCCTTGCCCTTGCCCATCAGCTCGTCCCACACGCGGACGGCGTCCTTCCAGGGAATCCAGATCTCGTAACCGAGGTCGCCCGTGTAGCCCGTGCGCGAGATGTCCACCGGCACGCCGGCGATCTTCCCAGACGTCACCCTGAAGTACTTGAGGTTCTCGATGTCGGCCTCGGCGACCGCCCCGAGGAGCCGACCCGAGGTCGGTCCCTGCAAGGCGAGCGCTGCCACCTCGTCGGAGATGTCCTCGATCCTGACGTCGAGACCGAGGGCGTTCTGGTGAAACCACCGCAGACTCGGGTCGGCCGCCGTCCAGCGGTAGGTGTTCTCCTGGAGGCGGGAGACCGTGCCGTCGTCGATGACCTTGCCGTGCTCGTCGCACCAGGGCGTGTAGATGACCGACCCGACGGACACCTTCCTGAGATCCCTCGTCACAATTCGGTCCACGAGCCGCGTCGCGTCCTTTCCGGTCAGGCGGTACTTGAAGAGCGGCGAGATGTCGATCAGGGCCGAAGCGTTTCGGATCGCGTTGTACTCGTGGTCGTGGTGCGCCTCGTAGGCGCTGACGGCGTAGTAACCCGACCACTCGCGGTAGTTCAGGCTCTCGCAGAGAGGAAACGTGCGCTCGTGTACGGCAGTCCCGATCGGCACTTCCAACCTCGGATCCGGCCCCCGCTTCCGCGATGACGCAGAGTCACGTGAGCCTTGTTGCGGCGCGGAATTATAAGTATGCTCCGGCACTCACGGCAAGGCCGCCGAAGGAAACCGGGGGTCACAATCGGGCGGTTGAGAGGCGCATGAGCTCCAAGTACGACGTGATCGTCATCGGGGGCGGCCACAACGGGCTCGTCCACGCCGCCTACCTCGCGAAGGCCGGAAAGAAAGTCCTCGTCCTCGAGCGCCGGCACGTTTTGGGCGGCGCCGCGGTCACCGAAGAAGTCTTCCCCGGGTTCAAGTTCTCGGTCTGTTCCTACGTCGTCTCGCTCCTGAGGCCCGAGATCATCCGCGATCTCGACCTGCCGCGCCACGGGCTCGAGATCCTGCCGCTCGACGGCACGTTCACGCCGATGTTGAACGGCGACTACCTCTGGCGCGTCAACGACCACGGCAAGACCCGCCGCGAGATCGCTCGCCACTCGAAGCTCGACGCCGACGCCTACGACGAGTACGGCAAGGCGATGGCCGACATGGGCCGCTTCGTCAAGCCGATCCTCGCGATGACGCCTCCCGACCCGACGAAGTTGAACTGGAAGGGCTTGCAGGACCTGCGATTCCTCGGCAAGCGCTTCCAGGCGCTCTCGGGCGAAGACAAGTACAACCAGGTCCAGCTGATGACGATGTCCGCCGTCGATTTCCTCGACCAGTGGTTCGAGACGGACGTGCTCAAGGCCACGATGTCCGCCTCGGGCATCATCGGGACCTTCCTCGGCGTGCGCTCCCCCGGCACGGCCTACGTCCTGCTCCACCACTACATGGGCGAGATCGACGGCGCTTTCCGCTCGTGGGGCTTTGCGCGCGGCGGGACGGGCGCCATCTCGAACGCGATCGGAGACGCGGCCCGAGAGGCGGGAGCCGAGATCCGGACGAAGGCCGCGATCGCTAAGATCAAGCTCGCCGGCGGCAAGGCCAGGGGCGTCGTCCTCGAGAACGGCGACGAGATCGACGCGACCGTCGTGTCCTCGAGCGTGGACCCGCGGCTGACGTTCATGAAGATGATCGGTGAAAGCGAGCTTCCGGGAGACTTCGTCGAGGACATCAAGCGGTACAAGTACAGGGGCTCCTCGGGTAAGGTGAACCTCGCCCTCGACGCGCTGCCGGAGTTCAAATCGATCCCGGGCCCGGGCGCGCACCTCCGGGGCGCCATCTCCATCTCCCCGACGGTCGAGCACATGGAGCGGGCCTACGACGACGCCAAGTACGGGCACTTCTCGCGCCGCCCCTACATCGACATGGTCATCCCCACGCTGACCGATCCGTCCCTCGCCCCTCCGGGCAAGCACGTCATGTCCTGTTTCGTCCAGTACGCGCCGTACAAGCTGAAGGACAGCGACTGGGACAAGGAGAAGGAACGCTTCGGCGACACGGTGATCGACACCATCGCCGAGCACGCTCCCAACATCAAGAGCATCATCAAGCACCGGCAGGTCGTGACACCGCTCGACCTCGAGCGCGAATGGGGCCTGTCGGAGGGGAACATCTTCCAGGGGGAGCTCACACTCGAGCAGCTTTTCTTCCTGCGCCCCGCCCCGGGCTGGGCACAGTACCGGACGCCGATCAAGAACCTCTATATGTGCGGCTCGGCGACGCATCCGGGCGGCGGCATCATGGGCGCCAACGGGAAGAACGCCGCCGAGAAGCTCCTCGAGGACTGGAAGCGCGGGAAGGTTTAGCGTGGCCGAGAAGAAAGACGTCGTCATCGTCGGCGGCGGACCGAACGGCCTGGTCGCGGCCTGTTACCTGGCCAGGGCGGGCCTGAAGCCCGTCGTCCTGGAGAAGCGTGCGGTCGTCGGCGGCGTCGCGGTGACGGAGGAGTTTGCCCCGGGATTCAGGGCATCCTCGGTCCTTCACTCGGCCGGCCCGTTCCTGCCTTCGATCGTTCGGGACCTCGGCCTCGAGAGGCACGGCCTCTCCTTCATCCAGACGGAGGTCCGCGTCTTCGCGCCGGGGCCGGACGGCCGCGCGTTCACGCTCTACGGCGACGCCGCGCAGACGGCCGCCGAGATCGGCAAGGTCTCGCCGCACGACGCGAAGGGGTACCTCTCGTTCCACGAGTCGCTCGGCCAGATCGGCAGGCTCCTCGGGCCTTTCCTGACGATGACGCCGCCTTCGATCGACGACCCGTCGATGTCGGAGCTCTGGCAGCTGCTCAAGGCGGGCCGCAAGTTCCGGGCCCTTCCGAGGCGCGATGCCTTTCGCCTCCTGCGCTGGGGCCCCATGGCGGTCGCCGACCTCGTCTCCGAATTCTTCGAAAACGAGCTGCTGCGCGCGGTCGTGGCGGCTCGGGGGATCTACGGAACCTTCGCCGGACCCTGGTCTGCCGGGACGAGCCTCGGCATCCTCATCGGCGCGGCCCTGGATGGCAACGCCGCCGGACCGGCCACGTTCGTGCGGGGCGGCATGGGCGCGTTGACGCAGGCGCTCGCGGCCGCGGCCAAGAGCTACGGGGCGGAGGTCCGCACCGGCGCCACCGTTTCCCGCATCACGACCCGGGACGGCGCGGCGACCGGCGTCGTCCTCTCGACCGGAGAGGAAGTGCTCGCCCGCGCCGTCGTCTCGAACGCCGACCCGAAGCGGACCTTCCTCGGCCTGGTGGACCCCGTGGACCTCGATCCCGACTTCATCCAGAAGATTCGGAACTACCGGGCGATCGGCACGATCGCCAAGGTGCACCTCGCCCTGAACGCCCTTCCGGAGTTCCCGGCCGCGAAGAACGGCGCCTCGGGGGCGCTGTCCGGCCGCATCCACATCGGCCCCGATATCGACTACCTCGAGCGCGCCTTCGACGCCGCGAAGTACGGAGACTTCTCGCCCCACCCTTATTGCGACGTCACCATCCCCACGGTCACCGACTCCACGCTTGCGCCGAGCGGCAAGCACGTCATGTCGGTCGTCGCCCAGTTCGCGCCGTCGAAGCTCAAGGGCGACTGGAATGCGAAGCGGGAGTCACTGGGCGATAGTGTCGTCGAGGCGATCGCGGTCTACGCTCCCGGCCTCAGGGGCCTCGTCGCCCACCGTCAGGTCCTGACGCCCCTCGACCTCGAGGAGACCTATGGTTTGACCGGCGGCCAGGTCTTCCACGGCGAGCCCGCGATCGACCAGCTCTTCACGATGCGGCCGCTGCTCGGCTGGGCGCAGTACCGCACGCCCGTGCGGGGCCTCTACCTCTGCGGCTCCGGCACGCATCCCGGGGGCGGTGTGACCGGCGCTCCGGGAGCCAACGCGAGCCGCGAAGTGCAGAAGGACCTTCGGGGACGATAGGGTCACGGGTCCGTGGCTGGGCCTCAACGAGCGCCGGCCGCCTTCCAGTTTCCGTCAGATTCGAGTGTGAGCCGCTTCTTCGCACGGGCGTCGGCCACGAGCAGGTCGCGGACGTTCCCGGTCTCGGCCAGCCGCGTCGCGGACTTCCACATCGGATAACCCCCTCCACCCGAGGCGCGGTAAGAATTGATCGCCACCGTGAGGACGTCGCCGTCGGCGATCTCCCGGCCGTCGCGACGCAGAAACGCGACGCGACGCCCCTCCGGCCGCGAGAGATCCAGCTCGTACTCCGCGCCGGCGAGCGCGTCGCAGTTGCGGCCGAGCTCGTCCGGGCGGGCCACACAGCCGGCCGAGCGCTCGAGGGCCGCGCGAACCTGCCTGCCGGTCGCCTCGACCGTGACGAGGCTGTTCTCGTAGGGGTAGAAGGCCCAGATCTGGCGGACCGTCAGCGGCCCCGCCAGCCAATCCGGCAGCTCCCGCGGTAGGAGCGAGCAGAACGACAACGCGGCCTTCCCCTCCCGCCTCTGGACGCCGTTGAGCCAGTCGAGCAGCGCCGTGTCCTGCCGGCGCGCGCCCTTCGCCGACACCGGCGACTCCAGCACGGCCGTCTCCTCGCCGAGGACCCGCATCGTCGCCTCCTGCTCGGGAGCAACCGCCGCGACGATCTCGGGATCGGCCGCGACCCTCTTCATCGGCAGGTTGCGGCCGCGAACGCCGGCGACCCGCCAGCGGTCCCCGTCCCGCTCGAGCGTGACGTCGAAGCGGGTCAGCGTGTTGCCCCAGCGGCCGGGCTGCGAGACCCAGGTCTTTCCGAGACGCTTCGGCGCAATCACGGTGTGCGCGTGCCCCGACAGCAGGAGGTCGATTCCGTCGACCTCCGTCGCCACGGCGTAGGCCTGGTTCTCGCCGGAGTCGCGCCGCGGGCGACCGGTCGCGGGGTCCCGCTCGAAGCCCTCGTGCGCGATCACGACGACGAGGTCGCAGCGCTCGCGGACGCGCAGGACCGGCACGTAGCGGCGGGCCGCGGCGACGGAGTCGCCGAAGTGGAGTTGGCCGAGCAGCTTCGGGCTCTCCCAGTTGGCCACGTGGGGTGTCACGAGCCCGAGGATCCCGACCCGCACACCCGCGATCTCCCTCACGGCGTAGGGAGGAAAGGCGGGCTCCCCGTCCGGCCCGAGGGTGTTGGCCGAAAGCCACGGGAACCGGGCCTGCCGGCGCGAGGCCTCCAGCCGGTCGAGGCCGAAATCGAACTCGTGGTTCCCGACGGCCATCGCGTCGTACCCGACGAGGTTCATGGCCCGGACGATCGGGTCGCTGCCATCGCCGATCTTGCCCGCGAAGACCAGAGCCTGTGTCGGGGCACCCTGGATCGTGTCGCCCGAGTCGAGGAGGAGGGTCGAATTTCCCTCGGCCCGAATGGCCCGGACGGCCGCAGCGACCCGAGCCAGCCCCTCACCGAGATCCGCGTCGGCCAGTGCGTCGTGCGGGTGGACCCGACCGTGCAGGTCGGACGTGTGGAGGATCGTGAGGGTGACCGCCGGCACGCGGGCCGCGGCAAGGAGAAGGACGAGGGCAATCCGCACCGACCACATCGCGGACGAGCATAAGATGCCGCCCCATGGCGAGGAAGCCCGGGGAGACGTTCGACCAGAAGAAACGGCGCGTCGCCACGGTCCTTCGGAGGCTCGCGAAGGCCTATCCGGAGGCCCGCTGCGCGCTCGACCACCGAAGCCCCCTCGAGCTTCTCGTGGCCACCATCCTCTCGGCGCAGTGCACGGACGCGCGGGTGAACATGGTCACGCCACACCTTTTCGAGAAGTACAAGACCGCCGCCGACTACTCGCGCTCGCCGAAAGGCGTCCTCGAGCGCGAGATCCGCTCGACCGGCTTCTTCAACGCGAAGGCGAAGAGCATCCGGGCCGCCTGCGCGGCCATCGCGGCCGAACACGGGAGCCGAGTCCCGGACAGCATGGAAAAGCTGCTCCAATTGCCCGGCGTCGGCCGCAAGACGGCCAACGTCGTCCTCGGCAATGCCTTCGGGAAAGACGAGGGCTTCGTCGTGGACACCCACGTCGGGCGGTTGTCGCGCCGCCTGGGCTTCACGCGGGAGATCGACCCGGTCGGGGTCGAGACCGACCTGAACGCCCTGGTCCCCAGGGGGCGCCGCACGATGGGGGCGCACCTCCTGATCGCCCACGGCAGGCAGATCTGCGCGGCCCGAAAGCCCCGCTGCGGGGACTGCCCGGTGGAGGCCCTCTGCCCGAAGATCGGCGTGTAGAGGGCCGGAAGTTCTCGCCTGCCTGATCGAAATCAGTTTTCCGTAGGAGCGGCGGAAAAGCCTGTCGATATCCCTGCGGAAAGCGGCCGAAAATCCCGAAATTGGGCGCCTCGCGATCGGAATGCACCGACATCTGTGCGATGCGAAAGCCCCATTCCCGTCAGCAACTTAGGCACCATGCCCAACGCCGTGTGCAGACGGGTGCGGTCGCGAAACAGTCGGCAGACCCTTTTCCACACCTGCAAGCGACTCAGAAGATGAAACTTAAGCCCGCCTTCAGTCAGTTTCCGGGCTTGTGCTCTCCGTAAAGTTCCTTCAAGGCGGCGACGATCTCCCCGAGCGTCGAACCGCCGGAGACCGCCTCGACCAGCGAAGGCATGAGGTTGCGGTCCTCGCGTGCATCGCGGCGTACGTTCTCCAGTGCCGCCGCACTTCTTGTCGCGTCCCGGCAGGCGCGAAACGCGCGCAGCCTCTCGACCTGCTCGGCCTCGATGCGCGGATCGACCGTGAGAACTGGTGGGGCAGTTTCCGACTCCTCGCGGTAGACGTTGAGCCCCACGACCAGGCGCTTCTTGTCCTCGATCTCTCGCTGGGCGGCGTAGGCCGCGTCGTCGATCTCGCGCTGGAAGAACCCCTGCTCGATCGCGGCGACCGCACCCCCGAGGGAATCCACCTTCGCGATGAGCCCGCGCGCCCGGTCGCGAATCGCCTCGGTCCAGGACTCGACGAGAAACGAGCCGCCGAGCGGGTCAGCCACGTCCGCGACGCCGCTCTCGTTGGCAATCACCTGTTGCGTGCGCAGGGCGAGAAGCGCCGACTCCTCGGTCGGCAGTGCGAGGGCCTCGTCCCGGGCGTTGGTGTGCAGGGACTGCGTGCCGCCGAGCACGGCCGACAGCGCCTGCAGGGCGACGCGCACGACGTTGACCTCCGGCTGCTGAGCCGTGAGCGTCGAACCCGCCGTCTGGGTGTGGAAACGCAGGCGCCAGGACTTCGGGTCCTTTGCACCGAAGCGGTCCCGGGCGATCTCGGCCCAGAGAGAGCGCGCGGCGCGGAACTTGGCGACCTCCTCGAAGAAGTTCGCGTGGGCGTTGAAGAAGAACGAGAGCCGAGGCGCGAAGTCGTCGATCGCGAGCCCGCGCGCCAGGGCGGCCTCGACGTAGGCGATGGCGTTCGAAAGGGTGAAGGCCACTTCCTGCACCGCGTTCGAGCCAGCCTCCCGGATGTGGTACCCCGAGATCGAGATCGTGTTCCACTTCGGGACCTCCCGGCCGCAGAAGGCGAAGAGGTCCGTGGTGATCTTGAGCGACTCCCTCGGCGGGAAGATGTAGGTGCCCCGGGCCACGTATTCCTTGAGGAGATCGTTCTGCACGGTGCCCGAGAGGGCGTCCCAGCGGACCCCTCGCTCCCGCGCCACGGCAAGGTAGAGGGCGAGCAGAATCGCGGCCGTGGCGTTGATCGTCATGGAGATCGATACGCGTTCGAGCGGCAGGCCCTCCGTCAGAACGCGCATGTCGTCGATCGTCGCGATCGCGACGCCGACCTTGCCGACCTCGCCGCGGGCGAGCGGGTCGTCGGAGTCGTATCCCATCTGGGTGGGCAGGTCGAAGGCAACGGACAGCCCCGTCTGCCCCTGGTCGAGCAGGTACCTGTACCGGGCGTTGGACTCGCGGGCCGAGCCGTACCCCGCGTACTGACGCATTGTCCAGAAACGGCCCCGATAGCCCTCGGCCGAGATGCCGCGGGCGTAGGGGAAGTCGCCGGGGGCCGGGGACCCGAAGAAAGGCTCCACCGGGATGCCCGAGCTCGTCGCCTCCGGCAGATTGGGGCGCTCGTGCCCTAGCTTGCCCTCCTTCACGCCGCGAATTCTGTCACGGGAGCCTGCCGGGGCCCCGCGGCGGATGCTAAAATGCCCGGAAAGCACTCATGACCGAGCATTTCCGGGGAAGACTCGAAGTCTTCGGACTCGCGGACCTTCTCCAATGGATGGAGCTGAACCGCCGCTCGGGGCGGCTGACCGTCACGCGCGGCCACGACCGCCGCACGCTCGACTGGAAGGACGGGGAGATCGTCTACGTGTCGGGATCCCTGCCCCGGCACCGGCTCGGAGTTCACCTGCTGCGGAGTGGTTCCCTCCCGGCCGCCACGCTCTACGAGCTGCTGGCGCGCAACATGACGACGCAAGAGAACCTGACTCGCCTCATCCTCGAGATGAACCACGACACGCTGGACGGGCTGTCGCTGCGGGTCGAGGAGCTGGCGCGCAAGCTCCTCTTCGAGATCTTCGAGTGGCGCGAGGCCAACTTCGAGTACGACCCGACCTACCGCGTGCAGCCGATCCTTCGTATCGGTCTCACGCTACGGGGCCAGGCCCTCGCCTTCCAGGGCGTCAAGCAGCTCGACGACACGCACCGCCTCTCGCGCAAGGAGCGCCGCGAGACCTGGGAGGCGGCCGACGCCTGGGTGCTCCCGTTCCTGCCCGACGGTATCGAGGAGCACTTCTGGGAGGCCGCCGAGCGCATCGGAACGACCCTCGACCCCCTCGAGACCCGCGGCAACGCCGCCCGTTTTCGCGAGTTCGCCCGGCGCCTGCGCGATCGACTCATCCGCAACTACCTGATGCGGCCCGTGCACGCCGACACGGCCACGCTCCTGCTCGAGCTCCTCAAGCGCAGGCCCCCTCTCGATCCCTCCGCGATCGTGCCGATTGCGGCCCTCGACCAGTACCTGACACTCGACCTGCTCATCCTCGCCAACTCCCTGTCCGTGGATCGGGAGAATTCCGTCGGCACCGTGCCGGATGCCCTCGAGCGGATCGGGGCGCGGGCCGCCACCGTCCTGATCGATCGGCTCTCCTCGCCGGATTTCCCGGCGCTGCCCCCCAACGACCCGGCGGCCCGGGCGGTGCGCCGAGCCAGCCTCGCCGCGGCCGTCGCGGCCGGCCGGTACGCCGAGCGGTACGGGATCACGCGCGAGCGCGGCTACACGCTGGGACTGCTCCACTGCATCGGCTACGCGGACCTCTTCGAGATCGTCCGTGAAATGAACCTGCCGGCCGGGCCCTTCCGGGGGGCTGTTCTCGAGACGTATCGACCTGCGGTCGGCCGGGCCCGGGCCGAGATCTGGGGGCTGCCCCGGGACTTCGAGGCGGTCCTGTCCGACGACGGAACGGACCCGAGCGCTGCGGCGGCCGTGGTCCGACAGGCCCGCGCCGCCGTCCCGGCCTGCGCGATCGGAAGCCTGCCGGTCGAGAGCACCGACGACCTCGAGGCCGACGAGCTGGCGGCCGAGGTCAACATGCTCTTCGAGTACCTCGGCCTCGAGCCCGTCGCGGTCCGCGAATAGGCCTTGCCTCCGGCCTTTTTCTAAGTTTTTTCCTAAAATCAGGACACTTCGGAATCCGGCCGACTCCGGAGGCGTTCTCCGAGTCGGTTGCCGGCGGCCCGTCCGCCGACGTCGAGAAAGGACCGAAACGATGCCACGGACCAGAATGCTCGCGTCTCTGATCCTCTGCGCCGCCACGGCGCTTGCCCAGCAGCCCGCCCAGCAGCTGCCGACGTTTTCGGAGACCGTCGAGGTGCGGGTCCTGAACCTGGACGTGGACGTCACGGACTCCAAGGGGGCCCCCGTGATGGACCTGAAGCGCGAGGACTTCACACTGAAGATCGGCGGCAAGGCTGTCCCGATCGAGTACTTCGCACTGGTGAACGAGGGCGCCATCCACGCCCCCGACCTGGCGACGGCGGCCCCGGACCAGGTGCTGGCCACCTACCGGAAGGGCGAGGACGCCTACGTACCGCGCAATTTCCTCGTTTACGTAGACCTCGGCTACCTTCCGGCCGGGCTGCGCAATCGCGCGCTGAACGCGATCCGGGACCTGGCGACGCGGTTAGGCCCCAACGACGCCCTGCGCGTGGTCGTTTTCAACCGCGCCCCCACCGTCCTCGTGGACTGGACGACGAGCAAGGAAGTCGTCCTGACCGCCCTCGCCGACCTCGAGCGCCAGGGGGTCGGCACGTCCCGCCTGCAGGCCCAGGAGCAGGCCGTCGCGCTCATCAACGGCATGGGACAGGGCCGGCGCTCCATCAATTCCCGCCTGCAGATCGCCCAGCAGTACGCTCAGGAGATCGGTGCCGAGATCGAGAACATGATCGACAGCATGCAGCAGGAGCTCGTGACGCTGACCCCGCTCAACGGCAAGCGGGCCTTTCTATTCGTCTCGGGAGGCTTCGAATACCAGCCGGGCTGGGTGATGGCTCAGTACGCCAGCGGTAACTACGTCCCCACGATGGCCAACATCAACGTCCGCGAGATTCCGACGCGGCTGACGGCCCTGACGCAGCGCGCCAACGCCGTCCAGGTCACCTTCTACACGGTGGACGCGACGGGCCTGACCGCCGACGGAACGGCCGCCTCGGAAGGCTCCCCAACGACCAACGTGCTCGCCATCGAGCAGCGGCCAAACCTGCGCTTCCAGGCCCAGCAGGACCGCCAGAACGGCATGCAACAGATGGCGGTCGAGACCGGGGGCGTCGCGCTCTTGAACACGAATGACTTCCAGAAAGGCCTGTCGCGCGTCTACCAGCAGGTTTCGACCTACTACACGCTGGGCGTGACCCTCTCGAAGCTCGGAATCAGCGGCTACCAGAAGGTCGAGGTTTCGGTGAACCGGCCGGCCCTGACAGTGCGCTCCCGCAAGGGCTTCGAGCCCCTGTCCGAGACGCAGCGGGTCGAGAACCGCGCCCGGGCGACCATGGACACCGACCTGTCCTACAACGCGATCCCCGCGAAGATCGAGACCGCGCCGGCCACGCTCGACAAGAAGTACTACCTGCTTCCGATCACCGTGCTCGTGCCCGCGAGTGCCCTGACGTTCGTGCCCGAGGGCGACAAGGAAGTCGCGCGCGTCGAGTTCTACATCGGCTCCGTGGACGACAAGGGCCACTCGAGCGACCTGAACCGCCAGCCCATGACTTTCCAGATCCCGACGGGAAAACCGAAGGGCGACGCGGTGTTGCGCTACGCGGCGCAGCTCCAGACCAAGAAGGGCAACTACCGGGTCGTCGTCAACGTGCGTGATAGCACGAGCGGCAAGATGGGGACGGCCCGGGCGAGCGTCCACATCGAGTGACGCGGCCGCAAGGCCGCGTCCTCCCGAGGTGACTGAACCCTACGGCTTCTTGGGCTTTGGCCCCGCCGGCTTGGTCGCCGCCTTTGGCGGCATCGTGCCGTCGGGCATCAGCACGACGAAATCCTCGCGCCGATCGATCCCCTTATTCGCGGCTGAGCCCCGCGGCGCATTCAGGTCCCGAACGTTGATCATGAACGCGTAGTAGCCGGGCTCGAACGACGCCAGGGGAATCTCGTTGCCCGTGCTGTAGATGCCCGGAGCGGTCTGGACGAGCTCCGCCGGCCCGGTGAACGGGGCGAAGGCGTCCTGGCCGTCGCGCTGCACGTTGATGCGGGTCATGACGCGCGGTTTCGAGGCCTCGGCCGCAGGGGCGGCCGCAGCCGTTCCCCCGGTGCCGGCGTGGCCGAAGGGGCCGGGGCAGCCGCGGCGGCGTCCGTCGAGGGAGCCGGAGACGCGGGATTCTCGACGCTGTAGAAGTACCAGAGGCTGTCCGTCTTGGAAAAGAGGCGATCGGCTTTCGGGTCGACCCTGATCGGTTTCTCGATCCCGAAAACGAACGGATCGGCCGGGCCCGGCCGCTTCGTCAGCGGGACGAGCCCGCTCGAGAGAATCAGGGGCGACACGGCGAAATCGGTCGACCTCGGCTCGAGCTTGAAGTCGACCGAGGACGAGGCGACGGGCGGCTGGCCCTCCGCGGTGAAAAGACCGAAAATGCCCTTGTAGCTGCCGGGCTGGAGCGTCACGGAACGATCGAAAACGTGATCCTTGCGGGCGCCCTCGGAGATTTCCGTCAGCGTGGCGTCCTCCCAGAACGAGTCCACTTCCTTTCCGGCCTCGTCGGTCACAAGACCGCCGAACTTGAGCGGCGTGTTCGAGGAAAAGGCCGGCTTGTTCGACGCCAGGTAGAACTGGAAAGCCAGGAACTGGTCGCCCGCGGCGGACCAGAAGATGCCCGACCAGAAGCCGGCATCACCCGTGCTCTTGCCCGCAACGCCCTGCAGGGACGACTTGACGGCGGCGGGAAGCGGCATCGTGGGAGCGGCCGCCACGGCGGAGGGGGCGGCGGCGGCCGGAGCGGCGCTCTTGGCGGGGGCGGCCGGAGCGAGCGTCGCGTTGGGATTGACGATCGATTTCTCCGCGATTGTCGCCATCGCCTTCTCGACTGGGGTGGCGTTCTGCAGCGTGTCCTTGCCCTTGGCGGGATCAACCTCGATCTCGGCCTTCAGCTCGCCGATGCCCATGGAGGCGGGGAACTTGTCGGCCAGGTACGTCCAGGTGTAATTGATCGCGGCCTGCTCGCTCATCGGCCGGACGTCGAGCCGGGAGATGTCACCCTCGTTGGTGACGGAGTCCTGCGCCCGCGACTGCGAGACGCGCGTCGGCGCACCGAGAACGACGAGAAGGTGGCCGCGCACCGAGTCGGCACCCCTCTTGTAGCGCGGCATCTTGAACTGCTGGTCGGCCGCTGCGATGCGCCGGGAGATCTCCTGCTTGAAGGGATCGCCCCCGCGCCTGGCGTAGTAGAGCGCGACGAACTTTTCCGCATCCTCGTCCGTCTTGATGTCCTTCCACTGGGCCCGCTCCGCGGGCGTCAGGAAGTAGGCCTCGGGACTCTTGTCCCAGTCCTGGTATTTCGTGAACTCCGCCGGCGCGGACGCGGCGATGGCGAGGACGGCGAGAGCGAGCAGAAGCTTTTTCACAATCCCTCCAAACGGTCTCATCGAAAGGCGGGATTCTATAGCGGAGGAGGACCTTCAGGGTACTGGTGGCGGCGGGCCCGCCCGCCGTCGGCCTTCTGCTGGCTATCGCTCCGACTTGGCGTCGGCGTACCGGCGGCCCGGAATCCGGGCCAGGGCGACGGTTCGGTCCGCGCCGGACCGGCCGGTCTCGAGCTCGACCCGGAGCACTTCCAGCATTTTCTGGACTTCCCCGTTCATCTTTTCCATGCGCTGCTTCATGTGGAGGATGACCTCGACACCGGCGAGGTTGACGCCCAGATGCCGGGTCAGCGTCAAGATGATCTCCAGGCGCTCGATCGTGTCGCTGTCGTAGAGGCGCGTGTTTCCCTCGGTCCGCGCGGGGCGCAGCAGCCCCTCCCGCTCGTACATCCTCAGGGTCTGGGGATGGATTCCGAAGCGCTCTGCGATCGCGCCGATCCGATAGACCCCGGTGCCTGAGCGCGCGCGTCCCTTCACCGCACTTTCCTCGGTTCCACCGGGATCGGCTGGCCCCGGTCGGCTTTGGGGGCCACGACCCGCAGCACGCCGGCCCGCAGGGTGGCCTTGATCACTCCCGGGTCCAGAGACACCGGGACCGGAAAGTCCCGGGAGAAGCTGCCGTAGATGCGTTCCATCCGGACGAAGTGCCGCGGCTCGACGCCCTCGTCGGCACGGCGATGGCCCGAGACGCGGATCTTGCCGTCGAGGGCCTCGAGCCGGACGTCGTCGAGCCGCACGCCCGGCAACTCGATGTTCAGGAAGATCTCGTCGGCGCTCTCGTAGACGTCGGCGGCCGGCGACCAGAGCGCCGCGTCGATCCCCTCGTCGGGAAACTCCGTGCGGTGGATCGTCTCTTCGAAGAGCCGGTTGACCTTCTCCTGGATGGCGAAGAGATCCTGCAGCGAGTTCCAGCGAAAGACGGTCATGGAGCTAGTCTAGACGTAAACCGTAAGCCGTCATTTCTTCTCCGTGTCCACGTACTCGGCGTCGATGACCTCGTCATCCTTGCCCGTCCCGGCGCCGGGGGCCGGTCCGCCGGCCGTCTCCGGCCCCGGCCCCGACCCGGCGGTGCCCTTGTACATCGCCTCGGCGAGCTTGTGCGACGCCTGCTGCAGGCGTTCGCCGGCCGTGTTCATCGCCTCCGTGCCGCCCGCCTCGAGCGCCTTCTTCGCGTCGCCCAGGGCCGTCTCGAAGCTCGACGCGTCCGCCGGCGACAGCTTGTCCTTGTTCTCGTTGAACGTCTTTTCCGACGAGTAGACGAGGGTGTCGAGCCGGTTCCTGGCCTCGATCTCCTCGCGCCGTTTGCGGTCCTCCTCGGAATGGGCCTGGGCGTCCTTGACCATACGATCGATCTCGTCCTTGGCGAGCCCGGAGGAGGCGGTGATCGTGATCTTCTGCTCCTTGGCGGTCCCGAGGTCCTTGGCGAAGACGTTCAGGATGCCGTTGGCGTCGATGTCGAAGGTCACCTCGATCTGCGGCATGCCCCGGGGGGCCGGCGGAATACCGACCAGGTGGAAGACGCCGATCGTCTTGTTGTCGCGGGCCAGCTCCCGCTCGCCCTGGAGCACCTTGATCTCGACCGACGTCTGGTTGTCGCCCGCGGTCGAGAAGACCTCGCTCTTCTTGGTCGGGATCGTGGTGTTGCGCTCGATCAGCCGGGTCGTCACGCCGCCGAGGGTCTCGATGCCGAGCGAAAGTGGCGTCACGTCGAGCAGCAGCAGGTCCTTCACGTCGCCCGCGAGCACGCCGCCCTGGATCGCCGCGCCGACGGCGACGACCTCGTCCGGGTTGACGCCCTGGTGCGGGTCCTTCCCGAAGAACTCCTTGACGAGCTGCTGAATCCGAGGCATGCGCGTCTGCCCGCCGACGAGCACTACCTCGTCGATGTCCTTGGGCTCGAGGCCGGCGTCCTTCATCGCCTGACGGCAGGGGCCCACGGACTTTTGGAGGATGTCCTCGACCAGCTGCTCGAGCTTCGAGCGTGTCAGCTTCAACTGGAGGTGCTTCGGTCCCGCGGCGTCCGCCGTGATGAACGGGAGGTTGACTTCCGTTTCGACGACGTTGGAGAGCTCGATCTTCGCCTTCTCGGCCGCCTCCTTCAGGCGCTGCATGGCCATGGCGTCCTTCGAGAGGTCCACACCCTGGTCCTTCTTGAACTCGGCCAGGATCCAGTCGATGATCCGTTGGTCGATGTTGTCGCCGCCGAGGTGAGTGTCCCCGTTGGTGGACTTGACCTCGACCACGCCCTCTCCGACCTCGAGGATCGAGATGTCGAACGTGCCGCCTCCGAAGTCGTAGACGGCGATGGTCTCGTCCTTCTTCTTGTCGAGGCCGTAGGCGAGCGCCGCGGCCGTCGGCTCGTTGACGAGGCGCTCGACCGTCAGCCCCGCGATCTGCCCGGCGTCTTTGGTCGCCTGGCGCTGCGAGTCGTTGAAGTACGCGGGCACCGTGATGACGGCGCGGGTGACCTTCTCGCCGAGGTAGGCCTCGGCCGCCTCTTTGAGCTTGCCGAGGATCATCGCCGAAATCTCGGGGGGCGAAGATTCCTTCCCGCCGGCGCGGACGCGGCAGTCGCTGTTGGAGGCCTCGACGACCTGGAACGGCACCATCTTCATCTCCTCGGTGACCTCAGAAAACTTGCGGCCCATGAACCGCTTGATCGAGTAGATGGTGTTGGCGGGGTTCGTGATGGCCTGCCGCTTGGCGACCTGGCCCACGAGGCGCTCGCCGGATTTCGAAAACGCGACGACCGAGGGCGTCGTGCGGTTGCCTTCCGCGTTGGGAATGACGACCGGGTCCCCGCCCTCCATGACGGCCACGCACGAGTTCGTGGTGCCGAGGTCGATGCCGATGATCTTGCTCATTTGTTTGCTCCTATTAGCCCCTATCGGGACGGTGAATATAGGATATGAGCGTCATCGTGTCAAGTATTCATTTGAAATTTTCTAAGTCCAGCAGACTCAGATTCTTGACTACTCGACGACCTGCACGCTGGGCTTCTCTGGCTTCTGCTCCTGCTGGCGCGAGGGGGCCGGCCGAAGCCCCGACACCGGAGCGAGGCTGCGCTCGAGCGACAGGTCCAGGTCGATCTGCCCCCGGGCATTGCGCCCGTAGAGGCCGAACTTCCCGTCCTCGGCCCGCAGGATGTAGCGGTAGAAGCGGCCGTATGGGTCGCGCAGGGCATCCTCGTCGAGGATCCCCGCGACCACCAGGTCTTCCAGGCCCCTCGGATAGCGCCCGGTCGCGTCGTAAGAGACGCGGATCGCGCGCTCGATCGCGACGGCCCGGTTGAGCGAGATGGCCCTGTAGAGGTCGGCCGACTCGCGAATCTCCCCCGCCGACCGCAGAAGGAGGTTGGCCGGATTTCGGGGGACCAGGTACACCGAAGCGGCCGTGAGGACGACCAGAGCGGCCCAGAGGCCGAGCGACCTGCCCGCGGGTACCGCGGGCGGCGGTGGCGTCTCCGGCTCCGGGGGTTTCGGCGGCGCCTCTTGCTCGACGCGTCCGATTTCGATCAGATTTCGGCCCGCGAGGTCGACCGTTCCTTTGAGGACCTCGAAGTCCGACAGAAAGGCGCGCTCCATGATGTCGGCGACGCTGCGCCTGCCATCGATCCAGCGCCAGGTCTCTGCTTCCGGCCTGGAAACCGAGAGCGTGCCTTCGGGCGCGTTCTTCTGCTTGGAGACGAGGTTGAGGCTCTCGACGCCGGGAGCGCGGCGATAGACCGTAGAGAGCGAGCCGACCCTCTTCTCGAGCAGGGGCCACTCATCGACGATCTGCGCCGCCTCCATGAGGACGGTCTCGGTCGCGACCGGAGCCATGTGGTCGGCGTCGTAGTCAACCGCGCCTTCCTGCGTGAAGTGGAAACGCCCGTCCGGCCAGCGGAAAGCCGAGTAGACGATACGCGAGATCTGCAGCCGCAGGGCCTCGCGCAACTCGCCCGGCTCGACGAGCCCTTCCCGCACGAGCAGGAGGCCCATGCGCTGCCGCGTCTCCTTCTGGATCGCGAGCACGTGGTCGAGCCGCTCCTGCGTGACGTAGCCGGCCCGCAGGAGGAGGTTGCCCAGCCGGTTGTCGAGCCGGTGTGCCGCGGACTCGGCGGCCACGACCGAGCCGCCGAGGAAGGAGATCGTGATCGAGTCGTCCTCGCCTTCGACCGAGAGGACCCCGGTCTTGTGCTGCAGTCCGAGCATCTGGAAAATCTCGGTCAGCGAAAAAACCTTCAGCGTGCCTTCAAGACCCACCGGAAACCCTCCTGCCGACCAGCTGCGCCCGCAGCCAGACCACGAGAGCCACGGCGCCGCCCAGAACGACCGTCGCGCGCAGTCCGGCCGGAGGCGGCAGCGTCAGGGGATCGAAGAGCCTCTCGTCGACCACGGCGGCGGCCAGGCCCAGGAAGAAGACATAGAGCGTGATCGCGCCGGCGATCGGGCGCCCCTCCTGGAAGGCGTGGGATCCGGGAAGCAACAGGGAGGCGATCCGGCTCGCGCGCCCGCGCCGCGCCGCGCGCCGCTGCATCGCCGCGGCCTCGGCGGCCTGGGCCTCGATTTCGAGCGGCTCCTTGCGGAACGTCCGCGAGCACATCGTGCAGTAGTCGGGCGGATCGCCGTAACGGCGGCAGCGGTTGCAGAAGGCACGGCCGCATCGTTCGCACACCACGGCCACGCCTCGCCGGCGCCGAGACCGGGCGAGCAGGAGCCCGAGCAGGAGAATTCCGATCGGCGCCAGGGTCCAGGGCGAGAGGAAGGCCCGCCAGGGCCTCTGCGCCATGCCGTGCCCCGGCAGGCGCCGGCTCTTGGGCTGCGCGTTCCACTCCGCGATCCGGTCGCGAGCGCTGGCGACGGAGTATCCGGCCGGCACGACGCGCGCGAGCGTGGGATTGTTCGCCCACCCCGCCACCTGGGACGCGGAAAGGGCCCGGGCGGCCGCGATGGCCTGGGCCTGCCCGTCGAAGTCGTAGGCCTCGCCCCGCGCGAGCGACAGGTTGTAGAGCGTGTCGGCGGCTTTCGGGGCCCTCTTCGAGGCTTCCGTGTAGTCGCGGATGGCCTCGCCATAGTCGCCCTCGGTGAAGTGCACGTTGCCGCGGTTCAGGAGCGGGCGGTAGTCGCCGGGGTCCGCGGCCATGGCCCGGCCGTAATCCGTCAGGGCCCGCTCGAGATCGCCCGAGCGCTCGGCGTAGGTCCCGAGCAGGAACCAGACGTCGGGGTCCTCCGGAAACACGGCCGAGGCCTGCCGCAGGCCGTCCTCGGCGCTGGCGTCCTCGCGCCGCTCCTCCAGGTCGATGGCGGCGACGAGCAGGGGCGACCGCTGCCGGATGTTCACCTCGGTGATCCACGCGCCGAGCGGCACCGCGAGCGCCAGGGCGACGAAGCCCGACCCCAGGACGAACCGCTCCCTCCCGTCCGCGTACGCCCACAGGAGCGCGCCCCAGTAGAGGACGAGCCACATAGGGCCGAGGCCGAGCAAGAGCGGAAGACCGGCAATCAGCAGTCCCAGGGGCAGGACCCCGCTCCGGCCGAACGAGCGGAACGCCGTCTCCCGGATGTCGTGCAGCACCCGCGGGGCGTGCCGTAGGGCCACGGCCAGGATCACGCCCACCAGCGTGGCCACGGCCGCCGCGGCCCCCCAGATGCCGAGGGACGAGACGACCGCCACCCGCGATTCGTGAGCGGCAAGCAGGGCCGAAGCCGACTCGGGCAGGGCGCGCAGGGCCTCGGAGACCCTTCGGTGGCGCGCCAGAAAAGAGAGCCGGGCGAAGACCGCGTCCGGGTTGGCGTCGTCGAGCCGCAGGGCCGCCGCGTACGCGCGCTCGGCGCGGTCGGGCTGGCCCTGTCTTTCGGCGCGGCGGCCGAGGTAGACGGCCGTGCGCGAGAAATCCGATAGCCGCCGCACGCCGACCTTGCGGCCGGCCCGGACCATGGCCTCGAGCGCCTTGTCGGCGGCCGCGGCGTCGTTCTCGGAGAAGGCCGAGAGGTAGTCGAACCAGTGCGAGCGGTACAGGCCGCGCGTGACCGGGGGCGGCAGCGGCGAAAGCGCGTCCTGGGCGCGCGCCCGAGGCGCGGCGGCTGCGAGAAGCATCGCAATGAGGCAGGACACAGGAGGCAGGAGGCGGGTGAGTCGACTCGTTTGCCTGCCGCTCGGTCGAGAGTCCATTCGTTGTGCGTCTACCCGCCCGGGCGCGGCGGCTCCCGGCCCGGCGGGCGGACGGCCTCCACGTAGGCCATGCGCAGCTCGTACAGGGCGCGGGAAAGCAGGTCCGTCTCCTCGAAGTTGAGGTTGCCGCGGGTCTTCTGCTCGAGTACGGCCAGCCAGTCGATCATCTGCTGGGCGGCCGCCGGATCGCGGCGCGAGAGGGTCTTGCCCGTCATCGGATCCACGCCAAGGGCGGCGTAGACGTTCGTGGCGAGAAAGCTGATGAGCGTGAGGAAAGCCTGCGAGGTCGCCCGTTCGCCGGCGGCCTCCTTGCCGGCCGGCTCCCCTACCGGTCGGGCCTCCTGCGGCGGCGCGGGCGGCGGCGCGGGCTTCGGGGCCTCGGGCGCCTCGTCCGCCTGAAAGTCCGGACGCAGCTCCCCGTCTGGCGTGAACATTCGACGGTCCACGACTCGGATTGGTTTGTCCTCTTCGTTCACGACTTCCATCCCCGGAATGAACGAATCTTAGCAGGAGCGCCCGCCCGCCGGCCGACTCCGCGCGGACGGGTATCATCCGCTCGTGTCCGAGGCTCTCGATCGTCTGGCCGACCTCGTCGCCCGCCTGCGGCGGGATTGTCCCTGGGACCGGGAGCAGTCCTTCGAAACTCTGAAGACCTACCTGTTGGAGGAGACCTACGAGACCCTGCACGCGCTCGACGAGGACTCCCCCGAGCGCCTTCGCGACGAGCTCGGGGACCTGCTCTTCCAGATCTTCTTTCTCGCGCGGTTGGCCGAGGAACGCGGCTGGTTCGGCGTCGACGACGTTGCCGGGGCCATCACCGCCAAGATGATCGAGCGCCATCCCCACGTATTCGGGCAGGCGAAGGCCGACAGCGCCGAGGACGTCAAGACCGCATGGGAACGGCGCAAACGCCGCCAGCAGGGCGCCCCCGGAGACCCGCTCGGGAGCCTCCCTTCCGCCCTGCCGGCGCTGGCGGCGGCGTATCGCCAGACGCTGCGCGCCGGGGACCTCGGCTTCGACTGGGAGCGCGACGCCGACGTCGTGGCGAAGATCGAGGAGGAGATCGCCGAGTGGGACCGGGCCCGGGCCGCAGGCGATCACGCCGCCGAGACACACGAGATCGGAGACCTGCTGCTCTCGGTCGTCAACCTCGCACGCCGGCGCAAGATCGACCCGGAAGCGGCGCTGCGACTGGCGAACCGCAGGTTCCGCGACCGCTTCGCCGGAGTGGCCCGGCGAGCCCGGGAGAGCGGCCGCGACCTCGCGGACGTGCCGATGGGGGAGCTGGACGCGTACTGGGAGGAAGCGAAGAAGGAGTAGGGGAAAATTCGAAATCCGAAGCACGAAACTCGAAGACGGGATCCGGTTTTCGAATTTCGAACTTCGAGTTTCGGATTTTCGAGCTTCGCCTACCTCACCAGCTCGCTCACCTTCACCACCTTTATCCCCCTCTCGGCCAACCCGGGCAGCTCCTTTTCGAGGACGAAGAGGGTGACGGGATACGGGTGCCCGATCGCGATGGCATCGCCCTCCTGCCGGGCACGGCGGACGAGCTCGTCGAGTTGCGCGTGGATCGCGCCCTCGGTCGCGATGTCGTCGAGAAACACGCGGCGCGCCGCAGCCGGGACGGAGGACTCCTCGGCGACTCTTTCGGCCACCGTGGCGTCGGTCGTCCGGCTGTCGAGAAAGAAGAGGCCGCGCCTGGACAGGACGCGGACGACGGCCCGCATCACGCGCGCATCCGCGGTCGCGGCCGAGCCCATGTGGTTGTTCACGCCGACCGCCCCCGGAACCGTCGCCAGGTCGTCTTCGAGCAGCCGCTCGATCTCGGCGTCGGCCTGGGAGCGCAGCACCAGCCCGGGCCCGGGGCGTACCCTCGGGTAGCCCTCCGGCTCCATCGGCAGGTGCAGGAGGACCTCCTTGCCGCCGCGGCGCAGGGTCTCGGCCGAGGCGGCGCTCCAGCGCAGATCCGGAAGCACGGCGCCGGCGACCGGCAGCGTCCAGAGAGCGATCCGTTCGGCGGGCGCAAGCTCGTTGCCGAGATCGTCGATCACGATCGCGACGCGCGGAACGCCGGGTGCCGCGGGCGGCCTCGTCCTCTCGGCCAGAGCGCCGGTCCGGCGGGCGGGCGTCACGGGGGCGGACGGCGTGCGCGAAGGCGGCGCAGGGCGGGAAACGGCGCGGGGCGGCGGCTTGGGCCCGGGCGCGGGCCCGGCGGGCTGCCGTATCTTGACGTAGAGGGCGACGGCGAGAACGAGGGAAAGAAGCGCGAAGACGACCGTCGCCCTGGAAACGCGGCGGCCGCGGCGGCTCAAGGGGCTCGAGGCGGAAGTCCTAAGCGGCCCGCCGCGCAGGCGAATCCGAGCGCACGACTTCCAGGCCACGCTCGAGGATCAAGTCCCGGTCTCCCGTCTCGCCCGGGATCACGAGGACCCGGTCGTCAGGAACGAGACCCTTGCCGCCGAGCACCTGGCCGGACGGGGAGACGTAGCGGCCGACCGTCATGTAGAGGCTCCCGCCTTCTCCGGTCGGCACGATGCGCTGCACGATCGCCATGCCCACGGTCGTTTCTCCGACCGTCTTCGACCCCGCCCGGTCGTGGAGCGCGGCCGCGAACACCTCGGCGGCGCCGGCGGTCGAATCGTCCACCAGTAGGACGACCCTGCCCTTCCACAAGGGCTCGCCGGCCGTCTCGAGAGGCTTTTCGGGCGCCTTGCGCGAAACCACCGTCGCAACCGGCCCCCTGGTCAGAAAGAGCGAGGCGACCGGCGCTGCTTCGGGAACCGAGCCTCCGATCGAGCCGCGCAGGTCGAGGATGACCTTGTCGATCGATCGGCGAGAGGCCTCCTCGAGCTCCTTGCGGACGGCCGCCACGGCCCCCGGAGTAAACGTCGGTATCGTGATGATGGCGACATCGCGCTCCCACCGCGCGCTCGGCGCGGGCGGCTCGAAGCGCCCGCGCGCCACCGCGATCGTCAGCTTCTTCTCGTCCCCGCCTCGGAAGAGGGCGAGCTCGCACGAGGAACCCTCGGGGCCCTCGAGCGTGGCCCTGATCTTCCACATCGGGGCGTTGCGCATGGGCTTGCCGTCGATCGCGTCGATGAGGTCGCCGCCCTTGACCCCGGCTTTCTCCGCCGGAGATCCCGGCAGCGGAGCGACGACGTAGGGGTATCCCCCGCGACGGGCGAACACGATGCCCGGGCTCGCGGCCCCCGCTGCCTGTTGCGCCTTGTACGCGGCCATGGCAGAGGCCGGGACATAGTAGGAGAACGGGTCGAGCGCGTCGGACATCCCGTCGTAGGCGCCTTCGAGCAGCGTCCTCGAGTCGGTCGGCTCCACGTAGTTGGTCCGCGTCAGCGAAAAGACCTCCGAGAAGATCGAGAGCGCCCGTGTCGCCGGGTCGCGGCCCGAGCCTTCCGGGCCGGTCATGGCCCGCAGCGAGACCAGGGCGCAGAGCGAAACCACCACGAAAAGGACGCGGGAACGGTTGGATTTCATCAGGTTCATGCTAACAGAGGGCGGAACACACTAGAGGTTCAATTACTTCCAAGCTCTTGGCTGGTCGACCGGCACCCGGGCACCCAAAGGGATCCCTCGCTTCGCTCGGGATGACACTAAGAAGCGGCGATGTGACAGTCGCTCGCGGCGTGCGAAGTCTCCCGACCGGAGGAAGGGAGGAGGCGCACGCCGCGGGAGCCGCAGCGCCGCGAGGGGGTCAGGCGAGAGGTCGAGCCCGCACCCGGGCGAGCCGCTCGCCGGTGCGCCGTACGGCGCAGACCCCCGAACAAGCGCGAGCGACGGTTACCGCAGCCACGCTACCGGATCCATCGCCTTCTGCCTGTCCCGCACCTCGAAATACACACCCGCCTCGTCGCGCCCGGGGCCGTAGCCCGCCAGTCCGATCTCGGCGCCGACCGCCACCGGCTCTGCGGGTCTGACCGAGACGGCCTGGAGCCAGGCATAGAGGGTCAGCATCCCGTCTCCGTGATCGAGGATGACGAGGTTTCCGTACTCGGCCAGCCACTGCGCGTAGACGGTCTTGCCCGCGTACACCGCTCGCACCGGCGTGCCGAGCGGCACCGCGAGCGCGACGCCGTTCGAGACGGTCCACGTGTCGAACTTCGGATGGCGGTGCCGGCCGAAGGTCTCGACGATCGTTCCGCGGGCGGGCCAGTCGAGCACCCCCTTCCAGGGGCGGATCCCGCCCGACGGCCCGACCGATTCCTCGGAATCCGACTGCCGCGACAGCGTCTCGAGCAGCCGCTCGAGGCGCGCCGCCTTGTCGGTCAGCGCCGACACCTCGCGGCGGCGGGAGGCCATGGCGTTCTGCTCGCGGGCAAGCAGCTTTTCGCGCTCGGTCTTCAGGGAGGCGACGCGCGTCTCCTCCTGCCGGCTCTTCGCATAGAGCCGGTCGATCTCGGCCTTGAGCGCCTGCTCGCGGGCGAGGTTCTCCTGCAGACGCGACTCGGCGAACCGATACTGACCGAGTAGCCTCCCGTCGCGGCGGGCGAGGCTGTCGAGCCGTTCGATGGAGTCGAGAAAGGCCGGCAGGTCCTTGGCCTCGAGGAGCACGCGAAAGTACCCGAAGCGCCCGAAGCGCTGCAGGACGCGCGCGCGGGCAAGCAGCTGCCTCCGGTACTCCGCGGCCGCGACCGAGGCTTCCGCTCGCTGGCGCAAGACCTCCGCGAGTCGCCGCCCGAACTCCTCCCGCGTGGCGGCCACGAGCTCCCCTTCACGGGTCGCAATTTCGAGCTTCAACTCGAGCCGCTTCAGCTCCTCGGCGAGGGTGGCCTCCTTCTTTTCGCTTTCGGCGAGCTTGCCCTTGAGCAACCCGATCCGGCTCTGGAGGCGGGCGAGGTCGGCGGCGCGCTCCGAATCGGCGGGAGTGACGGACTCCTGGGCGCCGAGAGGCAGCGCCGCCGCGAGCAGGGCTGCGGCGAGCCGCTTCACCAGAGCGACGTCCCGGCGGCGTCCTGGACGTCGGGGCCGCCGACGAGCCTCCTCACCGACGCCGTCACGTCGGCGATTCCCGGGGGGCGCTCGGCGCGGAACGGCCTGGACGCGAAGAAGACGCCGCGCACGAGGTCCGGGTCGAGCGAGCAGTGGTCGCCGCTCCAGACGTCGTGGTTGTCCTCGAACACGTTGCCGGTCGGCACGCCGAGCGAGGACTGCCAGGACACGCGGTAGCCGGGGCGGTTCGTGACGATCAGGTCGGGAATCAGCCGGGGATCGAACCGGCGGTAGACGTCCTCGCGCTTGAAGACCCGAGACACCGCCTTCTCGCCGTTCTTCGGGTCCACGAGGCCAGAGAGTCTTACCACGAGCTCGGCCCGCAGCGCTTCGTACTCGGCGCCGGGCGCGACGATGCCGCCCGCCTCTCGGCCCGCGAGGTTGACGTACACGTCGCCCAGGCCCATCGCGTAGGCCTTCGATTTGGACCAGTCCACGGCCTCCCAGAACTGCCCTCGCGAGAAGAGGGCCTCGAGATTCTGCCGATGCGCGCTGCCCTTCAGGACCAGATAGCCGTTTTCGACCAGCCACGAGTTGTAGTTGACCGATCGTCGCCAGGTCGCGAAGCCGTGGTCCGAGAGGACGATGAGGACGTCCTCGGGCCTGAGAGTCTTCGCGGTCTCGCCCACGATCTCGTCCATCGTCCGGTACGACTTCTCGACCGCGTCGCCGTACTTCTCGGCGAGCTTCGCGTCGTAGGCCGGGTGCTCGCGGTCGCGCAACCGCCAGAAGACGTGGGCGACGCGGTCGGGAAACTCGAAGTAATGAAAGAGCAGCTTCTCGGGGCCCGCGAGCAGGCCCGTCAGCATCTTGCGCTCCTGGTCGCAGGTCTGGCGGACGTCTTCGAGGAAGGCCTCCTCGGAGAGCGTGGCCGACTGGATGGACCACGTGTCGATCCCCCAGCCCATCGTCTTGTAGCGCCCGAACCGCGCGACGAGCTCCTTGGCAAAGCCCGAAGGCGAGGAGATCGCAAAGCCCGGCGGGAGGCGGTCGGGGTCGAACTGGATCGGCGAGAGATAGAGGCCGATCTCGGGCGAGATCGAGGCGAGGCGCAGCCGGGCGTAGCCGTGCACGGCGATGAGGGGGTTGACGCGAAACTCGAGCGGGATCCAGTCGCTCCACTGCCCCGGCACAAGCTCGACGCGCGTGCCGCAGGCTTCGACCGAGAGCCGGTCCCGGGCCTCGGACACCGTCAGCGTCATGGGGACGTCGATCGTGCCTTCCCGTCCGAACGCGCGGCCCGGCGGCCCGGCGATCTTCGTGATCTGCCGGCCGGTGTTCGACTCGAGTCGCGTGATCTCGACCGAAAAGTCGTTGCCCTCGCGCGGCGCGAAGAAGGGGTCCGACGTGTAGTAGGAGGGCTTGCCGATCCGGCCCGAAAGGTCCGGAACGCCGAGCCCCGAGAGCATCCGCCCGTCCTCGAAGGCCTCGGGCGGGAAGGTCACCGGCATCCGCATGACCGTCGCGGGGCGCGCGCCGGCTTCCGTCCAGAAGACGGGCCCGCGCCGGTTGTTGCGGACCCAGGGGCGCTCGGCCGGCAGCCACGCCCGCGCGGCGAGGAAGGCGCCGGTCGCTCCGCACGCGGCGAGGGCGAAGAGAACGGCGGCCGGGCCACGCCGCCGGCGCCAGGCGAGCAGGGCCCCGGGGAGGCCGAAGAGCGCGGCCGCGCCCGCCGCGAATGCCGCCGGGTTGGACTTGCCGAAGAGGAACGGGACCTGGAGCTCCTCGGCCACCGCGAAAGTCGGAATGCGGTTCGAGGGGTCGCGCTTCAAGAAGTCGAAGATCTCGTGCCCGCCCGGGTCGAGGCCGGTCGAGAACGTCGCCCACGACACGGGCGTCTGCGCCGGGACCGTCGGCGTCAGCGGCGCATAGCCGCCCCGGGCCTTCAGCGCCGCGAGGTTCGGAAGCTCTCCCTTGCCGAGCATGTCCTCGACGATGTGGGAGTCCACGCCGTCGAAGCCGAGAATGACGATCCGGCCCGGAGCCGGCGCCGCGGCCAGCGGCGCCCCGGCCAGAGCGAGCGCGGCGAGCACCGTGGCGAGGGGCTTCATGCGTCGGAGTCACAGTGTAGCCCGACGCGCCGCCGCCCGGCACTACAATCCGCGGGGTGACCGAGCGAACCGAGGACCTCGAGACGCTGCTCGCGCGGATCGACGATCCCGCGATCCGCTCGCTTTTCTCGCCCGAGTTCATCCTCTGCGCCGAACACTTCGATCGCTTCACGATCGAGTTCGTGCTCCGGCTCGTCCACGAGCTCGGCCTGGCCGAGCCGCTTTTCGCCGGCGTTTCGGCGCGCGAGCTCGTGCGGGCTCGCGGCTTTGTGCCGCGCGCGGAGATCCCGCTGCGCTGGTTCCTCGCCAAGCTCGCGGCGGCGGACTATCTCGACGGCGAGGGCCCCTCCGCCGATCCGCGTTACCGCGCCCGCGGCCCGCTGCCCCCGGGCGATCCCGATCGTGCGGAGGCGCGGGCGCGGGCCCTCGACCCGCGCTCGCTTCCGGCCTTTGCGGTCGTGCGGGCGATGGTCGAGCACGTGCCCGAGTTTCTGCGGGGTGAGAAGACCGGCGAAGAGATCCTCTTTGCGCCCGCGAGGCTGCCCCTGTGGTTCGACTACTTCTCCAACGACAACCTCCTCTACCAGATCAACAACCGCCTCGGAGCCGAGGCCGTGGCCCGCGCGCTGCCCGCGACGCGCCCGGCGACCCTCGTCGAGCTCGGCGGCGGGTCGGGTTCCGCGGCGCTCGCCCTCGGGGAGCGGCTCGCACGCGACGCGTCGCTTTCCCGGATCGGCCGCTACGTCTTTACCGAGATCGTCCCGACTTTCCTGCGTCGCGCGGAGCGCTCGATCCGCGCGCGGTTCCCGGAGCTCCCGATCGAGTTCGGCAGGCTCGACATGAACGCGGACTTCGTGGCGCAGGGGGTGCCGCCCGGCATCGCCGACGTCGTCTACGCGGTCAACACCGTCCACATCGCGCGGGACCTGTCTGCCACGCTCTCCCGCATCCGGGAGACGCTCAAGCCCGGCGGCGTCGCGGTCTTTTCCGAATGCGTGCGCCCCTTCGCCGGCCAGCCGATCTACGTCGAGTTCGTCTTCAACTTCCTCGAGAACTTCACGGGTGTCGCGACCGACGCCGCGACGAGACCCAATCACGGATTTCTGACGCCCGAAAACTGGCGTCGCGCGTTCGAGGCCGCGGGATTCGAGGAGCCCCGCATCCTCCCGGACGTGGAGGAGCTCGCCAAACACTACGACGCCTTCTTCGTCGCCGCCGTCAGCGCCCGCCGCGGCCCCTGACGGAGACCTACTGCTCGCTGCTTTCCGACTTCCGGGATGGATCGTCCCAGAACGGATAGAAGCAGTACCACTGCTCCGGGTACTCCCGCACGTAACGCTCGAGGATCGCGACGTAGCGCCGAATGTTTGCGCGCAGGGCCGCGTCCCGGTCGCCGTCCGCGTCGATCGCGAGGGGCTCCTCCACGATCGCCCGGTATCGCCCGTCCGGCAGGCGCACGATGAAGGCCGGCAGCACCGTGGCGCCCGAAGCCATCGCGACGCGGAAGGGCCCCCGCGGGAAGAAGGCCTCGCGCCCGAAGAAGGGCGCCGAAACACCGGTGTTGTCGAAGTCGCGGTCGCCCTGCATGGCAACGATCCCGTTCTCGCCCAGCGCCCGAAGGACCGCGAGTGTCGGAACGAAGGTGCGGTCCACCCGGATCTCCTTGACGCCGCACCTCTCGTGGAGCCGTCGGCGTTCGCGCTCGACACCGGGGAAGATGTCCGGGACGAGCACGACGTGGATCGGCTGGTTCACCCGGGCGAGCATCAGGCCGCCGACCTCCCAGTTGCCGAGGTGCGCCGTCAGGAGCAGCACGCCTCTGCCCGAAAGACGGCCCTCGACGATCCGCGAATAACCGATCACGCCCTCCACCAGTCGCGCCGCCTCCTCCTGGGGGCGCGAGGCGAAATGCAGGAAGTCGACCCAGGCGGAAAAGTGCGAGGCGACCATCTCGAAGGCGAGGCGCCCGACCTCGGGCGACTCCTCGGGCAGGCCGAGAATGATGGCCAGGTTTCGGCGCGCGGCGAGCAGGTACTTCGGGCGCAGGCGGTAATACACGGCGGCCAGGGCGCGTCCCCCGCGGTGCATCGAGGCGCGCGGGAGGTTGCGCGTAAAGGCGAGTGTGGCGGGAAACCAGACCCGCGAAGCGGCCGACGCGATCGCCCGCGCGAGCGGGTTGCGCGTGGCCATCTTCTCCTGCACGGGAGGTATCCTAAGGGAATCGGGAACCGGCAACCGGGAATCGGGAATCGATCGCGCCTCGCGGAAGCAGTGCCCTTCGCGGTCTTCGCGCTGCTCGCGCTGGTGTCGTGGAACCGCTGGATCGAACCCTACGTCGACAGCGGCCGGGAGCTCATGGTTCCGTGGCGCCTGGCCCACGGCGAGCGCCTCTATCGGGACGTGCAGTTTCAGCACGGCCCCCTCGGCCCGTATCTGGCGGCGATCGCCGACGGCATCGGAGGCCCGTCCCTGCCTCTACGGACGGGATTGTGTGCTCTCGTCGCCCTGCTGCATCTGGCGGCCCTCGGCCGCCTCGCCCGTCGCCTCCTCTCCCCCTCGAGAGCGGCGCTCGCGGCGTCGGTCGCCGTCGCCGCAGCCGTCTTCCTGCATCCGGGCGGCTGGCTCTTTCCGTTCAGCTTCGACGCCGCGATCTCCGTGACGGCGCTGACCTGGGCCCTGGTCCTCGCGGCGGGGGACGCCCCGCAATCTGCCGACGCGGCCGCCGGCGTCTGCCTGCTCGCCGCGCTTCTCGCCCGCCCGGAGCTGGGACTCGCCGGCGTAACGGTTTTCGCGTTCGCGGCGCGCGCCTGGCCTCGCAGGCTCGTGCCGCTGGCGGCCGCACCTCTCGCCGCCGCCGCGGCCGGATACGCGATGCTCTCGCTGGGAATCCCGAGTCGCGTCCTCGTGAACGATGGATGGCTCTGCCTGATCGGTCCCCCGAAGTCGTACCAGAACGTCTACCGCGTCTACGCGGGGCTCGACCGGGTCGGCCTGAGGACGGCGGAGCTCGCCCTGGCGGTCATCCTGCTCGCCATCGCCGCCGCCCTGCTCGTCGCGGCGTCCTGGACCGCGTCGCGCCTCGAGGCCTCCGGCCGGGGGCGCCTCGCTCTCGGGGTCGAACTCGCCGCGGTCGTCGCGCTCGCGGCCGCGGCCGTCGTTCGCGCCCGGCCGCCGGGCATCCTCGCCGAGCCCCTGGCCCTGCTGCCCCCGCTCGTGCGCGTGGTACCTCCCTGCGTCGTCGTGGCCGCGGCCCTGCGGCTCGCCTCGACCCTGCGAGGGCACAGTCCGCGCGGGCCGCTCGCCGCGGTCCCGGACGTCGTCCTTTGGACGGCGGCGCTTTTCTCGGCGCGCCTGCTGCTCGCCGCTGGCTACGTCGGCCCCTACGACGCGTTCTTCCTGCCCCTCCCGCTCGTCGTCGCCGCGGCCGGGCTCTTCGGCCTGGCCGACCGCCACGGGCCGGAGGCCGGCCGGGCGCTGCCGCGACTGGCCGCGGCGGCCTTGACCGTTTTCTTTCTCTTCCGAACGCTCGCCCTGACGGATCTGTATCGCGGAACCGTCTGGGACCTCGTCACGACGCCGGCGGGAAACCTGCGCCTTCGGGAGCCGGTCGCCGGGGCCACCTCGGCGGCCGTCGCGGCCCTGGATCGCCTGCCCCCGCGGGCCACGATTGCGGGGTTTCCGGAGACCGGGTTCTTCAACTACGTGCTCGCGCGTCCGAATCCTTTCTGGCTCGAGCAGTTTTTTCCCGGGCGGCTCGACGCGGCCGGCGAGGCGCGCGCTGTCGCGCTTCTCGAAGCCCGCCCCCCGGACGCGGTGATTCGAGCCAACGTCCTCGCGGTCGGCGAAGGGGCGCCGGCCTTCGGCCGCGACTACCTCGAGGCACTCGACGCGGCCGTGCGGGTGCGCTACCGGACCTCGTCCGCCTTCGGGCCGGGAGCGGGCGAGGGCGCGCGGATCGGCGACCCGCAATTTTTCGTCGAAATCGCCGTGCCGAGGCCAACGCCATGAGGCTCGACCTCGCCGTCGCGCAGAAGTTCGGGCTCTCGCGCCGTGCCGCGCGGGAGGCGGTGCGGGCGGGCCGGGTGGACGTGGACGGCGCCGCCGTGGACGCGCCGGGCCAGCCCGTCGCCGCCGGCGCGCGCCTCGAGTTTCACCCTCACCGCCCCCTGCGGCGCCGCGTGAAGACGCGCCTCGTCGTGCTCTTCGAGGACGACGACGTGCTCATCGTCGAGAAGCCCGCGGGCCTTCTCACGGTTCCCACCGAAGCGAAAGAGAAGGACACGCTCTGGAGCCGCGCCCTGCACTACCTGCAGCACCGGTACGGCGGACGGCCCTATGCCGGCATCGTCCACCGCCTCGACAAGGACACGTCCGGGGCGCTCGTCTTCGCTCGCAACCGCGCCGCGCTTCACGCGCTGCAGGACCGCTTCCGGACGCACGCGATCGACCGCGAGTACGTCGCGCTCGTCGCCGGCGCACCGGCCGAGAGCGGGACGTTCGACGCGGACCTCGTCAGGGAGCCCGGCCTCCGACGGTCGGTCGCCCGCGCGGGCGAGGAGGGCAAGAGCGCCCTGACGCGATACCGAACCCTCGAGCGCTTCTCGGGGGCGTCGCTCGTCGCGATCCGGCCGCAGACGGGCCGCACGCACCAGATCCGCGTGCACTTCTCGGCCGCGGGCCACCCCGTCCTCGGCGATCGCGTCTATGGAGCTCCGGCTCCCGGCCCCGCCCTCGCGCAGGCCCCCCGGCAGATGCTCCACGCGCGGCGCCTCGGCTTTCCCCACCCTCGGACCGGCGAACCGGTTTCGGCGGAATCGCCGCTGCCGGAGGACTTCGAGAAGGTCCTCGCCGCCCTGCGCGCCCGAAAAAGAAGCGGCCCGGCAAGGCCGGGCCGCGAGAAGACACCCTCAAAAGGAAGAGCTACGCGAGAACGATGACCACGACCCGGCGGTTCTTCGCTCGGCCTTCCTTGGTCTTGTTCGACTCGACCGGCTCGGCCTTGCCGTAGGAGATCGTGGACATCCGGTTGAGCGCGACGCCCTGCTTGTTCAGATAGCGGCGCACCGCCTCGGCGCGGGCCTCGCCGAGCTTGAGGTTGTAGGAATCGGAGCCCGTCGCATCGGTGTGGCCCTGGATCTCGAGGTAGACGTTCTTGTTCTCCGACTTGAGCCTCTCGGCGAAGGCGTTGAGGGCGTCCTGGGCCTCCTTGGAGAGCTCGTGCTGGTTGACCGGGAACTTGGCCGCGTCATCCGAGAGAACCAACGAGTAGATGAACTTGCCTTCCGCCAGCTTGCCCGCCTGCTGCGCCCGCTCAAGGGCCTGCCGCGTGGCGTTGTCGAGCTCGGTCAGCTTCGCGTCGTGCTGCTTGACCTTGGTCTGCGTCGCCTCGACCTGCGACTCTACGTCGTTGATCCGCTTCTCGGTGGCGGCGCTGCTTTTGGAGACCTCCTCACCGACGTACTTCTTGGATGCGCACGCCGAGAGCCCGAAGATCCCCAAAAGAAGCGCTGAAACCCAGAGCATGGAATTGAACCGCCGTCCCCTTTTCATCTGCACCTCCTAAAGATGGTTACGAGCCACCGGGGGCTGTCCCCCGGTAACCCCTCCTTGTCCGGACGACCCAGGAACCGGGTTTGGCCACGGACACGAAAACAATCCTGTACTTTATATCGCCTTTGCCGGAAGGCGCAAACCCCAGCAAATACTGCTGCCGGACCTCGCTGGAGATCTTGTCCGCCAGGGGGCGCAGATCACCGTCGCCGGCCACTAGGTGCAGTTTTCCCCCGCTCGAGCCGGCCAGCATCCGCAGGTTGTCCACCGACAGCTCCTGGCGCTGCCGGTCCGAAAGGGCGTCGAACGCGGAGTTCTTCATCCCGACGGGATAGACCGGGACCGAAACGTGCTGGAGCAGCTCGGCCATCTTCTCGGCCGTCAGCTCGCTCGCGTTGTCCACGCCGTCGGTGAAGAGCAGGATGGCCCTTTTGTTGTTCCGGCCCTTCATCATCCGTTCCGGCGTGGCGGCCACGGCGTCGAAGAGCGCAGTTTGTCCCGAGGCCTCGAGGTCCCAGAGGGAACGCTGCAGCTTCGACGGGTCCGTCGAGAAGTCCGCGACGAGCCGGACCTCGCCCTCGGCAAAGGTAAAGAGGGCGAAGTCGTCACCCTGCTTGCGGGCCCGGACGATGCTCCGGATCGCGTTCTTGGCGTTCTCGAGCTTGTTGGCCACGCCCATGCTGCCCGACGTGTCGAGCAGAAAGGCGAAGGAAACCGGGGCGCTCTCATCCCTGTCGAAGGTGTCCACCGGCACCCGGGTGTTCTCGACCTGTAAGACGAAATCTTTCTTGCTCAGCCCATCCGCGAACCGGCCCTTCTTGTCCGTGACGAGAACGGGCAGCATGACGTATTCGGCGCCCGCGCTCTCGGTGAAAGTGGGTGGCTCCTCGGCCGGCCTGGCGGCCTGACCCGCGGCCAGGGCGGGCAGGAAGAGGAGCGAAAGGACCAGAAGCTGCTTCACCGACAAATTATAAGGCCGCCCGGCGCCGCCGGGATTCCCCGCCTCCCCGGCCTTACACTGTCACCCCTTGGAAACACGGCAGTTCCTCGTCGTCCTGGCTCGCCCCCAGAACCCCTCGAACCTGGGCTCGACGGCCCGTCTGGCCCGGAATTTCGGGGTCGGCCGGATCCGAGTCGCAGAGCCCGGGGTGTCGCCCGACGAAGAGTCGTCCCGCCTGGCGGCCGGAGCCGACGACCTGCTCGCGTCGATCGAGCGCTTCCGAGACCTTGCCACCGCCGTCGCGGACGTCCCGGTCGTCGTGGCCACGTCGTCGTTGCGAGCTCGCGGCCGCACGCGAAGCCTGTCGCTCTCCGAACTCCCGGGGTTCCTGACCGAGACCGCCGCCGCGTCGACCGCCTTTGTCTTCGGGCCCGAGCGAAGCGGCCTGACCGAAGACGAGCTCGCCCGCGCGTCGGCATGCCTGCGCCTGCCGACGGAAGCGGGCTTTCCGACCATGAACGTCTCGCACGCGGTCGGAGCCGTGCTCGCCGTCGCCCGCGGCTTCGGCCCGACACCCGTTCAGCCGTCGTCGGACGAGCCCCCCGCGCCTTCCGGCGAGATCGAGGCCGCCCTCGCCCACTGGGATCGGGCGTTGGAGGCGATCGACTTCTACGACACGGGGCACCGGGACCGCTCGCTGCGGGACTGGCGCCGGCTCGTCGCGGGCCGTCCGCTCACGATGCGAGAAGTGGCCATCCTCAGGGGTGTGGCGAACCGGATCCTGGTGACGCTAAAGCGAGGCTGAGAAAGGGTTCCCTCGCTGCGCTCGGGATGATTCGACGCGCCGCTTCGCGCGCGTCAAATCAGCTCCGCCTCCGCGAAGAAGAACGCGATTTCCTTTGCCGCGTTCTCGGCCGAGTCGCTGCCGTGGATCGCGTTTCTCTCGATGTCGGTACCGAAGAGGTTTCGCACGGTCCCCGGCTCCGCCTTGCTGGAATCGGTCGCGCCCATGGTCTTGCGCAGGTGGGCCACGGCGTCCGCCCGCTCGAGCGCCGCGACGACGACCGGCCCTTCGGTCATGAAGGCGACGAGTGCGTTGTAGAAGGGGCGCTCGCGGTGGACCTCGTAGAACGCGCGGGCCTGCTCGGGCGACAGCCGCGTCCGGCGCAGCCCCGCGAGGCGGAACCCTTCCTTCTCCAGGTGCGCGAGGATCGCGCCGGCCTTGCCGGCCTTGACCGAGTCCGGTTTGAGAATCGTGAGCGTCCGTTCCAAGAAGTCACTCCCTTCTGATCGGGCGCCGTCTTTCGACTCGCGCCTTCGAAACAACGACCGAGCTGGCTTCTTCGCTCTCGTCGGGGCGCGTCGAGCGCCCCCTTCAGGCTTGTCCGAGCATCTCCTGGACCTTTCGGCCGATGTCGGCGGGCGAGCGCACGACGCCGATGCCGGCCGCTTCGAGTGCCTTCATCTTCTCGGCCGCCGTGCCCTTGCCGCCGGCGATGATCGCCCCCGCGTGCCCCATGCGGCGCCCGGGCGGCGCGGTCTGGCCGGCGATGAACGAGACCACCGGCTTTTTGAGGTTCCCGGCGACCCAGCACGCCGCCTCCTCCTCCGCCATGCCGCCGATCTCGCCGATCAGGACGATAGCCTCGGTGCCCGCGTCGTCCTTGAATGCCTTCAGGCAATCGATGAAGCTCGTGCCGTTGACCGGGTCGCCGCCGATGCCGATGACCGTGGACTGGCCGAGCCCGAGGCGCGTGAGCTGGTCCACCGCCTCGTAGGTGAGCGTTCCCGAGCGCGAGATCACGCCGACGGTGCCCGGGCGGTGGATCCGGCCCGGCATGATGCCGATCTTGCACTCCCCGGGCGTGATGATGCCGGGGCAGTTGGGCCCGATGAGCCGCGCGGTCCCTCCCCCGGACGCCTGCCCTTCGAGGAAGGCGCGGGCGCGGATCATGTCGTTGGTGGGAATCCCCTCGGTGATGCAGGCGATGACGGACACGCCCGCGTCCGCCGCCTCTACGATCGCGTCCGCGGCGAAGGGCGGCGGCACGAAGATCATCGAGGCATTGGCGTCCGTCACGCGCACCGCGTCGGCGACGGTGTCGAACACGGGGATCCCTTCGTGCGTCGTCCCGCCCTTGCCCGGCGTCACGCCCGCGACGACCTGCGTGCCGTACTCGCGGCAGGCGAGCGCGTGGAACGTGCCTTCGCGGCCGGTCAGCCCCTGGACGAGCAGACGCGTCTCTTTCCCGACCCAGATGCTCATCGCACGGCCTCCACGGCCTTCTTCGCCGCGTCGGCCAGCCCGTCGGCCGGCGTGATCTTCAGACCCGACTCGCGAAGGATCGCCTTGCCCTGGTCCACGTTGGTGCCTTCGAGCCGTACGACCACGGGGATCGAGAGGCCCATCTCGCGCACCGCGGCCACCACGCCCTTGGCGATGATGTCGCAGCGCATGATGCCGCCGAAGATGTTGATGAGGACGGCGCGCACGTTCCTGTCCGACAGGATGATCCGGAAGGCGTTCTTGACCTGCTCCTCGTTGGCGCCACCGCCGACGTCGAGGAAGTTGGCCGGCTCGCCGCCCGCGAGCTTGACGAGGTCCATCGTCCCCATCGCGAGGCCGGCCCCGTTGACCATGCACCCGACGTTTCCGTCGAGCTTGATGTAGTTCAGCCCGAAGCGCGACGCCTCGACCTCGAGTGGGTCCTCCTCCGCGAGGTCGCGCATCTCCTTGATGTCGGGGTGGCGGAAGAGGGCATTGTCGTCGAAGTTCATCTTCGCGTCGAGCGCGAGGACGTCGCCCTGCTTCGTCACGAGCAGCGGGTTGATCTCGGCGAGGCTTGCGTCTGTCTCGAAGTAACAGCGCCAGAGCGCCTGCATGAACGCCACGCCCTTCTTAAAGCTGTCGCCCGAAAGACGGAGCGCGAACGCGAGCTTGCGGGCCTGGAAGGGAAACATGCCGGTCGCTGGGTCGATCGCCTCGCGCACGATGGCCTTTGGGTCCCTCGTGGCGACCTCCTCGATCTCCATGCCGCCCGAAAGCGACGCCATCATCACCGGCAGGCCCCGACCCCGGTCGAGCGTGACGCCGAGGTAGAGCTCACGTGCGATGTCGAGCGCCTCTTCGACGAGGACCTTGTGGACCACGCGGCCACCGGGACCCGTCTGCGGGGTGACGAGCGTCATCCCGAGGATCTTCCTGGCGAGGTCGTGGGCCTCCTCGGGGTCGCCGGCGAGCTTGACGCCGCCGCCCTTGCCGCGGCCGCCGGCGTGGATCTGGGCCTTGACGACGGCGCGTCCCCCCAGGCGCTTGGCGATCTCGCGCGCTTCGGCCGGACTGTCGGTGACCTCGCCCCGAGGAACGGCGACGCCGTAGTGGGCGAGGATCGACTTGGCCTGGTATTCGTGGACTTTCATGTTTGTGCCGAAAGAGCGGGGGATTATATGGCAGCAGCCGGTCGGCGGGCTAAAGGCGGAAGAACGATAGGGAGCGCAGGCCTATCGCTGAGAGAGCGAGAAAGACGCCAGCCGCAAGGAGAGCCGCACCGACTCTCGCCGGGCGGGTCCGCGCGAGACCCCAGGTGTCGGTAAGAGCAAAGAGGCCGACCGACAGGTGCGCGGTCGCGGCCAGCAGCCCCGCCACGTAGAAGGCGCTGATCCAGGGGCTCGCGTAGAGCGCCTGCATGAGGCGGAAGAGGTCCAGGCTCTCGTGGTCCCGGACCTGGACGAGGCGCGTCGTCCACAGGTGAAAGAGCAGGAACGCGAAGAGCAGGACCCCCGTCGCGCGCTGAAACACCGCCAGGCCGCGGCGCTCGGGGCCGGCGTCGGCCGGACCGTCGGGCTCGACGGCCGCCAAGAAGAGCCCGTAGATGCCGTGGAAGAGGAGCGGCAGCACGACCAGGGCGATTTCGAGGAAGACCGCGAGGGGCGTTTCCTGGAGCCTTCGGGCGGTCTCGTTGTAGGCCTCGGCACCGCGCGCGGCCGAAGCGTTGGCGTAGAGGTGCAGCACCAGGAACGCGCCCACCGGGACGACGCCCGAAATCGAGTGGAGACGGCGCGCAAGGGTCGAGGGCCGCGCCTGCGCCACCGCCGTGCTACACCTTCAGGATGCGGAAGAGCTCCCGGACCGCCTCGGCGGAGCGGGCGAGCGCGGCGCTCTCGTCGGCCGACAGGACGATCTCGACGACCTGCTCCATCCCGCGCGCCCCGAGCTTGACCGGGACGCCGAGATAGAGGTCGCTCATCCCGTACTCGCCCTGAAGGTAGGCGGCGCACGGAAGGATCTTCTTCTTGTCCTGGAGGACGGCGTCGACCATCTCGACGACCGCCGACGCCGGAGCGTACCAGGCCGACGTCTTCAAGAGATTGACGATCTCGGCGCCGCCGTCGCGCGTGCGCTTGACGATCGCGTCGATCTTCTCTTTCGGGAGCAGCTCCGGAATGGGGATGCCGGCGACCGTCGAGAAGCGCGGCAGCGGCACCATCGTGTCCCCATGCCCCCCGAGGACGAAAGCATGGGTGTTCTCGACCGAGACTCCGAGCGCCTCGGCGATGAACCAGCGCATGCGGGCCGAGTCGAGGACCCCCGCCATGCCGAAGACGCGCTCGCGCGGCAGCTTCGAGACCCGCCGCGCCACCTCGCACATCGCATCGAGGGGGTTGGAAACCACGATGAGGATCGCGTCGGGCGAGCCCGGCAGGACCTTGCGCACGACGTCGGCGACGATCCCCTCGTTGGTCGCGACGAGGTCGTCGCGGCTCATGCCCGGTTTGCGGGGCACGCCGGCCGTGATCACGACCACGTCGGAGCCTTTCGCGATCTCGTACTCGTTCGACCCCGTCATTCGTGCGTCGAACTTCTCGACCGGCGCCGACTCCATGATGTCGAGCGCCTTGCCCTGGGGCACGCCCGGAATGATGTCGATCAGGGCGACATCCGCGATCTCTTTCTCGGCGATCCGCTGCGCGGTGGTCGCCCCGACGTTTCCGGCTCCGACGACGGTCACTTTTTGTTTCATACGAGCGGGCATTCTATCCAAGACGGCCCGGGAGGTCGTGATGCGTTCGCATCGGTCTCCGGGCTACAATGCCGGCGTGCCGGCGGATCGACCCGACTACAAGCTCCACCCCCTCTGGACGGAAGCCATCGCCCTCGCCCACGCCGCCTACGCCGTGGCCGACGAGCTCGCCGAGCGCGATCCCGAGGAGGCGCGCCTCCTGCGAAAGGCCGCGGTGTCCGTCCCGGCGCGGCTGGCCGGGGCCCTCTCCGGCGAGGAGGCGTTCGCCCGGGAGTCCGACGCCTCCGAGGCGCGGGCCGCCCTCGAGGAGGTCGCCGCCCGGGCCGAGAAGCTTCCGACGCGCGGCGGCACGTCGCGCGAGCTCGTGGGCAGGGCCCGCGAGCTCGAACGGTCGGTCCGACGCTTGCTGGGGCACTCCGGAACCTTCGTCTGCTGATGGACGCCGAGCAAAAGACCCGCCGCCGCCTGCTCGCGGCCGTCGTCGTCGTGCCAGCCGTCCTCGCCGCCGCCCTCTGGCTGCCGCGGTGGTGGGAAGGCCGGGAGCTCGAGCAGGCCCGGGAGATCGCGGGCGTCGGTTCGCAACTCGCCCCCGGCAGCATGACCGACGCGCGCACGAAGATCGACCCCGGCCTCGGCTCGGAAAAGATCGTCGCGGCCCTCGGCAAGCCTTCCTTCGCGGTCGGAACCGAAGGCCGGGACTCGCGGCACGAGATCTGGACCTACTACTTCCGCGACGGCATGCTGACGATCAACCTGACCGACGGCACGGCGGTGCGGATCTCGACACTCTACGGGCCTCCGCGCATCCCGAAGAAGGGCGGCGGCTTTTGAGCGACCCGGTCCCGATCGAAGGCGCAGACGGGCGCGAGCCCTCCATCCGCGTGATCATGATGCCCAAGGACACCAACGCGCACGGCACGATCTTCGGCGGAGTGATCCTGTCCTACATCGACCAGGCCGGAGCCGTCGAGGCGAAGCGCCAGGGCGCCGACTTCCTCGTGACCGTCGCCATGCGGGAGGTCGTCTTTCACGAGCCGGTGTACGTGGGCGACCTCGTGTCGCTGTACACGCGCCTCGTGCGCATCGGCCGCACTTCGATCACGATCTCGGTGGAGGTCTTCTCGCAGCCGGGCGAGGGCGTCGGCAACCGTGTCAAAGTGACGGAAGCGGAAGTGACCTACGTGAACCTCAACAAGAACCGGCGGCCCGCCCCGATCACACGCAAGCCGTGAGCTCTCGATTCACGATTCCGTGCCCCGAGAATGCGAAGGTCCCGATTTCTCGGGACCTTCTTCTCGCGAGCCGAGCAAGAGCCCGGCAATGGCAGCTACGACGATCTCATCTTACTCCCTCGTGGGGTCGAAGGACTCACCATTCGGTCTCCTCGTCCTCGCCTTCCGCTCCGAGGGCGGGCTCCTCGAGCTCGGACTCGATCTCGTCGAGCTCCGGGACCTCGGCCTCGATCTCGGCTGCGGAGAGCTCCTCTTCGCGCCAGCTCTCGCGTCCGTAGGCCTCCCCCGCGGCCGAGGCGGCGGCGGCCTTCGGGGCGGCTGCGGCCGGAGAAGCCTTGCCCGCGGAGGCCGGGCGCGGCGCCTTCTTGACGGCCGGGGCCGGCCTTGCCGCCGGCTTCGGGGCGGCCTTCTTCGGCGCCGCGGCCGTCTTCTTGCGCGGCGCGGTCGCCGCGGCCTTCCTCGTCGCCTTCTTTGCAGCCTTCTTGGCCGCCTTCCTCGCGGCCTTCTTCGCCTTTTTCGCCTTCTTCTCCGCCTTTTTAGCCGCCTTCTTCGCCGCCTTCTTCTTCTTCTTCACCACGACCATCCCTCCTCAAGCCCGGCGTCCACCGGAGAACCCGGATCATACAATCGGGGTGTTGTCGAACGGTAAAGGCCCGCGGGTCACGATCACGCCCCGGGCGGGCGGCGTGACGGTGGCCATCCCGGCTCTGGCCGGCGACCGGCGCTGGCGCCTCCGGATGATGGCGATCGCCGCCGCCGTAGCGGGGGCGGCCCTGCTCGGCTCCCTGCGGCTCGGCGGCGCCTGGGAGGCGACCCTGCGCAGGGGCGACTTCGGCGACCTGCCGCTCCCGGTGCTGCTTTTCCTGACCCTCGCCGTCCTCGTGTCCGCGCCGCTGGCTCTCGTCGGCCTCGCGGCCCTCGCCTTCGCCGAGGAAACGATCGAGGTCGGGCCCGAGGAAATCACATTGCGGACGACGGTCTTCGAGAGAACGCGCATCGAGCGGATCGCGACGCGCGAGCTCGAATGCTGGCGCGAGACCGTCTGGCCCCTGCCCCCCTGGTGGACGTGGGCCGTCACCCGTCTGGCGGCGCGGGCCGGCGGCCGGCTGCATCCGCTGGCGGGAGCCGCGGGGCCGAGGGAAAAGCGGGCCATCGGGGAAGCCCTCGCAGCGGCGACGGGCAAGCCTCTGGTGGGGGATTGGGGCCGCCGCATTCGTTAGCCTGCCCCCTGCCTCTGCGATACACTCACCCCGGCTTTCATGACCGCGCCCACCTCGGAACATCACCTGACCGACACGCTCCTCTCGGAATACCCGATGCCGGACGAGGTCCGTTGGGGCATCGCCGAGGCGGGTTTCGTCTTCGCGACGCCGATCCAGGCCAAGACCCTGCCGATCGCGCTCGCGGGCCGGGACGTCGCGGGCCAGGCCCAGACCGGCACCGGCAAGACCGCCGCCTTCCTGATCACGATCTTCGCCCGGCTCCTGCAGAAGCCGTCGGTCGCAGGCCACGGCCCCCGCGCCCTCATCGTCGCGCCCACGCGCGAGCTGGTCGCCCAGATTCGCGCGGACGCGGAGATCCTCGGCCGGCACACGGGGCTGACGACGCTCGCCGTCTTCGGCGGCATCGACTACCGGCTCCAGCGCGACGCCGTGAAACGGGTCCCCGACGTGCTCGTAGGCACGCCGGGTCGGCTACTCGACTACGAGCAGCAGGGGGCGGTCTCCTTTCGCCACGTCGAGATCCTGGTCATCGACGAGGCCGACCGGATGTTCGACATGGGCTTCATCCGCGACCTTCGCCGGATCCTGCGCCGCTGCCCGCCGTACCATCGCCGGCAGACGATGCTCTTCTCGGCCACGCTGTCGATCCGTGTCATGGAGCTCGCCTACGAGCACACCAACAACGCCGAGAAGGTCGAGATCGAGCCCGAGCGCGTCCTCGCCCACGGCATCACCGAGGTGCTCTACCACGTCTCCTCGATCGAGAAGTTTCGCCTTCTGCTCGGTCTGCTCGAGAAGGAGGGCGGGAGCCGCGTCCTCATCTTCGTCAACCGCCGCACGACGGCGGCCGACCTGGTGCGGGGGCTCTCGGCCAACGGCTACCCGACGCGTGCGCTCGCCGGCAACGTCCCCCAGGACCGGCGCCTCAAGATGCTCGAGGAGTTCAAGGACGGCCGGCTCGCGGTGCTCGTCGCGACGGACGTCGCCTCGCGGGGTCTCCACATCGAGGGCGTGTCGCACGTCATCAACTACGACCTTCCGGAGGACTCCGAGGACTACGTCCACCGAATCGGCCGCACCGGCAGGGCAGGTGCGCTCGGAACCGCGGTCTCGTTCGCGTGCGACGACTACGTCTTCTCGCTCGACGCGATCGAGAAGCGGATCGGCCGGAAGATCCCGGTCGAGTGGCCCCCCGAGAGCCTCTTCCGGTCGGGCCGCGTGGCGCAGGCGCCGCGGGCCCATGCGGGCTTTCGCTCGAGGCCCGAACCGCGCCGCCAGGCGCCCAAGCCGAAGCCGCTCAGCGAGAGCGAAAGCTTCGGCCGGACGAAGCGGAAGAGCCGGCGGCGTTAGTCCGTCGCCTCCGCTTGCTCGGGATCTGCGCCTGACGGCGCACCGGCTCCCGCCGTGCCGCCGATTCTTCAGCCGTGGGGCTCATAGCCGCACGCGAGCGCGAGGGGAGGGGTCAGGCGTCCGGTCGAGCCCGCATCCGGGCGAGCCGGACGCCGGTGCGCCTCAGGCGCAGACCCCGAACGCAGCAGCGAGCGACGGCCTAGAACGATTTCAAGAAGTCGGAGTTGGTCTGGAACTTGGAGAGCCTTCCGAGCACCAGCTCCATCGCCTGGATCTTGTCCACGGCGGCCAGGGCCCGGCGGAGCTTGACGATCTTCGGCAGGTCCTCCGGACCGTAGAGCTTCTCTTCCTTGCGCGTTCCCGACTGCGGAATGTTGATGCACGGGAAGATGCGCCGGTTGAAGAGGTCCCGGTCGAGCACGAGCTCGGTGTTTCCGGTGCCCTTGAACTCCTGGAAGATGATCTCGTCCATCCGCGAGCCCGTGTCCACGAGAGCGGTGGCGACGATCGTCAAGGAGCCGCCTCCCTCGGCGTTTCGTGCGGCGCCGAAGAACCGGCGCGGCTTCTCCATGGTCCGGGCGTCGATGCCTCCCGACATGATCTTGCCGCCGCCCTTCTGCATGTGGTTGTATGCGCGGGCCATGCGCGTGATCGAGTCGAGGAAGATGATCACGTGCTTGCCGCACTCGATCAGGCGCCGCGCCCGCTCCGCCACGATCTCGGCGACCGCGATGTGGTTCTCGGCGGAGAGGTCGGCCGAGGAGGCGATCACCTCGCCGCGCGTGACGCTGCGACGGAAGTCCGTGATCTCCTCGGGGCGCTCGTCGATCAGGAGCACGATGACGTGCACGTCGGGGTCGTTGACCTCGACGGCGTGGGCCATGCGTTTCAAGAGCGTCGTCTTGCCCGCCTTGGGCGGCGCCACGATCAGGCACCGCTGGCCGCGGCCGATCGGCGCGAGGAGGTCCACGACCCGGCCGCACATCTCGTCCGGCTCGGTCTCGAGCTTCATGCGGGAGTTCGGGTCGATCGAAACGAGCTCGTTGAACGCCGGCCGCTGCCGGAAGGCCCCCGGCTCGAGACCCTCGACGGTCTCGATGCGGCGCAGGACCGGGCGGGCGCCGTCGGCGGCGAAGCCCGAGATGTATGCGCCGGCCTCCAGGCTCTCGCGGTTGATCAGCTCGCGAGGAACGACCGGGTCTTTGGGCGAGGGCAGGTAGTTCGCGCGGGCGGAAACCAGGACGCCGGGCGCGCTCTCCTTGGGCGGGACGTAAAGGACGCCTTCGGCAGGCCGCTCGGGGCCCGTCGCCGACACGTCCTCGGGCCGTTCGAAGCCTGCAACGCCGGCGCCTGCCCCGTTCTGCCCGCCGCGGCCGCCGCGACGGCGGCGCCGACGACGGCGTCGGTGAGGCCTTTCGCGCCCGTCGGGCGCCGGGCCTTCCGCGGAAGAGGGGGTCTCAGTTTGAACCGAGACGGACGCAAGACTTTCCGGGATCAAGGGATCTTCCGACATGAACTCCCAAACCCCCGCCGCGCTGACTCTGGGTCCGGGCGGGAACGGCCCATTCTACGACGAAACGGAAGAGAAAAGCACCCGACCCCGCAAAAAGGACTCTTTCGGCCCCAACGTACGGGGCTCAAAGGCTTTAGGTAAAGAGCCCCAGCACCCGACCGGGCTCGGCGGGAGGCACCTTTGCCAGGGCGAAGTCCTCGGCGGCGTGCTCAGGGCTCGAGACGCCGACCAGGGCCGTCGTGAGGCCCGGCGCCGAGCGAGCGAACTGGAGGGCCTGCAGGGCGCAACTCCGGGCCTCCGGAAAAGCCTCGGCCACCTCCTCGGGAAAGTCGTAGCCCGCCAGGCGTCCCTGCAGGATCGAGCCGGAGCCGAAGGCCGCGATCCGGAGCGCTCCGGCTGCCGCCAGAGCGGGCAGGCGGCCGCCCACGATCTCTTGGGACCGGTACACCAGGGCCTGGGCCATCGCGAGGTTCGAGGGCAGCTGCACGGCCCGAAAGTGGTGGCCGCCTCCCGCCACTTCCTCGGCGGCGGCCTTCACGTCGAGCATCGAGAGATGCTCGGGGTGGTCGGGCGGCACACGCAGGCCGTCCCAGGTCGCCAGGCCCCAGGCCACGATCCTGCCGCCGGCGGCCTCCGCCTCGAGGGCTCCGATCGCCAGGAGAAGCCTCCGGCGGAAGACGTCGCGGCCGACCGCCCCGAGCTGCGTCTCGACGTTGTGGAGGTAGTAGAGGTCGATCGTCTCGAGCCCGAGGTTCTCTCTGCTGCGCGCGACCTGGTCGCGCAGGTACGCCGGCGCCATGCAGTGACAGCCCTGCGCAATCTCCTCCTCCGGCGCGAGCCCGGACGCGAGGAAACACTCTCGGACGTAAGCCCGTGGCGTGCGCGGGTCGTCCGCGTCGTGCGGAAGGTAGCCGCCCTTGGTGGAGACGAACACCTCGTCCCGCCGCACCCGGTCCTCAGCAAGAGCCTTCGCGAGGGCGCGGCCGACCGCCCGCTCGCTCTTCTGGCCACGGTAGTTGATCGCTGTGTCGAACACGTTGATCCCCGCCTCGAGCCCGGCGGCTACACACGCCTCGTAGCCCGCGTCGGTGGCCGCGTCTTCGCCACCGAGGTAGGTGCCGAGGCCGAGGGAAGAAAGCGAGAGTCCCATCGCGGCGCGGAAGTGTCCGGTTGCCGCGCCCGCGCGCTGCCCGAAGCGGGCGGTGCCCTCTGCCGTCGCTTGCCCGGCAATCACGCCGGCAGGGTATCAGCGAATCCCCTCAGATCACGGGGAGCGGAATCCCTCGCGTGCGGCTCGTCCCCTCGAGGGAGGCGTCCCACCTCCCCGCGATCGGCGCGGCGCAGCGCGGGCAGGCCCCGCCGACGAGCCGGTTGGCCAGGACGCGGAAGCCGCGGCGCTCGATCACCGTCTCGGCGCAACCGGGGCAGCGCGTGTTCTCCCACTTCCCGACTCTGCCCGGGATGTTTCCGGCGTAGACGTACCGCAGCCCCTCGGCGGCGCCGATCTCGCAGGCCCTGAGCAGGGTCTCGACCGGCGTCGAGCCACGGTCGGTCATCTTGTAGTCGGGATGGAACGCCGTCACGTGCCACGGGATGTCGCGCGAGATGGACGCGATGAACTCGGCCGCCCGGACGAGCTCCTCTTCGGAGTCGTTGAAGCCGGGTATCGTCAGCGTCAGGACCTCGAGCCAGATGCCCCGCTCGTGGATGCCCGCGATCGTGTCGAGAACGTTCTGGAGGACGCCGCCGAGCTCGCGGTAGTGCCTGTCGTCCATCGACTTCAGGTCCACCTTGTAGAAGTCGACCCAGGGCCGGATGTAGTCGAGAACGCGGGGCGTGCCGTTGCCGTTGGAGACGTAGCCGGTGCGCAGGCCCCTGCCGCGCGCCGCGCGGAAGACCTCCACCGCCCATTCGGACGTGATCAGCGGCTCGTTGTACGTCGACACGACGGTCGGAGCGCCGCTCGAAACCGCCGCCTCAGCGAGCTCCTCGGCCGACACGTCCCGGGGCGCGCCGATCGCCTCCGGGTCTCGGATCGACTGCGACGTGAACCAGTTCTGGCAGTAGGCGCAGTGCAGGTCGCAGCCGAGCATGCCGAACGACAGCGCGTCCGATCCGGGCAGGGCGTGGAAGAACGGCTTCTTCTCGATCGGGTCGCACTGGAGAGCACCCACGTAACCGCGCGGCGCTTGGAGGATGCCGCCCCGATTGAACCGCACACGGCAGACGCCCTCCCGGCCTTCCGGGATGGGGCAGCGGTGGCCGCAAGCATGGCAGCGCAGCCGCCCGTCGAGAAGGCGCTCGGTCAGCTCCGGCGCGGCCGGCGCAGTGCGGCGCGCGAGGGTTTCGGCGAGGGGCGAGAGTGCAGTCATCGCTGGCTCCAGCCGACACGATAACGCCGCGGCGCGTCCAGAAATGCCGCGGCGTCCCCGTGCGTTATCATCGGCCGACCGCATGAAGCGCCGCCTCCTCACGTTGTCCGCCTGCCTGCTCGGGGCCTGCGCCGCCGTCCGGGCGCAGACGACGACCACCGTGCCCGAAGGCGTCCTCTTCCCGACGCAGAACAGCGCCCGGGTCAACGGCGTGAAGGTCCAGGTCGCGGCCGACGGCGCCGTCTGGTTCCTCGAGTCCTCGGCCGACATCATCGCGCGGCTCAAGGACGGCGTCATCCGGCAGTGGCAGATCCGGCCGAGCGACCAGCTCGGCGCCAACCCGGTCGACTTCCAGCTCGACGGCGACGTGGTGTGGTTCATCGAGAGCGGCCAGAGCCAGATCCCGTCCGGGACCTGCGCCTACGCGAAGCTGGACACGACAACGAACGCCCTCACGGAGTGGGTGGTCCCGGGAACGATTCCCGCCGCCTTCTACCGCGCCCCCGACGGGACCGTGTGGCTGCCGCAGAGCGGCGCCGTCCTGCAGTCGCTCAACCTCGACACACTGCAGGTCATCAACTACAGGTCCCCGAAGACCTACGCCTACGCGGACATGGTCGTGGACCCGGACGGCACCTTCTGGCTGGCGGACTTCGGAGACAACCGCATCGTGAGGTGGGTGCCCGGCGCGGCGACGGAGACCTCCTGGACTTTCTTCCCGCTGACGGCAGGGCGCCTCTTCCCGGCCCAGATCGAGCTCGATCAGAACGGCTCGCTCTGGATCACGCAGCGCTCCGCCAACCGCGCTGGACCGTTTCGATCCCGCGGAAGGAAAGCTCTACAGCTACGCCAACATCACCGCCCCGATTCACTTCGACATCTTCCAGGGCCGGCTCTACATCACGTCGATTGCCTCGACCTCCACCTTGACCGTCCTCGACCCCAACCAGGCCGCGGTCTCGCAGGTCACGACGATCCAGGCCGAGACGCTCGACGTCGGGAGCAGCGTTTCGGCGCGCGCGGTGAGCGTGCGGACGACGACCCTGCCGGCCGCGCAGGTCTACGACTTCACGTCGGCGCCCACGACGATCTCCGCCACGGAATTCACGGTCACCAGTCCCGGAACGACGCCCGGTCTGCTGACGACCACCTTCCCGTCCTCGAACGCGTACGGCATCACGGTCTTGGGGGGTCGCGTCTGGATCGGGACCGATGCCAAGCTCGCCGCCCTCAACCTCCAGGGAGTGGGGAGCGCCACGGACCAGTCCGTCCCGATGGCGACGAGCCTCGCGGGCGCCGCGGACTCGAAGGTCCGCATCGACGTGACGGTCGGCAATCGCGGCACGGCGTCGCTCACGGGCCAGGCTTTCTACCTCTACTCCCCGGCGTCTCCCACCCCCCGCTTTTCCTTCACGCTCGCGGCAAGCGCCACGAGCCTGATCGCGGACGCCTTCGGGGACCTCGCCGGCACCTCCACGCTCTTGAACGGACCGGTGCGCCTCGGCGCGACCACCAGCAACACCGACGACCTCACGGCCACCGTGCGATCTGTGCGCGTTCTGCCGGACGGGGGCACCTTCGGCTACCTCTTCCCCGCCCTCTCGGCGACGACCTCGCTCCTCAAGGACTCCACCACGACTCTCTTCACGGGAGCCTCGAGCTCCGAACTCTCGATCCTGAACCTGTATTCGCTGGTCGACGCCAGGGCGACGCTGACCCTTTACGCCCCGGACGGCACGGTGCGCGGCCGGCGCGACGTCGACGTCGCCAAGAACGCCTCCCTCTCCTTCAACCCGGCGGCGTCGGCGTTCGGCCCCGCCACCGAGGTTCCGCCCGAGCCCGGCGACGCCGTGCGGGTCGCGGTCACGGACGGAACGCTGCAGGCCTCGGTCCTCGTCTTCGACGGCGGAACCACCGACGTGCTGCCGTCGCTGCCCGCGGCGGCGACGACGGGGGCGGTCCTGCCCTGGGTCGGCTCGTTTCCGAACGGGGACCGGAGCTTCGTCTCGGATCTCTACCTCTCGAACGCGAGCGCGGACGGGAGCGCCGACGTCACCCTCACGTTCTACGGGATCGGCGCGGCGCCGATCACGGCGACGCTCTCCCCGGCTCTCGCGCCCCTGGAGACCCGTGCGATCGCCGACGTCCTTTCGGCCCTCTTCCAGGTCTCCGCCGGCCAGGGCGCGCTCGTGCTTTCCGCGAGCTCGCCCATCGCGGCCTCGGTCCGGGTCGCGACCCAGGTCGCGGCGGGCGACTACGGCACCTTCGCCAGCGCCCTGGATGCCGCGGCCGGATTGACCGCGGGCAAGTCCGCTTTCGCCATCGGTCTGCCGCAGACGGCCACGCGGACCGGCCTCCTGCTCCTCTACAACGCCGGGACGTCTGGCTCCGCGACCGTCGCCGGCTTCCGCGCCGACGGCGCCCCCGCGGGGACCCTGACGGTGAGCCTGGGCGACCACGCTGCCGCGGTCGTGGGCCCGGTTTTCGCCGAGCTCGGCGTGTCGAACCAGGCCGCGGGCCGCGTTCGCCTCGACGTGGCCGACGGCATGAACGTCTTCGGCTGGGCCGCCGCGGTCGACACCGTCACGGGCGACATCGATCTGACGCCTCTCCAGTAGGGCCCCTCCGGTAAGATCGGAGCCGTGCCCCCCGTTCGCACGGTCGTTCGCGGCTCCGGCATGTTCGTGCCGGAAGGCGTCGTCACCAACGAGCGCCTCTCGCTGCTCATGGACACGACCGACGAGTGGATCCGGCAGCGGACGGGCATCGGCGAACGCCGCTTCGCCCGCCGGGGCCAGTCTTCCTCGGTGCTCGGCGCCGAGGCCGCCCGCCGCGCCCTCGCCGATGCGGGCCTCGAGTCCGGCGATCTCGACCTCATCGTCTTTGCCACGATGACGCCCGACCACTACTTTCCGGGAAACGGCGGGCTCCTGGCCCGGGCCCTCGGGCTCGACCGGACTCACGCGATCGACCTCCGGATGCAGTGCGCCGGATTTCTCTCGGGGCTGCACGTCAGCGACGCGTTCATCCGCTCCGGCTCGGCGCGGCGGGTCCTGCTCGTGGGGGCCGAGTGCCACGCGAGCCTCTTTCCCTGGAGCGACGCGGAGTGGGACGTGCTCTTCGGCGAGTCGGACGGACCCGTCTCGCCCGAGGCGCGGGCGTGGGGCACGGCCCACCGCGATCGGGCCGTGATCTTCGGCGACGGCGCCGGAGCCTTCGTTCTCGAAGCCAGTGCCGCCGACGACGACCGCGGATTCCTGGGATTTCTCATGCGCACCGACGGAGCGCACTGGGACAAGCTGTACGTTCCGGGCGGCGGATCCGCGAGCTTTCCGTACTTTTCGCCGGAAATGTTCGCCGACAACCGGACGATCCCGATCGTCGAAGGGCGCCAGGTTTTCCGCCTGGCGACGACGGCGATGCCCGAGATCGTGCGCGAGGCCCTGGCGCTCCACGGCCTGGGGCTTCCGGAGCTTTCGCTCCTGCTCATGCACCAGGCGAACCTGCGAATCAACGAAGCGGTGCAGAAGAACCTGGGCCTTTCGGACGCGCAGGTCTTCCACAACATCCAGAAATACGGCAACACGACCGCGGCCACGCTGCCGCTCGTCTTTCACGAAGCGAAGGCCGCCGGCCGCATCCGGCCCGGAGACCTCGTCGGCTTCACGGCCCTCGGCGCCGGCCTGCACTGGGGCGCCGGCCTCCTGCGCGCCTGACTCGACCCGCAGCGATGACGGAGACGCCCACCAACACGCGCAACCCCGAGCCCGAGGCACTGCCGGGCTGGCTCCTCGCCGCCTGGCTCGCGACCGGGATCGCGCTCGCCCTCGCCGCGGCCCTCGCGATCCGCCACGAGAATCGGACGACTCGCGCCCACTGGGAGTCCCGGCTCGCGCGCGCGGCCGACGACCGCCACGCCCTCGTGGACCGCGCGTTGCGCCAGTGGCGCGACGAAGTCCACCTGCTCGGCCGGCTCGAAAGCGTCCGGGCGCTCGTCACGAGGGGGCCCGGCGGACCACGCGGAGCGCCGGATCCGGTGCCCCCGGCGCGCCGGGCCCTCGACGAAGCCGCCGAGACCGAGCCGGGCGGGTTCGCCGCAGTGACGGATCGCTCGGGAAACGTCCTCGTCGCGACCGGCAACGGAGCAACCTTAGCGGACGTTCTCGGCCCGGCACGGCGCGCGGCGAACCATTCGTTACTCCTGCGTTCGGACCCGGCCGGCTCGGACGCTCTCAACCTCGAAATCGCCGAGCCCATCCTGGAGGAGTCGGGGGCGGCCGCCGGCGCGGTCTTTCTGGTCGTGGACGCCGGCCGCGCCTTCACGGCTCTCTTTCCCGCCTCGGGCCCACGCACCCTTGAACGCCTCTTCGTCGTGGTCCCCGAGGCCGACCGCCTTCTCGTCGTAGCTCCCGCCTCTCTCGGAGAGGCCGGCGCGGCCTTCCGGCTGCCGGCTGCGGACCGCTCCACGTTCGCGGCCGCCGCGCTCGGCGCCCAGCGCGCAGCGGGCGAGTTCTCCGACGGCCGCGGCCACACGGTGCTCGCCGCCACCCGCCGCATTCCCGAGATCGGCTGGGCGATCGTGATCGAGGTGGACCTCGCCGAAGCGCTGGCGGAGTCGCGGCGGCAGGCGTTCTGGATCGTCTGCGGCGCCGCGGGCCTCTTCGCCGGGCTCGTGGGGGCCGGGGTCTCCTGGCAGCGCACGCTCAGGGCGCGCCACTTCCGGGACATGGCGGTCCGGGACGCGCGCTACCGGGTCCTGCTCGAGCAGACCCAGGAGGCCGTCGCCGTCAAGGTCAAGGGGCGGGTCGCCTACGCCAACCCCGCCTGCGTCGAGATGTTCGGCTACCAGAAGCCGCTGATCGGCGTGCCGGTCACCGTCTTCTTCGCGCCCGGATCGCGGAAACAGGTCGAGGAGATCGTGCAGCACCGCATCGCGGGCCGGCCGGCGCCCGAGCTGTACGAGGCGATCGGCCTGCGCGGCGATGGCACGACGTTCGCAGTCGAGCTGCGCGTGACGCCCGTCGAGTTCGAGGGCCAGCCGGGCTTCCAGGCGGTGTTGCGCGACATCACCGGCCGCAAGCGCATGGAGGCCGAGATTCGCGAATCCGAGGAGCGGTACAGGCTCCTCTTCGAGCGCAACCTCGCCGGGGTCTACCGCTCGACTCTGGACGGGCGCCTCCTGGAGTGCAACCGCGCCTTCGCGCAGATGATGGGCTATGCCTCCCCCGCCGAGGCCATGGCCCAGCCCGGCCTGGCGTTTCACGCCAGCCCGGAGGCCCGTGAGCAGTTCCTCGAGCGCCTGCGCCGCGAAGGCAGCCTCGTGAACTTCGAGAACCAGGCGCGTCGCAAGGACGGCAGCCTCGTCTGGGTCGTCGAGAACGTCTCGCTCCTCCATTCCGAGGACGAGGCGGAGGAGGTCGTGCTCGGCACGGTCTTCGACATGACCGAGCGCCGCAGGCTCGAAGAGCAGCTCCTCCAGTCCCAGAAGATGGAGGCCATCGGAAGGCTTGCGGGCGGCATCGCCCACGATTTCAACAACCTCCTGACCGCCGTCACCGGATACAGCGAACTGCTGCTCTCGCAGCTTCCGGAGGGCGACCCGCGCCGCGAAAGCGCCGAGGAGATCCGGCAGGCCGGCAGCCGGGCCGCCGCCCTGACCCAGCAATTGCTCGCGTTCAGCCGCCGCCAGGTCCTCGAGCCGCGCGTGCTCGACCTGAACGCGGTCATCAGCGGGATGGAACGCATGTTGCGGCGGGTCATCGGCGAGGACGTCGAGCTTGCGACCGCGCTCGATCCCGAGCTGTGGAGGACCCGGGCGGACCCCGGGCAGATCGAGCAGGCGATCCTGAACCTCGTCGTCAACGCCCGCGACGCGATGCCCCGCGGCGGGCGGCTGACGCTCGAGACCGCCAACGTCGAGCTCGACGAGAAATTCGCCGGCCACTACGCCTCCATCCACCCGGCCCGCACGTGATGCTGGCGGTCTCCGACACCGGCGTCGGCATGGACGCCGAGCTGCAGGCGCGCCTCTTCGAGCCGTTCTTCACGACCAAGGAGCACGGCAAGGGCACGGGACTCGGCCTCTCGACGACCTACGGCATCGTGAAACAGAGCGGCGGGTCCATCTGGGTGTACAGCGAGCCCGGGCACGGCACGACGTTCAAGATCTACCTGCCGCGGTGCGAAGAACCCCTCGAGGAGCGCCAGCCTCCCCCTCCGGTCCGGGCGGCGGAGCCGGGGACGGAATCGGTGCTCCTCGTCGAAGACGAGCCCGAGCTGCGGCGGCTGGTCGAGAAGCTCCTGCGCCTGAAGGGCTACCGGGTTCTCTCGGCCGCGGGCCCGGCCGAGGCGATCGCGATCTCGAAGCGCCACGAGGCCTCGATCGAGCTCATGCTGACAGACGTGATCATGCCCGGCATGAACGGCCGCGAGCTCGCGCGCGTGCTCGCGGCCAGCCGCCCCCGCATGAGGGTCCTCTACATGTCGGGCTACACCGACGCGGCGATGAACCAGCAGGGCATCCTCCCGCACGGAACGGCGTTTCTCTCCAAGCCGTTCACGCCGGAGGCGCTCGCCCGGAAGGTCCGCGAGGTTCTCGACGGCCCGGCCGCAACCTGAAGGGTTCGTGAGGCCGCGCGACGGCCCGACGACCTATCCCGTAAGCTCGTGTTTGACGGGAGGAACAAACGCATGCGCATGACGGCTTTTCGTCGGGTAGTCCTCTCCCTCTCGCTTGCCGTCCCCTTCGTCCTATCGGCTCAAGACCCGGCGCCGACGCCGGGGCCGACGCCGAGCCCCACCCCCGCCCCGGAAGCCGCGACCTCGCCCCTGGAGAGCCTCAAGGAGCCGGTGGCTTTTCGGCCGATCGAGGCGAACGTCATCATCAACCTGCCGTCGGTCGAGGCGCCGAGGGACGGAACGCTCACGTTCCTCGTCACCCACCGGTTCGTCCAGCGTATTCAAGAGGGCGACATCAACAACTTCTTCACGCTCGACAGCGGCAACACGTGGGGCTTCGGCCTCTGGTATGCACCGATCAAGAACCTGAACGCCGGCCTCTACCGCTCCTCGGATCTCAACACGTACGAGGCCTCGGCCCAGTACGAGCTGCCCCGAGCCGGTGGATTCGCCTCGTCGCTCCGCGTCGGCGAAGACTGGCGCACGCAGCCGGGGGTGGCGAGCCCGAAATCGAGTTTCTTCGCGCAGGTCATTCTCGCGTACTCGTTCGGGAAATATGCCCGAATCACGGCCGTGCCGACGTACCTCCAGCGGACGAACGGTTTCCCGGTCTTCCTCCCCTCTCCCGTTGCGGGCGACCAGTCGTGCCAATTCTTTCCCGATCAGCGGAATCCCTATCGATGCTCGGGACTCTACGAGAACGTCTTCAACGTCCCGATCGCCGCCTCGATCGCCATAACGCACTCGATTACGATTCACGGTGAGGTCATACCCAGTCTCTCGAAGGTCAACTCCAACGGCGTGGGTTGGAGCGTTACCGTGGAGAAGTCGCTCCTGCGGCACCGGTTCGCCTTCTTCGCCGGCAATCAGCGGCAGACCACGGTGGACGAGTACATCCAGGCGGTTCCCAACGGCCGGTCGCCCAGCAACATCTACCTCGGTTTCAACCTCTTCCGGGCCTGGATGCTCAAATGACGGGATCGGTCAAAGCCGTGTCTCGCATGCCCGGCCAGCTTCCCGATCTCCCGGTCTCCGTGCTCTCTGCGACGGACCGGCTCGTCGCGCTGCCCGCGCTGCACCTGAGTGATGCCCGGACTGGGGAGCGGCCCCGGCTCTCCACTGCCGTGCGCGTCGGACAGCGCGGCGAGCGGCTCTGCGTCCGATTCGACGGCCGGGACGACGGCGTCGTCGCCACTCACACGCGCCGGGACGCTCCCCTCTGGGAGGAGGACGTCTTCGAGGTTTTTCTCTCACCGGAAGACCCGGCCAGGCTCTACTACGAATTCGAAGTCAACCCGCTGGGAGCGCTCTTCGACGCGCGCATCCTCTCGCCGGACCTCGGCCGAGCGACGATGCAGGTCGAAACCGCGTGGGACTGCGACGGATTCGAGGCCCGCGTGAGCCGCGGCCCGCGCCGCTGGTCGGCGAGCCTCCGGATCCCGCTCGGCACGCTCTGCGCCGGAGCCATCCCCCGGCGCTGGCGCGCCAACTTCTACCGGATCGACCGAAGCGAGAAGGACGAGTACTCGGCCTGGTCGCCGACCTTCTCCGATCCGCCGGACTTCCACGTGCCGGCGCGATTCGGGAGTTTAATCCTGGAGAGCGCGCCGTCCCGACTCACCGGGCGATCCCCTTCTCCTTGATCCACTCGACGGCGCGCTCCCTCGCCCGTCGCTCCTTGAACTGGAAGAAGTGGGTCTCCTCCTTCGGATGCTTGAGCAGCGCCGCCCGGAAGGACGCCGCGGCGTCCGAGGAGGCGAGGGCGGCCTCGAGGTCCCGGCGGCACGCCGGGTCCTCGCAGTGGGCGGCGAACTCTTCGAGGTCGCCCCGCGATCGCTCGCCGCCGTCCCGGGGCAGCGCCGCGTAGCGCGGGTCGCCCGCGAGCGACGCATGCCGTTCGGCGTCCCGATCCAAGACCTGGACGACGTCCCCGGTCTCGCGGTCGAAGAAATGCGTGATCTTGTGGGAGCGGTTCTCGAAGGCCACGACCAGCCCCTCCCAGTCGATCTCGGCCGGCATAATCCCGGTATGATACGAGTTTCGGGGGATTGATGAAGAAGATCGCGACCTTCGACGACTGGATCGACGCCTTCCGCGCGTGGCAGGGGGACATCGGTCTCGTCCTGCCCAGGCACGCGGACTATCACTTCGAGGCGAAGTACGGCGACATCCGGTCCGACGAGATCGAGTACGGCGATTTCCGGGGCCAGAGGAAGTGGGAGCGGGTCACGCAGATCCCCTATCAGCAGATCCGCGATGCCCTCCTGAACCTCATCGTCTACCAGGGAGACACCGAATTCGCCTCGGTCGAGCAGCAGCGCAACCTGCTCGAGACGTCGCCGTCGGACTACGACACCGACAGCTGCTGCCGCATCATGGTCGAGGAGATGCGTCACGGCTGGCAGATGTGCCACCTGCTCGTGAACGACTTCGGGGAGACCGGAAAGATCGAGGCCCGCAAGCTCCTCGAGCGGCGCTCCTGGCAGAACAACCGGCTGCTCGGATCGTTCAACGTGGACGTGGACAACTGGGTCGACTTCTTCACCTACACCGAGTTCGTGGACCGCGACGGCAAGTTCCAGCTCAACATGCTCTCGACGTCCGGCTTCGCTCCGCTCGCCCGCTCGATGGGGCCCATGCTGCGCGAGGAGGGCTTCCACCTCGGGACCGGCCACATGGGACTGCAGCGCATCGTGAAGGCCGGGCGCGTTCCGCCCGCGCTCCTCCAGAAATACGTCAACAAATGGCTGTCGACCGCGTACGACCTGTTCGGCAAGGACTCCTCCTCGTCGGCGGAATGGTTCTACGTCTGGGGCCTCAAGGGTCGCTACGACGAGGCCCGCCAGACCGCCGAGCCCGACAAGGCGCACTTGAACGAGCTCTCGCGCGAGTTGTACCGGCAGGAAACCGAGAAGCTCCTCGAGTCGATCAGCCGCCTGCTGCCGGCGGGCGTGCCACCGCTCGTCGCCCCGGACATGAAGTTCCACCGGTCGATCGGCGAGTTCGCGGGCAAGACATATTCGGTGACGGGCGAGCTGCTCTCCCCCGAGGCCTACGCCAAGCATGTCTCCGAGGTACTGCCGGACGAGACCGAGAAGACGTTCGTCCGGGATCTCATGAAGGAGCCGGACTGGATCGCCCCACGCGAAGCCGTGACGACGGCGTCCTGAGGAACACGCTCCGGCACGATCTCGTTCGCACGAAGCTCCTCGCCTGGTTCCGCCGCGAAAGGCGGCAGCTCCCGTGGCGCGGAACGCGCGACCCCTACCGCATCTGGGTCTCGGAGGTCATGCTCCAGCAGACGACCGTCGCTGCCGTGCGCGGACGCTACGAGGCCTTTCTGGAGCGCTTCCCCGACCTCGAGGCCCTCGCCGATGCGCCGGAGCATGGGGTCCTCGCGGCATGGTCGGGCCTCGGCTACTACGCTCGCGCGCGCAACCTCCGGCGGGCGGCGCGCGAGGTGATGCGGCGGCACGCGGGCCTTCTCCCGCGCGAGCCGGAGGCGCTCCGGACGCTGCCGGGTTTCGGGGACTACACCGCCGCGGCGGTCGCCTCGCTGGCCTTCGGCGCGAGGGCTCCCGCCGCGGACGCCAACGTGACCCGCGTCCTCTCGCGCCTGTACGCGATCGACGGAACGGCCGGCAGCCGGCCCCACACGCAGGCGGTTCGAGAGCGCGCCGAAGCCCTGGTCGCCCGCGGCCGACCGGGCGACGTGACGGCGGCCCTCATGGACCTCGGCCAGCTCGTGTGCACACCGCGCCGGCCCGCGTGTGCGGTTTGCCCGCTCGCCCGGGTCTGCGCGGCGCGGCGGCGCGGCGGCGTCGAGCTTTTCCCACGCAAGAGAGCGCGGCCCAAGGCCCGCCGCGTCCATGTCGCGGCGGCCTGCGCCGTGCGAGGCCGGGCGGCTCTGCTCGTCCGCCGAAACGACGCGCTCCTTCGCGGCCTCTGGCAGTTTCCCTCCGCGGAGGGAGCGACGCCTGCGGCCGCGACGAGCCGCCTGCGGCGCGAGCTTGCAAGGCTGGGCGTCGCGCTCGATCCGCGCGTCGCGCCGCGTGTGACGCGGCACACCATCGTCCACCGCCGCCTCGAGATCCGGGTTCTTCGGGCGCTCCCGTCTCCAAATCCGAAATTCGAAATCCGAAATTCGAAATCTGCGCGCTGGTTCACGCCCGGGCAACTCGACCGCGCCGCGATCCCGACGCTGACGCGACGCATCGCGGCGGCCGCCGGGTTCCTGCCGCCCGGCAGAGCGGGTATTCTTGGACGGCATGAGGACCGTCGCGCTGTGCCTGTCGCTGCTCGCCCTGGCTGACCCTCCCGCGACGGTCCCGGCGCGGATGCGCCTCAAGGACGGGACGGTCTACCGGCTCAAGGAGCCTCCCTTCCTCAAGGACGGGCGCTTCGTCTTCACGACCGTGGACGGAAAGATCTACTCCATCGCGGAGAAAGAGGTGGAAGAGATCCGGCTACTCGGCCCCACGCCCAGGCCGCGGACTTCGCCGAACCCGCAGGACTCTCGCGCCCTCGGGGAGATCGCGCGCGACGAGCGCCACAAGACCGGAAAGCGCGTGCCGGTCGCCCCCGCTCCTACGCCCCGGCCGGCCAAAACTCCCTCCGCATCCTGAGGCCGCGGGCCGGCGCCGCCGATCGGCTATACTTTTGTGCAACGCCGACCGGTCAATATCGAGTGCAGTTCTCAGAGTCACACGCCGCCCGCATTCTCGTCATCGAAGACGACGAGTACGTCCGGCGCCTGCTCCGGCGCCTGCTCGGCCCGGTCGGGTACGCGGTCGAGGAGTCGGCCACCGCCGAGGACGGCCTGGCCCGGATCCGCGCCGAACCGCCGGACCTCGTCCTGCTCGACCTCCACCTTCCGGACCGCAGCGGCCACGAGGTGCTCGAGGCGATTCGCGCGGACCCTGCGACGCGCCTGCTGCCCGTCGTGATGCTGACCGGAATGGCGACGGCGGCCGAGAAGATGCGGGCGCAGGCCGAGGGCGTCACCGACTTCATCGCCAAGCCGTTCTCCCAGGAGGAGCTCCTGCCCCGCGTCCGGGCCCTCGTGATGCTCAAGCTCTTCGCCGACGAGCACGAGCACGCCGAGCACGTGATCCTCACGCTCGCCAAGACGATCGACGCCCGCGACCCCTACACCGCCGGCCACAGCGGCCGAGTCGCCGAATACGCCGACCGGATCGCGATGCGGATGGGCCTGGACGCGCTTGCGCGCAACGACATGCGTCGCGGCGCGCTCTTTCACGACCTCGGCAAGATCGTGATCCCCGACGCCGTCCTGCGCAAGCCGGGCCCGCTGACGCCCGAGGAGCGGGCGATCATCGAGGAACACCCGGTCGTCGGCAACGACCTGCTCTCCCCGATGAAGACCATGCGCAAGACGCTTCCGGTCGTCTACCACCACCACGAGCGGCTCGACGGCTCGGGATACCCGGAGGGGATCTCGGGCTCCTCGATCCCGATGACCGTCCGGATCGTGACGATCGCCGACATCTTCGACGCCCTCACCACGGACCGCGCCTACCGGGGCGCCCTGCGCGTCGACACGGCCTTCGAGATCCTGGCCGAGGGCGTACAGAAGAGTTGGTGGGACCGCGACGCGGTCGCCCTCCTCAAGGCGGTGGTGGACGACGGCGGCCTGTCCGAGTCGGCCAGCCTCGGCGACGGCCTCGGCAACGGCGCTCGCCGTCGGCTGAGGGTGTCGATGGATCTGGTCTGGAAGGGCCAGCCCGCGCACGTGCGCGAGATGGGCGCGGGAGCTCCGGTCGTGCTGTTGCACGGCTATCCGCTCGACGGGGCCATGTGGTCGGGCGTCGCGCGCGCAATGGCGGGCCGTTTCCGGGTCCTGAAGCCAGATCTACCAGGCCGGGGCGAGACCGTAGCCCCTTCGGAAGGCCGGATCGAAGACTACGCCGACTTCCTTCAGACGGTTCTGGAGGCGCTCCCCGCGGCAGGGGGCCTGGCCGGATTTTCGATGGGTGGTTACGTGTCGCTCGCACTCGTGCGCCGCCGCCCGGCGAATCTGGCCGCGCTCGCCCTCGTGGACACGCGCGCTTCGGCCGACGACGCCACCGGAAAGGCCAAGCGCGACGAGGCGATCGCCACGGTGCGTTCGGCGGGTGTCGCGCCGATCGCCGAGGCGATGCTACCGCGGCTGCTCGGCCCGCAGTCGCTTTCGAACCGGGACCTCGTGGATCGCGTCAAGCGGATCATGCTGCGACAGAAGCCCGAGACGGTCGCCGCGGACCTGACCGCCATGCGCGACCGGCCCGACGCGCGCGATGTCCTCACGGGCATCTCGGTGCCGACGCTCGTCCTCGTCGGCGAAGCCGACGCCCTCACGCCGCCGGCGGATTCGCGAGGCCATGGCCGCGGCGATCCCGGGCGCTCGCCTAGTCCGGATCGCCGGCGCCGGGCACCTGACGCCGATGGAGCGGCCGGGCGCCGTCGCCGCGGCCCTGAGCGAGTTCTTCGCCGCCGCGCTGGGACTGCCGGCCGCTCCCGCGACTCCCTAGAACCCCAGCTTCATCCCGAACCGCACCGACAGCGGCAGCGAGCGGGCGATCGCCTGGCCGTAGGTCGGGTTGCAGGCGTCCTGGTCGGGATTGCCGCCCGGGCCTCCCGCCTGACTCCCGCAGACGTAGTTGGGATCGCTGAACTCCGAGAGGTTGTACCGCTGATCCACGGCGATCACCCGCTGCGTGTTGAAGATGTTGAAGATGTCCACGAGGAAGGTGAGGCTGGCCGGCCCGAGCTGAAGCGGATAGCCGAGGTGCAGGTCGGCGTCGTAGCTCGACTGCACCCGCCCGTCGGTGCCGCGCGGGGTCAGGAAATACTCGTAGCGGGAGTACGCCCCCGAGTACCCGATGCGCGAGATCGGCGTGCCCGTCTGGTAGTAGGCGGTCAACCCCAGCGAGAGGTTGAAGGGCGTGACGTAGAGGCCGGAGAGCTTGACCACGCTGCGGCGGTCGTTCGAGAGATACCCGTTCGCCGTGACCGGGTAGGGCACGCCGTCGGTAACGGGCCCCTTGGTGAAGAAGTCGTAGTAGTCGTAGAGGGCGGAAATGTTGGGGTCGGCCGTGCCCCGCGGCTGGGTGTAGGGGGCGAAGGTGCCGTCGTAGTTGCCCTTGAGCGTCGAGTAGACGTAGGAGGCGAGCATCGTCCAGTTGTCGGAGAAGCGCTTGGTCACGTCGAACTGGTACCCGCGGTAATACCGCTGGGCCTTCGGCGCGAGGAACAGGTTGGTGTAGTCGAGCGCGTACAAGTACGTCATGCGGTCTTCGGTCGGGTTGCCGACGCAGTACGTCCCGTCGTCGATGCAGAGGTAGTCCTCGACCACCCTCGGAAGGTCGCGGTAGACGTAGCGGGCGCCGAAGGCGATGTTCGGCAGGAGCTCGCGCTCGAACCCGAGGATCCCCTCGCGCAGGTACTGCCCCTGGACGTCGTTGTCCGTCAGGTCGTTCAGCGTGCCCAGGATCTTTCCGCCCCCGTTGGTCACGGCGTTGGGATCGCTCGACGAGCAGCAGGCGATGGCCGCGTTCACGTCCGGGTTCGTCGCCAGGGGATCGAAGTTGTAGATGACGGCCTGACGCTCGGAGCTGTACGAGCGGATGACGAGGTCCATCGGAACCTGTTCGTAGAAGTAGCCGAAGGAGCCGAAGACCTTGGTCTTGCTGTCACGGGTCGGATCCCAGGTGAATCCGAAGCGCGGGGCCCAGCTCTTGTTCAGGTTGACCTGGCGGACCCCCTCGCGGTCGTAGATCTGCTCGTCGTCGTACCGGATGCCGAGGTTCACCGTGAGGTTGGGCATCACGGTCCAGCTGTCCTGGAGGTAGAAGGAGTAGGTGCGGTGGAACGGGTCGGTGACCAGCGCCGACGTGGGCGCGTTGTCGACTGTCGCGCCGACGGTCGTCCAGTAGAAATGCTGGTAGACGTTGCCCGAGGTCGGGGTCCCCGGGAAGATCGTCACGAGCTGGCCCCCCGATTCCCGCTTGACGACGTCGGCCTTGTCTTCCATGTACTCGAAGCCGCCCTTCACCTCGTGGTTGGCGACGTACTTGGTCACGGACGCCCCGCCGAGGTAGCGCTTGAACGTCTTTTCCTGGATCAGGCCGAAGCCTCCGGACTGAAGGGCGTCGTTGGTCAAGTCGACGTACTGGGGCTGGTCGCCTCCGGGCAGTCCCGGCACGACCGAGTTCTTCTCGTGGTGGACCGCTCCCTGCGCGGCCACGACCCAGCTCGACCCGAAGAGACCGCTGTAGCGCAGCGAGTAGTCGCTGCCCCCGAGCTGCTGCTCGCCGATGAACGTCTCGTAAGGGCCGTTGACGGGGTGGGCGCCGTCGATCACGGCCCCCGTGTCGCCGCGGGGATCCTGGAAGTAGCTGCCGACGAGCGTGTGGGAGCTCCCGAGCATCCAGGTCAGCTTGGCCGAACCGAGGTTGCGGGTGCTGTCGGTGTCGGCCGGCTGCCCCGCAACGGGACCGACGGTCACGGTCTGCTTGATCGTGTTCTGCACCCGATCGTACGCCCCGAAGAACCAGAGGGAGTCCTTCAGGACGAACCCTCCGAGCGCCGCGCCGAAGTCGAGGTTGTTGTAGCCGGAGACGAACGAATAGAGGTTCGAGTCCTCGGGGTGCTTGTTCGAGGCCTGCACGGAGTTGTTGCTGTAGTAGACGAACGCCTCGCCGTGGAACTCGTTGCCGCCGGACTTCGTGATGACGTTGATGATCCCGCCGGTCGAACGGCCGAACTCGGCCTGGTAGCCGCCCGTCTTGACCTCGATCTCCTGAATGAACTCGTAGTTGAGCTCCTTGCCCTGGGCGCCGTACTCGACGCCGCTCGTCACGACCCCGTCGATGACGAAGCCGTTCTCGAGGCCCGTCGAGCCGTTGACGACGATCGAGTTGGCGAAGGCGGCCGTGTTGGAGGTCTGCGTCGAGATCCCAGGCGAAATCTGGACGATGGACGTGTAGTTGCGGCCGGTCGGCAGCGACTTGATCTGGCGACTGTCGATTGCGTTGCCGATCGACGCCGAGGTCTGGTCGATCAGGGGTGCTTCACCGGTGACCGTCACCTCGGCCGTCACCGCCGCGCGCAGGCGGAAGTCACCGGTCGAGGTCCTTCCGAGCGAGACCGTGATCGTCGACTCCGTCCGCGCGAAGCCCTGCAGGCTGGCAGTGACCTTGTAGGTGCCGGGCGGCAGAAGAACCAGTCGAAACGCTCCGGAAGCATCCGTGACGCTCGTTCGCACACCCTGGAACGCGGGGCTGCGTGCTTCCACCGTCACGCCCGGCAGCGCTCCCCCCTGTTCGTCGGTCACGCGGCCGGTGATGTCGCCGGTGGTCTGGGCGAGGGCGAGGGGAGCGACGGCCAGGAAAACGAAGAGAATCACGGAAGAGAATCGGCGCATGGGACCTCCTCCAACTAGTTGGCAAATCGTAGCACAGGGGTTCCCGGCGGATCGGCCCACCGGACTGTGGTAAACACACCCGGGACCTCATGGGACTCTTTCGAAAATCCCGCGCCCGGCCCGAGCCGTCCCGCCAATCGACGCGGCTGCACATCGGCTGCGGCCAGCAGGCGATTCCGGGCTGGATCAACATCGACAACCAGGGCCTTCCAGGCGTGGACCAGGTGCTCGACGTGCGCCACGGCCTGCCGTTCGCCGGCGTCGCCGCGATCTACGCCGAGCACTTCCTCGAGCACCTGGCCCTCGAGGACGGGCTCGCGTTTCTGGCCGAGTGCCGGCGGGTGCTCTCTGACGACGGGATCCTGCGCCTCTCGACGCCGAACCTCGACTGGGTGCTGTCAACCCACTACCGGTGGCAGGACGTCTCGGAGGAGGACCGCGTCTCCGACTGCGTCCGCTTGAACCGCGCCTTCCACGGCTGGGGCCACCAGTTTCTCTACAACCGCACGATGCTCGCCGCCGCCGTGAGGTCCGCGGGCTTCGCGCACGCGTCCTTCTGGCGCTACGGGGACAGCGACCTTCCGGCGCTCAGGGGGCTCGAACGCCACGAGACCTGGCAGGACACGCCCGACCTGCCGCACGTCCTCATCGTCGAGGCCTCGGGCACGGCCAGGCCCGAGCGCCTTCCGGCCGCCCTCCTGCAAGAGTTCCGCGAAGCGCTCGCCTCGAAATAGGCCTCCCTTCGGCTCGGCCGGGCTCCAGGCCGGGACGGGCGGCCGGCCCCCGACCGCCGTAGTAGTCTCGAACGCCGTGATCGTGTCCCTGACGATCATTCTCACTCTCGCCGTCGGCGCGGCTGCCGTCGCCGCGGCGGCCCGCTGGCTCGGCCGGCGCATCCCGAACGGGGCCCTCGCGGGCTTCGTCCTCCTCGCGATGCTGCCCTACCCGGGGGTTTTCGTTTCGAGCGCGACTCCCCTGCCCCTCGACCACGTGGCCTACACAGTGCCCTGGCACGCTCCGGGCGGCGCGATTCCCTACAACCCGTACCTGAACGACATCGCGACCCAGATGCTTCCGTGGGCCAAGGCCGTGCGGATGGCGTGGAAGGACGGCGCGCTTCCGCTGCGCGACCGATGGAACGGCTGCGGCATGCCGCTCGCTGCCGACGGCCAGTCGGCAGCGTTCTCCCCCTTCACGCTCTTCACGCTGCCCCTGCCCCTGATCGCGGCGTTCCCCGCGGCCGGATGCGCGAAGCTCCTGCTCGCGCTGGCCGGAATGTGGCTGTGGCTGCGCGAGCTCTCCGCATCGCCCCTCGCGAGCCTGCTTCGCCGCGATCGCGTTCGCGTTCTCGATGTCGTTTTCGCAGTGGATCTTCTTCCCACACACGGCGGTCTTCTGCCTCTGGCCGTGGATGCTCTTTCTTCTCGAGCGCTGCCGGGACTCCCGCGGGCGGCTGCGCGCCGCGGCGGCGCTGACCGCGGTCCTCGCGGCCGCCGCCCTGGCGGGTCACCCGGAGAGCCTTGCCCTCGGCGTACTCTTTTGCGCGCTGTGGGTCGCCGGGCGGCGGGTCACGGCCTCGCTCCCCGACTCGGGCGCGGTCGTGCGCTGCGGCCTCGCGGCCGGCCTGGCGGCGGCAGGGCTGACGGCGTTTCTCGTGCTGCCCACCGCCCTCGCCATCCGTGCCTCCAACCGGATGGTGCTCGCCGCCGCGCCGCACTGGAGCTCGGCCTTCTCCCTCCGGCCGCACGGCGCCTTCTGGCGCGGCCTGGCGACGGCCTTCTTTCCGCGGTCGCTCGGCGACCTGATCCACGCGCCTCAGATTTCCGGGATGACAGGGGCCTTTCCCGAGATGGCCCTGGGCTACTTCGGCATCGTCGGCTGGGCGGCGGCACTCTCCGTCCTGCGCCCCGGCTCGCCCCGCGCTCGCGCGTCCTGGGTCCTGCTCGCCCTCGTCGTCTGCGGGCTCGGGACCTCCGTGGCGCTCTGGCCCTTCGCCGAGATCTTCGGGGCGATTCCGGTCCTGCGTCACGTCTTTCCGCTCCGCTTCGCCTCGTGGGTCGCGCTCGCGGGCCCGGCCCTCGCCGCCCTCGAGCTCGACCGCTACGCGAGGGACCGCGCCCAAAGCCCCCGGGCGGCCGTGGGAGCCGCTGCCCCGCCGCTGGCGCTCGCGGGAGTCGCCGTTCTCTGGTATCTCCACCTGCGCCCCGAGTACGCGGCGCAGGGCGCGGCCGACTTTCAGAAGCGCCAGCTCGCGATCGCCGTCGGCCTTCTCGCGGCCGCCGCCCTGCTGCCCCTCGTCACCCGAGCCCGAACCGGCGCCTGCGTGGCGGGGCTGGCGGCGCTCTGTGCGGGAGACCTCCTCTCCCAGTGGCGCAGCAACTACCGGCTCCAGCCTGCGTCGCTCTTCTACCCGCAGACGCCGCTCGTCGGGTTCCTCCGCGGGCAGCCCGCCCCCTTCCGCGTCGCCGGCGCTGGAGCGGCGCTCTTCCCGAACACCAACGTCTTCGCGGGCGTCGAGGACGTCCGGACGCACGATCCGGTCGAGCGGCGCGACTACGTCGCGTTTCTCGACGCGACCGCCGGCTACACGCCCGGGGACTATTTCAAGAGGCTCGGCCGCCTCGACTCACCGGTCTTCGACTTCCTGAACGTGCGCTACCTCGTGGCCGAGCCGGGGCAGGCGGCGCCTGCCCCCCGCTGGCACCCCGTCTACTCCGGAACCGACGGCACCGTCTTCGAGAACACGGGAGTTCTCCCGCGGGCGTTCGTGCCGGACGAAGTGCGCTTCGTGGCGCGAACCCCAACGCGGGAGCCCCTGGCCGATGCCAACGCCGCGTTCGGCGCCGCCTTCCGGGACGTCGTCGGCAATACCGACTGGCGCAAGACGGCCTGGGTCCTGGCCGACCGCAACGGCGGGGAACCGGGCGGGCACGCCGAGATCTCGAACTACCGCGAGACCACCAACGCCGCGAGCCTCGACGCCCGCGTCGGCGACGGTGGCGCGTGGATCGTCCTGTCGCTCGTGCAGGACGGTGGCTGGTCGGCCCGTACCGACGAGGGCGGGGCCCTGCCCGTGTCGCGCACCAACGGCCCGTTCCTGGCGCTGCGGCTGCCCGCGGGCGGGCACCGGGTGGCGCTCTCGTACCGCCCGCCGGGGTTTCGGCTCGGCGCGGGCATTTCGCTCGCGACGCTCGGCCTCCTCGCGGCGGCCTCCCTCGGCCTCCGGGCGCGGAGGGCTCCCCGGTGAGCCATCCGGGCGCACCGTTCTGGGTGCCGTCGGCCGCGCTGCAGCGCCACGTCAATCGCACGGCGTCGGGCGACCCGGGCGTCGACTGGCCCTCGCACGTCCGCACGCGGCACTTGCCCGCGGAGCTCGCGCGTACGCTCGTCGTCGGCTGCGGCGAAGGGTTCTTGGAGCGCGCGCTCGCGCGGATGCCAGGCGTCGGGACGATCGCAGCGGTCGACGCCGACGCCGCGGCCGTCGAGCGCGCCCGCCGCCGGGCCGAGCTTCGCGGCCTCGCGGGGGTTTCGCACGGAGTCCTCGATCCGGATACGCAGGAGCTGCCCGCGGGGCCCTGGGACGCCATCCTCGTCCACAACGTCCTCCATCACGCGGCCCGGCCCGAGGAGCTCCTCGGGCGCTTTCATGGCGCGCTCGCGCTGCGGGGCCGCTTCGTGTGCCTCGAGTACGTGGGGCCCGATCGCTTCCAGTATTCCGACGCGCACATGGAGATCGTGCGCCGCTACTTCCGCCTCCTCCCCGAGCGACTGCGGCGCGATCCCGACACCGGACGCGCTGCCTGGCGGCGCGAACGGCCCGACGCCGCCGCCCTCGCCCGCGCGCAGCCCCACGAAGCCGCCCGCAGCGAAGAGCTGCTCGCCCTGACGCGGCGCCGTTTCTCCGAGGAGGCGCTCTACTCGGGCGGCGGAGGCCTTCTCCACCCGCTGCTGTCCGGGCTCGAGTGCAACTTCGGCGGGGACAGGGCCGACGACGAGCGCGTCCTCGAGGTCCTCTGCGCCGCCGAAGCGCACCTGACGGCCCAGGGGCTCGTCGCGGACGACTTCGCGATCTTCGTCGGCCGTCGCCGGATTCCGCCGACCGGGTGACATAATTCCGGCGTGCCCCGGCCCCTGAACGTCATCCTCGACCTGACGGCTCGCTGCAACCTGAAGTGCGTCATGTGCTACTTCGCGGCGACCGACCGCCTCGCCTTTGCGCCCTACGACCGCCAGCTCTCCGACGACGGCAACATGCCGATGGAGGTCTTCGAGAAGATCGCCGAGGACTTCTTTCCGCGGGCCTGGCGCGTTGCGCTCGCGTGCGCCGCGGAGCCCATGATCCACCCGCGGTTTCGCGACATCGTCGCGGTCGCCGGTCGCTACGGAGTGCCCGACCTCTGGTTCCCGACCAACCTGCTCGCGCTGACGCCTCCGACCGCGGCCGCCCTCGTCGAAAACCGGGTCACGACCGTCGCCGCCTCGATCGACGGGATGACGAAGGAGACCTACGAGAAGATCCGCGTCCCGGCGAAGTGGGATCGCCTCCTCGCGTGCCTCGAGGTCTTCAACGCGGTCCGGCGAGAGCGAAAGTCGAGGACGCCGCGCTTGCGCATCATCTTCACGTGGATGAAGTCGAACCGGCGGGAGCTCGCGGCGCTGCCGGAGTTCGCGGCCGCCCACGGCGCCTCCGAGATCGACGTGCGCTTCGTCTCGCCGACCACCGGCGTGGACGTGACCCCGGAGCTTCTCTCCGACGAGGACCCGGAAACGCTCAACGCCGAGCTCGCGGCGGCCGCGCGCGAGGCCGTGCGGCGGGGCCTGAAGCTCGCCTCCTACCCCGAGTTCGAGCGGCCCGGGGACCGGCCGGTCGGACTCGCGGCCCGTATGCGGCGCCGCCTGTGGCGCCTGCGCGCCGGCATGGACCGCTTCGAGTATCTCCGCTACGCCTGGTACCAGGGGCTCTTCGGCTGCGCGTACCCGGACCGCAACTACGTCATCCGGCCCAACGGCGCCGTTCACCCCTGCATCTACTGGGAAGAGGAGCCGATCGGCCTCTACCCGGCCGACGGCCTCGACCGCATCGCGAAGGGCGCGCCGTTGAAGCGCATCCGAAACGGCCTGCGGTCGGGCCGTCCCGTCGGGACCTGCGCCACCTGCGGAGAGCGCCGTACGGCCCTCTATCGCCTGCGGGGCACGCCGCCGCCCGAATCCGCCCCGGCCCGCCTGCCGAGCCACCCGAACTGACCGCCCAGGGGTCGGATCGGCTCGCGGCCATGGAGACGGAGACGTCCTGCGCGCCGGCGCGATCGGAGGCTCCGGCCGCCCCGAAAAAAGAAAAGCTCAGGAACGAGTCCTGAGCTTCAAAATAATTCCCCGGCAACGTCCTACTCTCCCACGAGGTCTACCGCGAAGTACCATCGGGGCTGAAGGGCTTAACGGCCGTGTTCGGAATGGGAACGGGTGTGGCCCCTTCGCTAAGGTCACCGGGAAAACTCTGTTTCCAAGTTTTCCATCGTCCAGGTCAAGAGAGTCGTCAGGTAGACGTTTGTCGATTCGCGCCTTAAATATTTTATGGTCAAGCCGCACGGCCGATTAGTAAGGGTCAGCTTCACGCGTTGACCGCGCTTCCACACCCCTCCTATCAACGTGGTCGTCTCCCACGGGCCTTCAGGGGATTGCTCCCGGGAAATCTCATCTCGAGGAAGGCTTCCCGCTTATATGCTTTCAGCGGTTATCCTTTCGAACTTCGCTACCCGGCCATGCCGCTGGCGCGACAACCGGTGCACAAGAGGTTCGCCCGTCCCGGTCCTCTCGTACTAAGGACGGATCCTCACAAATTTCCTGCGCCCACACGAGATAGGGACCGAACTGTCTCACGACGTTCTAAACCCAGCTCACGTACCGCTTTAACCGGCGAACAGCCGGACCCTTGGGACCTGCTTCAGCCCCAGGATGCGATGAGCCGACATCGAGGTGCCAAACCTTGCCGTCGATGTGAACTCTTGGGCAAGATCAGCCTGTTATCCCCGGCGTACCTTTTATCCGTTGAGCGATGGCCCTTCCATGCAGAACCACCGGATCACTAAGCCCTACTTTCGTACCTGCTCGACTTGTCGGTCTCGCAGTCAAGCTCTCTTCTGCCTTTGCACTCTACGGCTGGTTTCCAATCAGCCTGAGAGAACCTTTGGGCGCCTCCGTTACATTTTAGGAGGCGACCGCCCCAGTCAAACTACCCGCCAGACATGGTCCTGGACCCGGATTACGGGTCTCAGTTAGAACTCCGGCGCCATCAGGGTGGTATCTCACCGTCCACTCCCCCGAGGCCGAAACCCCAGGTTCAAAGTGTCCCACCTATCCTGCGCAGACAACGCCAAAATTCAATGCCTGGGTATAGTAAAGGTGCACAGGGTCTTTCCGTCTACGTGCGGGTAACCGGCATCTTCACCGGTGCTACAGATTCGCCGAGCGCGTTGCGGAGACAGTGCCCAAATCGTTACGCCATTCGTGCAGGTCGGAACTTACCCGACAAGGAATTTCGCTTGATCTTGTTACTGCCCCCGACTTGATGTCGAGGCGGGCCGGACATTTCTGCCGACCTCTGCATGTCGCCATGCAGTCCGGACTTTATCTTCGAGCTGACCTCGGCAAGATCAGATCGCCTGGCGTTAAGTCTCTGAGGATTCCGCATCCCTTGCGGTTGCGGTCTTTCCTGCTGATTATCTGCACTCCATGCATTGTCACTGCCGCTTGCGCGGCGAGTAGCCGGAGATGCTCAGACGTTCCAGCATATGGCCAGGTTTTACTAAGGCAGCGTCATGCAACCTTAGGACCGTTATAGTTACGGCCGCCGTTTACTGGGGCTTCGGTTCAAAGCTTTGCCTTGCGGCTAACCTCTCCCCTTAACCTTCCAGCACCGGGCAGGCGTCAGACCCTATACGTCGTTTTACGACTTTGCAGAGTCCTGTGTTTTTAGTAAACAGTCGCTTGGGCCTTTTCACTGCGACCCCGGGACGCTTCAGGAGTAAATCCCTACACGAGCCGAGGCACACCTTCTCCCGAAGTTACGGTGTTAATTTGCCGAGTTCCTTCGCAACGCTTCACTCGAGCGCCTTAGGATTTTCTCCTCATCTACCTGTGTCGGTTTGCGGTACGGTCACCCGTTTATCTCCTTAGGGGATTTTCTCGGCAGCGTGGCATCGGCGAGTTTGCGGCCTTACGGCCTCCCCATCGCTTCTCGGCGTTGAATGGAAGAGCGGATTTACCTACTCCTCCCGCCTACGAGCTTGGCCCGGGACATCCAACACCCGGTACGCCTAGCCTCCTGCGTCCCCCCTTCGTGATAACGACAAACGAGCGGTTCCGGAATATTAACCGGATTTCCATCGGCTACGCCTTTCGGCCTCGCCTTAGGGACCGACTTACCCTGAGCGGATTAACCTTGCTCAGGAATCCTTAGATTTACGGCGAGCAGAGCTCTCATCTGCTTTATCGCTACTTGTGCCGGCAGGGTCTCTTCCTAGCGCTCCACCAGTCCTCGCGGTCTGACTTCACTGCGCTAAGAATGCTCTCCTACCACGCGTGTCGGCCGAAGCCTCCACGCATCCGCCGCTTCGGTACATCGCTTGAGCCCCGTTGAATTGTCGGCACGGAGCCGCTTGACCAGTGAGCTGTTACGCTTTCTTTAAAGGATGGCTGCTTCTAAGCCAACCTCCTGGCTGTCTGGGCGTCTCCACATCCTTTTCCACTTAGCGATGATTTGGGGACCTTAGCGGGCGGTCTGGGTTCTTTCCCTCTCGACAATGAAGCTTATCCCCCACTGTCTGACTCCCGCACTGTGATCGACGGCATTCGGAGTTTGGTTGGATTTGGTAACGTGGGAACGCCCCTAGTCCATCCAGAGCTCTACCACCGTCGTCAATCATGCGAGGCTAGCCCTAAAGCTATTTCGGAGAGAACGAGCTATAACGGAATTTGATTAGCCTTTCACCCCTACCCACAGCTCATCCGAGTTGTTTTCAACCAACACCAGTTCGGGCCTCCACTGCGTGTTACCGCAGCTTCACCCTGGCCATGGGTAGATCATCCCGCTTCGCGTGTAATCCCAGCGACTGAATCGCCCTATTCAGACTCGCTTTCGCTACGGCTCAGCACGTTGCTTCGCCTTGCCGCTGAAATTAACTAGCCGGCTCATTATGCAAAAGGCACGCGGTTCCACCGTCTTGCGACATGGTGGTTCCACTGCTTGTAGATGGACGGGTTCAGGTACTATTTCACTCCCCTCACAGGGGTTCTTTTCACCTTTCCCTCACGGTACTGGTTCACTATCGGTCGCAGAGTAATGTTTAGCCTTGGGTGATGGTCCACCCGGATTCCCACAAGGTTTCTCGTGCCCCGTGGTACTCGGGAACGGAACTGGAAGGAACCTCGTCTTTCGCCTACGGGGCTGTCACCCTCTTTGGCGGCACTTTCCAGTGACCTTCGACTAGACGGGTTCTTGTTGACTTCCTGGCTTGCGCCGTGTTCCGCCCCACAACCCCCCGAGAACCGAAGCCCTCGAGGTTTGGGCTGTTCCGCGTTCGCTCGCCGCTACTGACGGAATCGCTGATTTGCTTTCTTTTCCTCCGGGTACTGAGATGGTTCACTTCCCCGGGTTTGCTTCTCCCTGCCTATGAATTCAGCAGGGGATCTCCGGACTTGCCTCCGGAGGGGTTGCCCCATTCGGAAATCCCCGGATCGAAGCCTGTTTGCGGCTCCCCGAGGCTTATCGCAGCTTGCCACGTCCTTCATCGCTTCTCTGCGCCAAGGCATCCACCGTCCACCCTTAGTAGCTTGACCATAAAATACCTAAGACGCGAATCGTTTTCTATTACCCGACTCTCTTGTCAAAGATCGTGATCACCGCGGATCAAAAAGCCCTTCGCGTCCTTGCGAAGAGCTTTCTCATCCGCGCTGCCCGGACCGAGTCATCGGAAATTGGTGGAGCTGACCGGAATCGAACCGGCGACCTACGGCTTGCAAAGCCGCCGCTCTCCCAGCTGAGCTACAGCCCCACGTGAGGTGGTTCGCTATCTGAAGGTGGTGGGCCTAGGTAGATTCGAACTACCGACCTCACGCTTATCAGGCGTGTGCTCTAAACCAACTGAGCTATAGGCCCAGTGGGGTGCTTCGATGACTTCAAAGAACACGGCCCGAGGGTCCGTAGTGGACCCCGGGAACCGGTACCTTCAAAACTGAGTAGAGGCGTAGCTGAACGTATCGACCATCGAGTGTCTCGAGCCGTCTTCGTGAGAGAAGAAGGAGCCGAGAGAGGCTCTAGAAAGGAGGTGATCCAGCCACAGGTTCTCCTACAGCTACCTTGTTACGACTTCACCCCAATTACCGACCATACCTTAGGCGGCTTCCTCCCTTGCGGGTTGGAACACCGACTTCTGGTACAGCCGACTTTCGTGATGTGACGGGCGGTGTGTACAAGGCCCGGGAACGTATTCACCGCGGCGTGCTGATCCGCGATTACTAGCGATTCCAGCTTCATGGGGTCGAGTTGCAGACCCCAATCCGAACTGAGACCGGTTTTTTGCGATTTGCTCGAACTTGCGTTTTCGCGACGCTTTGTACCGGCCATTGTAGCACGTGTGTAGCCCTGGACATAAAGGCCATGAGGACTTGACGTCATCCCCACCTTCCTCCGGTTTATCACCGGCAGTCCCACTAGAGTGCCCGGCCGAACCGTTGGCAACTAGCAGCAGGGGTTGCGCTCGTTGCGGGACTTAACCCAACATCTCACGACACGAGCTGACGACAGCCATGCAGCACCTAACCAGCTGTCCCTTGCGGGAAAGGGAGATTTCGCCCCCGATCAACTGATCTTCAAACCCAGGTAAGGTTCTTCGCGTTGCTTCGAATTGAACCACATGCTCCACCGCTTGTGCGGGCCCCCGTCAATTCCTTTGAGTTTCAGCCTTGCGACCGTACTCCCCAGGCGGGGCACTTAATGCGTTAGCTTCGGCACCGCAGGGGTCGATACCCGCGACACCAAGTGCCCATCGTTTACGGCGTGGACTACCGGGGTATCTAATCCCGTTTGCTACCCACGCTTTCGCGCCTCAGCGTCAGTACCGGTCCAGGGGGCCGCCTTCGCCACCGGTGTTCCTCCCAATATCTACGCATTTCACCGCTACACTGGGAATTCCACCCCCCTCTCCCGGACTCGAGCCTTGCAGTTTCTTCCGCACGTCCTCAGTTAAGCCGAGGGATTTCACGGAAGACACGCATGGCCGCCTACGCGCCCTTTACGCCCAATAATTCCGAATAACGCTGGCCCCCTCTGTATTACCGCGGCTGCTGGCACAGAGTTAGCCGGGGCTTCCTTTGCTGGTACAGTCAACGTCCGAGGGTATGAGCCACCGAACGATTTCTTCCCAGCCGACAGGAGTTTACAACCCAAGGGCCTTCATCCTCCACGCGGCGTTGCTGCGTCAGGCTTTCGCCCATTGCGCAAGATTCCCCACTGCTGCCTCCCGTAGGAGTCCGGACCGTGTCTCAGTTCCGGTGTGACCGATCGCCCTCTCAGGCCGGTTACCGATCGAAGCCTTGGTGAGCCGTTACCTCACCAACTAGCTAATCGGGCGCGGGCCCATCCGGTAGCGCGAGATCTTGCGACCCCGCTTTGATCGTCAGGACTTTCGTCCCGAAGATGTCATGCGGTATTAGCTCGAGTTTCCCCGAGGTATTCCCCACTTCCGGGCAGGTTACCCACGTGTTACTCACCCGTCCGCCGCTCGA
>CAVRUT010000014.1:0-281925 GCA_963724465.1 uncultured Acidobacteriota bacterium | reverse complement strand
GGTCCCCCAGGGGCCGCAGATCCGTTTGCCCGTGACGACCCCGGCGACCGGATCGATCTCGAAGATGCATTGGTCGGCGCCCCCGACGAGGTAGCCGACGTTGGTCTGCCAGATCATTCCGGTTCTCGCGTTGTAGGTGCCGTCGCCGGCCCAGTCGCCCGACCGGAGTTGGATCGTCTCGCCGGTCGGCGTGCCGTCGGGCCGGTACTCGTAGTCGAGACCGTCGCCGTAGAGCTGGGCCCGAGGCGCATCCGAATTGGAAACCCAGAGCCGGTTGGTGTCGGTGTCGTACGCCAGACCCCAGCCGCTCACGAGACCGGTCGCGAAGGAGCTCACGACGTTGCCCGCGCCAGCAGCCACAGGCACGCTGGCGGGGGCCTTCGGCAGGCCGAGCCTCGCGGCTCGGGCATCGACCGGGCCGAGCGTGAACTGCTGGCGGAGCGCCTTGCGATCCTCCCGGCTGAGGACGGGCGGCGGCCTCGACGCCGCCGGCTGCGCCGAGGGCGCCACCTCCACTTCGTGCAGGACGAAGCTTCCGTCACCGGTGCCCGTGTTGATCACGTCGAGTGTCACGCTCTGCGTGCCGCCGGGGCTGACCACCGCCGAGAGCGGCCGCGGGGCCGCGCCAAGAAGGCCCGCCGCGAGCGAGAAGTCCAGACGCACGGCGGCATTCGGGACGACCGTGGCGTTCTTCGTCAGCGAGGTGTGGAGTCCCGCCGCGGCCTCGAAGGCCTGCGAGCCGCTTCCCGCTGCGAAGAGGGAGTAGAAGCCATCGCCCTGCCCGGGCGCGGCCACGGTCGTCGCCGAGTTGCCGACTCCGAGGTCCGTGACCGTCGCCCCGTTCACCCCGAGCCCCGTATTGGCGTCCGTGACATTGCCGACCACCAGGCCGCCCGGAAGGACCGTGCACGCGAAGGGACCGATCGTCACGTCGTCGACCTGCCACCACCAGGCCCAGGGGCTCTGGTAGTGGAAGCGCGCCTGGACGTTGGCTTTTCCCGCCGCGAACGACATGTCCGCGGTCAGGGTGCCCGGACCCGGCACATCACTCGGCGACTGCCAGACGGTCGTCCAGGTCGTGCCGCTGTCCGTGCTCACGTCCACGTACGCGTGAGAGCCGTAGCCGGCCTCGATGAAGTCGTTGGCCCATCGAATCGCCGCGTTCGCGCCGGCCGAGAGATCGACCGGCGAGGTCACCAGGGATGAGTCGTCTTCAAAACCGTTGTTGTCGCAGTCGCTGTTCAGGATCGCATAGGGGCCCGATCCGCCGGTCCGGTTCCCATCGAATTGCCCGCACGGATCCCCGCCCGTGTAGACCTGCCAGCTCGCGCCGGAAACCGTCTGAACGGTCCAGCCCGGAGGACGCACGCCGGCATCGAAGCCCTCGGACAGGACGGGAGGCCCGTAGCTGCCGGGACCGTAGCCCGGGGCGTTGCAGAGAGCCCCGACGATGAGACTCCAGTTTGCGACGACGGGCGCACCGGCCGTCACCACGGCTCCGCCGCCCGCCACGTATCCCGGGCCGACGGAGGTGACGGCGAACGTGTAGGCCGTTCCGTCCGCAAGATCGGCGGCGTACGCCCCGGTCACGGGGTCCGAGAAGACGACGACTGGATCGGTCGTGGCCGACCTCATCTCGATGCGCGCGTACAGCGGCCAGCCGTGGCCCGATCCATCCGTGACGGTGCCGCTGACGTGGACGGGCGCGCCGCTCTGCGACGCGAACAGAAAGCTCCCGGTCAGGGCGGCGCCGACGGCGGCCGAGACGATCCTGGTCGAAAGCCTCTTCAAAAAAGACGGGTTCATTCAGATGCCTCCCTGATTCCTCGAGTCGGCGCTAGGGCGAATATGGGATCGAGAAGGCCCTGACCAGGAAGACCGCCATCTGGGCGTTCGTGATGCTCGCGTTCGGGCAGTAGTTCCCGTTGCCGCAACCGCTCGTGATCCCCTCGGCGTAGATGCCCTCGATGTAGTCCGTCGTGAACCCGCCCGGGCACGGCACGTCGGCAAAGGTGCCCGGCGGCGTGCACGGCGGCGGAGGCTCCGAGCCGTGCTGGGCCCTCCACACGAAGACCGCCGCCTGCGCCCGCGTGACCGCAGCGTCCGGGCAATAGCGCAGCGGATTCACGCCGCATCCCGACGTGATCCGATCGTCCGACAGGCCCTGGATGTAGTTGGCGTTGAAGCTGCCGAGCGCGACGTCGCTGAACTTACCCAGGTAGACCGGCGGCGGCGTCAGGGAGCCGTGGACCGCCCGCTCGATGAATCCGGCCATGCTGCGCCGCGTCACCACCTGGCCCGGGCAGAAGGTAAACGAGGGCGCCTGCGGCGAGCAGCCCGGCATGACCCCGGCTCCCGCCGCGCCGTAGATGTAGTTCCAGGGGAACTTCCCCGGCGGCACGTCGTTGAACAGCACCGTGAAGTCCACAGGCACCGGGGCGACCCGAGTCGGCGTGTCCGTCTCGAAGATGAGCGAGCCCTGCCGAAGACCCGGAAGCAGGCCCGCGGGATCGAACGTCATCGCCACCGGCAGCTTGCCGCCGCCCGGCACCGTCCCCGTCCGCAGACTCTCGGACAGCCACGGAATCTCGTTGACGCACCAGCCGGCCTCGCCCGATTCGAAGGCATAAACGGTCTGTGTGGCGGGATCGATGGTCCAGAGGCGGCCGTCGCAGTCGGCCTCCAGGCTGGCGTTGCCCTTGGGCAGCGCGGGGACCCCGCCGCTCGTCACGACGAAACCGCCCAGCACCGTGTATGCGTCGCGCGGGTCGACCACCCAGATGTTGAAAGGCGCCGGAAACTCGCTGGCGACGAAGAGGTGCTGCGTGGTCGGGTTGTACGCGAGCCCCACGATACCGAGGCCGATGTACGCCGAGTCGAGCAGGGTTCCGGAACCGTCGACGTGGTAGATCGTGGCTTCGCTCGTTCCTCCCACGTAGTAGGTGTCGGTCGCGTAGTCGTAGGCCACGGCGCGCTGCGAGGAAGGCCACGGTCCGCAGATCTTCTTGCCCGTGACGACCTTCGCGATGGGATCCATCTCGAAGAGGCAGCTGTCGCTGGTGGCGTCGAAGCCTCCGACGTTGACCTGCCAGAGCATGCCCGTCCGGCCGTTGTAGGTCCCGTCTGCCTGCCAGAGGCCGCCCGTATCGTGAATGTCGATCGTGTCGCCGGTCTGCGTCCCGCCCGGCAGGTACTGGTACGCCAATCCAGCATCGGAGTTGGAGATCCAGAGCCGGTGGGCGCCCGAGTCGTACGCGAGGCCCCAGCCGGCCGAAAGCCCGGACGGGAAAGAGCTCACGACGTTGCCCGCCGCCGTAAGCGTCGGCGCGCCGGCCGGCGCCCCCGAAAGCGGGGGCAGGCCCTTCGTGCCCGAGAAGTTCATCCGGTCGAACGGGACCCGCCTCAGGGCCGCCCTGCGGGCCGCGGCATCGGCGATTGCCACGGGTCTGGACGGCATCGGGGGCGGCGGCCGCACGGCGACTTCCTCGATGACGAAGGGCCCGTTGCCGGTGCCGGTGTTGGTCAGGGTCAGCGTCAGGCTCTTCGAACCACTCGGGCTCAGGAGCAGGGACAGGAGCCGGGGGCTGGCATCGAGCACGCCCGCCGTGAGCGAGTAGTCGACTCGCACCGTGCCGTTCGAGATGACCTTCTTGGCCTTCGTCTGCGGATCGTGGGCCGGGAACGCGGCGCCGAACGACTGCGACCCGCTTTGCGAGAAGAGGGTGTAGAAGCCGTCTCCCTGGCTCGGGTCCTCCGGCGTCGCAAACGCCGTCGTCGGAGCCCCGCTGGCGAGGTTCGTCACCGTGGCCCCGTTCAGGCCGGCGCCGGTGTTGGCGTCGCTGACCGTCCCGACGACGAGGCCCCCCGGGAGCCTGGTGCAGGCGAAAGTGCCGATGTTCACGTTGTCCACCTGCCACCACCATGCCGAGCCCTGGTAGCGAAAGCGGGCCCTCACGTTGGACTGACCCGCCGCGAAGGACATGTCGGCAACCTGATTGCCCGGGCCGGGCAGGTCGCCCGGCGCCTGCCAGACTTTGGTCCAATGCGTTCCGCCGTCGACGCTCACGTCCACGTCGGCGACCGATCCGAAGTTCAGGTCGATGAAGTCGTTGGCCCATTGGATCGCCGCGCTCGTTCGGCCCGAAAGATCGATCGGCGGCGTCACGAGCGACGAGTAGTCGGTGGTGAAGAAGTCGCCATAACAGCAGCTGTTCAGAATCGCGTACGGACCCGAGCCGCCCGTCCGGTTTCCGTCGAACTGCACGCACGGGTCTCCCGCGTCAGCGACGTCCCAGCCGACCCCCGAGACCGTGTCCACCGTCCAGCCCGCAGGAATCGTGCCGGCGTCGAAGCCCTCGGAGAGGACGAGCGGTCCGACGAAGCCACCTGGCCCGTAGCCCGGTGCGGTGCAGGTCGGAGCCGCGGCGAGGCTCCAGTCGGCGACTAGGCCTCCCGGGCCGGCGGGCGTCAGCGGACCGCCTCCAGCGACGTAGCCCGGAGCCATGGCCGTGACGACGAAGTCGTAAGTGAAGCCGACCGGCAGGGTAATCGAGTAGGAGCCCGTCACCGGGTCGGTGAAGAGGGTCGCGTCGGAAAACCGCTCGGCCCGGAGACGACGAGCTTCGCGTACAGCGGCCAGCGCTGGCCCGAGCCGTCCTTCACCGTCCCGCCGACCGGAACGCTCGGGCTCGGCGTCAGCGCGAAGTCCCGCACGGTGTCCCCTCCGCTCGAAACGCCGACTCCGGCCGCCGAGGCCGGCAAGTAGGGGAACTTCGAGACCGTCATGTCGTACGTGCCGACCGGCAGCGTGAGGAACTGGTAGTGGCCCGAGGCGTCGGTCGTCGTGGTCGAGGCGCCGGCGGTCGTCGGCGCGGTGCCCGAGGGCGTCGCCGTCACGGTGGCGCCGGAAATCTGGCTCGACCCGCTGGTCACCGTGCCCTCGAGCTTTCCGGTGGGGCCGCTCGTGCAGCTCGGAAACCGGAACGCGCCGATGCGGGTCTTGAAGTCGAAGATGCCGGTCGAGGCGTAGTACTCCTGCGTGTACCAGAACGTGCAGTCGTCGGTCGGGTCGATGGACATCGTGCTGTAGTCGCCCCACCGATTCTGGTCCTGGCTTCCGCCGCCCGCGAACCAGACGTCCTCGGCGCCCATCAAGCCGAGCGAGTCTCCGGCGAGCCGGCCGGTGACGCCGATCGACGGATGAATGGTCGGGCTCGACTTGGAGTAGCCGAGAGCGATGTTCCCGTTCCGGTCCATCGCGATCGAGCCCATCCAGCGGGAGCTCGCGTCCGGCGCATACGTTCCCTGCTGGTAGAGCGTCGGCGTGTCGCCCGGGTTGCGGACTTCGTACCAGCGGACGGCGGCGCTGCCGCCCTCGGTGCCGACGGTGTGATTGGCGACGATCGACTGGTGGTCGCCGAAATTGCGGTAGGCCAGCCGGTACATCAAGTCGTTATCGAGAGTCTCGAGCAGCGCCGAGGTTCCCACCTGGGGAACGCACTGTCCGCGAAACGCACCGCAAACGGGCCAGATGAATTGAGCGACCGGGATGTCGATCGGCCCGGTGAACGTGCTGTTCGCCGGGGTCGTCCAGTCGACGTGGAATTGCCACTCGAGCAGCCGCGCAGGATCGAGCTCGAACGTCATGAAATAGTTCGGCGCGCCCGCGGGCGGCGGTGTCGGTCCGTCCAGGTCCGAAGGCAGCACTCCGCCCTCCTGTCCCGTGTCGAAGATGACCACCGCCGGGTCGGGGGCGCCGGCCAGCATCGCGCTGCGATCGAAGGCGTAGGCGCCCCCGCGAAAAGACGTGAAGTCAGGAGCGGGCCCGAACATGTTGAACGTCATGTAGTAGGCGTCGGGCCAGATGCCGAGCTTGGGATAGTCGCTGAGAAAGTCGTCGCTGGTCTTGAACTCATACAGGTAGTAGTCGCCCATCGGATCGTTCGTCGTCGAGACTGCAAAGCACTGGTAGAAGGGGCCGTCGGGGTAGTTGGGAAGGGCGAACTGCGTGAACACCCACCGATCGACCTGCCGGTCGTACTTGACGACCGGGTCCCCATCGTTCTGATTCTGGCAGGGGCCCCCGAAGTGGACCAGAACGCGTTTCCGGCAAAGGGGCCGAAGAGCGTGTTCCCGGACTTGTCGTAGATCGTGTAGACGTTGTTGATGTACTGGATGTAGTGGTCGGGACCGACGTCGCCCTCGGTGTCCGGAGGTATGACCAGCGACCGGTTCACGGCCGCGTTGTCGGAGTCGGATCCACCCTCGAACTGCAGCAGCGCCTCGGGCTGCGAGCGACCGAACCGCTTCTGCACGACGGGATCGGACGCGGCGCTGAAAGGCGCTGGGCGGCTCCTCGGAACGATCTCATTCCGGATCTCGCGGTTCGGGCGGGGCGCGACCGGTCCGACCGGTTTGTAGTTGCGCAGGGGCGCGGACCTGCCATGCCGCGTCGCATAACCGACGAGCGGCACCCTCACGACGCTCTCGCTCGCGAGCAGCGGAACCCCGACCAGGAGGAGAAATGCCCCGAGCGAGCCGATGAAGCCAGGCACATTCGCCGCAGCGTTTCGACGCATCCCTACCTCCGGTTCTTTGGGTGTCGAGAAAGGCCCGGCTCGAGCGCGCGTGCCCGTCTCATCGTCGAACCCCTGCGTCGACGAGGCCTCGGACCCGAGATAGCATCCGCGCCGGGGCGAACACTATCGTGTCCTGCGATGTCCGTCTGCTCGTATTTCTTCTAGTCATGGGCCTGGCGCGGTTCGGAGGCCTCGCGGACCCGCCTGCCCCGGGAGGAACCCGACGACAACGATCGGATCACCGCCGCCCTCGAAGAGCGGATCGAGGGCAAGGCCAGCCTCGCCGACGTTCAGGTCGACGTCTACTGGTTCCAGGACGGCACGGCGACGATGGCCCGAATCTTCGGGAACGGCGTCTGTATCTGGCAGCGAAAGCTGCAGTTCCGGCTTTCGAAGGCGCAGGTCCTCGGCATCCTGAAGGCCATCCAGAAGGCCCACTTCGGGTCCATGCCAGACCAGTTCGGCGAGGACGAGGAAGGCGAGAGAGAACGAGGGCCTCCGCCTGAAGGGGCGGCTGGCCGTCCGCGCGGGAGCAGCGCAGAAAAGCACGCTCCAGCTCGTGGATGGCGAACAGTCGGAGCCCTTCGCGCGGTTGGTGGAAAAGATCCTCGCGATCTGTCGGGGCCCGCGAAGAAGGGCACCGGCGCCGACAGCATGGCCGACGCGCTCCGACTGCTCGCGTCGGGCCGGCTCTCTCCGGAAGTCCTCGAGGTGACCGTCCAGCGGAGGCCGGACCCGAAGAGCGCCGGAGATTCGGACGGGGGCTGGGTGCTGAGGCTCGGCGGCCTGCGGGCGAGCGACGAACGAATCGATCCCCGCAAAACACCGGCCCCGGCCCGGGCTCTCGCCCTCTCGGAGCGAGAGTTCCACGAGCTCGCCGTGCTTCTGGCCGACGCCCAGCCCTGGGCCGTGCCCCAGAGTCTCTATGCGGCGAGCTACACCGACCTGGCCATCGAGATCCTCGGGTACTCGCGCACCATCACCGGGCGCAGGTTCCTCGGCATGACGCCCGAGACCCACGGGGACAAGCAGAAGGCGTTCGACCGCGTTTGTGAAGCGGTTGCGGCGCTCCACGAGCGCGTCGACAGGGACGGGATCCCGCGGCCCGCATCCCCGGAATGAGGCGCTACGGCTGTTCGGTCTTTCCCGGAAGGATCGTGAAGACGACCCCCATCACGGCGACCCCCAGGAGCATCCAGCGCGCGCTCTCCCAGGTGCTGGCGTGGTGGGCATGCGCGCTCGAGGCCACCAGGAATCCGGCCAGCCCGATGCGCGAGAAAGACGAGGCCGACGCGGCGCATCAGCGGCCGGTTCAGTATTTCGGAAGCGAGGGATCGATCACTTCCGCCCATCGGTTGATGCCGCCCGCGAGGTTCCTCGCCTTGCCGTAGCCCGCCCGCACCAGAAACTGCACCGCGTTGGCGCTGCGCGCGCCGCTGCGGCAGTAGACGACGATGTCGTCGTCCTTCGAGAGCTTGCCGAGGCTCTGGGGCAGGGTTCCCAGCGGGATCTTCACGGAATCGGGCAGGTCGGAGATGGGCCACTCGTGCGACTCGCGGACGTCCACGAGGACGAACGCGTCGCCCCGCTCGCGCATCGCCTTGAGGTCCTCGACCGTGAGTTCCGGAACGCGTCCGAACATCGCGGGAGAAGATACCAGAGGCGGCCTCGCCGCAGAAGGCCTCGTAGTCGATCAGCCGCGTGACGGTCGGACGAGGGCCGCACACGGCGCACTCCGGGTTCTTGCGGATCTTCAGCTCCCGAAACCGCATCGCGAGGGCGTCCACGAGGAGCGAGCCGGCCGACGAGCGGCTCGCCCACCCCGAGGACGAGCTTGAGGGTCTCGGTCGCCTGCATCGTGCCGAGCAAGCCCGGAAGGATCGCCCAGCACTCCCCCCTCCGCGCACGACGGCACGAGCCCGGGCGGCGGTGGCTCGGCGATAGAGGCACCGGTAGCACGGCCCGCTCTCGGCCCAGAACACCGAGACCTGGCCCTCGAAGCGGAAGACCGACGCGTACACGTTGGGCTTGCCCGACAGGACGCAGGCGTCGTTGACGAGGTAACGCGTCGGAAAGTTGTCGGTCCCGTCGGCGACGACGTCGAAATCGCGAAGGATCCGGAGGGCATTCTCCGAGGTCAGGCGCTCTTCGAAGGGCACGACGCGGACGTTCGGGTTCACTCCCGCGCAGCCGCTCGGCCGCCGCCGCGAGCTTCGGGCGCCCCACGTCCGGCGTGCCGAAGAGGATCTGACGGTGGAGGTTCGTCTCGTCGACGACGTCGAAATCCACGAGACCGAGCGTGCCGACGCCCGGCCGCCGCGAGGTAGAGCGCCAGCGGCGAGCCGAGCCCGCCCGCACCGACGACGAGCACGCGCGCAGCCTTGAGCTTCCTCTGCCCTTCGGCGCCGACGTCCGGAAGGATCAGGTGGCGGGCGTAGCGCCGAAGCTCCTCGTTCGACAAGTCCGGGAGCGCAGTCACGAAACCGGGAGGGATCACGGCCACCCTTCCATTCTACTTTTGGAGCTCAAGGCGCAGACAGGACCCCGAGCGCTCGACCTCGAGTGTCGCAAAGGGCGTGCGCGCGACCGCGGGCCGGACGCCGCTCTTCGACCTCGCCACGCGAGAACCCGTGTCCGCGGGCGAGGCGGCGCTGCCACGCGGCCGGGACCCGAAACCAGCCCCAGAGGGCGGCGCGGTCCGCGTGGATGTCGGCGCTCGCGGACTCCGGGTCCTGCTCGTAGATCCAGAGGCGGCCGCCGGGCTTCAGGGCCCGGTGGATCCCGGCGAGCTACTTCGTCGGGCTCCTCCCAGTGGTGGAACGAAAGGACCGACACGGCGAAGTCGAACTCGCTCGACGATGCCGAGCGCACCGGGACTACCCTGCCGAAACGCGAGGTTCGGGAGCCGGGGCCCGCGGTCGGCCTGGCGGATCATGTCCGCCGAGAGGTCGAGGCCCGTGACCGCGACGCCGGGAAGGCGCCCGGCGATCAACCGGGTCAGGCGCCCCGGCCCGCACCCGACGTCGAGCAGGCGGCCGCTCGTCGAGAGGGATTTCCGAAGCGATGCGCGCGTGCATGGGAGCGAGCGCGGGCTCGGCCCAGAGTCGGTAGAAAAACGCCGCCAGAGGGCCGAAACGCTCGGGCCTCCCGCCCTTCAGGTTCACGGCGGGAAGTCTGTCACGGAGCTCTGATAAATTCCGGGTTTCGGAGGTTTGACTTGCTCCCCGAATTCTCGAACGAGCCCCCGACGGACTTCTCCGTCGAAGCCAATCGGAACGCCTTTCGCGCCGCCCTCGGCCGGATCCAGAAACGCCTCCCGATCCGGGGCAAGAACCGGATCGGCGGCAAGGCCGTCGACGCGGCGAAGCACTTCGACTCCGTCAACCCCTCCGACTTCAAGCAGGTCATCGGCCGCTTCCCCGAAGGCACCGCGGCCGACGCCGACCGCGCGCTGGACGCCGCGACGAAGGCCTTCGCCTCGTGGAGCCGCATGCCGGCCGGCGAGCGGTCCGCCCTCGTCCTCCGGATCGCCGCGATCCTGCGCCGGCGCAAGCACGAGTTCTCCGCGATGATGGTGCTCGAGGAGTCCAAGTCCTGGCCCGAGGCCGACGGCGACACGGCCGAGGCGATCGACTTCTGCGAGTTCTACGCCCGCGAGGCGGAGCGGCTCGGCCCTGCCGCAGCCCATGACTCCGTACCCGGGCGAGCGCAACGAGCTCGTCCACATCCCCCTCGGCGTCTGCGTCGTCATCCCGCCCTGGAACTTCCCGCTCGCGATCCTCTGCGGCATGACGACGGCGGCGCTCGTCGCCGGCAACACCGTGGTCTTGAAGCCCTCGTCGGACGCCGCCGGCATCGCGACGATGTTCCTGGAGGCCTGCGAGGAGGCCGGCGTGCCCGACGGCGTCTTGAACTTCCTGACGGGCGGCGGCTCGACAGTCGGCAACGCCCTCGTCGAGAGCCCGAAGACGCGCTTGATCGCCTTCACGGGCTCGCGGGACGTCGGCATCCAGATCAGCGAGAAGGCGGGCCGGGTCGTGCCCGGCCAGATCTGGATCAAGCGCGCGATCCTGGAGATGGGCGGCAAGGACTTCATCCTCGTGGACGAGACAGCCGACCTCGAGGACGCGGCCAACGGCATCGTCTCGGCGGCCTTCGGGTTCCAGGGCCAGAAGTGCTCGGCCTGCTCGCGGCTGATCGTCCACCGCAAGGTGCACGGCGACCTGCTCGAGCGCGTCGTGGCGAAGACGAAGGCGCTCTCCGTCGGCGACGTGCGCGATCCGAAGAACTCGGTCGGCGCCGTCATCAACGAGCGCGCGCAGAAGACGATCCTCGACTACGTCGCGATCGGGAAGAAGGAAGGCCGCATCGTCGCGGGCGGCAAGGCCGGGCCCAAGCAGGGCTACTTCGTGATGCCGACCGTCGTGGACGGCGTGCGGCCGGGAGCGCGCCTGGCCTGCGAAGAGATCTTCGGGCCCGTGCTCGCGGTCCTGAAGGTGAGGAGCTTCGAGGAGGGGATCACTGTCGCGAACGACAGCGAGTACGGCCTGACCGGCTCGCTCTACTCGCGCGACCGCGAGCGCCTCCTGCGCGGCAAGCGGGACCTTCACGTCGGCAACCTCTACCTGAACCGAAAGTGCACCGGCGCTCTCGTCGGCGTGCACCCTTTCGGCGGCTTCAACATGTCGGGAACGGACTCGAAGGCGGGCGGCCGCGAGTACCTGTATCTCTTCACGCAGCAGAAGGCGATCTCGGAGAAGCTGTAGCAGGCAAGGAGGGCGCCATGTTTCGACTGATCGGGATCCTCGTCTTCGTCCTGGACATCATCGCGATCGTCTCGATCCTGAAGAGCTCGGCCGACGGCGCGACGAAGCTCCTGTGGATCGTCCTCGTGATCCTGCTTCCCTTCATCGGAATGATCCTGTACTTCGCTATGGGCCCGGGCCGCCGGACCGTGGTCTGAGGCGGCCGTGAGCGAAGGCGTGTTTCCCCGTCCCGCCCGGCGCTTCGACAGCGTCGGCTTCTCCGAGATCGTCAAGGTCCGCAACCGCGTCATGGAGCTGCTCGCCGCCGGGCAGAAGGTCTGGCGGTTCGAGGGCGGCGAGCCCTACATGAACACGCCGGATCCGATAAAGGCGGCCATGGGCGACGCGCTCCGGCGCAACCAGACGCGCTACGCGCCCTCCTCCGGAATCCCGGAGCTGCGCAAGGCGATCCTCGCGAAGGTGCGCGAGCGCAACGGCATCCCGGCCGACGACGAGAGCCCCGTCGTCGTCAACGGCGGCATGCAGGGTCTCTTCGCGGCGTTCGCCACCCTGCTCGACCCGGGCGACGAAGTCCTCCTCTTCTCCCCCTACTGGACGCCCGTCGTCGACCTCGTCGCCTACCACCAGGCGATCCCCGTCCGCGTCCCGCTCGCGCAGGCGAGGCGCGAGGGCGTCGACGGCCGCGCTGGCCCGGGCCGCGACGCCGAGGACGAAGGTCATCTACTGGAACTCCCCCAACAATCCGACGGGCGACGTCTTCTCGCGCTCGCGAGGTCGAGGAGGTCGCCGCCTTCGCGCGCGAGCGCGGCCTCGCCGTGATCTCCGACGAGGCCTACGAGGACCTCATCTACGAGGGCGAGCCGTGCGTCACGCCGGCGTCGCTGCCCGGGATGTACGAACGGACGATCACGGTCTTCACGCTCTCCAAGAGCTACTCGATGACGGGCTGGCGCCTCGGCTACGTCGATCGCGCCCGCGCGCGTACCAGTCGCGCGATCAAGACGGTCGTCCTCTACAGCACCAACGGCGTCTCGACGCCCACGCAGTGGGCCGCCGTCGAGGCGCTCGCGCGCGGCACCGAGTACGTCGCCGAGTGGAAGGCCGGCTACCGGGCCCGCCGCGACCGTCTCGCCGCCGGGCTTGAAGGCGGCCGGCTTCGAGCTCGAGATTCCGCGCGCCGCGCTCTACCTCTTTCCGAAGACCCCGTCCTGGCTCGGCGCCGACTCGCGCGAGGCCGCGCGGACGCTGCTCGACGAGGCGAAGATCGCGACCGTGCCCGGCATCGTCTTCGGCCCCGAGGGCGAGGGCCACCTGCGCTTCTCGTTCTCCGTGTCGGAGGAGACGATCGCCGGCGGCGTCGAGGCGCTCGCGGCGTTCGCATCGCAGCGGCGCCGGGCGCGCGGCGCTGATCCAGGGCGACCGAACCTCACGCCCCGGCTCCGGAGAAACTCGCTCCCGATAGTAACCCCACCCTCCTATTCGACACACGAGCCCCGCCGGGGCGCGCAAGAGACGAAGATGCACGGCGGATCGAGGCTGCCCGCCCCGCCGCTCAGAAGCGGAACGTCGCGCCCGCGCGGAAGTCGACCTGCTGCAGGTAGCGGTCGCCGGTGTTCCAGCAGCTGTAGTCGAAGCACAGCTCCACGCCGTCCCCGGTCGTGAACAGGTACGCCGGAACGTAATGGAACTCGGCGCGCAGGCCGGCGTGGTCGCTCAGAAAGGCCTTCACGCCGAGCGACACGCTGAAGGAGGCGAGGGTGCTGGCCCCGAAGTCCTCGGTGGCGTTCAAAATGGTCGAGCCCACGCCGAGCCCGAAAAAAGCCCGCACGCGTTCCGTCGGCAAGCCGAAGTTGATGATCGGCACGAGCTGGATGTCCTGGACACCGATATGGAACAGGCGATTCAGGCTGCCCGAGACGCGCCCGAGCGCCGTCGCGGCCGGGTTCGCGTAGCTGTACTGCGACCTCCAGTTCGAAGAGCGGGGTGATGTAGTAGCCCAGCGTGAAACCGAACGTCGGGGCGTTGTCGAGCACGATCGAGGTGTAGGGGCTGCCTTCGTTCTGCGACGGGAGGTCGCCTTCGAAGCGGTAGCCGGCCATGACCGACATCTCGAAGCGCGGATAGGGGGGCACTGCCGGCTTGGCGGGCGCCTCCTGAGCTTCGAGATTCCGCCCCACGAGAACCAGGGCGGCCAGCGCGAAGACCCGCAGGAGACAGCTGACCATGATCCAACCACCAGGCACAACCTTCTCACCACCCGCGGGCCCAGCGACAGATACAGACAGATCAGCCGTCGACTACCGCCGGTAGGCCTCGGGGCGGCGGTCGCGCAGGGCCGGGAACTTCGCACGAGCGTCGCGTACCGCCGCGGGGTCCACCTCGCAGACAAGAACGGCCTCCGACGCCGCCGCCTCGACGAGGACCTCGCCCCACGGCGAGATCACGGCGGAATCGCCGGCGTAGCGCAGTCCTCCGCCCTCGCCGACGCGGTTGACGCCCGCGACGTAGCACAGGTTCTCGATCGCGCGCGCCCGCAGGAGCGTGCGCCAGTGCTCGCGGCGGGCGTCCGGCCAGTTGGCGACGAGAGCGAAGAGGTCCGTGTCCTCGGCGGCGAGGCGGAAGGGCTCGGGGAAGCGCAGGTCGTAGCAGACGAAGGGCGTGACGCGGACGCCCTCGACCTCGACCGTGACGATCCGGTCGCCGCCCGTGTAGACGCGGTCCTCGCCGCCGAAGGAGAAGGGATGGATCTTGGCGTAGCGCGTCGCCGATCCGTCGGGTCGCGGCGAGGATCGCCATGTTGCGCGGACGAGGCGACCCGGCCTCGGGAATGCTCGCGAGGACCCACATCGAGAGCGTCTTCGCGGTCTCTCGCAGGAACGTCTCCGAGGGCCCGCCCGGCGGCTGCGCGATCCGGCCGGCGTCCATCGAGAAGCCCGTGCAGAACATCTCGGGCAAGCAGGGCGAGCCGGGCGCCCTCGCGCGCCGCCTCCTCGAGATGCCGCTTCGCGCGCCGGTGGTTCTCGGCGACGTCCTCCCAGGCGAGGTCCATCTGGACGAGGGCTATGCGCACAGCTTCTCCAGCCGCGCCACGGCGGCCTCGAGCGTCTCGCGCTTCTTGCAGAACGCGAAGCGCACGTAGGACCTTCCGTGCTCGGCGTTGTCGTAGAAGACGGACGGCGGAATCGCGGCGACGCCGACCTTCTCGATCAGGTGGCGCACGAACTCGCGGTCGTCGTCGAAGCCGAACGGCCGGAAGTCCGCGCAGGCGAAGTACGTGCCCTGCGGGGCGCGGACCCGGAAGCCGATGCGCGAGAGCTCGCGCACGAGATAGTCGCGCTTCTGCCGGTAGTCGGCCACGAGCGCCGCGTAGTAGTCCGGGCCCGCGGCGAGCGCGACGGCCGCGCCGTGCTGGAGCGGCGTCGCCGTCGCGAAGGTGATGAACTGGTGAGCCGAGCGCACGGCCGCCGCGAGCTCCGGCGGGGCCATCGCCCAGCCGATCTTCCAGCCCGTCAGCGAGAACGTCTTGCCGAAGGAGGAGATCGTGATCGTCCGCTCGCGCATGCCCGGGAGCGTCGCCATCGGGACGTGCCGGCCCTCGAACACGAGGTGCTCGTACACCTCGTCGGTGATGCAGACGACGTCGTGCTCGCGGCAGAGCTCGGCGATCGCCGAGAGCTCCTCCGGCGAGAAGACCTTGCCGGTCGGGTTGTGCGGCGTGTTGACGAGCACCGCGCGCGTGCGCTCGTGAAGGCGCCGGAAAGCTCCGCCGGGTCGAACGTCCAGTCCGGAGCCCGGAGCGTCACGACGCGCGGCACCGCGCCCGCCATCCGCACGCTCGCCTTGTAGGAGTCGTAGTAGGGCTCGAAGAGGACGACCTCGTCGCCCGCGTCGCAGACTCCCTGGATCGCGGCGAAGATCGCCTCGGTCGCGCCGGAGGTGACGACGATCTCCGTGTCCGGCGCGTAGTCGAGGCCCCAGTCGCGCCGGTACTTCGCCGAGAGCGCCCGGTGGATCTCGGGGATCCCGGTCATGCGGGCGTACTGGCCATGGCCCGCGCGGATCGCCGCGATCGCGGCTTCCTTCACGAACTCGGGCCCGTCGAAATCCGGAAACCCCTGAGCGAGGTTGATCGCCCCGCGCTCGTTGGCGAGCCGCGTCATCTCGGTGAAGATCGTGGTGCCGAACTCCGTGAGCTTCGCCGACAGGGCCGGTCGCATGCGGCAGATGATACCGGTGTCGCAAGCCGCTGAAGGAAGAAGGGATGCCCTCACGGGCGAGAGCGGGACGCGGCGCAGGTCCGGCGCAGCGCGGGCCAAGCGCCCATGCGGTAGAGCAAGCCCTCGACTCACGAGAGTCGTTCAAGAAGGGCTCCCGTAGCAAAACCCTCTCGGCCGCCGTTCGCGCAGCGAACGCCCGCGGCCGAAAGTCCGCGCCGCTGATATCCTCCCCGGCGCCATGGCACCGACGAAACAGCACTACCGCATCGCGATCATCGGCTCCGGCCCCGCGGGCTGGACCGCCGCGCTCTACGCCTCGCGCGCCGAGCTCTCGCCCGTCGTCTTCGAGGGGCCGCAGCCCGGCGGGCAGCTCACCATCACGACCGAGGTCGAGAACTACCCCGGGTTCAAGGACGGCATCCAGGGCCCCGAGCTCATGGAGGTCTTCCGCGAACAGGCCAAGCGCTTCGGCACCGAGGTCGTCCTCGACACGGTGACCGACGTGGACTTCGACAAGCATCCCTTTCGCCTGACGCTCGACGCCGGCAGCTTGATCACGGCGGACGCCGTCATCGTGTCCTCGGGCGCCTCGGCGAAGCTCCTCGGCATCGAGTCGGAGACGAAGCTCATGGGCCACGGCGTGTCCGCCTGCGCCACGTGCGACGGGTTCTTCTTCAAGGGCAAGGAGGTCGTCGTCGTGGGCGGCGGCGACACGGCGATGGAGGAGGCGACCTTCCTGACGAAGTTCGCGTCGAAGGTCACGGTCGTCCACCGCCGCGAGGAGTTCCGCGCCTCGAAGATCATGCTCGAGCGCGCCCGCCAAAATCCGAAGATCGACTGGAAGTTGAACGCCACGGTCGTGGACATCCAGGGTGGCCAGGGCGGGGTCACGGGCGTCACGCTCGAAGACACGCGGACGGGCGAGAAGTCGCAGTTTGCGACGCAGGGCGTCTTCGTCGCGATCGGCCACTCCCCCAACACCGAGATCTTCAGGGGCAAGCTCGAGATGAACGACGTCGGCTACGTCAGGGTCAAGCATCCGTCGACGTACACGTCCGTCGAGGGCGTCTTCGCGGCGGGCGACGTCGCGGACCCGACCTACCGCCAGGCCGTTTCGGCCGCCGGCGAGGGCTGCAAGGCCGCGATCGACGCCGAGCGCTGGCTCGCCGCGCGCGGCATCCATGGATGAGGAACCCGGACCGGGCAGAGACCCGGCCGACGACCCCCGCAATACGCCCTTTCTCGCGATTCTCCTCTACGTCCTCGGCTTCATGGGCGCGCTGGCCCTGGCGGCCTGGGTCCTGGCGCACCTTCTGAGGCGAGGCTGAGAACCCCGGCGGCGTCGGGGCCGTAACAACATCCGAGCCCATGCTGAAGTACTGGAAGGACCTCGGGGACCTGCCGCGCCCCGTCTGGGTCGTGTTCGCCTCGACGCTCGTCAACCGCGCGGGCTCGATGGTCCTGTCCTTCCTGATCCTGTACCTGACGCGCGAGCGGGGGTTCTCGCCCGAGCACGCCGGGTTCATCCTCTTTCTCTACGGCGTGGGGGCGATCGTCGCGGGGCCGCTCGCCGGCCGACTCGCCGACCGCTGGGGCTCGGTGCCGCTGATGCGGGCGTCGCTCTTCTGCTCGGGCGTGATGCTGCTCCTCTATCCGCTGGCGCGCACGATGACGGTGATCGTCGTCGCGACGATCGCGCTGGCGATGCTGACCGAGGCCTTCCGCCCGGCGGCCATGTCGTTCTTCGGCGAGGCCGTCGAGCCGGCCCGGCGCAAGTCGGCCTTCGCCGTCTACCGCCTGGCCATCAACCTCGGCATGGCGATCGGGCCGGCCGTGGGCGGCATCCTCGCGACGATCTCGTTCCACTACCTCTTCCTGGCCGACGGCGCGACCTCGCTCGCCGCCGCCGCCGTCCTGGCGGCCGCCGGCCTGCCTCGCCGCCCGGCCGGTCCGCACCGGCCGATCGAGAGCCTCTCGACGGCGACCCGCGTGCGCCTCTCCACGGCCGCGCACGCCGACCCGCGCTTTCTCTTCTTTCTCCTGAGCGTTCTGCCGGTCTGCGTCGTCTTCTTTCAGCACATCTCGTCGATGCCGCTCTTCGTCGTGCGGGACCTCGGCTTCTCGCCGCGGACGTTCGGCCTGCTCTTCTCGCTCAACTGCCTCCTCATCGTGATCCTCGAAGTGCCTCTGAACGCGGCGACCGCCCACTGGCCGCACCGTCGCACGCTCGCCCTCGGGGCCCTCCTCTCGGGCGCCGGGTTCGGCGGCATGGCGTTTGCCAGCAACTTCGGGTCGCTCGTCGCGACGGTCGTCGTCTGGACGTTCGGAGAGATGCTCTTCTTCCCGGCGTCGGCCGCCTACGCGACCGACATCGCGCCCGACGCACGGCGCGGCGAGTACAGCGGCCTCTACACGATGATGTTCTCCGTGGCCTTCGCGATCGGCCCGTGGGCCGGGACCGTCGTCCTCGAGCGCGTGGGCGCCCGAGTCCTGTGGGGGCTGACGTTCGTTCTCGGCGCGATCGCCGCGGCGATGTTCGCGCGCATGCCCGAGCCCGCGCGCCACTCCGAGGTCGAGCAGGCGCTGCCCGACGCCGCCGGCCCGGTGGAGGTCTGACGGGCGGCTACTTCGGGGTCTCCGGGGACCAGTTGACGATGACGTTCAGGGGGCTCTCGTTGCCCTCGATCTCGGGGACGATCGCCAGGATCCGATGCTCACCGGGCGAAATGTCGAAATCGATCCACGGCCGCCCGGCGACCTTGAAGAGCGTCGTCTGGGTCCCGACCTGGAGATCGGGCGACGTCCGAATCGGCACCGTGATGAAGCGCCCGTCGGCCGAGAGATAGTAGAGGGCGCCGTCGCGGTCCCAGCGCAGCAGCCCCGCCCCTCCGTCGGAGACACGCACTCTTTCGCCGGGACCGGGAAAGGGCATCACGTAGACCTCGGGCCGACCGGACTCGTTGCTAATGAAAGCGATGTAATGGCCGTCGGGAGAAAAGCGGACGTGCCCCTTCTCGAACGGCGACTGGAGAACCGGAACGGGTTTGGCCGCTCCATCCAGATCGAGGGCCCAGATGTCGAAATTGCCGGTCTCGGTCCGCTCGACGAAGACGAGCGTGCGGCCGTCCGGTGACACGTCCTCCGGCTTCTGGAACGCGCGCCGGCCCTCGGTCAGCGGCTCCTCCTTTCCGGTCGCCAGATCCCGGCGGCGCAGGAGCGGAGGCGTTCCCCGAACGGCCGAGAAGACGAGCGTCTTCCCGTCGGAGAGGAGCCTTGGGAACGCCTCCGTGTCGAGACCGTTGGTCACGGGCGTTTCGACCCCCCGCTCAAGATCGTAGGACCAGACGTGGTACGTCTCGAGGCCCGGCCGCGTCCTGTCGAAAAGCAGGCGCTTGCCGTCGGCGGCCAGGTTGACGTCGAGGTACCCGCCCGGGGAGCCGAGCTTCGCGACCTCGCGGCCGCCGCGATCGAACCAGGCGAGGCGGCTCGAGTCCGGTTGCGACAGGTAGGCAATCGTTCCGGCGCGCGCCGCGAAGGCAGCGGACGCCGTCGAATAAAAGTAGCGAACGCGCTCGGCGACAGAGACCGGCTCCCCGGACACGCGCCCGCTCTTCCAGGCGAACCGCTGCGCGACGAGCGTCCCCTCGCGCGAGTACACCAGAAATCCCGGATCCAGGTACTGGAAGAAGGACGCGATTCGCGCGACGGCGCGCGGGGACTTTCCGGGCTCGACAAGCATCAGGTTTCCCCAGCCGTCGAGCTCGCGCATGAGGTACAGGAACCGCTCGCCATCGGGAAGAAACCAGGGCCAGCCCAGCCGTATGTCGACGCGCTCGGCATCGGCCCGGATCAGGACGACGGGCTGCCCGCCGGAGACCGGGACACGGTAGAGCGCGCCTCCCTGGATGCTCGTGAAGAGAATGTCTGATCGGCCCCAGGTCCCCGCCTTCCCGCCGCCCGGCGGAATGTCGCAGATCGGGACGGAAGCGCCCCCGCCGACGTCCACGCGCTTGAGCTTGTCCCTCGTGAAGAAAGCGATCGACCGGCCGTCGGGCGACCAGAGGATCGAGTTCGCTCCTTCCGTGCCGGCAATCGGCCTCGCCTCGGAGGCGGAGAGAGGCCGCAGCCAGACGCGCTGAGAGATGTCCTTCGCGCCCCACGCCACGTACGCGATCTGTGATCCGTCGGGCGAGACGGCCATGAAATTGCCCTCGACCACGTAATGGAATCCGCCGCTCTCGGGCGGCGGCACGGCGAAGCGTACTGTCGGCGCCTGCGCGCGGCCCTGGCCGCTCCCGCGCAGGAGCGAAACCACGGCGAGGGCGGCGCAGGCCGCGGCGGCCGCCCACGGCAGCCACGCGGCGCGCCGCCGCCGCGGGCGAGCCACGCCCGCAACCGCCGACATCGAACCGCTTGCGCTGATCGAGCGAAGCTGCAGCTCGACGTCGTGCGCCGACTGCCAGCGGTACGCCGGGTCCTTGGCGAGGCAGGTGCGGACGAGGCGGTCGAGCTCGGGCGGCGTGATCGGCTGCACCGCCGAGATCGGCGGCGGCTCCGTCGTCAGGATCGCGGAGATGAGCGTCGCGTGGCTGGTGCCAACGAAAGCCTTCCGGCCCGTCAACATCTCGTAGAGGACGACCCCGAGGGCAAAGATGTCGGTGCGGGGATCGGCCTGCCTGCCCTCGAGCTGCTCCGGCGCCATGTAGGCGACGGTCCCGACGATGACCCCTTGCGCCGTGACGTCCCGCGCCATCGTCGGTGCCTGGGTCAGGCCGGCCGCCGACGCCGGGTCCTCGAACGCCCGGGCGAGGCCGAAGTCGAGCAGCTTGACGCCGGACTTCGTCAGCATCACGTTGCCGGGCTTCAGGTCGCGGTGGACGATCCCCTTGCGGTGCGCCGCTTCGAGCGCGGCGGCGATCTCGGCCCCGAACCGCAGCGATTGCTCGAGGGAAAGCGGTCCCCGGGCCAGCCGCTCCGAGAGCGTCTCGCCCTCGACGAGCTCCATGACCAGGTATTCGGTATCGCCCTCGCGGCCTACGTCGTGCAGCACGCACACGTTGGGATGCGAAAACTGCGAGATCGTCTTCGCCTCCCGCTCGAACCTCTGGCGCGCCTCCGGCGTCGGCGCGAGGTGGGACGGCAGGACCTTCACCGCAACCTCTCGCGAGAGGCGCGTGTCGCGCGCCCGGTACACCTCCCCCATCCCTCCCGCGCCCAGAGGCGCGAGGATCTCGTAGGGGCCGAGGCGAGAGCCGACGGGCAGCGTCATCGTGTGTAAGTCCTGGCGAAGGATAGTCCAAGGCGCTTCACCTCGACGGCAGTGGCCTTTGCTCGAGCGCCGCGATACAACTGATCGGGCAAAGGAGGAATCGCCATGGGACTCTTCGATCAGCTCCTCGGCGGGATCGTCGGCCAGGTCGGCAGCGGACAGGAGCGCAGCTCCCTCATGGACCTCGCGGCGAGCGTCATCCAGAACCAGCCGGGCGGCCTGAACGGCCTCTTGCAGCAGTTCAAGTCGGCGGGGCTCGGCGAGCATGCGGACTCCTGGGTCGGCACCGGCCAGAACAAGCCTCTCTCGGACGATCAGATCGGCAGCGTTCTGGGGACCGGAAACATCTCAGCGATGGCGCAGAAGCTCGGGATCAACGCCCAGACGGCCAGCGCGGGCCTGGCGGCGCTCCTGCCGGTGATCATCGACCAGCTCACGCCGAAGGGGCAGGTGGAGCAGGGCGCGGACCTGGGATCGGCCCTGACCGCGTTGAAGTCGAAGCTGATGGCCTGAGCTACTTCGGGCGGCCTTCCGGCGACCCCGCCGGCGAGGCGGGCGGGTGCGTGCGCATGTGGATCTCGGTGCCGCCCTTCTCGAAGCGGACCTCGTCCATGAGCTGGTTGATCAGGTAGATCCCTCGGCCGCCCGTCGAAAAGAGGTTCTGCCCGAGTATCGGGCTCGGGAGCGACGCCGGGTCGAAGCCTGGCCCGGGGTCTCGCACGATGATGAGCATCCCGCGTTCGTGGTCGCATGCAACGCAGCACTGCACTTCCTTGGAGGCGTCGTGGCCGCTGCCGTGTTCGATCGCGTTGGCGAGCGCCTCGCGCAGAGCGAGCTCGATCTCGAACTCGCGCCCCGCGGCGCACCCCATCTCGGTCACGATCGCCATCACCTTCTGGACGACGGGTGAGATCGCGTTGACGTCTCCCGGCAGCGTCAGGTCCTCCTTGACGAGAAGGTCTCCGCTCTCGAACTCGCAGCGGGGAATCGGCGCAGTCGACATGTCGCGGCTCCTTGGCGAATTTGCCCCCATCTTATGCCGGCCGGATCCCAGCCAGGATCGCCTGGAAGCGAGGGTGGGAGCGAAGATTCTCGAAAACGGGGCTCAACCGGGGCCAGACCCACAGCAGAGCGTTGCGCTCCTCGAGCGCCCGTTCGAGCAGGGCGAGCGTTTCCTCGGCCCGGCCGAGCGGAGCCTGAATGAACGCGACGTGCAGCGGTGGCACGTAGTCGGTCTTCGATTGGCTTTCGAGCTCCCCCAGCAGCGCCCGGGCTTCCTCGACCCGACCCGCCGCCGCGCAGGCGCTGCCGAGCAGGGCGAGCGCCCAGGGCATTTCGCGATCGGTCAGCGCGACCAGCTTTTCGAGGGTCGCGATCCCCTCCTCGTGAAGGCCGCCCGACGAGCAGGCCATGCCGAAGGCCCAGAGCGCGTAGACCGCCCCGGGATCGACGTGTACGGCCTTCCGGAATCCCCGGATCGCCTCCTCGTAACGCCCCGCGAAGTAAAGGGGCCAGGCCGCGTTGACGTGCTCGTTCGCCGAGAGGGGCTCGAGCTCGACGGCGCGACGGCCGAGCTCGAGCGACTCTTCCGTGCGGGGGATGGCCGAGAGCTGGCACGCGAGCCACGAATAGCCCGCGGCCGACTTCGGCGCCAGCTCGATCGCTCGCCGGAAATGCTTCTCCTCGCGCTCCATGTCCCAGCCGTAGTAGTGATCGAAGATGCCCAGGGCGACGTGCACGTCCGCGGAGTCGGGCTCGAGCTCCTGCGCCCTCGCGAGCGCGGTGCGGGCCTTCGAGCCCGCCTCGAGCGTGGAGATACCGCCGTAGAATCCGAAGGTGCCGTAGGAATCCGCCAGCCCCGTGTAGGCCGCCGCGAAGAGCGGGTCCCCCGCGATCGCCGCCTCGAATTCCGCGATGGCCTTTTTCGAAGCGCGCTGGTTGAAGAAGTAGCGACCCTTCAGGTAGCGGTTGTAGGCCTCCACGTCGCGCGTGCCGGGAGCGACCAGCGACTCCTGTTGCGCCGGAAGCAGTCGCAGCTTGAGCGCGCCCGCGATCGCCCGTGAGATCTCGTCCTGGACGGCAAAGACGTCCTGCATTTCCCGGTCGTACCGCTCGGACCAGACGTGATAGCCGTTGGAGACGTCGATGAGCTGCGCCGTGACCCGCAGCCGCTGACCGGCCTGACGCACGCTGCCCTCGAGCACGGTCGCAACACCCAGCTCGCGGCCGATCTGTCGTACGTCCGTGTCCTTGCCCTTGAAGGCGAACGACGACGTGCGCGCCGCGACGCGGAGCGACTCGATCGCGGCGAGCGCGCCGATGATCTCCTCGGTCATCCCGTCGCTGAAGTACTCGGCGTCGGCCGCCGCGCTCAGGTTCCGGAAGGGCAGCACCGCGATCGACGCGTCGGCCTTTTCCGTCAGACGAAGCATTCCCGAGGCGGGCGAGCGCTGGCCCGAGTCCTCCCGCTCGCCGACGTGCAGCGCGAACGCGAAGTCCCGGGCCGACTGGAAGCGGTCTTCCGGACTCTTCTCGAGGCAGTGGGCGACGATCGACGCGAGCTCCACCGGGACGCCGCGGCCCGCCGTAAGGGAGGGGTCGTCCTGGAGCACGCTCATCATCGTCTCGACCGGGTTCCCGCGCTGGAAGGCGCGCTGCCCCGTCAGCATCTCGTAGAGGATCGCACCGAGCGCAAACAGGTCCGAGCGCTGGTCCACGGGCTTTCCGCGGATCTGTTCGGGCGACATGTACCCGGGCGTACCGACGACCGTGCCGGATGCGGTCAGCGACTGCTGGCCCGACGAGCTCGTTCCGGCCTCTCCGGAATGGCGGGCGAGACCGAAGTCGAGGATCTTCACCAGACCGTCACGCGTCAGGAAAACGTTGTCGGGCTTCAGGTCCCGGTGGACGATGCCGCGGTCGTGCGCGGCGGCAAGCCCCCGCGCGATCTGCTGCGCGTAGTCCACGGCCTTGCGAGGTGGGATCGCTCCGGAGGCGAGCCTGCTCGCGCAGCGTCTCGCCCTCGAGCAGCTCCATGACCGCGTACGAAATGCCGCCCTCGCGTCCGAAATCGTGGATCGCGAGGATGTGGGGATGAGAGAGCGCGGCGACAGCCTGGACCTCTCGCTCGAACCGCGCGAGTGCTTCCGGGCTGCTGGCCGCGAGCTGGGGGAGCACCTTCACCGCGACCTCGCGCCCGAGTCGCGTGTCCCGCGCCCGGTACACCTCCCCCATCCCGCCAGCGCCGAGGGGTGACAGGATCTCGTAAGGGCCGAGGCGGCTACCGGCGTCGAGAGGCATGGGTCTCCGGCTCCAGAGGAGGCGATTCTACGGCCTCAGCGCTCTTCGTCAGCGCAACCCGTCGACGATATAGAGCTCCATGAGGACGCGGGCGCCCGCGTACGCCCACGCCCTGCCGTCGGGCGTCACGCGAACCTGGATCCCCTCGAGGGCGGTTTCGAACGGGATCTCCTTCCAGAGTTGTCGCCGCCCCGTCTCCACGTCGTACAGCCATACCTTGAGGGGCCGCTCGCCTCCCCGCCCGTAGACGTAAAGGTGGCGCGAATCCTGGCTCCACTGCACGATCCGATCTGCAGGAGGGGACAAGCCGGGCAGGGCCCGTGCCTGGCCCGATCCAAACAGAGGTACGAGGAACGCGGCGCCGCGGCGGGCCCCGACGACGTACCTTCCGTCCGGCGAGACCGGGCTGGTCAAGACCATGAGGGCCAGTCTGTCCGGTCCGATTGCCTGAGGCTTACCGTCCGGGACGGCCTGGACGTAGAGGTGAGGGGCCCCTTCCTTCGCCGCCGCCCCATAGACGACGCTCTTGCCGTCCGGAAGCCAGGCCCCCCAAGTGTATTCGGCAAACTCTCCCGCGAGCGTCCGCGCCTGGCCGGGACCGGTCGGAAGAAGGAAGAGCGTCCCCGGCTTTCCAGCGGACGGAAGATTCTCTGCAAGGACCCACTTGCCGTCGGGAGAAAGCGCAAATCCCAGGCCCTCGCCGAGCTTGACGGCCGGCGACCCGTCCGTGCTCCGCAGATAGGCCACGGACGACGAACCACTGCCTTCTCCCGCTTCGTTCAGCAGAGCGGTCCTGCCGTCGCTCGACAGGTCGCCGAGGTACGATTCGTCGAGCCAGGAGAGCTCGCGCCCTTCGAGTTCCGACGCCGAGGCGAACCGCACCACCCGCGCGCCGCTAAGGTGACCGAGCAGTGCCCGCCCGTCCGGCGAGACGTCGTCGAGCTCGAGACCGCCGGGCACGCGCATCAGGAGCCGGCGCTTGCCCGAAAGGTCCACAGCCCAGAGAGCGGCCGGCTTGCCCGGTTGCTCCGGCGCCGTGAACCAAATCTCCCGGCCGTCCGCCCTCCAGCAGGGGAGGCCAACGAGGTCGCTCCAGCCTCCCGAGAGAATCTTGTGTGCCCCTCCGTTCCGGTCGATGACGGCGATCGCATTGGCGCCGTCCTTCTCCTCCCAGAAAGCGATGGAGCGCCCGTCTCGCGACACGCGCGGCGCATAAGCTCCGCTGGCGAGCAGAACCTTTCCGATAGGGAACTCGAGCCGGAATTGCCCATCGACGGCGTGAACAACGGCCAGTTCCCTCCCGTCCGGGGCAAAGTCCGCGCCTGCGTAGGCAACGTCTTCCAGAACCTGCCGGGGGGTCCCTCCCGACATCGGGACGCGGGAGAGGGTCCCCACGGTCTGGCCGACCTTAGTGACCAGAATCGCCATCTCGTTCGACGGCGAGATCGCGAGAATGTCGCCCGGGAAGTCGAAGCGGGCCGACTCGGGGCTGCCCACCTGTGTCCTGTAGAGGAACCTGCCCGATGGATCGCCGACCCACGTGGCGCCGTACACGATCGTCCTGCCATCCGGCGCGAAGCGGGCATTGCCGATCGAGCCCTGCCGAAAGGTCAACCGCGTGAATCGCGGCGTCTCCGGCGGGGCGCTCAGGCGGCCGCGGGCGAGCCAGCCGGCGCCGGCCGCCGCGGCGACGACCACGAGACCCGCGGCCAGAGCGGGAACACGGCGGCGCGGCCGCTGCGTCGCCGCCAGCAGCGCCTCCGCTCCGCTCGAGACCTCCGAGATGTGGTCGCGCACGCTCGCCAGGTCCCGCGCCAGGTCCCGGGTCGAGGCGTAGCGCTCCTCCCGGTCCTTCGCCAGACAGCGATCCAGCATCCACCGCAGCGGAAGCGGCAGTTCGGGACGCAGCTTGGCGACCGGTTCGGGCTCCTCCCGAATGATGGCAGACATCGTCTCGGCGGCTGTCTTCCGCTGGAAGGCCTTCCGGCCCGTCGTCAGCTCGTACAGGATCGAGCCCAGAGAAAACTGGTCCGAGCGAAAATCCAGGGCCTCCCCCGAGGCCTGCTCCGGCGACATATACGCCATCGTCCCCATCACCGTGCCCGGATGCGTCTCCGGCTGCACCAGCGTCGGCATCGCCGACACCTCTCCCGACTCGGGCTCCACCAGCTTGGCAAGGCCGAAGTCCAGGATCTTCACGAACCCGTCCTTCGACACCATCACGTTCTCGGGCTTCAGGTCCCGGTGCACGATCCCCGCCGCGTGCGCCTTGGCCAGACCATCGGCGATCTGCGCCGCTATGTTCAGGATCCGCCGCACGGGCAGCGGGCCCGACGCCTCGAGCTCCCGGAGCGTCCTGCCGTCCACGAGTTCCATCGCGATGAACGCCGTCTCGCCTTCCCGCCCGATGTCGTGAGTCGTCACGATGTTCGGGTGGTTCAGCGCCGACGCCGCCCGCGCCTCTTGCTCGAAGCGTGCCAGCCTCTGGCGGTCCTCGGCCACGGCCTCGGGCAGCACCTTGAGAGCCACCTCGCGCCCGAGCCGAGTGTCCCGCGCCCGGTACACCTCCCCCATGCCACCCGCTCCGAGCGGCGAGAGAATCTCGTACGGACCCAGGCGGGTGCCCGGGGGCAGTGCCATGCTTGGCCGGAATTCTATCCGCTCGCCCGGCCTTTCGAGCGGCTCAGCACTTCGCGCCACGTGCGGTACGCAGCCTCGTACGCGAAGGGAAGCACGAGCAGGCCGAGGACGAGCCAGGCCGCGTGTACGTGCTCGGGCTGAGCGAGGATCTCGAGAAGCATCACCGCCAGGGCGGCGAAGCAGGACACCGCGGCCAGGCCGCTCACCCACGCCCGGCTCTCCGTCTCTCGAGCCAGCTTCGTGTTGGCGACGTTGACCATGCCGAAGACGACGAGGAACCCGGCGCTGGCCACGGCGGACACGGCGTGCAGATCGACGAAGGCCGCGATCACGACGGCCCACACGGCGATCAGCGCCAGGCTCAACGGATTTCGGCCCCACAGTTCGCGCCCGTAGATGCCGGGCATCTCCTGCTCTTCCGCCAGAATCACCGGCAGCTTCGACGCGCCGAAGAAATCGGCGTTGATGGCCGATGCCCCGGCGACCACCGCCCCGGCGGTCAGGAGCAGAAAACCGAATCGGCCGAGGAAGGCCTCGGCCGCGACCGCGAGCGAGCGGTCCTTCGCCGCCGAGAGCGCCTCGAAGGAAAGATGCCCGATCGCGACGACGACGATCAGGACGTAGAGGACCATCGCCGCCGCGACGCTGCCGTAGTACGCCCACGGCAGCGTCCGGTGCGGCTGGCGGATTCGGTCCGACGCGTTGGCGATGAGCTCGAACCCTTCGTAGGACAGGAACACGAGCATTCCGCTCGCGACGATCTTGGACGGCGACACCCAGTCTGCGGGAGACAGCCTCGCCAGCGTGAGGCCGGGGCTCCCGAGCCCGACGACGACGAAGCAGAGCAGGATGCCCAACTTGACGACGTTGAAGATGCCCTCGGACTTCTCGACGAGTCCGGGCCCGACGAAATTGACGAGGGCGAGAAGGACGATGATCCCGGGCGCGAGCACGCGCCGCCCGGCTGCCTGCAGCCCGGCCGGCAGGAACCCCGAGCCGTAGCTCGCAAAGGCGCCCGCGTAAAGCGCCATTACGACGACGTAGGAGAGGACGAGCAGCGCGTTCAGCCCGCCGGAGAACAGCCCGGTTCCGAAGGCGCGGTTCAGGAACGTCACGGTGCCGCCCTTGCCGGGGAAGGCCAGCGTGAGTCGGACGTAGGAGTACGCCGTCAGCAGCGCCACGACGCCGCCGACCAGAAAGGCGAGGTGCGTCGCGCCCCTGGCCTCCGCGCCCGCCAGTCCCAGCGTCGCGAAGATGCCGCCGCCGACGATTCCGCCGATGCCGATCGAGAAGGCGCCTCCGAGACCGACGTCGCGGCCCTCCGGCGTCTGCCCCATCAAATCAGCTTATCGCAGCCCTCTCGGCGGGCGGACCCGGCAATCGGTCGTAGAATCGAGCGCAGATGAGGTCTCGCACCGCGCTTCCTGCGGCAAGCCTGCTCCTCGTTCTGCTTTCCGCCCCCGCACTCGCCCAGAAGACCGACGTCATCGTGCTCTTCAACGGCGACCGCGTGACCTGCGAGATCCGCTCCTACGACGCCGGCCGGCTCTCGGTCAAGACGGACATCGCCTCCGACATCTCGGTCAAGTGGAACAAGATCGTCAGCATCTCGTCCGACAAGTGGTTCGAGATCGAGACAACGGACGCGCGCGTCCACTACGGAACGCTCGCCCCCTCGACGCCGCCCGGCAAGCTCGACGTCGTCGCCGACGGCCGGGCCGAGTCGCTCGACTTCATGTCCGTGGTTCGCATCTCGCCGATCTACGAATCGTTCTGGCACCGCTGGAGGGGATCCCTCGACCTCGGCTTCAATTACACCCAGGCGAGCCAGTTCGTGCAGTTCACGCTGAATGCGGGCGCCACCTTCCAGCGCCCGACGTTCGAGCTGAATGCGAGCCTCTCCGCGTTCTTCACGAGCCAGGAGAACGTGCCGTCCACGCAGCGCGGGGGCCTCTCGCTCCAGTACCAGAAATTCCTGAAGGACCGCTGGCTCGTCATGGGTTTCGGGAGCATCGACCGCAACCTCCAGCTCGGCCTCGATTGGCGCTACTCACTCGGCGCCGCTTACGGTCGAGACCTCGTCTTCACCAACCGCACCAGGCTCACCGCCGCCGCAGGCCTTGTCGGCATGCACGAGGAGCCGGTCACCGGCGCGAGCACGAACGACCTTGCGGCGGTCGTGGGCGCGCAATTCTCGAGCTTTACCTACGATTACCCGAAGATCACGATCGGGGCCTCTCTGTCCGTCATCCCGTACATCACCCAGGGAGGCCGCGTGCGGGTCAGCTTCAACAGCAGCGTGAAGAGGGAGATCGCCAGGGATTTCTACCTGACCCTGTCCATTTTCGACGACTTCGACAACCGGGACCCCTCCACCGGGCAAGCCAAGAACGACTGGGGCCCGGTGCTCGCGATCGGCTACACGTTCTAGCAGGCTGCTGAAAATGTATACGGGCGTCGTGGCCCTCTACCGAGTCGCTTCGGATGCGAGCCGCTCGAAGACCGCCTTTGCAGAGGCGAGCCGTCCGAGCACCTCGGTCTTCTCCTTTTCGTCGTTCCAGCCCGCGTGCGCCGCCGCAGCCTTCTCGACGCGCTCGATCCACGCCACGAAGTAGCGGGCATCGGCGCCGCTGCGGACCGGGCGGCCTCCCACCGTCACGTAGATCGGGTTCGTCGTGGCGAAGGGATAGATGTCGAGCACGGGCTCGGCCGCGGCGGAGGACCAGGCGCGCAGCGTGTACCAGCCGCTGCGCTCGACCGGCAGGGACAGGGTTGCGTCCGCGCGCGTGCCGCCGGCGGACAGCGGCACTGCCGCGACGACCACGCCGTTGCCCACGACCTCGAGCTTCTCGACGGGAACGATCGAGCGAAGGCTCACGTGGGCGGAGAGCGTGCGCCCGCCGCCGGGCAGCGCGATGTCGTCGCCCGCCTCGCGGCCGTCGAGCGTGAAGGAGAGGAGCGGTCCGTTGGTGGCAAACGTACGGCCGGCCTTGAGCGCCACGAGCCACGCGCCGTAGTCGAGCTTCGCGCCCGAGCGCACGAAGACGCGATTCATCCCGACGGGCCCGCGCAGCGACGCGTAGTTCGCCATCGCATCGGTGCCGCTTCCCGCGGGAAGGCGCAGGCCTGCGTTCAGCAGGCGGTACCAGACCTCCGCCGTCGTGAGGTGGTCGCTGAAGCCGACGATCTCCATGTAGTCTGTTTTGCCGAGGGCGACGTCGATCGGAAGGCCGTTCGTGATGGGGTCGGCGCCGGCAGGATCCGGCAGGGGCGGGTCGAACGGATGGACGTAGCCCGAGACGCCTCCCTGCCCGTGGGCTAGGTCCATGATCGTGGCGTTGTCGGGAAAGAGGCTCGCCGCCGCCGTGTCCGCGTAGCCCGCGTAGTCGGGCAGGATCAGGAATTGCTTCAGGCCGAGGTGGCCGGTGTGGCCCCACCAGCTCGTGTGGTACTCCTGGTCGTGCTTGACGAGGGTCGCCGGCGTCGAGACAGGATCGAGTCCCCCGCTAAAGAGCGCCACGTCCGGGATCCGCTGCTCCTTGTTGACGATCAGGTCCTCGACGACGTGGAGGTCTTCCGCTTCGGCCTGCGCTCGAAGGCGCGCGGGGTCGTTCTTGTAGGTGCCGCCGTAGTTCATGTGGACATGCATGTCGCCGCTCCACCAGCCGCGGGCGGGCAGGTCCATCAGCCGGTCGAGCTTGAGCCGTGCATCCGTAGTGCCGCCCGCGGTCACGGTGACGGTCTGCGTCGCCGGCGCGTACTCGAGGCCACGAGTCGCGAGCACGCTGTACGTTCCAGCGGGAAGATCGAGCGTGGCCGGTCCGCGGGCGTGAAAGTACGTCAGCTCGAACGGCCGCAGCTTCCGGTCGAAGGCGTCGTCGGCGTGGCGCCACGCCGTGTCCGGGGCCCAGCCGCGGCCGTCCTGCCCGGTCACGGAAAAGCGGACGGGCATCGGCGCTCCGGAGGCATCGGTCGCCGTCAGCCGCAGGGCACCCCGAGGGTGGAGGTAGCGCCGGTTCGAGGCAACGACCGGCTCGACCGTCCCGCCGGGGACAGCGACGACACGCAGCGCGACGTTGCCCTCCTCGTTCGTCACGAAGGCGACGCGGCGCCCGTCGGGCGACCAGCGCGGCCGCGTGTGGTCGCACTCGCAGTACGTCAGCTCGAAGGGATGGCCGCCCTCCGACGTCGTCAGCCAGAGCTGGTTGCGCTGGCGGCCGAGGTACGAGCTGTACACGACGCGGCGGCCGTCCCGCGCCCAATCCGGGTGCGCCTTCCAGTTCGTCTCCTCGATCCGCACCGGGCGCATCGGGGCGCCGGGCCTCGCCTCCATCCGCCAGAGGCCCCCGGTTCCCCAGACTTCGCCGCGGTTGGAGATCAGGACGAGCTCCCTGCCCTCCGGGGACCAGGCCGGCGACAGGTACAGGTCGAACTTCGAGTAGTAGTAGCGCGGAAGGCCGCTGTCCCGGTCCTCGGTGATCCGGACGGGCTCTCCGGCGGGCTGCCCGTCCCGGACCTCCAGGACGAAGACGTGGAAGCGCCCCTTGTACGCGGTCGAGACGTAGGCCACGCGGGAGCCGTCCGGCGACCAGCGCGCGTCGAGGTTCACGGCCCCGTTCGAGACGAGCGCGCGCGTCGACCCGTCGCCGAGCTCGAGGACCCGGAGCTCGAGCGCGTCGTTGCGGTAGGACGTGTAGAGAATGCGCTTTCCGTCCGGCGACCAGTCGGGCTCCAAGTCGTAGCCGGGACCGTCCGTGAGCTGGACGGCTTCGCGCGACCCGAGCTTTTGGCGCCAGAGCGTTCCCTGCATGGCGTACACGAGTTCCCTGCCGTCCGGCGACCACGCGGCCGCGCTCGGCCCGCTCGTCACCTGAGGCAGGTACATCTCGCGGTAGTAGTAGGGATGGGGTTCGTCGATCTGCTTCAGGACGGGCTGCCGCTCGGCGCCGGCGGGTGACGCCGAAGCTCCGAACAGAAGAATGACGAGCGCCGCGACGCGGTACCGAGGCTCCAAGAGGCTCATGCGAAGGCTCTCCCCTGACGCCGAGAGTTGAGGGTCCGGATTCATTCCATCAGATCTTTCCCTCAGGCAGTAGCGGGCCTTCGAATTCGCGCAAACCGCAGCGTCCAGCGCAGAGCGCGCGTCGTCGCGGCGAACAAGGCGGATCCACCCACCAGCCCGACCGGCACCAGCCACCAGCCGAGCACGTCCCGGGCGGCCGGGTCGTTGTTCACGCCGATGTTGAAGATCGCGTGGGGTCCGACCCAGGTGCCGACCTCGCTCGGAGCGAAGATCTTCGACACGCCTGCGAGGACGAGCGCCGCTCCCGTGGCGTAGCCGACGACGCCTACGACGAAGAGCGCGAACCCCCAGGCGCTGACCGTGGACCAGCGGTGGACACCGCGCATGACGACCCTGGGCGACAGGCTGCCCCGCGCCTTCGCCACCAGGGCATCGGCTTGATAGAGGGGGGCGATCTCCTCCGGAGTCCCGAGGGCCTTCAGGATCGCAACAAGGCGTTCCTCGGTCAGGTCGCCGCTTGCCTCCGCGCGCTCGAGAATGTGCCCCCGAATCTCCTGCAGGATCTCGGCGACCTCGTCGGGGGGCAGCTCCCCGAGGCTTCGTCGCAGTTGCATCAGGTACGCATCGACTTTCTCTTGAAGCTTCTGGGGGTGGCTCATGGCTCCTCCTTCGCGAGCAGCGGCTCGATCAACGAATGGATGCTGGTCAGAAAGGTCGACGCATAGCGGGCCATCGCGACTGCTCGCCGACGCCCGGCCGGGGTCAGCCAGTAGTACTTGCGCGGGTGGCCCGCCTCCGACTCAACCCATTTGGAGTCGATCAAGCCGTCGCGCTTCAACCGGCCGAGAATCGGGTAGATCGTGCCTTCGGCGACAAGAAGGTCGGAATGGGTTTGAAGGCGGCGAAGGATGTCCAGCCCGTAGAGCTTGTCGGCCCACAGGCTGGCGAGGATCGCGAGCTCGAGCCAGCCCTTCCGGATCTGGGTTTCCCAGTTCTCCGGGGCTGCGGAACGAGTGTTTCGAACCATGCATTGAATTATACGTTGTATTGCAATGTATGTTTCAATACCATTCATTGGTGGGAGCTGCGATCGAACATGCCCTTTGGTCCCGGGATCGCCACGACGTGACGGGAATGCAGGATTGACCCGGACGGCCCATCTGACCTCATGCAGGACGGGAGCACGGGGTTGAGCCCTCCGGGCCCGCGGCCGGCCGAAGCCGGAAGCCAGATCCCCGCTCTGACGGGCGTGCGCGCCCTGGCGGCGTACCTCATCTTCTTTCATCACCACCCGACGTCGTGGCTCGTCGTCGGGCCGCTGGCGCTGGGTGGGAGCTGCACGTCGGTGTCACGCTCTTCTTCGTCCTGAGCGGCTTCGTGATCACGTGGCGCTACGACCGGCGGGGCCCGAAGCGCGAATCCTTCCTGCGCGGATACTTCGTCAACCGCTTCGCCCGGATCTACCCCTCTACGTCGCGCTCGTCGTCCCCACGATGCTCTTCTGGGGCGAGCGGTCGCCGCGCGTGTGGCTTCTGAACCTCACGGTCTTCTCGTGCTTCGACTCGGGCATCCCGCAAGCCTGGTCGCTCCGGGTGGAGGAGTGCTTCTACCTCGCCGCCCCCCTCATCTTCCTCGGGTGGCGGCGCCATCCCCTGCTCCCGCTCGGCGTCGCGGCGGCGATCCTCGCCGCCCTTCTATCCGGTGACCGGACTCGAGGCCGCCGCGGGAATCCTCGGCCCTCCCCGCTACCTCCTCCTGTACACGTTCTTCGGCCGGTTCTTCGAGTTCTACGCGGGCATCTGGCTCGCCAAACGCGTCGCGGGCACGTGCGACACTACCCGACGACGCTCGACGCCCTTTCCCGTATTCACGCTCGTCGGGGCCGCCGGCATCGCGGCCGTCGTGACCGCCATGGCCGCGATCCACACGGCCACAGGCGCCGCGTACACCTACGGCCTCTACCATCCCGCCGGGATCGCGCTCAACAACCTCGTGCTGCCCGTCTTCATCGCGGCGTTCTACCTGGGCCTGATCCGGGAGCAGAACGCTGCTCCAGAGGCTTCTCTCGGGAAGGGTCGCGAGCCTGCTCGGCCGCAGCTCCTACGCCTTCTACCTCGTCCACATCGGAGTCGCGCGGGACTACTTCCTGCGCGCCTTCGTCCTCGGCGCCGGCCTGTTCGGGGCCGGAGCGAGCGCCTGGGCGGGACGCTTCGTTCAGAGCGTCGGGGGCCTCTTCCTTCTCGTCAACCTCTTCGCGATCCTCCTCTACAAGGGACTCGAGGCCCCCGCGAACCGCTTTCTCCGCCGACGCTTCGCCGCGCCGGGGCCCGCGGCCTCGCTTTCGTAGAATCGTCGCCGGTGTTTCTCCTCGTCCTGCGCTCGCTCGCCGTCTACGGAGCGACGGCCGCCGTCCTCCTCGGCGCGGCGCACCGCTGGATCCGGCCGCTCAGGCTGCGGATCGCCGTCTTCGTCGCTCTGGTCCCGCTGCTCTTCACGGGCCGCGCCACCTTTCGTGGAGAGATGTACGCCCCGCTCGACATCGTCCAGAAGACCGAGCCCTTCGCCTCCCGGGGCGAGGACGCCGGCGCCAGCTCCGTACGCACGCCGCTCCTGTCCGACGTCGTCTTTTCGATGATCCCGTGGCAGAAGGCGGTACGCGAAGCCATCCGGCACGGACGGCTTCCCCTCTGGAATCGCTTCGTCCTCGCGGGCGAGCCCCTCCTCGCCGTGCAGCAGGCTGCGGTTCTGCATCCATTCACCTGGGCCGGACTCCTGCTTCCGCTCGCCCAGGCATGGACCTTCCAGATGAGCGCGCGGCTGCTCCTTGCCCTCCTGTCGGCTTACCTGTTCTTCCGCGACCTGAACTGCCGGGAAGCCGCCTCGCTCCTGGGAGCGCTCGGCTGGGCCTTCTCGGACTTCATGGCGTTCTGGCTCGGCTATTCGGTCGGCAACGCGCTCGGGCCCTTCCCGCTCCTGCTCCTCGGCCTGTCCCGTCTGGTCCGCGACGCGGACCGGCGCGCCACGGCCCTGACCGTCGTGGCCCTGTTTCTCGTCATCACCGCGGGCCATCCGGAGAGCCTCCTCTTCGCGGTCGCCGGCGCAGGCGTCTGGTTCCTCTTTCTTCTCGGGTTCGCCGGGAAGGGTAGGCGCGCGCGGCCGCTGCGGCTGTCGCTCGTCGCCGGCGTGATCGCGCTCGGCCTCACGGCCGTCCAGCTGGCGCCGCTGGCCGAGGCCCTGCCGAGGACGTGGGAGCACGCCCTGAGGTCCGCGCACTACGCGCACATCAAGAAGTCGGCCGCGCCCGCGGAGAGTGCGCGCCGGGCGGTCACGTATCTCGTCCCCTTCGCCTACGGCGAGTCCGGCCACGGGCGGGTCAGCGAGGGCTTCGGCATCCCGGGCGGTTACGCGGGAACCATCCTTCTCCCGCTCGCCGCGGCCGGGCTCTTCTCCCGAGACCGACGGCGGTGGGCGTTCCTGACCCTTGGAGCGCTCGGCCTCTCGCTCGGCGCGCGTTTGGCGCTGGTCACGGATGCGGTCGCCGCAATTCCCCCGTTCGACATCGCGCTGACCGACTATCTCGTCTTCCTCGCGGCATTCGCGACCTGCGCACTGGCCGCGCTCGGGACGGATCTCCTCATGGACGGACAGGGCCGGCGGCAGTTCCTCGCCGCCGCGGCGCTCTGCGCCGTCTTCCTGGGAATCCTGCTTCTGGCGCTGGCGCCGGGCATGAGGCAGCTCGAGATCCCCACCGCCCATCTCAACCGGCGTGTCCTGCTCGAGATCGTTCCGCTCGTTGCGGGCATGCTCCTGGTCGCCCTGCTCCGAAAGAGGGCGACCGGATCGCTCGGCGCGGCGTTGCTTGCGCTGCTCGCCTTCGCGCGCGTCCTCGAGGCCGGTGCCATTTACCCCTCCTCACCGGGGAGGGATCTCGCCCCCCGCCTCCCGATCCTCGACGCGATCCCGCGGGGCGTGCCGGTGCGCATGCTGGCGGTCGGCTCCCTGCTCGTCCCGAACCTCTCGACGCTGTACGAGCTCGAGGACGTCCGCGGCTACGAGTCCATGACCCTTCACGCCTTCGTGGCCACGTATCCGCTCTGGTGCGCACCGGAGGGAATCTGGTTCAACCGCGTGGACGACCTCGAAAGACCGTTCCTTTCGTTTCTCAACGTGGGGTACGCCCTCGTACCTCCGAATCATCCGCCGCCGCTCGGCTGGAGGGCCCTTTCGCGCGGCCCCGGTGCCGACCTGCTCCAAAACGCGCGCTGTCTTCCCCGCGCATTCGCGCCGGCGTGGGTCCGGTTCGAGCCGGACGTGCTGAAGGGTCTCGCCCTGCTCAACTCCATCCCGGACTTCGGCGAGCGCGGCGTCGTCGGGGCCGCGGAGGCAACCGGGTCCGGCGAATGGCGCCGCAACGGCCAAGCCGAGGTCGTCATCGAATCGTATCGGGCCCAGTCGCTCGATCTTGCCGTCCGGGCGAAGGAGGAAACGATCGTCGCCACGTCGATTCCGGCGTGGCCGGGATGGACCGCGACGCTCGACTCGCGTCCCGTCGCGCCGCTCCCTTACAACACCGCCTTCGTCGGGTTCCGGGTTCCTGCAGGCGCGCACCGCCTCCGCCTTCGATATCTGCCGTCAAGCATCCTCTTCGGGGGCGCGCTCAGCGCACTGACCCTCGCCGGCTCGCTCGCCGCGCTCGCGGCCCGGAAGCGAAGGGAGCCCGGCCGCGCCTGACGGGAGATAGGGATTGGTGGGCCGTCTGGGACTCGAACCCAGGACCACCGGCTTAAAAGGCCGATGCTCTAACCAGCTGAGCTAACGGCCCACCGAGACCGGGGAGTATACGGCGGCGGCGGCGGCCGGGGTCAGTCGGCTTGGAAGACGACCTTGCCGGTCTCGACGTCGTACATGCCCCCGACCAGGCCGACCTTGCCGGCGTCGAGCTTGTCGCGCACGATCTGGCTGCGCTCGCGGATCTCGCGCATGGAGTAGCGGACGTTCTGCTCGGCGACGCGGTCCACGTACGCCTGGTCCTTCGACGTGCTTCGAGGCCCGGCGGCGAAGATCGCGGGGCCGATCTTGGAGAGCAGGGCCGTGAGATTGCCGAGGTCCACGCCGTCGATGGCGCCCTTGATCGCGCCGCAATGCGTGTGGCCGACGACCGCAATCAGCTGTACGCCCACGACCTTGACGGCGTACTCGAGGCTGCCGAGAAAGTCCGTGTCGATCACGTTGCCCGCGCCGCGCAGGCTGAAGATGTCGCCGATGCCCTGATCGAGGACGATCTCCATCGGGGCGCGCGAGTCCATGCAGCTGACGACGGCCGCGAAGGGATACTGCCCCGCCGCCGTCGCCTTCACGTCGGCGGCGGAGTCACGCTTCTTCGGCTTTCCGACGAGGAAGCGCGCGTTGCCCTCGCGCAGGAGCTCGAGGGCCTTGCCCGGCGTCAGGGCAGCCTGCGACTCCTTCGTCTGGACCTGCGCGCGTGCGGGCCCGGCCAGGACCGACGCGAGAATCACTGCGAGGACCGTCACCCGTCGAAACATCCGACCTCCTCGTGCTATCCGCCCATGATCCGGCGGGTCAGCGCCGGGACTCGGCCGAGCAGTCGCGCGTAGAGCGCGAGCTGGCCGCGATGATACTCCTCGTGCGAGATGCCGTGGTTCATCCAGGCCAGGCGCGTTCCGAGTTTGCCGTCGAAGCGGCGGATGTGCTGGAGCATGTGCAGCTCTCCCGCCTGCAGGATCCTCGCCTCGCCGTCGCGATGCGTGCGGCGCAGCGACTCGAGAAGCTCGCGTTTCGTGCGCTTCAAGGCCACGCCCTTGGCGTATTCCCGGATGAAGGCGTCGTAGGACTCGCGCTGGAAGTCTCCGTCCGGGCGCGCGAGCTCCCCCGCCATCATCAGCCCCGACTCGACGATGTGCTGCACGATCTCGGAGAGCGTGCGGGCCTCTCCACGCGGCCTGAACCCGAGTTCCTTCTCGGGAATGTTCTGAAGCTCGTCGACGACGCCCGAGCGCGCAAAATCCCAGGCCTCGAGGGCTTCCTCGAGAAGCGTTTTGTAGTCCTGCATCGGCGGCCTCCGGTTGCTCGCACGGAAGAATACTCTGCGGGCCCCTCCAGGCGGGCCGCCATCCCGCATCCCTGAGCAGAACGAATCATGCGCCCCCCGGGACGGTCCCGTACGCTTCGAGGCGAGGTTTCGATGGCCCACGCAACCCTTCGCTCCGGCTACACCAGCCTCGTCGACCGGCTCAATCGGTTCCCGCAGGGCGCGCCCCCATCCGACCTCCTCTACCGCATCCTGCGGATCCTGTTCACGGAGCGCGAGGCCTCGCTCGTGGCGTCCCTGCCGATCCGCCCGTTCCGGGCCGGAACCGCCGCGCGCGCCTGGGGCACGACTCCCGCGGAGGCGCGGGGCATTCTCGAGTCGCTCGCCGCGAAGGCCCTGCTCATCGACATCGTGCGCGACGGAGAGACCCGCTGGGTCCTCCCGCCGCCGATGGCCGGCTTCTTCGAGTTCTCGATGATGCGGGTGCGGGGGGACGTGGACCAGAAGGCGCTGGCCGAGCTTTTCTACCAGTACCTGAATGTCGAAGAGGATTTCGTGCGGGACCTCTTCGCACGGGGTGAGACCCAGCTTGGAAGGGTTTTCGTCAATGAGGAGGCGCTCCCGGACGAGGACGTTCTCGAGGTGCTCGACTGGGAGCGGGCAAGCCACGTGGCCCGCACCGCATCGGCGATCGGCGTGGGGACGTGCTACTGCCGGCACAAGACGAGCCACCTCGGCCGTTCCTGCGGGGCGCCGATGGAGATCTGCCTGACCTTCGGCGACACGGCCGCCTCCCTGGTTCGCCACGGCTTCGCCCGCCGCGCGGACGCGTCCGAAACCCTGGACCTGCTGCACGAGGCTCGCGAGAAAGGCCTCGTCCACTTCGGCGAGAACGTGCGCCGCGAGCCGGCCTTCATCTGCAACTGCTGCGCCTGCTGCTGCGAGGCCCTCGTCGTCCAGCGGCGCTTCGGCTTCCTGCGCCCGGTCCACACGACCGGCTTCGTCCCGTCGATCGACCAGGCCCGCTGCACCGGGTGCGGCAAGTGCGTCACGGCCTGTCCCGTCGAAGCCATGAGCCTCGTCTCCGCCCACGACCCGAAAGTTCCCCGCCGGCGGACCGCGCGGCTCGAGGAGGCAGCCTGCCTCGGCTGCGGCGTCTGCGTCCCGGTCTGCCCCCACCCGGAGGCGCTTCGACTCGAGCGCCGGGAGAAGCGGGTGATCCCGCCCCTCGACACCGTGCATCGGACCGTCGTCATGGCGATCGAGCGAGGGCAGCTCGCCGATCTCCTCTGCGACGACCGGACCCTGGCGAGCCACCGGATCCTCGGGTCCGTCCTCGGGGCCGTTCTCAAGCTGCCGCCGGTGAAGCTCGCGCTCGCCCGCGAGCAGGTCAAGTCGCGCTATCTCGAGGCGCTCGTCGAGCGCTGGGAGGCGCGGGGACGCGCGACGGCGAGCGCTTCGAACTGACGGCCGTTCGCGCCGGGTGTTCTCATTTCAGCTCCGCCATCCAGATGTCGGACTCGACGAGGTCTTCCAACGTGTAGATCGAGCGGCCGTCCGGCGCCACCGTGAACCAGTGGAGGCGGGCGTCGCTCGCGGCAGGCAGGACCTGATGCGTGGTTTTCGTTGTGGAATCGACGATCCAAACGGCGGACTTGTCGCTGAAGAGGATCCGTCGCCCGTCCGGCAGGAATCGCGGGAACCACCCGGTGTCGCTCAAGCGCCGGAACTGCCGCGTGGCCAGGTCGAACACGACGACTCCCAGCGGATCGTTTCCCCGCAGCCTGGCGCCCGCCAGCGTCTTGCCGTCTTTCGACCAATCGCTCACCTCGAACCAGACGTCGTCCCCCAGCGGCGGGAGGTCCTCGACTCTGGCCGTGCCCCCGGAGCCCCCGAGCCGAACCACGTGCGAGTTGAGCCCGTCCGCAGCCGCGAAGGCCGAACCGTCCGGAGCGAAGGCAGGCCACCAGACCCCTCGCGCCAGGCCCCGCGTGACCTGCTCGAGGCCGCTGCCGTCGGGTTTCACGGACCAGGTCTCGTAGGCGCCGCTGCGATCCGACATGAAGTAGATGCGCTGTCCGTCCGGCGCCCACCCCATGTTCCGATCCTTGAAGGTGTCGTCGGTGAGCTGCCTCAGACCCGTCCCGTCTGAGCGCATCAGGAAAATGTCCTGTCGGCCTCCGCCACTCGCGAAGGTGACCCACTGGCCGTCCGGCGAGATCTCGAAGCCCAGGATCGGAAGCGAGCTTCGGAAAAGGGACCGGCTTGGCCCGGTGACGCGCTCGGTGGAGGGGTCGAACGGCGTTCGTTCGATGCTCGGCAGCAGCGTCTGCGCCTCGTAGGCGAGATGCTTGCCGTCGCGCGCGAGCGCGATGGGACCCGCCCAGCCGGCCGGCAGCGTCACCGGAGCAGGAGCCGATAGGGCGCGCCCGGATTTCTCGTCGATGGCGATCTTCCAGAGGTTGACGCTGCCACCGCGGTCGCTCACGAAGAAGAGGCTTCGCCCGTCCGGCGCCCAGAACGGGTTCCAGTCGGTCGGCGGGTCCTCCGTCACCGCGACCGGCTTTCCCGACTTTTCGCCGGCGGCCGGTACGGTCCAGATGTCGCGCTGCCCCGTGTTGCCTCGCAGCCCCCAGCAAGCAATCCGGTCCCCGTGCGGCGACCAGGCCGGCTGGATGCAATCGAATGTCTCCGTTACCCGCCGCCTCTGCCCGGTGTCGACCTTGATCGCCCAGAGGCTGCTGACGGCGTTTCGCGAGTACGGCTCCTGGAACGATTCGTTGCTGACGACGATCTCCTTCTCGTCCGGCGACCAGGCCGGAAGGTGTCCGGTGTCGCTGACGCGGCGGATGTTCTCCCCCGTCGCCCCCATGACGAAGATTCCACCGCCACCGCACCCGGACCGGAACGCGATGCGGTCTCCCGACGGGGAGAACGACGGCTCGATGTCGTCCCTGTCGCAGTCCTTCGTGAGGTTGATGGGGTTGTGGCCGCCGACGCGCTGCAAGAAGATGTCGGCATTGCCGGCGGGCCCGGCCTGGTAGGCAAGGGTCGAGGCATCCGGTGAGAGGGTCGGATAAGACTCGACTCCGGGTTGGATCGTCAGTTTGCGAACCGTGCCGACCTCCTGGCCCGGAAAGGAAACCTTCCGGGAGGCGGGCTGACGGCCGGCGAAATACGCGAGCGCCGCGGCCGGAATCGCGAGCCACGGCAGCCACGGACGCAGCCGCGCTCCGAGTGACGCCCTGCCCGCCGGTGCGGCGGCGCCGCTCACGAGCGACGTCCCTGAAATCGCTTCGAGGTCGAAGGCGATGTCGCTCGCGGAGTGGAACCGCGACTCCGGACTCTTCTCGAGGCAATGGCGGACGATCCGGTCGAGCGATTCGGGAACGCGGCGGTTCGTCTCGGAGAGGTCCGGCGGGTCCTTCGTCAGGATCGCCGAGATCGTGTCGGCCGCCGTGTCGCCGTGGAAGGCGCGGCGGCCCGCGAGCATCTCGTAGAGGATCGCCCCGAAGGAGAAGATGTCGCTGCGCGCGTCCGCGCCCTTGCCGCGCACCTGCTCGGGCGACATGTAGCCCATCGTCCCGAGGACGACTCCGGGCTCGGTCCCCGGCGTCACGGTCGGCAGGTTGGTCTGCGACGGGTTCACCCCCTCGGGCTGCGTCAGCTTGGCGAGGCCAAAGTCGAGGATCTTCAGCCGTCCGTCGGCGGTGACGAAAATGTTTTCGGGCTTGAGGTCCCGGTGGACGATCCCCTTCTCGTGTGCTGCTGCAAGGCCCTGGGCGATCTGGAGGGCGTGCGTGATCGCCCGCCGCGGCTGGAACGCTCCGCCGGAGAGGCGCGAGCGCAGGGTTTCGCCCTCGAGCAGCTCCGAGACGATGTAAGGAGCGCCCTCGTGCGTGCCGAGGTCGAAGATCGAGAGGATGTTCGGATGATTGAGGGCGCTCGCCGACTGCGCCTCCTGCTCGAAGCGCCGCAGCCTCTCGGGGTCCGCCGAGTACAGCGCCGGAAGAACCTTGAGCGCGACGTCGCGCTTCAACCGCGTGTCGCGCGCCCGGTAGACCTCCCCCATGCCGCCCGCGCCGAGCGGCGACAGGATTTCGTAGGGGCCGAGACGAGCACCCGCGGTGAGAGCCAAGGTGCCGAAAAGGATATACCGCGCCCGTCCTGGTGTATCGTTGCGCCGCGAAACACGAGGCATGATGAAAACGCTCAGACGCGGTGCGCTCCTGGTCTTTCTGTCGGCGGCCCTTGCCTGCGCGCACAAGAACCCGCCGCCGGATTTCGCCTACAACCATGCGGCGAGCTTCGCGGGCCTGACGACCTACGCCTGGTTCGACGACCCGAACTGGAAGATGCCCGGAGGCAACTCGATCGTCGACGGGCAGTTCGTCGACCGGCACGTCCGCGAGGACGTGGACGCCACACTGCAGAAGAAGGGGTACCGCAAGGTCGAGGGCGGCGCGCCGAGCTTCTACGTCGCGTACCACACGGACGCGGCCGGCGTCGTCAGCCAGGACAAGTACGGGGTCTACAACTGGTGGGTCGGGTACGCCGACTACTACGGCACGAAGTACCGCAAGCAGGGCTCGCTCGTCCTGGATGTCCGGGACGCCCGCAAGGAGCTCATCTGGCGCGGCGCCCGAATCGCGATGGTCGGGACGAACCCGGACGCGCTCGCCGGGGACATCGACGCCGCCGTGTCGCTCCTGCTCGCAGAGTTTCCGCCGCCGCCCTCGAAGGAGGCAAAGTGATTCGGACGACCCGCGGAGTGCTCGTGCTGGCCACGGTTGGGGCGCTCCTCGCCGCCGCCTGCGCAGGCACCCACCCCAAGCCCGTCTACGCCTACGACCACTCAGCGAAGTTCGCCGGCCTGACGACGTGGGCCTGGTACGACGACCCCACCTTCAAGGTCCCCCACGGCGACTCGATCATCGACGGCGCCTTCCTCGACGGGCACATTCGCTCGGCGATCGAGGACGCCCTGCGCAAGAAGGGGTACCAGATGGTCGGCGCCACGAACGCCCAAATGCTCCTCGCCTACCACACGGGCGACACAGGCGTGGGCGAGCGCGACGAGTTCGGAAACTACGAGTGGTGGACGGGAGCCGTCGTCGCGACCGACTGGGAAAAGGAGCGCACGGTCACGATCGACATCCGCAACAACACCAGGAAGCTCATCTGGCGCGGCCAAATTTCGCGGCTCGAGGGGTCGAACCCCGACGCCGTCGCTCGCGAGCTCAACCGAGAGGTCGACACGCTGCTCGGACACTTTCCCCCGTCGTCGTAACGCATTTCGTCATGGCGGCGGCGAGGCGGAAACGACACCGACCGTGGCGATCGTGTCCCCCTTCCTCATCGACGGCACCGAACAGACGTAGAGCACGACGCCGGCCTCGGGCGCGCGGGCTTCGAAGATCGTCCGGCCGACGTAGTCCGTCACGTAACCCACCTTCATCCCCTGCGCAACGTAGGTGCCGCGGGCGGCGAGCGGATAGAAGATCCCGGTCTGCTCGCTCGCGATGGTCTTGACGGACTCGATCCAGACGGGATGATCCACGGTCGCCGGCGCGCCGGGAAGCATCTTGAGGAGCCTCATGACCGAGAGGCTCCCATCGACCAGAGCGGCGACGTCTTCCGGTGCGACGGTTCCGGCGCGGCCCGCCTCGACCGTGAGCGACGGCTTGCCACGGGTGGACGCCGTGCTGTCGAGATAGCGAGAGGCGTCGGGATCCTTCGGGCGATCGGCGGCGATGACGATCGTATCGAGGCCGAAAGCCAGGACCATCTGTCGCGAGACGGCGTCCTGCTTGTCGTTTCCGGTCTTCAGCCAGTAGCTGTAGGGCCGCAAGTCCTCGTCGAGATCTCCGCCGTGAAAGTCGATCAGGTAGTCGCACCGTTCGACGATCTGACGGGTAATGACCTGAAGGGCGCGCTCGGTCTGCGTCCCGTCCGCCTTCCCCGGATAGAAGCGGTTCATGTTCTTGCCGTCCACGGGGTTGACGTGGGGAACCTTCTGCTCGAAAGAGGAAACGTTGAGGAGAGGAGCGAGGACGACCGTCCCGGAGACCTCCGCGGGATCGAGCCTCTCGATCAGCTTCTCGATCGCCACGATCGAGGCGTATTCGGTGCCATGGGCGCCGGCGACGAGCGCGAGGACCGGCCCGGGTCGCGCCCCACGGACCACGGCGACGGGGATTTCGAGCCCCGCGTCTGAGCCTGCGGGAACTGCGAGAACTCCGGTCGCTTTCTGGCCCCGGCTCGCCGAGGCCGTCCCCACCGTGAACGCCGCTTGCTCGGGCCCTGCGGCGAGGCAGACGAGACCCGCTAGCAATCCGACCGCAACGCACGAAGCGGCTCGGATCACCGAGGTCGTGGACGTCGGGGTGCGAGAGAGCGGCGCGTGGATCTCGTAGGACCCGAGCCGGGTTCCGGCGGCGAGAGTCATTTGATCGCAGAATACAACGCGTCTCGAGGTTCATGCGGATCCCGTTCTGCGGGCGCAGCGTCATCCGGGGGGCCGGAACCACGACCTCGCTGTATCCCCTGCTCTAAGGCCGCCTGCAGCATCGGCCTCTGGGTAAGCTCGGTCAGAAACACGAGCGGGTCCCGCCGCCTCGCGAGAACGTGGCCTCCGGGGAAACGGCGCCGCGGGCTGGGCGCTCGCGTCATTTCTTCATCGAAGGGGGCAAGGCACGAAAAGGGTACAACGGGCCTTCCGATCAGGAGAGAATCCCCGCCGGAAGGAGGCCCCATGCCGAGCTCTCTCAGCCGACGCTCCCTCGCAAAACTCCTCGGGGCCGCCGCGGGCGCCTCGTTCCTGCCGGCGAAACTGCCCGGCGCCGCCGCCCTCCCCGCCGGCGCGACGCCCGCGAAGGGCGGCCCGATCCGCCTGAACGCCAACGAGAACCCGGACGGTCCCTGTGCCGCGAGCCTCGCCGCGATGGAGGGCTGCGCCGGCCTCGCATCGCGCTATCCCGGCGCGGAGCAGGAGGAGGCTCGGACCGCGATCGCTCGCCTCCACGGCGTTCGGCCCGAGCAGGTCGTCCTCGGGTGCGGGTCGAGCGACGTGCTCCGGATGGCCGACGCCGCGTTTCTTGGGCCGCGCAGGAAAGTCGTGGCAGCCGAGCCGACCTTCGAGGCCGTTCTCGACTACGCCAAAGTCACGCGCGCCGAGGCCGTGAAGGTGCCTCAGACCACCGACTTCCGACACGACCTGCCTGCCATGGCGCGGGTTTGCGATGCGACGACAGGGCTCGTGTACGTCTGCAATCCCAACAATCCGACCGGCACGATCGTCGGCGCTCGCGAACTCGAGGCCTTCCTCGCCAAGGTGCCGCCGACCTGCGTCGTACTCGTGGACGAGGCGTACTACCACTTCGTCGAGGACCTTTCGTACGCGAGCGTGCTCGAGGTCGCCCACGGCCGCGACAACGTCGTCGTCGCCCGCACCTTCTCGAAGATCTACGGGATGGCCGGGATCCGGCTCGGCTACGCCGTAGGGTCCGCCGCGAACATCGCGGCCATGGAGCGCTGCGCTTCCTGGGACAACACGAGCCAGACGGCCCTCGCGATGGGCCTCGCGGCACTCGCGGACGCCGAAGTCGTTCCGGCCGAGCGCAAGCGCTTGAACGGCACGCGCCGCTGGCTCTGTGCGGAGCTCGCGAAGGACGGCCGCCGGTACATCCCGTCCGAGGCGAACTTCGTGATGATCGACGTTGGGGGCGACGTCGTCCCGGTCGGCCAGGCCTTCCGCGAGCGCGGGATCCTCGTCGGCCGCAAGTTCCCGTCGATGCCGACCTGGCTGCGGGTCTCGATCGGAACGCCGGCGGAGACGGAGGCCTTCGTGACGGCGTTGAGGGCGATCGTCCCGGCGCGCGCGGCGGCCTGAGCGCGATCAGCGCGGCGAGGCGCCGTAGACCATCTGTTTCGTCGAGGCGACGCCCGTCTTCTTCATGAGCTCCCGCGCCTCGGCCTCGGAGAGGCGGCGGCCGACGGGCTCCGGGGCGTCGGCGAAGGACCACGCCGCGACCGCCATGACGGCCGTGTCCACGGCCAGCCAGCGCGGGTCCACCTTGTCGTAGGTGTCCGTGATCGTGTGGTGATGGTTGTCGTAATCGCCCGGCTCGACCCACAGCGTGAAGGCGGGCACGCCGGCGACGACGAAGGGCGCGTGGTCCTGGTCGAACGTCGCGTCGAGCGACACGCCCGCGGCGCCAAGTCCGGCCAGGGGCGCGAGCCGCGCCTTCACGCCGGCCTCGAGGTCCGTGCGCCCCTGAATCGCAAACCCGAGCGGCGCCTGCGCGCCCTCGTCCATGATGAGGACCGTCCGGAGGCGGTCGAGCTCTTTCTCGTGAGCGGCGACGTAGGCGCGAGAGCCGAGGCACGCCTCCTCCTCGCCGAAGAAGAACGCGAAGCGGATGGTCCGGCGGGGCGCCAGGCGGAGCGACTTCAGGATCCGCGCGGCCTCGAGCAGCGCCGCCACGCCCGACCCGTCGTCGTCGGCCCCCTGCGCGGGGTCCCACGAATCGTAGTGGGCGCCCAGCAACACGATCTCGTCGGCGAGCGCGCCGCCGGGGAGGTCCGCGATGACGTTGCGCTCCCGGTACGGGCTCGTGTCGAAGGTGTTGCGCACGTCCAGCGCGAGCTTCACGGGCCCTTTGGCGAGAAGGCGCCGCAGCAGCAGCGCGTCCTCCTTCGCGACCGAGATGACCGGAAGCGGCCCCTTCGGGTAGAAGCCGAAGGCCGACGTGTAGAGCATGCGCCCCGGCTTGTCGGACGGCAGGAGCATCGCGGCGGCACCGGCCTCGGCCAGCTTCTTCGCCAGGGCCGAGCGCATGACGAACGACGGCTCGCTGCCGACCTTCTGGGGATCCACCAGGACTGCGGCGCCGCGCACCCGGTCGGGCGGCGGCGCGTAGTCAGCCGACGTCGGCGCCCCGAGGTCGACGAGCGACGCCGTGATCTCCCCCGGCGTGCCCGGGACCCAGGAGTAGGAGCCGACGTGAATCGGCCGATCGACCGGCGTCGAGGATCCGGCCGCTCGCCGGGCCGCGCTGCCAGCGGGAGTCGAGCGGGTGACTCCTCGAAGTGCGCGTTCTCGTAGCCCGCCTGCTTCAAGGCGGAGAGGATGAGCTCCGAGGCGGCGCGCAGCTGCGGCGATCCCGTCACGCGTCCGCCGACCGTGTCGGTCAGCTTCTCGAGGTACGCGGACGCGCCGCCGCTCGTCAGCGCGGCGCCGGCGATGCGGGCGACGTGTCGTCCTGGGCGCGGGCCGAGAGTCCCACCAGAGCAAAGCGATTCCGACCGCAGATACGGCGCGCGAAGACCTCATTTCTTCTTCTCCAACTGCCTCGGTCCAGTTCGTCACGAGCGTGATCGGCGAAATCTCCTGCGGAAGGCCGCCGTTGACCAGAAACCGCTGGCCGTCCTTCGAGACGTCGTAACGAAAGCTGATTCCCATGGACCGAGACTGGAAGAGGGGTCGGATCGCGCCGACCTCGAAGCCGGCCGCGCCGGTCTTGAACCTCGGCCGTCATCAGGCGATTGTCCGGGCGCGAAGAAGAAGAGCTCCCGGCCGTCCTTCGACCAGCGCGGCTCGCGCCCTCCGCTCTGCGAGACCTGCCAGCGGTTCGCCGGGATCGGGAAACGTCGTGACGTAGATGTCGAACCGCCCGCTCTCGTCGGACATGTACGCGACGTATCGGCCGTCGGGTGAAACCTGTCCCAGAACCTCGACGGCCGGTGTCGCCGCGATGCGGCCGCGGCGTCGGATCGCCGTCGAGCGGCAAGCATCGAGCAGGTCGTCGCGTTGCTGCCGCCGCCTCGAAAACAGCAGGAAGCGGCCGTCCGGAGAAAAGCCGGTCGGAACCTCGTTCTCGACGGGATCGGTCACGACGACCTTTTCTTCGGTCCCTTCCAGCTCGCGGAGGACGATGTCGTACCCGCTGCCGCCGGGATGGTCGGCCGCTATAAGCGAGGCGTTTGCCGTCGGGCGACCACGTCGACCAGAACTTGTCTCGCGTCCCGGACGTGAACCGACTCCGCGTTCCGGACGCGAGGTCGATCATCCAGATGTCTGCGATTCCCCGTGCGCACGTCCACGATGGACACCGTTGCCCTCTTGCCGTCCGGTGAGATCTCGACGTTGCCCCCGTTGAAATACTCCGCCGGCTCGCCGACGCTGCTCGAGCGTCCGGCCCTCGCGGTCGACCCAGCGCAGAACCGACGTCGTCGTGCCCTTTCCCGGTCTGGTAGACGAGCAGCCCCGGTGGTCGACGCCGAGAACACTCCCCGGCTGAAGCGCTCGTCCATGAGAACGTCCGGCGCGACGACGACCGGCTCGCCCTCGACGGCGAGGCGCCCGACGTCGAACCGCTGGGCGACGAGGGCCCCCTCGCGAACGTGCAACAGGAATCCCGGAGGCGTAGATTGCGTTCGAAGCGACGCTAAGACGACCTTCGAATCCTTGGTATCGAGCGAGCCGACCCGGATCTCCGGGTTCGGGCCCGCCCCGGCACCGCCGTGGCGCACGAGATAAAGGAAGTGCGTCCGTCCGGCAGGAACCAGGGATAGCGATGCGTCGCGTCCTTCTCGCCGTAGACGGTCGCGACGGCCGGAGTGCCGCCGGCGGCCGGAATCCGGTATACGGGTCCCCGAGCGTCGGGCGTGTACAGGATGACGCCGTCGCTGTCTCCACGTTCCTCCCCGGCTTTCGTTGGCCTCGGCCAGTCGGAAGACCGGCCCGCCGTTGGCGTCGATCTTCTTCAGGGCGCGATCTGCGAAGAACCCGATGAACCGCCCGTCGGGCGACCAGAACGGCCGCTCGGCCCCTTCGGTGCCGGCGAGCGGGCGCGCCGCGGATTCCGACAGGCTGCGGACCCAGAGGAGATTCGGTCCCTCTCCCTTTGCGGGCCGTGAAGACGAGGCGCGAACCGTCCGGAGACATCTCGACAGGTCCGGCGTTGATGCCCGTCGAGACGAGCTCGCCCCCTCCGGGGGCAGGATCGAGGAACGGATGACGGTCGGGCCGGCCGCCGTCGAGCGACGCGACAGACAGCGCGGCGAGCGAGGGCGAGCGGCAACGAGCGCCAGGAATCCGGCGAGGATCCAGGAGAGGCGAAGGCTCCGGCGGCGCGACGCTCCGACCGGGGCTGCCACTCCCGCCGGGATCCGGACTCCGCGATCCACTTGAGCTCGCGTTTGATGTCCGCCGCGCTCTGCCAGCGGTCCTCGGGATCCTTGGCCAGACACGTCTTGACCACTCGGTCGAGCGCCGGCGGCGACATCGGCTGCACAGCTCGAGATCGCCGGCGGGTCCGACGACATGATCGCCGTGATCAGCGAAGCCTGGCTCGCCCCCGAGAACGCCTTCCTGCCAGTCGCCATCTCGTAGAGCGTCGCCCCGAACGCGAAAATGTCCGTCCGCCCGTCCGCGTCCTTGCCCTCGAGCTGCTCGGGCGCCATGTACTGGAACGTCCCGAGGATCGTCCCTTCCTGCGTCAGACCCTGCTGCGTCGGCAGTGACGTCAGGCTGCCGCCCGGCGACGCCGGCGCCATCGCCTTCGCCAGGCCGAAGTCCAGCAGCTTCACCCCGACTTCGTAATCATCACGTTGGCCGGGCTTCAGATCCCGGTGCACGATGCCCTGCCGGTGAGCCTTGTCCAGTGCGTCCGCGATCTCCGTCCCGTACCGCAGCGTCTGCTCGAGCGGCAACGGTCCCTTCGTCAGACGCTCCGAGAGCGTCTCGCCCTCGAGATAGCTCCATGACCAGGTACTCGGTCTCGCCCTCACGCCCCACGTCGTAGAGGGCACAGATGTGCGGATGCGAGAGCTGCGAGATCGTCTTCGCTTCCCGCTCGAACCGTTGCCGCACCTCGGGCGACGGCGACATGTGCGACGGCAGCACCTTCACCGCGACCGTCCGCTCCAGACGCGTGTCCCGCGCCTTGTACACCTCTCCCATCCCGCCTGCGCCCAAAGGCGACAGGATCTCGTAGGGGCCCAGCTTCGTTCCGGCGGCGAGCGTCATCGTCCTGCCTTGGTGTCCGCCCTCGGCCCCAGGTGGAGAATGAAGATGTCCCCCGTTCTCCGTCCCCGCGTGTAGAAGAGCTTCGACCCGTCGCGCGAGATCCTGGGGTTCTCGATGTAGAGGTCGAATCCGGTAAAGTCGGTGACCTTCTCCGGAGGGGCGCTCGCCCAGCCCTGCGCCGGGCCCGGGACACGGAACAGGTCCTTGTGCGCGGGCTGGAAGTAGATCCAGCGGCCCGACGGCGAGAAGAACGGGTGGTAGGTCTCGTACGGCCCCGTCGGAACCGGGCGGGGAGTTCCCCCGGCGACGGGGACGGCCGCGAGCACGATCCGGCCGCCCTCGGCATCCTGGTAAACCAGCCACTGCCCCTCTCGGTCCACGGAAAGGAGCGTCTGGACTTTCGCTCCCCCGATCGGTGCCGTGGCGCCGGTGGCGAGATCGAGCCGCATCAGCGTGTCGCCCCGCTGGATGAGGATCTTTCCATCCGGCAACCAAGCCATCTCTCCCGAGAACTCCGTCAAATGCCGCGGGTTGGTGCCGTCGGCCTTCATGATCCAGAGGGTATCGACGAACTGGGACGCTTCCGTGCTCGTCCGAGCGAACGCGATCTCGCCGCCGTCGGGCGACCACTCGGGATTGTTCTCCGAGTAATTCGGATCCCGCGTCAGTTCGACCGCAGTCGCCGGTGGATCAATGCGCCAGAGATGCGACCAGGCGCCTCGTTCCGCGGAGAACACCACGGCCTTCCCGTCGGGGGAGGGGTCGAAGAACCCGACGTGATTGCTGCCGGAAGTCAATTCTCGCGCCGGGCCCGTCACCCGCCCCGCTTCCGCATCGAACGGCAGCTCCTCGAGGTTGAGGCTCTCATCGACCGCGGAGAAGGCGATCGCCGTTCCGTCGCGCGAAGCCGAGGCGCCGACGTCGGCGCCGCGCCCGAACGTGAGCGGACGGGTCGGGCCCGAGAACTCACCCCTGCGCGAGCGAGAAGGGCGCCCTCCAGAGGGTCCGGCTCTTGCCCGGAGTGCCGCTCGTATAGAGGACGCTCGTCGATCCGGGTCCCCACGCGGGAGCTTCCCCTCGCGCCAGCATCGTGGGCTTCCCGCCCGCCGCGGGAACGACCTCGATCTGGTGGCTGTTCTGGTAGAGCAGCCACCGGCCGTCCTCCGAGAGCCTCGGGAAAAAGTACCGGAGCACGAGAGGCTCTTCGATCGGGACGTCGTGGCTCTCGCCTCCCGCCGCGGGAATGCGCGCGATCCGGGCGCTCCGGAAGGTGCCGTGAACGTAAAGAAGGGCCGAGCCGTCCGGCGTCCATGACGGGCTGTACGCGTTCTCGACGATCCGGCGCGCCGGCCCGCCGAGGGCGGGCATCACCCAGATGTCCCCTCCGACGAGCGGGAGGCCGGGGGCGGCGTGCATGATCTCCGACGTGCCCGAGCGATTCGAGACGAACGCGATCTCGCGGCCGTCGGGAGAAAACGCTGGTTGGATGTCGGCTGCGGGATTTCGGGTCAGGTTGATCGCCGGTCCGCCCGAGATCTGCTGCAGGTAGATCTCGAAGTTCCCGTCGCGATCGGAGACGTAGGCGATCGTCTGCCCGTCTGGAGAGAAGGTCGGCTCCCCTTCGTAGCCCGGATCCGTCGTCAACGGAGTCAACGTCGCATCGGCCCAGTCCGCCGCGGGTGCGGCCGCCCGGCCGAGATGGAGCAGATAGCCGGCGACCGCCGCGCCGGCCACCAGCGCGGCAACGCCGAGTCCCTTCCGGACGGCGGAGGAGCGCTCCGCCACCGGCGCCACGACCGTGGCGACGGAGCCCGTCGCGACCGACGCTGTCTCCAGCGCGAAGGCGAGATCCCTCGCCGACTGGAACCGCTTTTCGGGTTTCTTCTCCAGGCAGTGCCGAAGGACCGGAACGAGCGCAAAGGCGTCCGCCCCGGCGGACGCGGCGGGCTCGGAGGGCTCCTCCTTGAGGATTGCCGTCATCGTCTCGGCGGCCGTTTCACGCTGAAAGGCCCGGCGTCCCGTCAGCATCTCGTAGAGCACGGCGCCGAAGGAGAAGATGTCCGACCGGTGATCGACGGGGAGCCCCCGGACCTGCTCGGGCGACATGTACCCGACCGTTCCCATGACCTTTCCGGGTTCCGTGTAGCCCGACACGGTCGGGGACTGCGTCTCGCCGCCGGCATCCGGCGGGCCGGCGCCCGGTTTGGCGAGGCCGAAGTCGAGGATCTTGAGCCGCTCGTCCCGCGTGATGAAGATGTTGTCGGGCTTCAGGTCACGATGGACGATCCCCTTCTCGTGGGCCGCGGCGAGACCGAGCGCGATCTGCACGCCGTACTCCCTCGCCTTGCGTTGAGGCAGCGGCCCGGAGGCGAGCGCCTCGCGAAGCGTCTCCCCTTCGAGAAGCTCCGACACGGCGTAGGCGACGTTCCCCTCGTGCCCGAAATCGTGGATCGCGAGGATGTTCGGGTGCGACAGGGCCGCGACCGCCTTCGCCTCCCGCACGAAGCGCGAGAGGGCGTCGGGATCCTCGGCCAGGCGCTCCGGCAGCACCTTGACCGCCACCGTCCGCTCCAGCCGCGTGTCTTTGGCGCGATAGACCTCTCCCATCCCTCCCGCGCCCAATGGCGACAGGATTTCGTAGGGCCCGAGCTTCGTTCCCGCGGCAAGCGTCAAGCTGGCAAAGGTTACAACGTCCGGCCGACCGACGCCCCGGCGAAGCCAACGAAGATGACGGCGACGCAGACCGTAGGCGGCAGGAAGAAGTCGACGACGCAGACCGCCAGGAGGCCGGCAGCGAAAACAGCGCAGACGCGCGCGACTGAGCGAAGGAAAGCCGGATCGGAGCTCTGACGGTGCAGGTCCAAAAGCGCCAGGACTCCGACCCATCCGAGCATCAGCGAGAAGCTGACGGAGAAGCCGTTCAGAAAATCCATCGTCGTCCGAAGCATCCCGGCCCCGACGTCCTTCTGATAGGTTGTCATCAGCTTGAACAGGGCCGCCTCGGTGTCGTTCGCCGGCGCCGGCCGGGGCGCGAGCTGCCCCGCCATGTGAACCACGGACGTGACAACGCACGCCCAGGCCCCGATTCGGAAGAAGATCCGCTGGCGTTTCGTCATGGGCCGCTCCTTTCCGAGCCCTCGAATCGCCTCACTTTGCGAGGCTGGACGTCCAGTTGGCGATGAGCGCGATGCGCGGCGCCGCCACGTCGCCCAGGCTGTCGGCAAGCAGCCGCTTGCCATCGGGCGCGAGGGCGTAGGCATTCGCGAGGCGTGGACCGATGAACAGGCTCAGCGGAAAGAGCGCCTTCGGCGAACGGATCTCGAAGCGTGTCCCGCTTCCATCGACTTCGGCGGCCATCAGCATGTTGTTGGCGCCGATGAAGTAGAGCGTCTTGCCGTCCGGGCTCCACTGCGGCAGCCGGCCGCCCGAGCCGGACACCTGATAGCGCGCTCCGCCTCCAGGAAACGCCGTGACGTAGACCTCGAAGTCGCCTGTCTGCTGTGAGACGTATGCGACCCACCGGCCGTCGGGCGAGAAGAGCCCGTTCGTGTCGAGGAAGGGCGATTGCACGAGGGGAAACGGCTTGTCCGGCTCCGCGAGGGCAACGGCCCAGATGTCGGCGGCGCCGATGTGGCCCTGGTCGAACACGATGTAGCGGCCGTCGCGCGACCAGTCGGTCGGCTCGATCCGCACCTTCGAGCGCAGGATGACGTTCTTGTCGCCCGATCCATACGCCGGAATGGTTGCCAGAACGTACTCGGGGTTCTCGGCGACCGCGGCGCCGCCGACGAAGGCGAGCTCGGACCCGTCTGGCGACCAGAGCGGCGACGGGATGACCTGCGCGTCGGTCGTCAGACGGGCTCGGACCCCGCGTTCGAGCTCGTAGATCCAGATGTCGTTGTTCGGGTCGCCCTGGATCACGGAGGCCCGCCGCCCGTCCGGCGAAAGCCGCAGGGCGTAGGACTCGTTGCGCTCGCCGACCGTCCCGAGCGGGTGTCCGGAAAGGTCGAACCACGTCAGCTGGCCGCCCGACCCTTCGCGCGCGATCTGGTAGGCGAGAACGCCGGTCCGGGAAACCGTGAAGACGCCCCGCCAGACGCCGCTGTCGAAGTTCACGTCCCCGGCGACGCGGACGCCTGGTCCGGAAACCATGGCGCGGTCCTCGTCGAACGCAGTTGCCATCAGGGTGCCGTCGCGGACCGACAGCAAATAGCCCGGCACGGACTCGGCGCTCCCGTAGGACGCCAGCACGCGGCGCGGTTCGCCTCCGTCGAGGGACTCGACGAAAATGCCCGAGTCGTCGGACTTCGGGTTGTTGTGGTTCGCGGCCAGATACAGAAAGTGTCTGCCGTCCGGCAGGAACCAGGGCCAGCGGTGCGTCGAGTGGCGTTTCGAGTCGAGCTTCGTCACCGGCACCGGCGCGCCGCCGCCGGCCGCCACGCGAAAGAGCCCGCCCCGAAAGTCGGGAGCGAACACGATGACACCGCTCCGGCCCCACGTTCCGCCGCGCGGCGTCGGAGCGTCGCATACGACCTGCACGGGCCCGCCCGAAGCGTCGACTGTCCGGAGTTTGCCGCTCGCGAAGAAACCGATCGACCGGCTGTCGGGAGACCAGAACGGAAACTCCCCGTGCTCGGTGGAGGGGAGAATCGCCGTCGCTCCGGTCGAGAGCGACTGGATCCACAGCTTTCCGGAGGCGCCGAACACGACCCGGTCGCCGTCGGGCGAGATCGCGGGCGGCGCGGACTCGTCGCCGGTCAGCTCGAACGCCGTCTTCTCCGGCGGCAGCAGGAAGGAGTGCACCGGCGCGGGCCGCACCGATCGGGCGCGCCAGAAGCCGATAGCCGCGGCGAGAGCGGCGGCGGCGCAGAGCAGCGCGATCGACCAGGCGATCCGGGAGCCGCTCTGTCGGCGCGCGGCGGCGCCCGGGTGGGCGAGCGCTCCGGACTGCGACCCTTCCCCGATCCAGCGCAGCTCCCGCTTCAGGTCGCTCGCCGACTGCCAGCGCTCCTCGGGATCCTTGGCGAGGCAGGTCCGAACGACCCGGTCGAGCGCCGGAGGCGAGGTCGGCTGAACCGACGAGATCGGCGCGGGCTCGCTCGACATGATCGCTGTGATCAGCGACGCCTGGCTCGGGGCCGAAAACGCCTTCTTCCCGGTCGCCATCTCGTACAGCACGGCTCCGAACGCAAAGACGTCCGTCCGCCCGTCCGCCTCCTTGCCTTCGAGCTGTTCGGGCGCCATGTACTGGAAAGTCCCGAGGATCGTTCCCTCCTGGGTGAGGCCCTGCTGGGTCGGCACGGCCGTGAGGCTCGATTGCTGCGTCGCGGCCGTCATGACTTTGGCCAGGCCGAAGTCGAGCAGCTTCACCCCCGACCTCGTCAGCATCACGTTGGCGGGTTTGAGGTCCCGGTGCACGATCCCCTGCCGGTGGGCCTTGTCGAGCGCGTCGGCGATCTCCACGCCGCAGCGCAGGGTCTGGTCGAGTGGCAGCGGCCCCTTTGCGAGGCGATCGGCGAGGGTCTCGCCCTCGAGGAGCTCCATCACGAGGTACTCGTGCTCGCCTTCCCGTCCGACATCGTAAAGGGCGCAGATGTGAGGATGCGAAAGCTGCGAGATCGTCTTCGCCTCCCGCTCGAAGCGTTGCCGGACCTCGGGCGAGGACGACAGGTGCTGCGGCAAGACTTTGACGGCCACGGTCCGCTCGAGCCGTGTGTCCCGGGCCCGGTACACCTCACCCATTCCACCCGCGCCGAGAGGCGCCAGGATCTCGTAGGGGCCGAGGCGAGCTCCGGCCGAAAGCGTCACGCGGAACCGCTGACGACCGGCGTGACGAGACGCACCGTCTTTCGGGCGCCTTCGAGGGCTCTCTCCGCGTCGCGCCGCTTGTAGAAACCGGATGGTGTCAGGTCCTCTGCTCCGTAGAAGGCGAGCTCGCGGTCCCGCCTCAGGTCGCTCGAGATCCGCGCCAGCGACTCGGCCTCTGCGCGAACCGCTTCCGGCAACCGCTCGCGCTCGGCAAGCAGGATGTCGGAGACGTCGTGAATGCGCGGTGCCTCGATGCCACAGGATCGCAGCAGGCCTTTCAGAGCCAGCTCGACGACCTCCTGCGACTCGCGCACCACGTCGGCCCAGCTCTCCGCGTCGAAGAGGACCTGCACGGCGCGCAAGCGAATCCCGGCGCGGCGCACGTGGTCGAGGGCGAGCTCGGTGTTGCGCATCTCAGGCGACTCGGGCCCAGTAGGGCTGGCCGTGGGCCACCTTCCGAACGATTCGCCCCTCGACGATGTCGCGGCGAACCTCCGACAGGCGCAGCGAAACCTGGAACTCCCGTTCGAAGAGGACGATCCCGTCGAGGGCGACCTCGGCCCAGACTCCCGCCACCACGCTGCCCGATTCCGGCAAATGCACGAAGTGCGGCTCGACCCGGCGCCCCTCCCACGCAACCGGGCTCGCGTCCCACGTCCGGTAGAGCTCGCGCGTCAGGGCGACCGAATCCTCGACCACGACCAGAAGATCGAGGTCGGAGCTCTCCGTCGCCTGCCGGCGCGCCCAGGATCCGAACGCGGCGACCCCGAGCAAACGTTCGCCGAAGAGCGCCGCAGCGTGTCGAACGGCAACGGCGGCACCTTCGAGGGCCGCGAGGTCGCCGACTGGCGCCGACAGCTTTCGAAGGCAATAATCATTGAGCGATACGCCCGCATCGGCGGCCGCGGCTTTGAGAAGCGCGTGCAGCCCCGCCGGCAAGCGCAGCAGGAATCGCCTGGAAGCCCCCGATCGGCGCGGCCCTTTGATATCAGTCATATCAATGATGATATCATCATGACTTCTAAACTGCTATCAACCTCACGCCGCCTCGCCCTGGCGCGGCCGCAGCTACTTTCCGATACGCCGGCATCAGCCTGGAGGCCTCATTTCCGCGCCGGCGGCGCCAGACGGGCGAGCTCCGTCGGCCAGTTGAGGACGAGCTCGAGCGACAGCTTGGAGCTGCCCTCCACAGCCTTCATGAATAGAAAGCGCCCGTCCGGCGCCACGTCGTGGTCGTCCACGCTGCCGACGCCGGCGTACGGCGCGTCGAAGAGCTTCCGTGGCGCGCCGAAGGAGAACGTCGGCGAAAGGGCGACGACGTAGACCTCGTCTTGTCCCGACTCGTTCGTACTCGCCGCACCGACGACGGCGTTTCCGACGGCAGCGCGTTCCAGTTCGGATCCTTGGTCGGAACGGCGGCCAGCGTGTCGGAGACCGTATCGCCTTCGAAGGCCTTGCGCCCGTGAGCATCTCGTACAGCACTGCGCCGAACGCCCACACATCCCCGCGTCTGTCGACGGACCTTCCTCGAGCCTGCTCGGGCGAGATGTACGCCGCCGTCCCGATCACGACTCCGGCCTGCGTCGCCGCCGCCGTCAGCGTAGGCGAGGAGCTCACGTCCGGCGATGAGGGGTCGCCCGTCAGCGCCTTGGCGAGGCCGAAGTCCAGGACCTTGACCTTGCCCTCGGGCGTCAACTTCACGTTGGCGCGCTTCAGATCGCGATGGACGATCCCCTTCTCGTGCGCCGCCTCCAACGCTTCGGCGATCTGGCGCGCCGCGCCGAGCGCCTCGTCCACCGGCAGCGGCCCGCTCGCGATCCGCTCCGCCAGCGTCTCGCCCTCGACGAGCTCGAGCACCAGCGCTCGAGTGCGGCCGGATTCCTCGAGGCCGTAGATCGCCGCGATGTACGGATGGTTCAGCGAGGCCAGGACCTTTGCCTCGCGCTCAAACCGCGCCAGACGCTCGGGATCCTCGGAGACCGCGTCGGGCAGGACCTTGATCGCGACGTCTCGTCCGAGCTTCGAGTCCCGCGCTCGGTAGACCCATCCCGCCCGCGCCGAGAGAGGCGGGTCCCCGCGGTCAGAGCCAAGTTGCGCGAAGCGTACAACATAGCCGAGAGCCGAGGGCCGGACCGGAGTCCGATCCGGAGCGCATCTGGTAGATTGAAATGTCTATGAGCCACAGGAAACGCCACGCGACCGTGGGGGTCAAGGTCGGACCGGTACAAGTCGGAGGGGGCGCCCCGGTCGTCGTCCAGTCCATGTCGAACACCGACACGGTGGACGTGCTCGGCACGGCCAAGCAGTGCATCGAGCTCGCGCGGGCGGGCTCCGAGATGGTCCGAGTCACGGTCAACATCCCGGAGGCCGCGGCCGCGGTGCCGGAGATCAAGAAGCGGATGCTCGACGCCGGCGTCGAGGCGCCGCTGATCGGGGACTTCCACTACAACGGTCACGTTCTCCTGACCAAGTACCCCGACTGCGCCCGCGCGCTCGACAAGTACCGCATCAATCCCGGAAACGTCGGCAAGGGCTTGCGGCGCGACGAACAGTTCGCGACGATCTGCCACATCGCCCGCGACAATGCCAGGCCGGTCCGCATCGGCGTCAACGGCGGCTCCCTCAACCAGGAGCTCGTCATGGCGAAGATGCAGGAGAACACCGATCGCGATCTTGGGCATTCATCGGAAGAAATCCTCAACGAGTGCATGGTGCTCTCGGCCGTGCAGTCGACCGAGCTCGCACTGCAGTCGGGCCTGCGCAAGGACCAGATCATCATCTCGTGCAAGGTGTCGCGGCCACTCGACCTCATCGCCGTCTACCGCGAGCTCGCGACGCGCACCGACCAGCCCCTCCACCTCGGCCTGACCGAGGCAGGGATGGGCATGAAGGGCCTCGTCTGGTCCTCATCGGCGATGGGCGTGTTGCTCAACGAGGGCATCGGCGACACGATCCGCATCTCGCTCACTCCGAGGCCTGGCGGCGACCGCCGCGAGGAGGTCTACGCCGCGTGCGAGCTCCTCCAGTCGCTCGGAATCCGGTCGTTCGCGCCGAGCGTCACCGCGTGTCCCGGCTGTGGCCGCACGACCTCGACGACCTTCCAAGAGCTCGCCGAGCGGATTCAGGGCTACGTCCGCGACCAGATGCCGATCTGGAAGACGCAGTATGAGGGCGTCGAGAACATGACCCTGGCCGTCATGGGGTGCGTCGTCAACGGCCCGGGCGAGTCGAAGGCCGCGTCCATCGGGATCTCTCTGCCGGGCACCGGCGAAGAGCCCCACTGCCCCGTCTACATCGACGGACAGCACTTCACGACCTTGAAGGGCAGCTACGAGGAGCTCGCGACGGCCTTCCGCGCGCTCGTGGACGACTACGTCGCGACGAAGTACGCCAGGAGGGAGTCCCCGCGCCCCGTCACGGCCTGAGCCCGGGCGCGCTCCTCAGGGCTGTGCTTTCGACGTCCGATCGATGAATGCGGCGATGTCCGCCTTGAAAGCCTTCAGCGACGGCTCGTAGACGTACATCATGTGGCCAGCCGGGTAGTACTTCATCTCGACGTGGTCCCGCAGGTTCGGCGCCACGTGGAGCGCATTCATCTGGGTTTCCGTCGCGAAGAACGGTGTCGCGAGGTCGTAGGTCCCGTTCTGCACGAGCACGCGGAGGTTTGGGTTGACCGTCATCGCGTGCGCCAGATCAGGGACCGTGTCGACCATGGGCTGCGGGAATTCGCCGCCCGGCACCTTGTGCTTGAAGTCCCACGAGCGGGCGATCTCGTAGTTGGTCACCTGGTACGTCTTGCCCTGACCGAACTTGAGCTCGTCGTTGTAGTACGCGAGAAACGCGGCCGTGTACGCGGCGCTGATCGCGGCGCTCTGGGGGTCGTACTCCGCCTCCTTGGAGAGAATGTCGAGGGTCGGGCCGATGAACCGGGCGTCGAGGCGGCCGACGGTGACCCCCTTCTGGCGCATGAGCTCCTGCGAGTACTGTCCTTCGCTGATGCGCAGGTTCGCCTTCTCGATGTAGTCCTCGGAAAGCCCGGTGTACTCGTGGAGCTTCTTGACGACGGCCGCGCGGCGGGCCGCTGGAAGCGCGTCGCCGGCCAGAAGGGCGCTCGCGTATTCGCCCGCCGCGTACTGGCGCACCTCGGCGAGGAACGCCTCGAGATCGCTCGGCGGCGTCGGCAGCACCTTGTGGAACGCGGACACGACGGCGTAGCCGGGAAGGATCAGCGGATACGGCTTGTCGTTTCCGGCGTAGTCGAAGAGCGCCGAGAGATCCATGGCGACCGACACGAGGACCACGCCGTTGAAAGCCATGCCCTTTCCCTGCAGCTGGTCGACGATGCCGGGAGCCCGCGTCGTGCCGTAGCTCTCTCCGAGAATGTATTTCGGCGAGTTCCAGCGGCCCGTGTCGCTGACGTACTGCCGGATGAAGCGCGAGATCGAGTCGATGTCCGGGTCCGCACCCCAGAAGTCCTTGTCCTTCGCGTCGCCGACGGCCTTCGAGAGGCCCGTGCCGACCGGGTCGATCATCACCAGGTCGCTCTTGTCGAGGATGCTGTAGGCGTTGTCGACGACCTGGTAAGGCGGCGGCGGCGTCGGGGCGGCATCGGCCGTGACGACGCGGCGGGGCCCGAGCGCGCCCATGTGCAGCCAGACCGACGACGATCCCGGTCCGCCGTTGAACGCGAACGTGATCGGCCGGCGGGCGGCACCGCCCGCGTCCTTCTTGACGTAGGCGACGTAGCCCATGCTCGCCCAGGGCTCGTCCTTGTCGTTGCGCACGATGAGCGTGCCTGCGGTCGCCGTGTAGGCGACCGGAACCTCGCCGATCACGATCGAGTGCTGCGTCACCGATTGCTCCGCCTTCGGCGGCTCCTTCTTCGGCGCGTCGGCCGCGGGCTTGTCGGCGGGCTTCTCCGGGGGCTTGTCCTGCGCCTGCGCCAGCGCCGCGCCGGTCCATGCCGCCGCGATCACCAGGAGTACCGCGAGTTTCTGCTTCACAGCACTCTCCTCCCCTTCATCCGACTATTTCTTCTCGATCCCTGTCGTCCAGCTGGTCACGAGGGCCACGCGCGGAGCGGCCGTTCCCTGCGGCAGAGCGGCAAAGAGAAGCCGCTCCCCGTCGGGCGTGATCGAAATGGCGCTGAGCGGGGGCGCCTTGAAGAGCGTCTTCGGCGGACCAACCTCGAGGCCCGAGGGTCCCGCCTTGACGTCGACGGCCACGACGTCGTTCTCCAGCGTCCCGTAGAGGATCTCCTTGCCTCCCTTGAAAAAGCCGCCCCCCTGCGACCCTTTCGTGGAGATCTGGTACTTCGAGCCGGGGCCCGGGAATGGAACGACATAGAGCTCTTCCCGCCCCGACTCGTTCGAAACGTACGACACCCACTTGCCGTCCGGGGAGAAGGAGGCGCTCCTTTCGTTGAACTCCGAGGCGAGGAACGGGTACGGCTTCCCGTCTCCGGTGAGGGGAACCATCCAGACGTCTCCCTTGGTCGGACTGTTGCGCGAGAGCAGATCGACTGCGAGAAATCGCCCGTCCGGCGACCAGTCGTCCGGAGAGGCCGGGCGGTCCGAGTGGAAGACGGTCGTTTCCTGGCCCGCGCCGCCGACTGGCTTGACGTGGATGTCGGCGATCGACTGTTTGTTGAGACGTTGAAACGCGATGCGGCTTCCGTCATGCGACCAGATCGGGGCGTCCGCGAGATCGCCGAACGTGAACCGGGTGCGAACCCCGCGTCCGTCGAACAGCCAGATGGAGGCGGCCCCGGTGGCCGGATCGTTGATCCCGGCTGCTATCCGCTTTCCGTCGGGCGACAACGCGAGGTTCGAGTACTCGGCGGGCTCGCCGAGGGGCTCGCCCTGGGGCTTTCCAGCCCGGTCCATCCACGTCAGGCGCGACGCGGTCGAGCCTGATGTGCCCAGCGCATACAGGAGGACGCCGTCGTCCGACGCTGAAAACACGCCGCGGAAATACGCCGGGTCGTATTGAACGCCTTCGGCGATCGGCATGGCCTCTCCGACGAGGCGCCGGGCACCCGGGTCGAAGCGCTGCGCGAGCAGGATCCGCTCGCGGACGTAGAGCAGGAAACCCGAGGCATAGACGACGTTCGAGCGGGCCTGCAGGAGGAGCGTCTTCTCGTTCGAATCGAGCGCGCCGACATAGATGGCGTTCGACTCGCTCTTGGATCCGGTCGAGTGCGAACCCGCCAGGTAGAGAAAGTGGCGTCCGTCGGGCAGAAACGCCGACCAACGGTGCGTCGTCTCCGCGCGGGTCGCGTCGAGCGACGTCGCGGGCTTGGGGGCGCCGCCGGCCGCAGGAACTCGAAAGAGACCGGTCGTCGAGTCGGGCGAAAAGAGGATTATGCCCTCGCGGTTCCAGGAGCCACTGCGCCCGTTCGGCGCGTCGCACACCGGCAGAGGTGGCGCGCCGGAGATGTCGACCTTCTGGAGCTTGCCGTCCGCAAAGAAGGCGAGAAAGCGGCTGTCGGGCGACCAGAAGGGGAACGTCGCTCCCTCCGTCCCGGCAATCGGCTTCGCCCCCAGTTCGCCCAGGGATCGCAGCCACAGGACCATTTTCCCGTCCGCGTCCTTGGCCGCGAACGTGGCGTACCGTCCGTCGGGCGAGACCGTCAGAGATCCGCAATTGGCCCCGGAGACGTCGAGCTCCGACTTTTCGGGTGGCAGAACGAACGCGCTGACCCTGGCGGCGGCTGCGGGCGCTGCGCCGGAGGTAGCCGACCGTCGCGAGGCCGGCCGCGACGATCGCCGCGGCGGCGACGGTCCAGGCGAGCTTCTCGCGGTTCTTGCGCCGCGCGACGACCGGAGCGGGCAGCCCGGCCTGCGAGCCGCCCTCGGCGATCCACTGGAGCTGGAGCTTCGCGTCGTGAGCCGTCTGGAAGCGGTCCTCCGGGTCCTTGGCGAGACACGTCTTGACGACCCGGCTCAGAGCCGGCGGCGTCATGGGCGAGATCTCCGAGATCGCCTGCGGGTCGTCGCGCAGGATCGAACCGATGAGCGAGGCCTGGCTGGATCCGGAGAAGGCCTTCTTGCCCGTCGCCATCTCGTAGAGAACCGCGCCGAAGGCGAAGATGTCGCTGCGCGCGTCGGCCTCCTTGCCCTCGAGCTGCTCGGGCGCCATGTACTGGAAAGTACCGAGGACGGTACCGCGCTCGGTCAGCGGCTGGCTCGCCTGCATCTCGGTCGCCAGACGCGACACGCCCGACGACGCGTCGCGCCCCGGCGCCTGGAACTTCGCGAGGCCGAAGTCGAGGAGCTTCACCCCGGACTTCGTCAGCATCACGTTGCCGGGCTTCAGGTCCCGGTGCACGATCCCCTGCCGGTGCGCCTTGTCCAGGGCGTCGGCGATCTCGATCCCGAACCGCAGGAGTTGCTCGGCGGGGAGCGGTCCCTTGCCTAGCCGGTCCCCGAGCGTCTCGCCCTCGAGGAACTCCATGACGAGGTACTCGGTCTCGCCCTCGCGGTTGACGTCGTACAGCGCGCAGATGTGCGGGTGCGAGATCTGGGAGATCGTCTTGGCCTCGCGCTCGAAGCGCTGGCGCAGCTCCGGGTTAGCCGAGAGGTGCGGGGGCAATACCTTGACGGCGACCGTGCGCTCGAGGCGCGCGTCCCGCGCCTTGTACACCTCCCCCATCCCACCCGCCCCGATGGGCTCCAGGATCTCGTAGGGGCCGAGCTTCGTTCCGGCAGCAAGCGTCATTTCTTCCCTCCCACGGGCGCTAGGCGGTCGAGCTCCGCCGGCCAGTTCAGGACCACGTCGATGCGATCGGCCGCTTCGGCGCGGGCGTTCGTCCTCATGAGCACGAAACTGGCCCCTGCGCGATCCGTTCCGCCAGCGACCGGACTTCGTAAGGGCCGAGGCGAGTTCCCGCGGCGAGCGTCATCGAGACCAGCCCCTCTCGCCGCCAAGGATTCGGGACCAGAGCGCGGCCGCGTCCGGGGGAAGGTCGACGAGCCGCGACTCCACTTCCCTCACAAGCGCGCGCCGGTCCCCGACCGCGAGGAGCTGATCGACGTCCCAGGCGTCCTGGGACCCTCCGGCGAAGAGCTTCAGGAGGATGAGGTCCGCGGCTCCGACGACCGGCAATGCGAGTTCACCCACAGGCATTCGCACGGCGCGCGCCAGGACGCGCTCCTGCCAGTCGGATCGTCCGACGACGAGATCCACGGGCGACTCATTCTCCACCTGGAAGCGAACGACCCCGGCGAGGGGATCGTCCGCGTCACCCCGGCGGACATCCGCAGCCGCGCCTCCGGCCGTCACGCTCTTCCAGAATGGCCCTTCGAGGACGGCCCGGTCGGTCGCCAGGAGATCGAGGTCCAGCGTCGAGCGTCCGATGCCGTGGACCGTCATGGCGCCGGCGCCGATGAGGGCATAGGGAATGCCGGACGCGTCGAGCGTGCCGCAGACCCGCTCGAGGAGGTTCAATCGCTCTTCGATCCCAGGGCGCGGCTCGGTCGCCTCCCGGAGCGACGCGAAGCGCGCAGGACGTCCGTCGCCGTGCGTTCGTCGACGCAACGAGCACGGGAGTACATCCGGATGTCGCGCCTGCCGAGCTCGAGCGCCAGATCGAGACGCTCGCGAACGGACAGACGGGCGAAGCGCTCCCGTAGCTCCGCCCGAAGCTTTTCCCCGACGCCGGTCATGACAGGAGTATATCGAGGGGGGGCGAGCGGCGGGCGCCGTCGCGTCAGCGGGTTTCCTCGACGCCGGGCCTCAGGCGGCCGACACCGATTCCCAGTGCGGCCCGTAACAACCCGCGAACAGCTCCGGACTGTGGACGGGACGCAGTCCCTCGCCCTCCCGCTGGCCCCGGATGACGAGGACCTCCCGGATCCGGCTCGTCAGGACTCGATTGCCGAACTCGAGGTGCAGGCCGCGCGCGGCCACGATGTCCCTCTTGATGACGCTTCCTCCCCAGGTGCAGCCCGCGATCGAGGTGGTCACGGGAGAGAGCCGCTGCCGATCGAACCATCCCCCGCACACCCGGTACGTCGAGTCCTCCAGCACCTGAATGGAGTAAATGGAATTTTCCGTCGTCACGAGGACGTAGTCTCCGCGGCTCAGGTCTCCCTTGCAGGCCGGACGGGAGCAGCCGGCCTGCTCGAGAATGGCGTTGACGGTCCGAAAGCGGCCGATCACGGCGCGAGCACCTCGACGGCCCCATTTTCCCTCATTTCGATCCTCCGGCGCCGGGAAGCCGAGGACGCCCGTCCCTTCGCCAGACCGAAAGCCCGGCTGGTCACGAGCGCATCGCGCGGCCTGCGCCCGGGGCGCCAAGAATTTCGCAAGGGCGGAGACAGGTTCGCGCCGTGAGCGTCACCTCTTCCGGACCTCCGACACCCAGTCGGACACGACGCGGACCAGCGGCGAGGACTCCTCTTCGATCGGAACGGTCATCAGCACTCGCTTGCCGTCGGGTGCCATGCTCAGCGGCGTCGACAGTGCGCCCAGCGGACCGTGGGGCAGCGGTTTGCCGCCGAAGAGCTGGCGCGCCGCGCCCACGGAGAGTGAAGCGCCCCTTGTCTCCACATCCACGGCGAAGAGCTTGTTGTCGGGTGGCTGGATGAAGAAAATCTGCCGGTCGCCGAGCCAGCCGGGGAAGGATCCGCCGGCGGTCGAAATTTGCCGCTTCTCGCCCAGGCCCGGGAAGGGGACCACGTAGACCTCGCGTCGGCCGGACTCGTTGGACACGTAGACCATCCACTTCCCGTCGGGGGAGATCGAGGCGCCGCCCTCCTCGGCGGGAGTCGCGATCAATGGGCGCGCCTCGGGTTTCCCTTCGAGGGAGAGCAGCCAGATGTCGAGGCCTCCGGTCTTCGGATCCTGGAGCCGGAACACGATGAACTTCCCGTCGGGCGACCACGAGAGGGGCCAGGTGTTCGTCTTCGCCGCCCAGAGTACCTTCGGCTCGGAAGTGCCGTCGGCTGCCTTGACGGCGATGCCGCCGCCCACGTCGCCGTAAGCCACCTGCTGCCCGTCGGGCGACCACAGGGGAAAAAAGTTTCCCTGGCCGCCGAAGACGAAGCGCGAGCTCACGCCCCGGCCGAGCTCGTAGAGCCAGACCTCCGGGCTCGTGCCGCCGGGTCCCCCGAGAGCCGTCCCCGCGGCCCGCGTGCCGTCCGGCGAGATCGCGGTCGAAGTCAGGGCCCCGGGCTCGCCGACCTTGCCGAGCTCCCTGCCCTCGAGGTCGAACCAGGTCAACTGGCTCTTGCGCGCCATTGCACCCGAATGAAACACGAGCAGTCCCGACTGCGAGACCGAGAAGTTTCCCGACCAGCGCGGCGCCGTGAAACGAACGCGCTCGGCGACCGGAACGGCTTCGCCGGTCGTCTTCGCGCTCGACGCGTCGAAGGGCTGCGCCATCAGGTTTCCCTCGCGCACGAAGAGGAGGTACCCGGGCTCTGCGTAGCGTCCTTCGCTCGGTTCCTTCGCGACGAGGGTCACCTTGCCCGAATCGAGATCCAGGCAGTTGATGGCGCTCGTCTTGTCCTTGTCGGACGTCTGGCTCCCCGAGAAGAAGAGAAGCCGCTTGCCGTCGGGAAGAAACCAGGGCAGCCGATCCGTGACGCCCGGCTTGTCCTGGTGCGTCAGCGGCGTCGGGCTGCCGCCGGATGCCGAAACCTTCGAGAGGCCACCAAAAGGCGCGGGCGCGAAGACGATGAGGTCCCGGACGCTCCAGCTGCCTCCCCGGCCATCGGGTGCGTCGCAGATCGTTTGAACGGTCCCGCCGGATGCCGGGACCTTCTTGAGCTTTAGATCGGCGAAGAAGCCGATGAAGTTGCTGTCGGGCGACCAGAAGGGGCAGGTCGCCTCGTCCGTGCCGGCGAGCGGCTGGACGCCGAATCCGTCCATCCGGCGAACCCAGAGCTGCCGTTTTCCGTCCGCACCGCTCGCGGCGAGGACGAGCGTCCTCCCGTCGGGAGACAGGGCGAGGGCGGTGTTCTGGGGCTCGAGGTCCATCCTCGGCGGAAGCTCGATCGAGGCGCGCAGAAGGGGCGCCCGGGCCGGGCGATGGAGGAGCCAGGCCGCGGCGAAACCGGCCGCGCCGACGACGAGAGCCGCAGCCACCGGGATCCAGGGGGCGCGCCGCCGCACGGACGAGGTTGTCACCGGCGCCGGGATCCCGGACTGCGAGCCGCCCTCGGCGATCCACTTGAGCTCGCTCTTCAGATCCGCGGCGTTCTGCCAGCGCTCTTCGGGGTCCTTCGCGAGGCAGCGCTTGACGACCCGCTCGAGCGCCGGAGGCGTCATCGGCGACACCGCCGAGATCGGCGCCGGCTCCTCCTTCATGATCGACGAGATGAGGGAGGCCTGGCTCGCCCCCGCGAACGCCTTTCTCCCCGTCGCCATCTCGTAGAGCACGCAGCCGAAGGCGAAGATGTCGGTCCTCGCGTCCGCATCCCGCCCCTCGAGCTGCTCGGGCGCCATGTACTGGAACGTGCCGAGGATCGTCCCTTCCTGCGTGAGGTTCTCGTTGGCCGTTCCCATCACCGTCGGCAGCGACGTCACGGCCGACTGCACCGGCGGCGCCATCGCTTTCGCCAAACCGAAGTCGAGCAGCTTCACGCCCGACTTCGTCAGCATCACGTTGCCCGGCTTGAGATCTCTGTGCACGATCCCCTGCCGGTGCGCCTTGTCCAGCGCATCGGCAATCTCCGTCCCGTACCGCAGCGTCTGCTCGAGCGGGAGCGCTCCCTTCGCCAGACGCTCGGACAGCGTCTCGCCCTCGAGCAGCTCCATGACCAGGTACTCGGTCGCCCTCCTGGTTGCCGACGTCGTAGAGCGCGCAGATGTGCGAGTGCGAGAGCTGCGAGATCGTCTTTGCCTCGCGCTCGAAGCGCTGGCGGATCTCCGGGCTCGACGACAGGTGCTGCGGGAGCACCTTGACCGCCACCGGCCGGTCGAGCCGCGTGTCCTTCGCCCGGTAGACCTCTCCCATCCCGCCCGCGCCGATCGGCGCCACGATCTCGTAGGGTCCAAGGCGCGTTCCGGCGGCGAGCGGTCACAGCCGCGTCACTTTCCGAGCCCGGCGAACCAGTTCAGGACGACCGTCGTCGGGGCAATCGAGTCCCGGCCGAGCGGCGCGACGACGAGGAACCGCTGGCCGTCGGGCGCCGGGATGTACTTGTTGCGGGGGTTGCCCGGACGCAGGCGCAGGACGAAGAGCGGCTGCGGGATGCCCGCCTGAAACTCGCCGGCGCTCTTGATCTCGACCGCCATGAGCTTCTGGTCGGGCGACCGATAGTAGAGCTCCTTGCCGTCGCCGCTCCAGCTCGCATCGACACCCCCCGCGCTGGAAACCTGCCACTTGCCGCCGGCCGAAGGAAAGGTCTGGACGTAGATCTCCGGCCGGGCGGACTCGTTCGACGAGTACGCGACGAAGCGGCCGTCCGGCGAAAAGACCGGCTGAACCTCGACGAAAGGGCCGGCGACGATCGAAATCGGTTTGCGATCGCCGAAGGTGGGCAGCGCCCAAGCGTCCCAGAGCGATTTCGCGCCCTGGCTCGAGTAGCCGATGTACCGGCCGTCGCGGGTCCACCCCGAAGCGAACTTGAAGTCGTCGCTGTGGAGCAGGAGCTTCTCCTCGCCCGGACCCCGCGTGGACTTCTCGTAGAGGTCGGTCGTTCCGCCGCGGTCGGAGCTGAAGACGATCGTCCCGCCGTCGGGCGACCACACGGGCCTGAAGTTGTTGCCCGGACCGAGGCTGAAACGCGAGTTGACGCCCCGCGCGAGGTCGCGGATCCAGACGTCGTTCTTGCCGCTGCGAGGATCCGTCGAGTTGAACGCCAGCCGGTCGCCGGAAGGGGAAAGGGCCGGGTTTCCGTAGTCTCCGGGATCCCCCAGCGTGTCGAGCTCCCGGCCGGCGCGGTCCCTCCAGAGCAGGCGCCCGCCCGATTCCCCCGTGCGGTAGGCGAGCACACCGTTGCGCGAGACCGAGAAGCGCGCCAGGCCGACGTTGTCCGTCCCGATCTTCTCGGCCAAGGGAATCGGCTCGCCGGTCATCTTGAGAGCCTTCGCGTCGAAGGGCTGGGCGACGAGCGTCCTGTCGCGAACGAAGAGGAGGTAGCCCGGAGGCGTGTAGGTCACGAGGGTCTGCGCCGGGGCGAGCATCCTCTTCTCGTTCGAATCGATCGAGCCGATCCAGTACGCGCTGTCCTCGGGCTTCTCCCCGGTCAGGAGATAGAGGAAGTGCCGGCCGTCCGGGAGAAACTCCGGCCAGCCGACCCCTGTTTCCTTGCGCGCCGCGTCGAGCTTGACGGCGACGGCCTTCGTCCCGCCGGCCGCCGAAACCCTGTAGATGGGGTCCGTGCCCGTGCCGTCGAACAGGATCACGCCCTCCGGGCTCCAGCTGCCGTCGGAGCCTCCGGGCGCGTCGCAGATCTTGGTGGGAGGCCCTCCCGAAACGTCGACCTTCTTGAGCACGCCGTCGGCCATGAAGCCGATATAGCGGCTGTCGGGGGACCAGAAGGGGCGCACACCTCCGTCCGTGCCTGGAAGGGGCCGCGGGACGAGCGCGTTCAGCGGCCGCACCCAGATCCCTGCCCTTCCTTCGGTGTCGGTGGCGTCGAACGCCAGCGTGCGCCCGTCCGGCGAAATCCGCGGCACGTCGATCGTCGTGATCTCCGGCGGCGTCACGATCTCGAACCGCATGTCCTGCGGCGGCTTCGGCGCGCGGCGAATGAACCCGTAGGCCAGCGCCGCCACGCCGAGCAGGGCCGCCGCGAGCAGGCCCCACGCGAGCTTCTCCCGACTCTTCCTGCGCGCCACGACGGGAGCCGGCACGCCCGCGAGCGACCCGCCCTCGGCGATCCACTGCAGCTGCAGCATCACGTCGTGTGCCGTGCTCCAGCGGTGCTCCGGCTCCTTGGCGAGGCAGCCCTTGACGATCCGGTCGAGCGAGGCCGGGATCATCGGCTGGATCGACGAGATCGGCGGCGGGATCCGTGTTCATGATCGAGCCGATGAGCGACGCCTGGCTCTTGCCCGTGAACGCCTTCTGGCCCGTCAGCATCTCGTAGAGCACGCAGCCGAAGGCGAAGATGTCGCTACGCGCATCCGCATCGCCGCCCTCGAGCTGTTCGGGCGCCATGTACTGGAAGGTGCCGAGGATGGTCCCGCGCGTCGTCAGCGGCTGACTCTCCTGGAGCGCCGTCGGCAGGCTCGTGGCCTGAGAGACGTCGCTCTTGGAGGGGACGGCGAGCTTCGCCAGGCCGAAGTCGAGCAGCTTCACGCCCGACTTCGTCAGCATGATGTTTCCGGGCTTCAGGTCCCGATGAATGATCCCGCTGCGGTGCGCGGCGTCGAGCGCTCCAGCGATCTCGACGCCGATCTTCAGCGCCTGGTCGATCGGCATCGAGCCCTTGCCCAGCCGATCCGCCAGCGTCTCGCCCTCGAGAAACTCCATGACGAGGTAGTCGGTCCCGTCCTGGTGCCCGACGTCGTGAAGCGTGCAGATGTGGGGGTGCGAGAGCTGCGAGATCGTCTTGGCTTCGCGCTCGAGCCTCTGCCGCAGCTCGGCCGACGAGGACAGGGAGGCCGGCAGCACCTTGATCGCGACGTCGCGGCCGAGCCGCGTGTCCTTGGCCTTGTAGACCTCTCCCATCCCGCCGGCGCCGACGGCCGAGACGATCTCGTAGGGTCCGAGACGGCTACCGGCGGCGAGTGTCATCTCAGGCTCCGAGCCTTTCGATGCCCTGCACGCCATCGAATCCGGTGTCGAAGCTCAGGATTCGGCCGACGCGGCGCCGCTCCATCACGGACAGGTGAAGAGCGTCCCGCGCCGACAGCTTTCGGGACTCGAGAACAATGGACTTCGCCCGCTCGACCGCCGGCGCCTCGACCGGGAACACTTCGTCCACCACGCCCAGGATCGCGTCGAAGGCCGGCTGGATGGCGTCGCGCCGATCGATTGCGACGTAGCGGTGCAGGATCTCCTGCAGCACCTCGGCGTCGGTGACCAAGCGCTGCCGCTGCGTGATGCATCGTTCGAGCAACCGCTGGGCGTCCGCCTTGTGGGGGTGCGGGCCACCCACGAGATACATCGGGACGTTCGAGTCCACGAAGATCACGACCCTCTGCCGCCGACGTAACCCCGCTCGATTTCGCCGAGCATCTGCTCGACGTCCCCTGCGGGAAAAGAATGGCGCGCCGCCGCGCGGACGGCCTCGAGCTTTCTCGCCGCGTCGCGCAGGGGCTCGCTCTCCCCGGCGGACCGCAGGGCCTGCCGGACCCATTCGGCCACTGTCATGCGGCGGGCCCGGGCGATCCGCTGGATCTCCTTGAGCTCATCCTCATCGAGAAGGACCTGAAGTCTCTTACTCATATCAATGAGTCTATTTGACTAATTATAATGAGTCAAGCTCAACGCCCGAGGTCGGCGAGCCAGTTCAACACCACCGTCGTCGGCGTCATGGACTCGCGCGCCGGGGTCGCCACGAGGAGGAACCGCTGGCCGTCCCTCGAGGGAAGGAAGCGGTTGCGAGCGAGGCCGGTCTCGAGGTGGACCGGAAAGAGCGCCTTCGGGACGCCGGCCTCGAAGGTCGCCCCCGGAACGACCTCGACCGCCATGAGCTTCTGGTCGGCGGAGCGGTAGTAGAGCTCCTTGCCGTCGGCGCGCCAGTGGACCTCGGTTCCTCCGGCCGAGGAGACCTGCCACTTGCCTCCGGGGCCCGGAAAGCTCTGCACGTAGATCTCCTGGCGGCCCGACTCGTTCGACTGATACGCCAGATACCGGCCGTCGGGAGAGAAGACGGGCCAGAGTTCCGTGAAGCCGGTTTTCAACCAGGGAAACGGCTTGCGGTCGCCGAACGTGGGCAGGATCCAGATGTCCCAGTTCGTTTCCTTCGACTGGGAAGCGAACGCGACGTAGCGTCCGTCCGGCGACCAGTCGGTGGGGATCTTCATCTCCTCGGACTTGTTGGCGATCGGGTTTTCGGCCCCCTGCCCGTCCGCCGCCTTCTCGACCATGTCGGGCTGCACCGTGTACGCCATGCGCCGGCCGTCCGGGGACCACACCGGGCAGAACGCGTCGGCACTCGAAAAGCTGAAGCGGGAGCTCACGCTGCGGGCGAGGTCTCGAACCCAGACATCGGATTTTCCGGTACGGGCGTCGGCGAGGTCGAAAGAGAGGCGCCGGCCGTCGGGAGAAAGCGCCGGGTCGTGATACTGCGCCGGGTCGCCGACGGTCTCGAGTTCCTTGCCGTTGCGGTCCACCCAGATCATACGGTCGTTGGTCTCGCCTGTCCGGTAGGAGAGCGTTCCCTCCCGGGAGACGGAGAACTGAGCCAGCCCCACGCCATCGGTGCCCACCTGTTCGGCGAGAGGGACCGGCTCGCCGGTCGTCTTGACGGCCTTCGCGTCGAAGGGCTGCGCGACGAGAGTCCGGTCGCGGAGATAGAGGAGGTACCCCGGCTCGACGTACGTGATCAGTGACTGGGCCGGTGCAAACGGGCGGTTCTCCTGGGAGTCGATCGACGCGATCCGGTACATGCTGTCCGAGGCCTTTGCGGCGATCGCCATGTACAGAAAGTGCTTGCCGTCGGGTAGGAACTCGGGCCAGCCGATCTGGACCTCCTTGCGCGCGGCGTCCGGCTTGACGATCACGGTCGGCACGCCCCCGGAGGCGGGGACGCGCTGGATCGGGTCGAGCCCCGTGCCGTCGAAGAGGATGACGCCCTCGGGGCTCCAGGTTCCGTCGGCGCCCGTCGGCGCGTCGCAGATCTTCTGCGGCGGGCCGCCGGCCACGTCCACCTTCTGGAGCTTTCCATCGGCGATGAAGGCGAGGTACTTGCTGTCCGGCGACCAGAAGACGCGGCGTGTTCCCTCGGTCCCGGCGAGCGGGTGCGCCTGCAGCGCGTTCAGGGGGCGCACCCAGATGCGATTTCTCCCCGAGGAATCGGTCGCATCGAAGGCGAGAATGCGGCCGTCGGGCGAAACGCGAGGCGTACCGATCGTCGTGGCCTCCGGGGGGACGGCGACCTCGAAGCGCATACTGCGCGGCGGCTTCGGCGTGCGTTTCCAGAATCCGAAGGCGAAGGCCGCGGCGGCGAGGACCGCAACGGCCGCCACCGCCCACGCGAGCTTCTCGCGGTTCTTGCGCCGGGCCACGACCGGCGCCGGCAGCCCGGCCTCCGAGCCGCCCTCCATGATCCACTGGAGCTGTAGCTTGACGTCGTGGGCCGTCTGGAACCGGTCCTCCGGGTCCTTGGCGAGGCACGTCCGCACCACTCGGTTCAGGGCGGGCGGCGTCATGGGGGCGATCGTCGAGATCGGCGCCGGGTCCTCCCTCATGATCGAGGAGATCAGCGACGCCTGGCTCTTTCCCGTGAACGCCTTCTGGCCCGTGGCCATCTCGTAGAGCACGCAGCCGAAGGCGAAGATGTCCGAGCGCGCGTCGGCCTCCTTGCCTTCGAGCTGTTCGGGCGCCATGTACTGGAACGTGCCGAGGACCGTGCCGCGCTCCGTCAGGGGCTGGCTCGCCTGCGCCTCGGTCGCCAGGCGCGAGACCCCGGACACCGGCTGCGCCGCGACCTGATACTTCGCGAGGCCGAAGTCGAGCAGCTTCACCCCCGACTTCGTCAGCATGACGTTGCCGGGCTTCAGGTCCCGGTGCACGATCCCCTGCCGGTGCGCCTTGTCGAGGGCGTCGGCGATCTCGACTCCGTATCGCAGGAGCTGCTCGGCAGGGAGCGGGCCCTTGGCCAGACGATCCGCGAGGGTCTCGCCCTCGAGAAACTCCATGACGAGGTACTCGGTCTCGCCCTCTCGGCCGACGTCGTACAGCGCGCAGATGTGCGGGTGGGAGAGCTGGGAGATCGTCTTGGCCTCGCGCTCGAAGCGCTGGCGCATCTCCTCGGACGACGACAGGTGCGGCGGCAGCACCTTGATGGCGACGTCGCGCTCGAGGCGCGTGTCGCGGGCCTTGTAGACCTCGCCCATGCCGCCCGCGCCGATCGCGGCGGCGATCTCGTAGGGCCCGAGGCGCGTTCCGGCGGAGAGCGTCATCTCACTTGCCCAACGCCGCGAACCAGTTCAGGACCACCGTCGTCGGCGTCATCGACTCGCGGCCGAGCGGCGCGACGAACAGAAAGCGCTGCCGTCCGCGGCGGGAAGGAACTTGTTGCGCGCGTTGCCGACGTGGACGCGTCCCTGGAAGAGAGCCTGCGGGATGCCGGCCTCGAGCGTGTCGCCGCCGCTGATTTCGACGGCCATGAGCTTCTGATCGGCGCCCCGGTAGTAGAGCTCCTTGCCGTCGGCGCGCCAGTGCGGGTCCGTTCCCCCGGCGTTCGAGATCTGCCACTTGCCTCCCGGTCCTGGGAAGCTCTGCGCGTAGATCTCGGGGCGGCCGGACTCGTTCGACGTGCATAGGCGAGGAAGCGCCCGTCGGGCGAGAGCGCCGGCGTGCGTCTCGTTGAAGGACGCCGCGGCGAACGGGACGGGCTTGCGATTCGCCGGTCATCGGCAGGATGAAGATGTCCCATCCCGTCTTCGGATTGCGAACCTGGTAGGCGAGGAGCCGGCCATCCGGCGAAAAGCTGACCGGGACCGCGAGCTGTTCGACTCTTGAGCAGGAGCTTCTCGTCGCCCTGGCCATTCGACGCTTTCTCGTAGAGGCCGGCGGCCCCCTCCCGGTCCGAGTAGAACACGATCGTCTCGCCGTCGGGGAGCCAGAGCGCGGCGAAGTTGTTTCCCGGCGCCGAACGTGAAGCGCGAGTTCACGCCGCGGGCGAGGTCGCGGATCCAGACGTCTTCCTTGCCCGCGCGCGCGTCCCGCAGGCCGAACGCGAGGCGGTCGCCGGCGGGGGACAGGCTCGGCTCCCCGTAGTCGCCCGGGTCGCCGAGCACGCCCGAGCTCCTTGCCCGATCGATCGATCCAGAGCATTCGGTTGCCCGATTCCCCGGTCCGATAGGCGAGCACGCCGTCGCGCGACACCGAGAACCGCGCGAGCCCGACGGCGTCCGTCCCGATCTGCTCGGCCAGAGGAACCGGCTCGCCCGTCGTCTTCATCGCCTTCGCGTCGAAGGGCTGGGCGACGAGCGTCCGGTCGCGCACGAACAGCAGGTAGCCGGGCGGCGCGTAGGTCAGCATCGTCTGCGCCGGGGCGAACGCCTTCGTCTCGTCTCGAGTCGAGCGAGCCGATCCGGTAGGCGCTATCGTCCACCTTCTGGCTGATCGCCATGTAGATGAAGTGGCGGCCGTCGGGGAGAAACTCGGGCCAACCGATCTGCGTCTCCTTGCGCGCGGCGTCCTGCTTGACGGCAACCGCGGGTGTTCCGCCCGCGGCCGACACGCGCTGGATCGGGTCGCTGCCCGTGCCGTCGAAGAGGATGACGCCCTCCGGGCTCCAGGTCCCGTCGGACCCGGTCGGGGCGTCGCAGATCTTCGTCGGCGGCCCGCCCGCGACGTCGACCTTCTTGAGCTTTCCTCCGGCGAAGAAGCCGAGGAATCGGCTGTCGGGCGACCAGAAGGGACGCGTCGTCCCTTCCGTCCCGGCCAGCGGCTGGGCGACGAGCGCGTTCAACGGTCGGATCCAGATCTGGTTCTTTCCCTCCGCGTCGGTGGCGTTGAACGCCAGGGTCTGCCCGTCGGGAGAGATGCGCGGCGTGTCGATCGGAGATGAGGTTCGGAGGCATCGGGACCTCGAACCGCACGACGCGCGGCGGCTTCGGGGCGCGGCGCAGGTATCCGTAGGTGCGCCAGAGCCGCCGCGACGATCGCGACCGCGGCCACGGCCCAGGCGAGCTTCTCGCGGTTCTTGCGGCGCGCGACGACGGGCGCCGGCAGCCCCGCCTGCGAACCGCCCTCCGCGATCCACGCGAGCTGGAGCTTGGCGTCGTGCGCCGTCTGGAACCGGTCCTCGGGGTCCTTGGCGAGACAGGTCTTGACGACGCGGTTCAGGGCCGGCGGGATCATCGGCGCCGCTTCGATGATCGACGGCGGGTCGTCCCGCAGGATCGAGCCGATGAGCGAGGCCTGGCTCTTGCCGGTGAACGCCTTCTTGCCCGTCGCCATCTCGTAGAGCACGGCGCCGAAGGCGAAGATGTCGGAGCGCGAGTCGGCCTCGCCGCCCTCGAGCTGCTCCGGCGCCATGTACTGGAAGGTGCCGAGCACGGTGCCCCGCTCGGTCAAGGGCGCGCTGACCTGCGCCTCGGTCGCCATCAGCGAGGCGCCCGAAACGGGCCGCGCGCCCGCCGCGGTCAGCGGCTTGGCGAGGCCGAAGTCGAGCAGCTTGACGCCCGTCTTCGTCAGCATGACGTTGCCGGGCTTGAGATCCCGGTGGACGATCCCCTGCCGGTGCGCCTTGTCGAGCGCGTCGGCGATCTCGATCCCGTAACGCAGGATCTGCTCGGTCGGCAGAGGGCCCTTGCCGAGGCGGTCGGCCAGCGACTCGCCCTCGAGGTACTCCATGACGAGGAAGTCCGTTTCGCCCTCGCGGCCGACGTCGTAGAGCGAGCAGATGTGCGGGTGGGAGAACTGCGAGATCGTCTTGGCCTCGCGCTCGAAGCGCTGCCGGACTTCCTCGCTCGCCGAGAGATGGGACGACAGCACCTTGACGGCGACCGTGCGCTCGAGGCGCGTGTCGCGCGCCTTGTAGACCTCTCCCATCCCGCCCGCCCCGATGGGCGCGACGATTTCGTAAGGGCCCAGCCGCGTTCCCGCTGACAGCGTCAAAGTGCGCAAGAGACTACAACGAATGGCCGCGGCGACTGCCTGTGATCTAATCGCCGCTTCGCGCCGGCGGAAGGCAGAAGGAGGCCGTCCATGATTCGTCGTGCCCGCAACCGCTTCGGCGTCGCGTGGGGGGCCCTCTCCGCCGTTCTCGTCGGCCTCGCCCCGAGCCCGGCCTCGGCCCAGGCCGCCGCGCCCAAGACCGCCCCCGCGCCGGCGGCGACCCCCGCCCCGCCGCCGCCCCTCGAGCCGGAGGCGCTCGCGCGCCTGAAGGCGATGAGCGACCTCCTGAAGGGCTCCGCGAGCTTCACCTTCAAGGTGGCGACGGACCGCGAGCAGCCGTCTCTGAACGGTCAGATGCTCGACTTCTTCGGCGCAGGGCGGATTGCCGTGGCGCGACCGAACCAGGTCCGCGTCGACGGGAAAGGCGACCTTCACGACGCGTCGCTCTGGTACGACGGAAAATCGGTGACGATCTATTCGGCGAAGAGCTCGTTCTACGGACAGACCGCCGCTCCGGCGACGATCGACGAGACGCTGATGATGCTGATGGATCGCTTCCAGATGCCGTTACCCGCCGCGGGCTTTCTCCTGAAGGACCCGTACGCGAAGATGATGGAAGGCGTAAAGACGGCCTTCGACGCGGGCGAGGCGGAGATCGACGGAGTCGCCTGCCGCCACCTCGCCTTCTCCGAAGAGGACGCCGACTGGCAGGTCTGGGTCGAGAACGGCACCAAGCCGCTTCCTCGACGGATTGCGGTGACCTACAAGAAGATCCCGGGCACGCCGCGGGTCGTGACTTCGCTCTCGGACTGGAATCTCTCCCCGACGATCGCGGCCGGCGAATTTGCGTTTACGCCGCCGGCCGGCGCGACGAAAGTCGACTGGAAGACGGTCGAGAAGTAGGCCCCCAGAAAAGGAGAAACCCATGACGAACAGAGCTCTCGCGACACTTCTCGCAGCCGCCCTCCTCGCCGCGATGCCGTCGCCGGCCCGCGCCTGGGTCGCGGCCGGGGGGTACCACGGCGCCGTCGCGGTCGGATATCACCCTCCCTGCTGCTATCACGCCGGCTACTCCGGAGCGGCCGTTGCCGGGGCGGCGGTGGCGGGAGCCATGGTCGGCGCCGCGGCGACCTCGGCGGCGTACGCTTCCGCTCCCGTCTACACTGCCGCGCCCGTGTACTACGCGGCACCGGTGTCCTATGCCCCCGCGGTCGGAACGGTCGTGGCGGCGTTGCCGGCCACCGGCTGCTCGAGCATGTCGGTCAACGGCATCTCTTACATGAACTGCGCCGGCGTCTTCTACATGCCCTTCTACTCGGGCGGCGCGCTCATGTACCAGGTCGCGCAGCCCTGACGGGCCGGGACCGTCACAGGGTCGTCCGGAAGCGCTCCCACTGGGCCTTCATGCCCTGCATGAAGGCCTCGAACTCGGGATCGCCGCGCAGGTTGTTCAAGAAGGGATCCTTCTCGAAGAGCGAGTAGCACGGCATACCTTCTTCGGCGGTCCTCTTGAGCCACCCGACGGCCTCTTTCTTCTTTCCCATCAGCGCATACGCGCTCGCGATGTTGTAGCCGACATGGTGGAAGTGCGAGTTCCCCTGGGCCGCCCCGGCCTCCGCGGCGACGACGTTCTCCTCCGCCTCGCGTCGATCTCCGGAGAGGGCGAAGACGACGGCGCGAGTGCTGGCCCGGTCGAAATTCTCCATTGCGTGTGTCGGATTCGTCAGGTTCCCACGGGCGAGGGCGACGGCCTCCGGCAGCTTTCCCAGGTGCGCGAGAACGAGGGGTAGCTGATAATCGGCGCGAAACTCGGGCGTGGCTTCGAACCCCGCAAGGGCCTCCGCATACTTCTGCTGGTACAGGTGGATCCGCGGAATCCGGTAGAGGGAGTCCAGGTTGTGCGGGTCGATTCTGAGGGCGAGTCGGTACTCGGTCAGAGCCTTCTCGAGCAGGCCGACGTGCGTGTACAGGGCCCCAAGAGACATGTGCGCGGCTGCGAGGTTGGGATTGAGGTCGATCGCCCGGTGGAGATCGGCCGCACACCTCTCGTGCGGAAAGTGGTTCGCGAGCGTCCAGGAGAGTGTCCCTCGCGCGAGATACGCATCGGCGAGGTTAGGGTCGAGAGCCAGCGCTTTCTCAATTTCGACGAAAGCCTTTTGTTCCCACCGGCGGTCGGGATCTTTTTCGAAGGCCTTTCGCCCGTACTGCGCGGCCAGTGCCGCATGGCCCTCGGCGAAGCCGGGATCGAGCGCCACGGCCTGCTCGAAATAGGGTAACCCCTTGTCTTTTTCGACCCACCCGAAGGCGTTCGCGTAGAACAACCCTCGCAGGTACGCGTCGTAGGCCTCCAGGTTAGGCGTGGGCGTCGGCGGGCCCGTCGGAGCGTGCGCCGGGGACAGGGCGAGCTTGAGCGCGGCGACGACGTTCTTCGAGATGTCGTCCTGGAGGGCGAAGACTTCCTTCACTGGCCGGTCGTACTTCTCCGCCCAGAGACCGTAGCCGGTCGTCGCGTCGATGAGCTGGGCGTTGACCCGGACCGAGTCACCGGCGCGCTGCACGCTTCCCTCCAGGACGTAGCGCACGCCGAGCTCTTTGCCGACCTTCCGGACGTCCGGTGCTGCGCCCTTGTATCGAAAGGCGCTGTTGCGGGCGATGACGAGCAGGTCCTTGATCCTGGCGACCTCGGTGATGAGCGAGTCGGTCATCCCGTCCGAGAAATATTCGTCTTCGGCGCGCCCGCCGACATTCTGAAACGGAAGCACGGCGATGGAGCGCCCGCCCTCGGCAGGGGCGGAGGCGACTTGACGCGGGCCGTGCGGGAGGAGCCAGACTGCAACCAGGGCGCCGACCGCAACCGCACCGGCTGCGATACCGATCCACAGTCCGATTCTCGCACGCCGTGGGCGGGCGGAAACGCCGCCGGCCGAAGCAGTGGAAGCGAGGGTCGCACGGTCGCGGAGATTGGCGAGGTCACGGGCGAGGTCGCGGGTGGAATGGTAGCGCTCGTCCGGTTCCTTGGCGAGGCAGCGCCGCACGATCCACTCCAGCGGCTCGGGCGCCTCCTGGCTCACCGAGGTCAGCGGTGCTGGCTCTTCCTTCAGGATCGCCGAGAGCGTTTCGATCCCGGTCGCGCGCTGGAAGGCCCGCTTGCCTGTCGCCATCTCGTACAGGATCGCGCCCAGGGCAAACTGGTCGGACCGATGGTCGATCGGCCGGCCCGTCGCCTGCTCCGGCGACATGTACCCGACGGTCCCGACGACGACCCCCGCCCTCGTCTGCTGTGTGGCCGTCGCGACCTGGCTTCCCTCGGGGACTTCCGGCGCCAGCTTGGCCAGCCCGAAATCCAGGATCTTCACGAGGCCTTCGGAGGTCACCATCACGTTCTCGGGCTTCAGGTCCCGGTGCACGATGCCCGATCCGTGCGCCTTGGCGAGCCCTTCCGCGATCTGCGTCCCGATCGAAAGGACCCGCTTCATCGCCAGCCCGCCGCCCGGAAGGAGCTGCCTCAGGCTCTGCCCTTCCACCAGCTCCATCGCGATCCACGACACCCCCTGCGTCTGCCCCACGTCGTAAATCGTCACAATGTTCGGATGGTTCAGCGCCGACGCCGACCTCGCCTCCTGCTCGAACCGGCGCAGCCGCTCGGCGTTCTCCGCCACCGCTTTCGGGCAACACCTTCACCGCCACCTCGCGCCCGAGCCGCCCGTCCCGGGCCCGGTACACCTCTCCCATCCCGCCCGCCCCGAGCGGAGCGATCACTTCGTAAGGACCGAGATGGCTTCCGGCAGCGAGTGTCATGAGTCGCGCCCTGTGATCTTACGCTCGCAAGCCCCCTCCGCTAACATCGCCGCATGAACTCGCTGCTCGCAATTGCGCTCTCGATCGCGCGCCTTGTCGCCGCTCCGGAGCCGCCGCAAATCGCCGCGAAAGTTCGGGCCTTCCACGGCGAGATGGGGATCTACGCGAAGAACCTCGTGACGGGCGACGTGATCGCCGTCAACGCCGATCAGCGCTTCCCGACGGCGAGCCTCATCAAGGTCGCGGTGATGGCCGAGGTCTTCCACCAGATCGCCGAGGGCAGGCTCTCGAAGGACCAGACGGTCGTCCTCAAGGAATCGGACAAGGCGGGCGACGAGACGGTGCCGCTCAACATGCTGCATCCCGGCGTCGTCCTCACGGTGGACGACCTGCTCCACTTCATGATCGCCTACAGCGACAACACGGCGACGAATCTGCTCGTCGGCCTCGTAGGCACGGCGAACGTGGACAAGCTCCTCGACTCTTTCGGCCTGATGAAAACGCGGCTCTACCGGCCGACCTTCCGCGACGGCCATGCCGACGTCCTGCCCGATGAAGAGAAGGAGTACGGCCTCGGCTCGACGACGCCGCGCGAGGCGGCGACGCTGATGGCGCTCATTGCCGAGGGCAAGGTGGTGAGTCGGAAGGCCTGCGACGACATGATCGCCCTCCTCGCCATGCAGCAGGACCGAGCCATGATCCCCCGCTCGCTCCCCTTCGGGACCGAGGAGATCCTCGTCGCGAACAAGACCGGCTGGGACGAGGAGAAGAATGCCGACGCGAAGGGCTTCAAGGGCGACGTCCGCAACGACGCCGCGTACATCAAGACGCCGAAGGCGCGCTACGTCCTCGCCATTTGCGCCCGAAGGATCGAGGACAAGAGCTCCGGAGTGGACAACGAGGCGCTCCGGACTGGCGCGGAGATCTCGCGGATGGTCCATGACCACTTCAGTCCCGCGCCTGCCCCGCGAAACTGACTACTTCTTCTCGAGGAGCGCGGTCCAGTTCAGGAGCAGGTTCACGGGTGGCGAGCCTGTTTTCTCCGAAACCGTGTTGACCAGAAACCTCTGGCCGGGAGGCCTCATAAACGGTCGCCGACGAGGACAGATGCGGCGGCAGGACCTTGACCGCAACAGTTCTCTCGAGACGCGTGTCCTGCGCCCTGTAGACCTCCCCCATTCGCCTGCGCGGCGCGCGGGCGAGTGAGAAGGCGTCGTAGTCGGCGTCCACGCTCTCGAAGGACATCGTCAAGGAGTTCGCAAACGCCGGGTTCACTGCGAAGCGGCTCGACCCGAGCGCCCCGCTTCCGACCGACGGCTGGCTGGTGCGCGGCGCCTTCTACGCCACGGATTCGGGCGGCAACATCGTCCCGACGGAGCTCCTCGGCGGCGAGCAGAAGCCGAACACGCAGGTCAGGGTCAGTGTCGCGAATCTCTCCAGGGATCCGAATGTGCCCTTCATCGTCTTCGGCAAAGCCGAGGCCCTGAAGGGTCAGGGGGCGCCCGTCGGATGGAACCCCTACGTCGTCGCCGCCAAGTTCGTGATCGACCAGGTCGAGTCGGCCACGGATCTCGACAAGCTCGCAAAGGACATTCGTCCAGACCATCCTGAGCAACAAGCAGATCGTCGAGGAGAAGGCCCTCGCGCAGGCCCCATGACCGGCCGTTGCGCCGCCCACTCCCTGCCTCGTCCTACGACGCCAGGAACACCGTCATGAAGCGGTAGAAGCTCCACACGTCGACCTTGGAGGACATCTCGAAGGGAGCGTGCATCGAAAGAAGCGGCACACCCATGTCGATGACTTCCATCTCCTTGGCCGAGAGAAATCCGCCGATCGTCCCGCCGGAATAGCCGTCCACCTTCGGCGTCTGTGTCTGCCAGGTGATGCCGTTCTTCTCGAGGAGGCCCCGGATCTTCGCGATGAACTCGGAATTCGCGTCGAAGCCCGCGCCGTATCTCTTGATCGTCGCGCCGAAGCCGAGCCGCGCGGCCCCCGAGGGCTCGCTCGTCTGCGGAAAGACCGGGTTGATGCCATCGTTCGTGTCGGCCGAGACGACCTCTGAGGCGCGTAATGCGAGGCGCAGGTCGAGATCCGTGTACGCCCTGCCGCGCTCGGCGGCGACCAGCCGCGCGTACGTCGAGTCCAGGAACTCCGACCGCGCGCCCGAGTTGTTGACCGACCCGACCTCCTCGAAGTTCGAGAGGTACGCCATCGCCGTGTGCTTCGGCGTGCCCTTGACGTCCATGACGGCGCGCGCCGCGCAGTAGGACGAGAGCCGGTCGTCCTGCCCGTACGCCCCAACGAGACCGCGATCGATCCCGACGTCGGCCGGACTGGCCGCCGGCACGAGCTGCAGCTCCGCCGAGACGAAGTCCTCCTCGCGGATCCCGTACGTCGAGGTCAGCGCGGCGAGCACGGCGGCCGTGACCGACGCATCCTTGCCCGGGACCGATCCCGCGACCGGGTCGAGCTCCTCGCCGCCGAAGATCTCCTCGGCCTTTCGGTTGAGGATCTCCTTGTTGTCCGAGTGCGGCGCGTTGTCGGGAATGGCAAAGACGGGGTCGCCGTCCTTCAAGCCGATCGCCACGTCCACGCGCTTGCCGTCCACCGTGTCGATCCGGCCGATGAGGGCGAGCGGGCGGTTGGCCCACTGGTACTTCTTGATGCCTCCGTAGTAGATCGTCTTGAAGAGCGTGTAGCCGTTGGAGGTGTAGATCGGCCGGGCCTTCAGGTCGATGTGGGGGCTGTCATGGTGTGTGCCGATCAGGCGCGAGCCCGAGACGATGGGCTCGGAGCCGACGACGACGAGGATCAGCGCCCGGTCGCGTCCGTTGACGATCAGGCGTGCGCCCGGCTTGACCTGGGAGGCGTCGGTGAACTCCGAGAAGCCCGTCGCCCTGGCCAGGCGCATGACCTCGTGCGTCGAGGTCAGTGCGCTGCGCGCCACGTTCAGGTAGCTCTTGTAGCCCTCGGCGAACCTGAAGACCTCCTCTTTCTGTCCCGGCGCGAGCTGCTCCCACGCCGACTTGCGCGACTCCCAGACGCTGCCGCTGGCCTTGCTCTCCTGGCCGCACACGAGCGAAGCCAGAGAGATCCCCGCAGCGACGGCGACCCAGATCCCGCGTCTCGTCCCCCGCATCCCGCCTCCCACTTAATGCTGACCGCTCACTGCGTACTGACGTCGTACTTCGCCCCGTTCCAGGCGTTCATGCCACCAACGACGTTGACCACTCCGGACAGGCCCGACCTCTCGAGGATGCTCGCCGCGATGGACGAGCGATAGCCGCTCGCGCAGATGATCGCGACGGGACGCTTCGGGTCGAGCTCCCCGGCGCGAGTCGCGAGCTCGCTGAGGGGGATGTGCGCGGCGCGCGCGATGTGGCCCGCCCGCCACTCCGGAGGCCGGCGCACGTCGAGAACCTGCAGGTCGGAGCTCTCCGCGAGACGGGCGTTCAGCTCGTCCACACCGATCTGCTCCGTGCGCGCAAGCGGTCGGCCCTCCCCGTCCCATGCCAGGATCCCGCCGCCGAGGTAGCCCGCCACATTCTCGAGGCCGACGCGCGCCAGACGCGTCCTCGCCTCGGCGACCTGCCCCTCGTCTTCCGTGACAAGGACGAGGGGGGTCTCCGGCGCGAGGAGCGTGCCCGCCCACGACGCGAACTGCCCGCCGAGGCCGATGTGCAGGGCTCCCGCGACGTGGCCGGTGCCGAACTCCGCCGGACCGCGCACGTCCAGGAGGCACGCGCCCGAGCGCCGTTTCTCCTCGAGCGCCTCCGAAGAAAGCGCGACGGGTGCCGGCAGGTCCTCGAGGTTGTCGGGCCCCTCCCGGTTGATGCGCACGTCGCGGGAGAAGTAGGCGGGCGCTTCCGGAAGGTCCGTCGTCATGAGCGCGACGAACTCCTCGCGAGGCATCGGCCGCAGGGCGTAGTTGAAGCGGCGCTGCTGGCCGATCGTCGAGCTGGTCTCGCTCGAGATGTTCCGCCCGCACAGCGACCCCGCGCCGTGGGCGGGATAGACCTCCACGGCGTCCGGCAGCTTCAGGAGCTTGCCGTGGAGCGAGTCGTAGAGCTGGCCGGCCAGCTCCGCCGCGCTCACCCGCGCTCCGAGCAGGTCGGGCCGGCCGACGTCCCCGATGAAGAGCGTGTCCCCCGTGAGCACCGCCTGCGGCTCTCCGGATTTCTCTTCGTCGATGACCAGGATGGAGATGGACTCGGGGGTGTGCCCCGGCGTCTCGAGGAAGCGCAGCCTCACTTTCCCCAGCCGGACCTCGTCGCCGTCGCGCACCGGCACGTGCTCGAACGCCGCGTTCGCGCGGGCACCGAAATAGATCCGGCCCCCCGTCCGCGCGGCGAGCTCGCGGTGGCCGGAGACGAAATCCGCGTGCAGGTGCGTCTCGACGATGTGCCGGATCGTCAGCCCCTGGGCCGCCGCTTCCTCGAGGTAGACCTCGATGTCCCGGCGCGGGTCCACGACGGCCGCTTCGCCTTCCGACCCGATCATGTAGGAGGCCTGGGCGAGACAGCCGAGATAGAACTGCTTGAAGAACATCTTCTCAGTCAAAGTGGCGCATTGTAGTTCCTGGCGGTTCAGGCCGCGTCGGGCAGGGCCTGCTTTTGCCTCAGGAACTGCTCCGCGCTGGTCAGGGCGATTCCAAAGAGCGAAGCAAACTCCGTCGTCGAGAAGTCGGTATCAGTCACCGCGCACAGGCGGCTCATGGCCATCAGGTTCGCGGCCGCGGCCGAAAAGGGATCGAGCAGGGTCGAGATTGCGGAATAGAAGCCGGCCGGCATGTGGAGCGCGCGAACGGGGCGCCCGAGCACCCTCGCGAAGATACCGACGACCTCGTCCCAGGACAGGACTTCCGGACCCCCGATTTCGTGGGTCGTACTTTCCGTCCCGGCGAGCTCGACGGCCTTGGCCAGAAACGCCGCCACGTCGTCGAGCGCGATGAACGCGTGGCGGGCGCGGCCCGAACCCGGGACGAGCGCCAGCCCGCGCCTCTCGATCAGATGGCCCGTCAGGGAGAGGAATGCCTTCGAAAACCAGAAGGGCCGACGGAGCGTGTGGGCCTGAGCGCCTCGCAGGGGGATGGAGCTTCCCATCAGCGCAAACCAATCGTCCATGAAGAGAGATGCGCGGAAGATCGTGGACGGGATTCCGCTCGCCTGGAGCTCGCGCTCGACCTCTCGCTTGATGCGGAACGTCTCGACCCGGACGTCGTTCGGGGTGACGGGCACCGACATGAAAACGAAACGCCGCACGCCGGCCGTGCGGCAGGCGTCGATCAGGTGCCGGTAGCCGAGCTCTTCCGTCTCCTCGAAGCTCGCAGCGCCCCTCGGCACGACGGCATTGGCGGTCGCCACGACGGTTTCGATTCCCCGGCAAGCCGCCTCCACGCTGGCGGCGTCGCGCAGGTCGCCAAACGCCAATTCGGCGCCCGTTCCCTCGAGGGCGTCGCGCGGCGAGACGGGCCGCACGAACGCGCGCACGGGACGGCCCGATGCCGCCAGTCGGCGCAGCACCGCCGATCCGAGCTGCCCGGTGGCCCCCACGACGAGGGTCCTGCCCGTCACGGCGACTCCTCGATCTCGACGGCGAAGCCGGGGGTCAGGGCGAGGCGCAGGTGCACGACACGGCAGGGCCACGTCTCGCGCGCGATGCGGTCGGCGACGCGCTTCCAGATCCAGACGGCGAGGTTCTCGGCCGTCGGCGGCGTCCGTGCGAAGTCCGGCACGTCGCGGTTCAAGTTGCGGTGGTCGAGCGGGCGGTCGACCTCCTCCTTGAGAACGCGGTCGAGGTCCGTGAGGTTCACGACCATGCCCGTTGCCGGGTCCGTGTGTCCGGCAACGGCGACTTCGAGCTCGTAGTTGTGGCCGTAACCGTGCGGGCCCTCGTCTCCGTAGACGGCGCGGTTCTTCTCGGCGGTCCATTCGGGGCGCCAAAGGCTTCGTCCGGCGTTGAAGTGGATCTTTCGCGAGAGTCGCATCATGTGGCAAAGATCTTACCGGGATTCAGGAGGCCGTCGGGGTCGAAGAGGGACTTGACCGCCCGCATCGCCCCGAGCACCTCGGGCGAATGGCGCAGGCGCATGTACGCGCGCTGAGTCAGGCCCACGCCGTGCTCGCCCGTGATCGTGCCCCCGAGGGCGACGACTGCGCGAAAGATCTCCTCGACGGCGGCGTCCCTCCGCGAGAGCCAGAGCTCCCGGCCGCCGGGGGGCTGAACGACGTTGACGTGGATGTTGCCGTCGGCGGCGTGCCCGTAGCACACGGCCGTCAGGCCGTGACGGGCCGCGACGTCCCGCACGGACCGGAGGAGCTCGGGCATCCGCGAGCGCGGCACGGCGCAGTCCTCCTCGGCATAGGGACCGAGCTTCTTGACGGCCTCTCCGACGCCGCGGCGCAGCCGCCAGAAATCGCGCTGCTCGCGCTCGGTCATCGCGACCCGAACGTCCGTCGCGCCCGCCGCGAGAAGCTCCCCTCCGACCCGCTCGGCGTCGCGCGCAACGCCGGACTCTTCGAAGCCGTCCACCTCGACGAAGAGGTGCGCGTCGGCGTCGGCGGGAAGCGCCAGGGAGAGCCACTCGGCCGCCACCTCCGCCGCGCGGCGCTCCAGGAACTCGCATGCCGAGGGTTCCGGCCCGCCGGCGTACAGGCGGGCGACCGCGCCCAAGGCTTGCTCTTCCCTCGCGAACGAGGCCCAGAGCAGGCGCCGGTGCGCCGGCAGGGGCAGGAGCCGCAGCGTCGCACGGGTCACGACGCCGAGCGTTCCCTCGCTGCCGACGAAAAGGGAGACGAGGTCGTAACCCGCGACGTCCTTGCGGTTCTTGCCGCCGAGCGCGAGCACGGAGCCGCCCGGCAGCGCCACCCGCAGGCCCGCGACGTAGCGCCCCGTGGTCCCGTACTTCGCGGCGCGCGGGCCGCCCGCATTCTCGGCGATGTTGCCGCCGATCGTGCAGGAGCCGCGAGAGGACGGGTCCGGCGGATAGAAGAGGCCGGCCGCTTCGGCCGTGTCCTGCAGGGTCTCCGTCACGACGCCCGGCTCGACGACGGCGAAGAGGTTCTCGCGGTCGATCTCGAGAATCCGGTTCATCGCGGTCAGGTCGAGCGCCACGCCGCCCTCGACCGGCAGCGCTCCGCCCGAAAGGCCCGTCCGCGCCCCCTGGGGCGTGACCGGAAACCGCAGCTCCCGCGCGGCCGCGAGCAGAGCGCGGACCTCCTCCTCCGACCGCGGCCGCACGACGAGCTCCGGCCGGGCCCGCAGGTCCTCGGTCGCGTCGGCGGAGTGCTCGGAGAGAGCCTCCCCGTCCGCCCGCAGAATCTCGGCCGGCAAGCGGCGGGAGAGCTCCTCGGCCAGCCGCTCGGTCGTCACAGGCCGGAAAACGTAGCACGGACGGCCCCGGCGCTGCGCCGCTCGTGCATTAGAATCCCCGGGCGTTCCGCCAAATCGAGGATCCAGCATGAACCTCTACTCGACCTCCGCCGAGCTTCGAGAAGCCCTGGTCCGGTCCGGCGCCGTCCGGCACGACGGCGGCGTCGTCGTCACGAATCCCGAGCGGTTCTGCGCCGAGGCGGTCGACGGGCTCGTCTGGACCGCCGTCTTCGCCCCGGCCGAGGCGCGCAGCGCCGCCCGGCGCGCGATCCGCGAGGCCGCGGAATCCCTCGGGATCCTGCCCGCCTCGATTCTCCCGCTCTACGAAGCGCGGGGCCGCGGCGAGGTCTCGGGCTTCACCGTTCCGGCGATCAACGTCCGCCTGATGTCGTACGACACGGCCCGTGCCGCCTGCCGCGCCGCCTCCGCGATCGAGGCGGGCGCCGTCATCTTCGAAATCGCCCGCAGCGAGATGGGCTACACCGAGCAGCGCCCCGCCGAGTACGCAGCCGTCGTCCTCGCGGCGGCGATCAGGGAGGGCTGGCAGGGCCCGCTCTTCCTGCAGGGCGACCACTTCCAGACGAACCCGAAGAAGATGAAGCAGAACGCCGAGAAGGAGATCGGCGCGATCGAGGCGCTCATCGAGGAGGCGATCCCGACCGGTTTCCTGCAAATCGACATCGACACCTCGACGCTCGTGGACCTCTCCAGGCCGACGCTCGAGGAACAGCAACGAGTCAACGCCGACCTCTGCGCGCGCTTCACGAAGTTCATCCGCGCCCGGGAGCCGAAGGCCATGCCCATCTCGATCGGCGGGGAGATCGGCGAGGTCGGCAAGGAGAATTCGACCCCCGAGGAGTTCCGCGCATACATGGACCTCTACAGGCGCGCCCTCGGCCAGGGCTCCGGGCTCGCGAAGGTCTCGATCCAGACGGGCTCCTCGCACGGCGGCGTCGTGGGGCCCGACGGCACGGTCGAGCGCGTCGCGATCGACTTCAACGCCATCAAGACGATCTCGAAGGTCGCGCGGGAGGAATACGGGCTGGCCGGCGCCGTGCAGCACGGTGCCTCGACGCTGCCGCCCGAGTACTTCGGGAACTTTCCCGACAACGACTGCGCCGAGATCCACCTCGCGACGGACTTCATGAACACCGTCTACGACCACCCGGCCTTCCCGTACCCCCTGAAGCGCGAGATCGAGAGGTGGCTCGACGAGAACGCCGCCGGGGAGCGCAAGCGCGGAGAGACCCAGGAGCAGTTCCTCTACAAGACGCGCAAGAAGGCGATCGGGCCGTACAAGGAACGGGTCTGGAACCTGCCCGAGGGGACGCGTGGCGCGATCCGCGACACCCTCGAGAAGAAGTTCGCCTTCCTCTTCGACAGGCTCCGCGTCAAGGGAACGCGAACGCTCGTCGCGAAGTATGTCAGGCCCGTCTCGGTGCACGCCGAAGCGCTGGCCGCGGGGTCGAGGGGCGGATTCGTGCGCGACGACCAGGCGGGAGATTGACGATAGAGACGCGGAGGCAGAAGGTACGTGAGCGGAAGCACGAAGGCCGCGTCGCCAGGACGGCTCCCGCATCCCGGCATCCCGATCCGCATCCCGTCCCGGATGACCGCCGTGGTCAAGACGAAAGCGGCCCCCGGCCCCGCCGCGACCGAGATCAAGTCCGTCCCGGTTCCCGTCCCGGGCCAGGCGGAAGTCCTCATCCGCGTCCTCGCGACCGCGGTCTGCGGATCGGACAAGCACATCTACCAGTGGGATGCCTCGATGGCCGGAATGGTCGAGCCGCCGCGCGTCTACGGCCACGAGTTCTGCGGCGAGATCGTCGGCTTCGGGCCCGGCGGCAAGCGGCCGCACCTCGAGGAGGGCCAGTACGTCTCGGCCGAGATGCACGTCACCTGCGGTGCCTGCCGGCCCTGCCGCACCGGACGCCGCCACATCTGCGAGAACACGAAGATCCTCGGCGTCCACGGCGACGGCTGCTTCGCGCAGTACGTCGTCGTGCCGGCCTTCAACGTCGTGCCGCTCGACCGGGCGATGATCCCGCCGAAGGTCGGGGCCTTCCTCGACGCCCTCGGCAACGCCGTCCACACGACCCAGGTCGCGGACCTCTCGGGCAAGTCCGTCGCGGTCCTCGGCTACGGGCCGATCGGGGCGATGTGCGCCGAGATCGCGCGCATCTCGGGCGCCGCCCGCATCGCGATCACCGAGGTCAACGCCCTCGCGGCGGCGCACGCCCGGCGGTGGGTCAAAGCGCGCGGCCTCTCCCGGGTTTCGGTCCTCGAGCTCTCCCGCACCAAGGACCCCGTGGCGAGCCTGCGCGAAGCGACCGGGGGCGGCGCGGACGTCGTGCTCGAGCTTTCCGGGGCCGAGCCCTCGATCAACCTCGCCCTCGAGGCCGCGCGGCCGCGGCGCCGTCGCTGTCGCTGCTCGGGATTCCGCGCGACAAGGCCGTCACCATCCGCGACTACACCAACGACCTCGTTTTCAAGGGCCTGACGATCCACGCGATCATCGGGCGGCGCATCTTCGACAGCTGGATCAAGATGATCGACCTCTTCCGCGCCGGCCTCGACGTCGAGGACCTGGTCACCAACGAGTTCGAGGGACTCGAGAAGTTCCACGAGGCCATGGAGCTGCTCGACGACCGCCGCGCGATGAAGGTCGTGTTCTACCCGAACGGGAGAGTGTAAGGGCCGCCGCCTCTCGCGGCGACCCCCTCGCAAGACCTGCGCGTCTACTGCTTGTCGTAGACCGCAGTGACGTTCATCGCCCCACCGCTTGCGTCGGTTCCGCTCACGCTGACGGTCCGGGTCTTGCCATCGGCGGAGACCACGACCTTGCCCGTGGCGACGGTCTTGCCGGCCTTCTTGACGGTCAGGCTTATCGTGTGGTGGCCGACAACCGTATATGCCCGCTCGTCGGAGTTCGGATCGCCCATGACCGGGTACTCTTTGCCGTCGAACTTGCCCGTCCACTCGTTGTGCGTCGGCTTGCCGTCCTTGTCGACGCCGTCCACGGTGACCTTCACCATGTCGCCGGCCGGCGCGTAGACGACGGTGGTGTTCTTGTTCGCTCCCGGGCTGAACTTCGACTTCGCCGCGTCCAACTTCCACGTGCCCATGAACATGCTCTGGTCGGCGGCGAAACTCAGAGCCACGCCCGCGAGAAAAACGGTGAGAGAAGCCAGAATCGTGCGCGTCTTCATGTCCCCTCCTTTAATTCGAAGCGTATTCTTCGAAGCTGCGGCGGATTCTATCCCTCTTTTCGCGCCGGGGACTTGGGATAGATTCCCCGCAAACCAAGTCCATTGAATGGAGCACCTATGCCCACCCGCAAGCCCCCGAAGCCGGACCCGAACCAGGAGCTGACCGAGCGACGGATCGCGGAGTTCGCGGTCGAGGAGTCCCGGCTCTCGAACGTGGCCTATCGCTTTCAGCTCGTGCCGCGGGACCGGGTCTGGAAGAACTGGGACCGGACGGAGTTCGAGCCGAACCACTTCCAGGTCGTGGGGCTGGCGGGCGTATGCCTGATGCGGGACGAGGTCGAGAAGGCCGAGAGGATCGCCTCGCGGGCGCTCGAGGACGTGGACGGGATCCTCTTCACGGTCGAAGACCCGGCCGACTCGATCGTGGTGCGCGGGGCCACAGGGACCATGGAGTTCGTGCGCACGCCGACGCTCTGTGCGGAAATCATGGCCGGCAGCGTGGGGGCGTTCGATCGGGCTCTGGCGGCTCTTTCCGCGGCGTTTCCGGGAGATCGCGTGGCGGGGAAGATCGTGTCGGAGGGGAAATGACACTGATCGAGCACCTGGCCGGACAGATGGCCGACCTTCGCAAGGCCGGCACGTTCAAGGAAGAGCTCGTCCTCGAGTCGCCCCAGGGCCCGCGGGTGAAGGTCAAGGGCCGCGAGGTCGTGATGCTGACCTCCAACAACTACCTCGGCTTCGCGAACCATCCGCGCGTCCGGGAGGCCCAGAAGAAGGCCGTCGACCGGTGGGGCGCGGGCCTCGGATCCGTGCGCTTCATCTGCGGCACGCAGCAGCTCCACAAGGAGCTCGAGGCGGAGATCTCGGCTTTCTTCGGCACGGACGACACGATCCTCTACATGACCTGCTGGGCGGCCAACGAGGGCCTCTTCGCCGCAATCCTCGACGAGGCGGACGGGCTCTACTCCGACGAGCTCAACCACGCCTCGATCATCGACGGCGTGCGCCTGTCCAAGGCCAGGCGGTTTCGCGTGCCGCACAAAGACACGGGGGCCTTCGCGAAGATGGTCGCAGAGGACGGCGACTCGCGCTTCAAGCTCATGATCACCGACGGCGTCTTCTCGATGGAGGGCGAGCTCGCCGACCTGCCCGAGCTCGTCCGCATCTGCGAAACGCACGGGGTCGATCCTCGCCGTGGACGACTCCCACGCCACCGGGATCCTCGGCAAGAACGGCCGCGGCACCGCCGAGGAGCAGGGCGTCTTCGACCGCATCCCGATCACGACCGGTACGCTCGGCAAGGCCATGGGATCGGCCGCCGGCGGCTTCGTGACGGGGCCGAAGGCCGTCGTCGAGACGCTGCGACAGAGGAGCCGCACCTATCTCTTTTCCAACTCGCTGCCGCCCGCGGTCGCGGGCGGTGCGCTCGAGACATTTCGGATGCTCCGCGAGGACCCGGAGCCCGTCGAGAAGCTGCGCGACAATGCGGCGTACTATCGCAAGGCGATCTCCGAGGCCGGATTCCGGATCCCCCACGGCATTCACCCGATCGTCCCGGTCATCGTCGGCGACACCGCGAAGGCGCTCGCCATGGGCAGGGCCCTCTTCGAGGAAGGCGTCTACGTTTCCGGGTTCGGGTTCCCGGTCGTGCCGCAGGGCCAGGCGCGCCTGCGCTGCCAGGTCTCGGCAGCGCACGAACGCGCCGACCTCGACCGGGCCGTGGACGCGTTCAAGAAGGTGGGGAAATCGCTTCGGCGTCATTTGACGGGCGCTAGCAACCCAGTCACCCGTCGCCCTCTCCCCCCGTCATCCCGAGGGCAGAGGCCCGAGGGATCCCGTCCCCTCTCCCGGGATCCTGGCAGAGCTCAGGGTGAGGGGCTCCTAGGCCTCGAGCTTCTTCCGCGCGTTCGAGACCAGCAGCCAGCACAGCACGCGAAGACCACGGCGCAGAACACGTCTCCCGCCACACCGTTCTTGAAGTCGGGGAAGAACTTCTGCCCGAGGTCGAGCTTCTCGATCAGCGTCGGGCTTCTCCATGTGGAGCACCGAATCGCCGATGAAGGCAACCAGGGCGATGAGCACGCCCCCGAGCGAGCCTCCGGCGACGAGACCCGTCGAATAGAGCATTCCCGACGACAGCTCGCTCTCCTCTCCCCTTGCGGTTCGTGAGCCTGTCGGCGAGCGCCTTCATCATGCCGCCGATCCAGATCGGGAACGTCGTCGAGAGCGGGCAGGTAGGCGCCGACGGCCCACGAGAGCGCGTGCGCGCCGGCCATCTGCGCCATGAAGGCCAGGGCCACGCCGACGAGGACGGGAGCCCACGGAAGGTTGTTCGCGAGCAGGCCCTTGATGATCGTCGCCATCAGGGTCGCCTGCGGCGCCGCGAGCTTCGGCCCGCCGATGCCGTGAGGCTCGCCCATCGCGTACGTCTTGTCGAGCAGGAAGAGCGTTCCACCGATGACGAGCGTCGACGTCAGCACGCCGATGATGAAGCCGATCTGCTGGCGCCGTGGCGTGGCGCCGACGAGATATCCCGTCTTCAGGTCCTGCGACGTGGCCCCCGCGTTGGCCGCCGCGACGCAGACGATCGCGCCCACGCACAGCGCCACCGCCTGGTACACGTCGCCCGTGCGCCCGAGCGCCACGAAGACGACGCAGGTCGCCATGATCGTTGCGATCGTCATTCCCGAGATCGGGTTCGACGACGTTCCGATGATTCCGACGATGCGCGACGACACCGTGACGAAGAAGAATCCGAACACGACGACGAGCAGGCCCATCATGAGCGAGCCCGGGAACGGGCCGTGCGGAAAATTCGGCAGGACCGTGATCAGGAGCGCGAGCACGAGCGAGCCGACCACCACGATCCCCATTCCGAGGTCGCGTTCGGTGCGGACGGTGCTCTTCGCCTCTCCGCCCTTGCCGAAGGACTTCACCGACTCGCGGAAGGCCGAGACGATCGTCGGCAGCGTCTTGATGAGGGTCATCACGCCCGCGCAGGCGACCGCACCCGCACCGATGTACCGCACGTACGCACGGTAGATCCACTCGGCATGCGAGTGGCTCGCCATCCAGGCGTCCGTGAAGCCCAGGCTCTTCAGGTCCTGGACGATTCGGCCTTCCGCGACGAAGATCGAGATGAGCGGAATCAGCGCGAGCCACGAAAGCACGCCGCCCGAGGCGAGCTCGCCCGCGATGCGGGGGCCGATGATATAGCCGAGGCCCAGGTACTCCGGCGTGACGTCGCAGTTCAGTGTGGCATCCGGGATCTTGCCGTCCTTGCCCGTGCGGAACCAGGTGGCGGTCTCGCGCCAGAGCCCGAGAATGCCGTACAGGAACTTGTAGAGCATCGCCGCGCCCACGCCCTTGAAGACCATCCGGGCGAGGTCGCCGCCCTTCTCGCCGGCGATGAGAACGTCAGCGCAGGCCACGCCCTCGGGATATTTGAGGTTGCCGTGCTCCTTGACGATGAGGGCCCGCCTCAGCGGAATCATGAAGAGGACGCCGAGCGTGCCGCCGACGGCGGAGAGGACGAAGATCGTCACGTACTTGAAATAGGTCGCCCCGTCGGCGAGAAAGAGCAGGGCCGGCATCGTGAAGACGACGCCCGCCGCGACCGACTCGCCCGCCGAGCCGATCGTCTGCACCATGTTGTTCTCGAGGATCGTGGACTTGCCGAACCTCTTGAAAACCGCGATCGCCAGAACCGCGATCGGCACCGAGGCCGAGACCGTCAGGCCGGCGCGCAGGGCCAGATAGACCGTCGCGGCGCCGAAGACGACGCCGAAGAAAACCCCCAGGAGGATCGCCTTGAGCGTGAACTCGGGAATCTCCTCGCCCGGAGAAATGTAGGGACGGAACTCCGACCCGGACGAAGACTCGTGCGCCATGCGACCTCCGCTTTCTGCGTCGTGGTTTTCTGGCCGCGAATTATACGTGCGCCCCGCCGGAGCGCCTTCAGACCCCTCAGGTGCCCCCGAAGCCGACCGTGACCCTGCCGTTGTCGAGGATCACCGGCACCTCGCGGCCTCCGGAAAGCTGGATCATCCGGTCGAGCTGCGACTTGTCCTGTTTGACGTTGAGATATCGAACCGAGTACTTGCGACGCGCGTAGTCCTCACGGGCCGCGGTCGTGTAGGGTCAAGTGTCCTTGCCGAAGATCTCGACGCGCTTCTCGTCCATCCGGTCCTCCGTGGCGAGGCAATGATACTCGGTCGAGACAGCGCCTTGGGGGAGCTGCGTCCTTCTCGGGAAGAGCGGGCCGTAGCCACGTACCCTCTCTCGTTGGTTGGGCCGCGAAGCGGCCCGCTCAGAATCCGAGTTATTCTTTTTCGAGACGCACCATGCGCACGCCCCTCGCCGCGGTCATCCTCGGCCTTCTGCTGGCGGCTCCGGTCGCTGGCGGGGCAATTCTGGCGGGCACCGTCGTGCTCGTCGCCGACGGCAAGCCTCGCCCCGATGCCTCCTACGCCGTCGTGTGGATTGAAGGGGCGCTCGCGGCCCCGGGCGCGACGAAGGCGGAAATGAAGCAGTCCTCCAAGCGCTTTCAGCCACGCGTCCTCGCGGTCTCGAAAGGCGCGACCGTGAGCTTTCCCAACGATGACCCGCTCTACCACAACGTCTTCTCGGTCTCCGGGGCAAACCGGTTTGACCTCGGCCTCTACAGGAGCGGCGCCTCCAAGTCGAAGAAGTTCGAGGAGACGGGCCTTGTCCGCGTCTACTGCAACATCCATCCCCAGATGATCGGGTTCGTCATGGTCGTCGACTCGGCCTTCGTGGTGGTCACGGGCCCCGGCGGCGCCTTCCGCTTCGAAAACGTGCCACCCGGATCCTACGTCGTGAGGGCCTGGCACGAGGAGGGCGGCGAGACCGCGCAGCCCGTCACCGTCCGGCCGGGCGCCGAAGCTCCGCTCGCCCTGCGCCTCGACGCCTCGGGCTTTAAGGCCGAGCCGCACAAGAACAAGTACGGCAAGGACTACGCCCCGACCGCCGGCGCCGGGACCGATGAGCGCTACTGAGGCGCCCGCCCCGGGGATGACCTCGGGCGAGCTGCGGCTGAAGGGGCTCAAGCTCCCTCCGCACGAGCCGCCGAAGCTCTCGCTGACGGTCAAGATCTTCCTCATGGCGGCACTCCTGATCCTCATCGCCGTTGGCGGAGCGGTCGCCGTGTCGGCCTACCGGTCGCGCGCCGTGGCCGACGCGAAGATCGCCGAGGACCTGAAGAAGTCGGGACCGGCCTGGGAATCCTTCCAACAGAACCGTTACGCGGAGCTGCAGCGCTCGCTCGCCGTCGTCGTGAACAACGCCGGCACGATCTCGCTGATGTCGACGCTGGTTCCCGAAACCGGCAAGCCCGACGCGGCCACGGTTTTCGACACCCTGAAGCGGGAACAAGCCTCGAGCGCGCGCGCCGATTTCCTCATCGCGACGGACCCGAAGGGCGTCGGCCTCGCCCGCACCGACCGGCCGCTGCCCTACGCCGCGGACCTCTCCGAGGTCCCGACGATCTCCGGGGCGATCCAGGGCGAGCAGACCGAGGGGATCTGGCTTTCCGGGGGAAGGCTCTACGACGTCGTCGCGGCGCCGGTGCTCGAGGGGGGCTCGCGCCTGGTGGGCGTCATCGCCGCCGCGTTCCAGATCAACGACGAGGTCGCCCTCAACCTCGAACAGCTTCTGAACACGCAGGTCGTGTTCCTCGCCGATGCGGGCAAGCCCGGCGAGCCGGCGAAGGCCGCCCTCGCCGCCTCCACGATGGGGCCGCTCGGCGCCGCGGCCCTGGCGGCGATCGAGCGCCGCGACGACCTCGTCCAGGCCGTGCTGCGCCAGGGCAAGACGATCGGCCCGCTCGCGCTCGACGTGGGCGGAGAAACGTACCTGGCCTACGTCCTGCCCATTCGCTCCTCCTCCGACCAGCTGGTCGGCGCCGCGGTCGCCCTCCGCAGCCGCGAGAAGGAGCTGGCCGCCTTCCGCCAGATCCAGAACACGCAAATCCTCGTCGGACTGGCCGCCCTCGTCGTCGCCTTCGTTCTGTCCTTCTTTCTCGCGCGCCGCATCACCGGGCCCGTCGAGCGCCTGGTCGCCGCCACCGAGCAGGTCCGCATCGGCAACCTCGACGCCCCGGAGCTTCCCGTCGAGTCGAAGGACGAGATCGGGATCCTCGCTCGCTCCTTCCGCGCGATGCTCGAGGAGCTCAAGGAAAAGGCGGCCCTCGAACAATACGTCGCCTCCCTGAACCTCGAGGTGGGGGCCGAGTCGGAGACGGTGGCCCTGCGCGGCGCGACGACGACACCGGTCGGCGGCGGGGAGCCGCAGGTCGGCGAGGTTTTCGCCGGGCGGTACGAGATCCAGGGCGTGCTCGGTCGGGGCGGCATGGGCGTCGTCTACCGCGCGCACGACCGCGACCTCGACGACGCCGTCGCGATCAAGACGCTGCGCGGCGAGGCGCTCTCGGCGGACCCGTCGCTGCTCGACCGCTTCAAGCAGGAAATCCGGCTCGCCCGCCGCATCACGCATCCGAACATCCTGCGCACGCACGACCTCGGCGAAACCGGGGGCCTGCGCTACCTCTCGATGGAGTTCGTCAGGGGACTGACCCTGAAGCAGCTCATCGAGGCGGCCGACGTCCTCCCCACGCCCGTCGGGTTGCGGATCGCCAAGCAGCTCTGCGGGGGCCTGGCCGCCGCGCACGAGGTCGGCGTGATCCACCGGGACATCAAGCCGCAGAACATCATCATCGAGGCGGCCGGGGGACTCAAGATCATGGACTTCGGCATCGCGCGCCTCAAGGAAGAGCGCGGCATGACGGCCGAGGGCACGGTCGTCGGAACGCCGGACTACATGTCGCCGGAGCAGGCGCGGGGCATCGCGCTCGACTTCCGCTCCGACATCTACTCGACCGGCGTCGTTCTCTACGAGGTCTTCACCGGGACGCTTCCGTTCGAGGGGGAAACACCGCTCGCCGTCGTGCTCAAGCACATCCAGGACAGCCCGCCGTCGCCGCAGGCGCGCAACCCCAAGATCGACCCCAAGATTTCGCAGATCATCCTCAAGTGCATGCAGAAGGACCCCAAGGACCGGTTCCAGAGCGTCAACGACCTGTACGAGGCGCTGACGAAGGTGACGGCTTGAACGGGCCCTCGGTGGCCCGAGCCGCTCTCCTGTCGATGCTGCCGCTGACCGCCCTCGCCCAGGAGCAGCCCCCTCAGTACTTCGAGGAGCCAGCGGAGAAGCCGCACCTGACTTTCCAGTGGGATTTCCTCGCCCGGTACGACAACATCAGTCACCGCGAGTACTACCCGACCATCAGCCGCGGGCGCTTCGAGCTGCGCCCCGAGCTGGACTTCGTGGCGTCCTCCACGGTCACGTTCGGCGTGCGCGGCGTCTTCGACTACGGCACGGAGCCCAACGTCGACAACGCATTGTACGGGGACAACTACGTCTCTCGGGGCGCGTACGTGGACCGGTATTTTTTCCTCTGGACGCCCGGAGCATGGACGTTCCAGGCGGGTGCCTTCGCGCTTCCGGTCGCGGCGAGCGAGATGCTCTGGGACAAGTACGACATCCAGACCCCGGGCGCGTCGCTGTCCTACGTGGGCCAACTCGGCCCGACCTCGAGTCTGACCTTCACCGCGGCCGGCATCTACAGCCCACAGCACTACCGTGACGAATCGATCCTCGGCGTGGGCCAGGTGCTCTGGAAATCCGGCGAGGAGAGCCGTTTCGCCATCCAGGCCTCGGCCTCTTTCTGGAACATGGGCATGAGCAACGTGGACCCCCAGTACTACCGGGAAAACCGCGTGGTCTTCGTCGACGGCGGGCTTGCTTACCAGTCGAAGTTCCAGCTGCTCGACACGCTGGTCAGGTTCCAGTTCCCCGTTGCCGGCCTGCCGGTGACCGTGAGCCTCGACTTCGTCCACAATTTCGGCGTCGTCGGCACGGGGCCGAACGCCTATGAGGCCGGCGTCGCCGTCGGAACGGTCGGAACCCCTCGGACCTGGCGGGCGTTTTTCGTCTACCAGAACATCGGGCGGGACGCCCTCGTGGGCGCCTACAACACCGACGACTGGTGGTGGCACACCTGGGCGGAGGGCTACCGCTTCGGGTTCTCGTTCACGATCCTACCCATGGTCTACGTGCAACCGGCCGTCGTCTTCCAGCGCCGCCTCGACTACGATCGGTGGATCAACCGGGTCACCGTCGACCTGGTGAAGATGTTCTGACCGTCCCACCCCTAACCGTATAGAATCGGTGCGTCCATGAGCAAAAGCCTGATCGCCTGCGTGGAGGACCTCTTTTTTCGCTCGAAGATCGAGGCGACCGCGCGGCATCTGAACGTGCCCCTGCGCTTCGTCGAGGCCAAGGAACTCGTGAAGGCGTGCGGCGATGCCCGCATCGCCGCGGTCCTGCTCGAGCTTTCCGCCAACGGCGACGTCCTCGGGGCCGTGCGCGAGCTGCGCAAGACCAGGGGGGCCGAGGCGACCGCCCGTGATCGGGTTTCTCTCCCACGTGGACAAGGAGCTGGCGAAGGCCGCGGAGTCGGCCGGCGTGTCGCAGATCATGCCGCGCAGCCAGTTCTCCGAGACCCTGCCCGATCTCCTGATGGACCTCCTCGCGCCGGGCACCAAGCGCGAGGTGCAGGAAGAGCCCGAGCTGCCCGACGAGTACCGGCCCGAGGTCGCGGATCCCGAGGGCGTGAGCCCGAGATCCCTTTCCAAGCCACCGGTTTCAGGGATCCCTCGCTTCGCTCGGATGACAGCGAGTCGCCCGCACAATAGAGACCGATGCGCTCCCCGGCCCGCGTGCTGTCCGCCTGGTTCGTCCGGCTCCTCACGCAACCCCGCAAGCGCTACCAGCACTTCGTCGAAAACGTCCCGGGGAAGCTGAAGGCCACGATCCGGCCGGGCGACGTCGTCCTCGTGGACGGCGACCAGCGTGTCTCGCAGGCGATCAAGTACCTGACGATGTCGTCCTGGTCGCACAGCGCGATCTACGTCGGGGACGCGCTGCTGCGCCGGGACGCCGCCACGCGCGCGGACGTCCAGCGCCGGTTCGGGCGCGAGGCCAAGCACCTGCTCGTGGAGGCGCTCGTGGACAAGGGCGTCGTGGTCTCGCCGCTCGTCAAGTACATCCACCTGAACATCCGGATCTGCCGGCCAGTCGGCCTGACGCCCGAGGACCTCTCCACCGTGCTCGAGCACGTCGTCTCGCGAATCGGCCTGCAGTACGACCGCCGGAACTTCTGGGACCTGACGCGGTATCTGCTTCCGTTCTCGATGATCCCGTCCGAGCTCCGGGACGACGCGCTCCACTTCGGCAGCGGACGCGAGACGGAGACGATATGCTCCTCGCTCCTGGCCGAGGCCTTCGGCCGGGTCCGGTTCCCGATCCTGCCCGTTCCCGTGAGGCGCAAGCCGCGCACCGTCGGGCAGCGGCTGCGCCAGCAGATCCTGGGGCGGCCGACCCGGCGCGCCTACAGCGGCCTTCTCCGAGCGCGCCATCCGACCCTCTGCGTGCCGCGCGACTTCGACCTCTCGCCCTACTTCGAGATCGTGAAGTTCGACCCGCGCGACGTGGCCGCCTTCGACTATCGGCGGCTCGAGTGGGAGGGAGAGCGGGGCTGACGTCTGGGGCGTCCTCGACTTCGAGGTAATAGAATCCCCGCCGATGGCCGAGACCGGCAAGAGCGCTGACAAGAGCGGTATGAGCCCCCTCGTCCGCGAGCTCCTGCGTCCCGTACCGGGGCTGGCTCGTGATCATCCTGATCGCGATGCTCGTCGAGACCGCGATGAGCCTGGCCGGCCCCTGGCCTCTGAAGATCGTGCTCGACAGCGTGGTCGGGCACCACCCCCTTCCGCAGTGGATCGTCGACCTGCTCGGCGCCGGAATCGCCGATCATAAGATGGCGCTGGCCGGCGCGGCCGCCGCGGGGATGGTCGCTCATCGCGGTGCTCGGCTCGATCGCGACCTACATCGACAACTACTACACCGAGAGCGTCGGGCAGTACGTCGCGAACGACCTCCGGCATGCGGGTCTACCACCACCTCGACCGCCTCTCGCTCGGGTACTACGACAAGCAGCAGACCGGCAACCTGCTCTCCACGATCACGACGGACATCACCACGATCCAGAACTTCGCCTCGGGCGCAACCCTCGGAATCCTCGTGGACCTGCTGACGATCGTCGGGATGCTCGGCCTGATGTTCTGGCTCAACTTCGACTTCGCGCTGATCGCCGTCGCCGTGACGCCGTTCCTGCTGCTCTTCGTCATGCAGTTCAAGAAGGCGGTCAAGAAGGCGACGCACGAGGTCCGGCACCGCCAGAGCGACATCGTCGCCGTCGTGCAGGAGGGCCTCGAGTCGATGCGTGTCGTCAAGGCGTACGGGCGCGAGCAGCTCGAGGAGGAGCACCTCAAGGAGGCGAGCCAGGCCGCCGTGGACGCGGCGCTGAAGGCCCGCCGGATCAAGTCGGTGCTGTCGCCGGTCGTCACGGTGGTCGTCTCGTTCTGCACGGCCTTCGTCCTCTATCGGGGCGCGTCGCTCATCCTGCGCGACGCGATGACGATCGGGGCGCTCACCGTCTTCCTCTCGTACCTGAACAAGTTCTTCAAGCCGGTGCAGGACCTGGCCAAGATGACCAACAGCATCGCGCAGGCGGCCGTCGGGGTCGAACGGGTCCAGTCGATCCTCGGCGCCGACGAGATGATCCCGGAGCGCCCCGACGCGCGCGAGCCCGAGGCCGTCAAGGGCGAGATCACCTTCGACAAGGTGGCCTTCTCCTACAAGCCCGACTCCCCGGTCCTGAAGGAGATCACCTTCACGATCAAGCCGGGCCAGCTCGTCGGATTCGTCGGGCGCGACCGGCGGCGGCAAGTCGACCGTCGCGAGCCTGATCCCGCGCTTCTACGACGCGACGGCGGGCCGCGTCCTCATCGACGGCGTCGACGTCCGCGACTACAAGCTGCAAGCCGCTCCGCGAACCAGATCGGCTGCGTCCTCCAGGACACGGTCCTCTTCGCGGGGACGATCGCCGAGAACATCGCGTACGGGCGGCCGGGCGCGACCCGCGAGGACGTCGTCGCGGCGGCGAAGCTCGCCAACGCCGACGAGTTCATCGCGAAGATGCCGAAGGGCTACGACAGCGAGGTCGGCGAGCGCGGGATGACGCTCTCGGGCGGCCAGCGGCAGCGCATCGGCATCGCCCGCGCGATCATCCGAAACTCGCCGATCCTGATCCTCGACGAGCCCACCGCGGCGCTCGACACGGAGTCGGAGAAGCTCGTCATGGAGGCCCTCGAGCGGCTGATGAAGGGGCGCACCGCCATCGCGATCGCGCACCGCCTGAGCACGATCCGCGACGCCGACAAGATCGTCGTCTTCAAGGACGGCGTCGTCGCGCGAGCAGGGCACGCACGACGAGCTGCTCAAGAACAACGGCCTCTACGCCGAGCTGTACCGCATCCAGTTCCGCGACGGCGGCCGGCGCCCCCGCCGCCGGGCGCCGGAGGCCTGATCAGGAGGAGTCACCGATGTCGTCCCGCTCCCTCATCGTGCTTCCCGACGACGCCGCGACGCCGATCCTCGAGGCGATCGCCGGCGCGAAGACAATCGCTCCGGATCAAGATGTTCGTCTTCTCCGACCCGGCCCTCATCGACGCGGTCATCGACGCCCACAAGCGCGGCGTCAAGGTGCGGGTCATGCTCAACCCGGAGCGCCGCAGCGGCGAAGAGGACAACGAGGCGACGCGCAAGAAGCTCGACAAGGCCGGCGTCGAGGTCAAGGACAGCAACCCGGCCGTCGACCTCACTCACGAGAAGTCGATGGTCGTCGACGACGCCGTGGCCTTCGTCAAGTCGCTCAACTGGGCGACGAAGAACCTGACCGAGACCCGCGACTACGCCGTCGTCACGACCACAAGCACGAGGTCGACGAGATCGTCGCGTGCTTCGAGGCCGACTGGCACCGCAAGAAGTTCGAGCCGGGCGAGAAGGCCCACCTGATCTGGTGCCCGATCAACGGCCGCGACCGGATCGCGCAGTTCATCGACGAGGCGAAGCACACGCTGTTCGTGCAGAACGAGCGGTACCAGGACGCCGTCATCCTCGAGCGCCTCGTGCGCGCCGCGCGTCGCGGCGTCAAGGTCCACGTCCTCGCCCGCCCGCCCCACTCCCTCAAGAAGGAGAAGCTCGTCGAAGGCGTCGGCGGCCTGCGGATCCTGGACGACGTCGGAATCAAGATCCACAAGCTGAAGGGCCTGAAGCTTCACGGCAAGATGCTGCTCGCCGACGGCGTCGCGGCCATCGTCGGCTCGATCAACCTCGCGCCCGGCAGCTTCGACAGCCGGCGCGAGCTCGCCATCGAGGTCCGCGACGAGCGAAGTCGTCGACCGCCTCCACAAGATCGCCAAGCGCGACTGGGAGAACTCGCACCCGATGGACCTCTCGGACGAGGGGCTCCTAGCGGACCTCGAAGATCGTCAGGAGGACGCCGCCGAGAAGCTCGCCATCGACGCCGAGGAAAAGAAAAAGAAGAAGGGAAAGTAGGCGTCAGGGACCGACCGAGCGGCCGCCCGACAGGATCCCGTTGACCGCCTCGACCCGCCTCTCGAGGATGCGGCGCAGCTTGCCGACCTCGGCGTCGGTCGCGGCGAAGCGGACGGTGTCGCCCTGGAACTCGAAGCGTAGCACGGCGTCGCGGTCCTCGGGCACGAGGCCGAGCAGGCCCGCCCGGTACGCGCGCATCCACTCGGGCGAGGGCTCGCCGTCGAGGCGGATCCTGAAGTAGACCTTCCCGTCGGCGGACGGCCCCTCGCGAAACGGCTGGTCCGGCGACAGCCAGACGCGGTGCGTCGCCGGGGCCTCGCCCGGACGGCGACGCATGGGACGGCGGTGCTGGGGGCGTCTCATTCGGGGCGGGATTCTGTCACGTTTGGGTGGAGCACTTCCAGGCTATTTCCCGGGCTCGAAGGTCCCGGCGCTCACGATCGTAAAGGCGTCGGGCCGGACGCGGCGGGCGAAGGCGGCATCGGCCTGCTCCCTTGTGACCGCGGCGACCTTGCCCGGGAATTCGTCGAGGTAGGCGACCCCGAACCCGTAGTAGATCGCGGCGTCGAGAGCCTGCGCGATCCCGGAGTTGGAGCCGAGGTCGACCTTGAAGCGCCCGATCCGAGAGCTCTTCTCGTCGGCGAGCTCCTTGTCGGTCAGTCCGCCGGCGACGAACTTCCGGACCTCGTTCTGCGTGGCGGCGAGCGCCGCATCGCGGCTCTCGGGCTTGACCGTCAGGCTGATGACGAAGGGCCCCGCCACGTGCGCGGCGGAAAAGCTCGAGTGAATCCCGTACGTGAGCCCCTCCGTGTCCCGGACGCGCACGCCCAGGCGCGAGGTCAACGAGGACTGGCCGAGGGCCGCGTTTGCAAGCGAGCACGCCAGAAATTCGGGGTCCGTCCGCTTCAGGTCCGACGGCAGGGCGAGCACGACGTCGGCGTTGGCCTTCTCGGCGAGCAGAACTGTCTCGGCTCCCGGGGCCGGAGGCGGCACGGCGGGAAGCGGGATCGCCGGCGCTGGGCCTGGCTTCCACGGCCCGAGGCCGGCCTCGAGCCGGTCGAGGACCCGATCGGCCTCGACGTCGCCCACGACGCAGAGGACGAGAGACGCGGCCCCGTACCGTTCTCCGTAAAACGCCTCGAGCGCCGCGCGGTCGAGCGCCTCGACGCGGGCGATCCGCTCGGCGCCGGTCAGGCGGTGGAGGGGATGCGCCGGAGGGTAGATGCGGCGCATCGCCGCCTCGTAGGCGCGGATGGACGTCTGCTCCTGCTGCTGCCGGATGGACCCGACCAGCCGCTTCTTCTCCTTCTCGAGCTCGTCGGCCGGAAACACCGGCGACCGAAGGACCTCGACCAGCGCGTCGAAGAGCACGTCGGCGTCGCGCGCGAGCGCCCCGCCCGACACGTCCACCCCGACCGGGTCGCTCGCGTCGGAGGTGAACGAAAGGCTCGCGGCGCGGCGCTCGAGGTCCTCGGCGAGCTGGAGCTTCGTGCGGTGCACGGTCCCCTTCATCAGCTCTCCGGCCGCCACCGAGGCGACGAGCCGCCGGTCTGCGGGCGCGTAGAGGCGCCCGGCCTGCAGCGAGCCCGAGAGCGCGAGCGTCGGGTTGAAGCGATTCTCGAGGACGAAGAGCCGGGCCCCGTTGGCGAGCGTGCGCTGCCGCACGGCCTCGACGAAGGGCAACCGCCGCCGGGGCGTCGCCGCTCCGCCCGTCACGGCACCGGCTCCTCGCCGCTGTCCGGCGCGCCCGCGGCGCCCGGGGCTTTCGGGATGTAGAGACCCACCGTGAGGGCGTCGTCGTGGAGGTAGGCGAGAACGGCGCGCTGGACGTCGGCAGGAGTGACGCGGCGAATTGCAGCCGGATAGTCGGCGTACCACTCCCAGTCCGCCACGGCTATCGCCTCCGACAGCGACGCTGCCATCTGGTCGGTCGAGTCGCGGTCGAAGATGACCTCGGCCTCGATCTGCGTGCGTGCCTTCTCGCACTCGGCCTCGGTGACCGACTCGGCGGCCGCGCGTGCGATTTCCTGCCGGATGACGGCCTCGACCTCGCCGGGCTCGACGCCCGGCCGCACGGGCGCGAAGACCGAGAAGAGGGCGGGGTCCTTGAGCTGCCAGGAGACGACCGTGGCGGAGAGCGCGAGGCTCTTCTCGACGAGCGCCTGGTGGAGCCGCGAGGTGATCCCGCCCCCGAGGATGTTCCCGAGCACCGCGAGGGCGGGCGTGTCCGCGTGCCGCGCCTCCACCGTGCGCCAGGAGAGCCCGCACCAGGCCACCTCGCCGGCCCGCCGCACCACGAACCGCCGTTCGCCCTCCTGGGGCGGCTCGACGGTGTAGACCTGCGGGATCGGACGCGGCGACGGAGGAATCGCGCCGAAGTGCCTCTCGATCGCGGCGAGCGCCTCGGACTCCTCGAAATCGCCGATCAGCATCGCGGTCGCGTTATTCGGGTGGTAGAAGGTGTTGTAGAACTCGCGCAGCCTTTCCGTCGACACGCCCTCGATGTCGCTCCTCCAGCCGATGGTCGGGTGGTGGTACGGGTGCTCCCGGAAGGCGGTTGCGAACGTCTGCTTGTAGAGCACCTGGAACGGCGAGTTCTCGCCGCGCTCGAACTCGTTGCGTACGACCGTCATCTCCGGCACGCGGTCCTCGTCGCGCAGAAGGGCCCGGCGCATGCGCGACGCCTCGATCCGCAGGGCCGTGTCCAGGGCGTCGGAGGGCACCGTCTCGTAGTAGTTCGTGCGGTCGAACCAGGTCGTGGCGTTGAAGCGCGCGCCGAGCGCCTCGAGCACCGCGGCGACTGCCGTCCCCTTCGCGCGGTCGAAGTCCGGCGTGCCCTTGAACATGAGGTGTTCCAGCAGATGCGTCGCGCCCGTGTGGCCCACCGCCTCGTTGCGGCTGCCGACGTGGTAAACGACCGCAAACGTGGCCACCGGCGCCACGCGGTTCTGGAGAAGCAGGACCTTCAGGCCGTTGGCCCTGAGCCGGAACTCCCGGAACCCGGCCTTCTCCTTGAGCGGCTCGAAGGCCCCGGCCGACACCCTACCTTCCGCCCGCGACGTCCTCGGCGCCGTCCACGCCGATCACGTTGCCGCTGACCCACGCGCCGCCCTCGCCGCAGAGGGCGACGAGCGCTTTCGCGACGTCCGCAGGCACCGTCAGCCGGCCCGCCGGATGCATCGCCGAAACGCGTTCGATCATCGCCTCGTTGCCAGGGATCTTGCGCAGGGCCGGCGTGTCGGTGACGCCGGCGCGCAGCGCGTTGACGGCGACGCGGTGGGGCGCGAGCTCCACGGCGAGCTGCCGGACGTAGGACTCGAGGGCGGATTTCGCGGCCGATACGGCGCCGTAGGCCGGCCAGACGATGTGGTCGCCCGCGGAGGTCATCGCGAAGATGCGCGCTCCGGGGGCGAGCAGCTTCGAAAAGAAGAGGTCCTGCGTCCAGTAGACGATCGAGTTCGCCATGACGTCGAGCGTCATCTCGATCTGGGGTTTCGCGATGGCGTTCTCGCGCGGCTCGGCAAAGAAGGGCTTGAGGGTTCCGAACGCGAGAGAGTGCAGGAGCACCGACACGCGCGACTCGGGCGGCTCGGCGCCGCACGCGCGTCCGATCGCCGCGATCACCTCGGAGCGCTTCTCGTCGTCGGCGGCGTTGACGTTGAAGAACTCGGCGCGCCGGCCGGACGCCCGGATCTCCCCGACGATCCGGTCCACGTTGGGCTGCGTGCCCTTGCGGTCGAGGTGGACGCCGAAGATGTTCCATCCCGCCCGCGCGAGCGCGAGCGAGCACGCCTCCCCGAAGCCGGAGGAAGCGCCCAGCACCAGGGCCCAGCGCGCGCGAGGGTCGGCCGTCAAAGCGGCGGGAATCTTAGCACCGCCGAGGGTACACTCCGAAGCCGACGATGGAAGGGGCGCACGAGAGGTCCGGCGGCGAGCGGGTCCTGCTCGCGGCCCTGTTGCTCGTCGCGGCGGTGGCCTGGTTCGAGCCCGCCGGCTCGGGCCTCGCCGAGCCCGACGAGACGCGCTACGCCGAGATCCCGCGGGAGATGCTTGCGGCCGGAGACCTCGTCGTCCCGCGCCTGAATGGCCTTCCGTACTTCGAAAAGCCGCCGCTGCTCTACTGGGCGAACGCTGCCGCCTTCCGCGTTTTCGGCGAGACCCCGCGGGCCGCGCGTCTTCCGACGAGGCTGGCGGGTCTCGGCACGGTGCTCGTTCTCTTCCTCGCCGTGGCCGCACGCCGCGGCCGCCGCGAGGGCCTCGCAACCGGCATCCTGTTTCTCTCGAGCCCGATCGGCTTCCTCATGGCGCGCACGAACCTGACCGACGGGATCCTGACGTTCTTCTTCACGGCGACGCTCGTCGCCGGGCGCGCGGCGATCGAGCGTCGCGAGCTCAACCGCCGCTGGATGGGGATGGCCGCGCTGACCGGGGCGGCCGCCGCGGGAGCCTTTCTGACCAAGGGCCTCATCGCCCTCGCGCTGCCCGGAGCGATCCTCTTCGTCTGGTGCGCCGCCACCGGGCGGCTCCGCGGCTTCGCCGCGCTTCTCGCCTCGCCGTCGGCGCCGACCTTCCTCGCAGTCTCGACTCCGTGGTTCCTCCTGGTGGAAAGCCGCCATCCGGGGTTCCTGCGCTTTTTCTTCATTCACGAACACTTCGAGCGGTTCGCAACCGGCGCGGCGAAACGGCCGGGGCCGATCTGGTACTTCGTGCCAGTTTTCGTTCTCGGGTTCCTCCCGGGGCTCGCCTTTTTCGCGGCCGGTGTTCGAAAGGCCTGGCGGCGGTCCGAGGACGGGTTCTTCTTTCTCGTCTGGTTCGCGGCCGTCTTCGCCTTCTTCTCGCTGTCGCGCAGCAAGCTGCCGCCGTATCTCTTCGTGGGAATCCCAGCCGCCGCCGCGCTGGCGGCCCGTGGCCTCGGCGGCACGAGGCGCCCGTGGATCGTCCACGCGGTGCTCGCGACCGGCTTCGCCGCCGCGCTCGTCCTCCATCCCGTCACCAGGGCGTTCGTGACGGAGTCGCGCCTGGCGGGCGTCATCGCCCCGGTGCTGGCGATCCTGGTCGTCGCCTCCTGGGCTGCCGTTCTCTTTGCGGGCAACGCCCCGGCGCTCGCCCTCGCGAGCCTCGCGGTCGGCTGGGCGGCCTTTCACTCTGGGCTGGTCATCGGCTGGCCGCGCGTGCCGCAGGCGCGCTTCTCCGCGGAGCTCGCCGCCGCCGCCCACTCGGCGGGCGCGCCCGATCGCGTCCCGCTCGTCGGGTACAAGGACTACGTCAACGGCGTCTCCTGGGAGCTGAAGACCGCGATCCCCGTCGCGGGCTACCGGGGCGAGCTCGAGCCCGAGTTCGAGCCGCGCCCCGACGTGCGCGATGCGCTCTTCTGGCCCGCCGAAAGGTTCTGGAACCTCTGGAAGAGCGACCGGCCCGTCCTCGCGCTCGTACGCCTCCAGGACCTCGTCGAAATGATGACGGCGATTCCGCCCGCACGCGTGGTGAAGTGGTCCGGCGCCCACGCCATCGTGGCGAACTTTCCGTCGTTCGCGCTTCACTCGGAACCTGCGCCCTGACGGGCGCACCGGCCCGCGGCTCGCCCACAGGGGCTCGACCGCGGGCCTGGTTCCTCACTGCGCGCCGCGTGCGACAGTTGCCTGGCCGTCTACGGTATGTAGCCCTTGATCGTGCGCGCCGTCACCCCGGCCTTGTCCACCGAAACGGCGACGGTGCGGTACTCGCCGTCGGGCTTCTGCGAATCCGTCCGGAACGCCAGGATGTACTGCGAGCGCAGCTCTTCCTCGATGCGCTTCGTCACATCGGCGATCTTGGAGGCGCTGCTGATGTGGAACACCTCGCCCCCCGATTCCTTCGCGATCTCGTTGATCTCCTTGCGAATGCCGAAGTCGAGGACCGAAATACCGACGCCGATGAAGTAGATCGGCGCGCCGCCCGACCGCGCGTAGCGCAGCAGGGTCGGGAAGTCCACGTGCGAGTGGTTGTCCGCGCCGTCGGTCACGACGATGAGGGCCTTGCGCCCCTGGAGGGTGCGGAACTGGTAGAGGCCGAGGACGATCGAGTCGTAGAGGGCCGTCGCTCCGCGGGCCGAGGTCTCGCGCGAGGCCCGCTGGAGCGCCGCCGAGTCCCCGGTCAGCTCCTGGATCATGCGCGGCTGCTCGCGGAACTCGATGACGAAGCCCCTGTCCTTCTCGCGGATGAGCCCCCGGAAGAGCTCGGCCGAGGCGTCGTGGACGAAGGGCATCGACTTCTCCATCGAGCCCGACCCGTCCACCACGAGCCCGATCGTCAGCGGAAGTTTCTCGGCGACTTCGAAGCCGGTGACTTTCTGCGGGCGTCCGTCTTCCTGGATCGAGAAATCGCCTTCGGTCAGGCCCTTTACGAAGTGGTTGTCCTTGTCCATGGCGGAAATGTGCAGCTGCACCACGTCCACGCGCACGCTCTCGATCGTCGTGTTCGGACCCTTCAGGAAGCGAATGTCGTTGGCCTCCTTGCCGTCCTCGGCGATCGCCGTCGCGCGCAAATAGTCCGCCTTCGAGTACTCGGCGAACGGGATCGTCACGTCGTAAGGGCCGGAGCTCGTCCAGCTCTTGACCTTCTTGTCTCCAAGAAAGAGCTCCACCTGCCTGGCGACGCCGCCCGCGATCGACTGGACGGCGACCTTCACGCGCACGTTGCCGGCCGCCGGGTCCGGCGTGGACAGGATCTTCACGGCCAGGCGCGCCGAGCCCTGGTTGATCGACCAGGCGTCCTCGTCGATCACCCGTCCGTTCGAGTCGTAACCGACCGCGCGGACGGTCTGCTTGCGCGGCACGTTTCCGAGGTCGATCTCGACCGAGTACGGAGGCTTCGTGCGCCGGACGAGGAGCTTGTCCTCGAGATAGAACTCGACCTTCGTGATCGGCGGCGAGGCGTCCGCCTCGAGGCGCAAGAGGCCGATCGGGGTCTCGCGGGCCGGCGGCAGGATCTTCAACTTCGGCTCGCCCGGCGACGCCATGCCGGCGGCCTCGTCGGCGAGGACGACGGCCTCGGCGGCCGGCATGCTCGAAGCCTCGGCGGGCGCCATGTCCGGCGTGAACGTCGCCCCGACCTCGGGTATGGAGAGATCGACCGCGGCCTCGCCCACTTCGCGCCCGCCGGGCGCGACGAGGACGAGCTTGAGCCGGTAGGGCCCCGGCTCGATCGAACGGAGAAAGGCGTACGTGAACGTCGTCCTCTCGCCCACCTCGCCCGAGACCGGGTACTTGAACGCCTGTACGGCGTCCTCGCCCTTCCAGAAGCTTCCCTGCAGCTCGCCCGAGAAGCTCTTCAGCCCGCGCCTTCCGGCCGCCATCGACAGCTCCGGGGCGCGCAGCCGGACCCGCATGACTGTCTTCAATCCCGCCATGCCGAGGTACTCGGCGGTCACGTAGAGCGGGAACTTGCCGGCCGAGGTCGAGAGGTCCGTTTCCCGGGTCTGCGGCGACCCCGGCACCGCGCACAGGACGGCGAGGATCGCCGCGAGGGCCGAGGGGACGACTCTGGACTTCATGCTGAGGGAACGAACCTCGGGACGTCGGGCGGGAATTCCCGGCGACGCTTCGGTCAGGACGCCAGGGCCTCCGGGACGGGCGCCGTTGCCGCGAGGCCGGCGAAGAATCCGACGACCGCCTCCCGAAAGTCGGCCGGCGTCGCGAGCTCCGAGATCCGGGTCCGCAGACTCCGGCCGTGCGGCAGGCCGCTGGTGTACCAGCCTGTCATCGTGCGCAGCTTGTGCAGCGCTTCCTTCGGGTCGTGGGCCGTCGACTCGATCGCCGAGAAGTGCGCCAGCATCAGGTCGCGCCGGTCCTCGAGCGTCGCCTCCCTCGCTGGCCGGCCGGCCAGAAGGTCGGTGATCTGCCGGAAGATCCAGGGATTCTTCATCGTCGCGCGGCCGATCATGACCGCATCGCAGCCGGTCTCGGCAAAAAGCGCGAGCGCGTCCTCGGGCGCCGCCACGTCTCCGTTGCCGACGACCGGAATCGCGAGGTGCCGCTTCAACTCCGCGATGCGGCGCCGGTCCGCCTGGCCCGTGTACATCTGCCGCGCGGTGCGCGAGTGCATCGCGACCGCGGCCACGCCCTCGTCCTCGCACATCTTCCCGAGGTCGAGGAAGTTCAAGCGCCGGTCGTCCAATCCCAGCCGGAACTTCACGGTCAGAGGAATCGACAGCCGCTTCCTGACCGAGTGCACGATCTCGCGGGCGAGCGGCAGGTCTCCCATGAGGGCCGCGCCCGCGCAGCCCTTCAGAACCTTGTTCGCGGGGCAGCCCATGTTGATGTCGCAGACGTCGGGCCCGAGCTCCTCGACGATGTCGGCCGCAGCGGCCATGCGCTCCGGGTCCGAGCCGTAGATCTGGATGGAGAGCGGCCGTTCCTCGTCGGAGAAGACGAGCTTGCGCAGCTGCCGGGCGTTTCCGCGAGAAATCGCCTCCGAGGAGATGAATTCCATCGTCACGAGACCGACCCCACCGATCCGCCGCAGCATCAGGCGGTACACGTGGTCCGTGATGCCCGCCATCGGGGCGAGCACGAGCGGCGGGTCGACGCGCAAGGGGCCCAAAGCGAGCATCGGACTTATCATCTTAATGTCTGAGCTCTCTCGCCGGGAGGGGTGCGCCGAACCCCGGAGCTTGGTAGGATTGCGCCGGATTCGACTTTCTGGAGGTTCCGATGTCCTCGACCGCCACCGCGATCCCGGGCGCCGGGTCGCCCTGGATCCACAGCAAGCGCTTCGACCTCTTCTTCCTGACGCTGTCGGGGGCGCTGGTCTTCTTTCCGTATCTCTCTTACGGGCTCCTGCAGCGCCTCGGCGTCTCCGAGGCCACCGCGAGCCTGATCGTCGGCCTGTCGGTGACCGTCCTCGTGGGCGGCCCCCACATGTACTCGACCTTTCTCCGGACGGCCATGGAGCCGCGGTTCCGGGCCCGCTACGGACTGCTGACCTACCTGCCGCTCGTCGTGATCCCGACCCTCGTCATCCTCGGCGCCCTCCACAACTTCCTGCTCCTCCTGACCGGCTTTTTCCTCTGGGCCTCGCTCCACGTGACGCACCAGGCCCAGTACATCTCTGAAACCTACCGGATGCGCGTCGGCGCGAAGGTCCGGGCGATCGACCGCTGGCTCGACGGCGCCGTGATCCTGGGCGCGCTCTACCTGATGGCGATGTACAAGTTCGTCGAGAGCAGGTTCAGCCTCGGCGACAGCGTGCTGCTCTTCCCCGAGTTCCTGAAGCACCGCTGGGTGGCGGTGGGGTTCACGGCCGGCTACGCCATCTTCTTTCTCTTCTACGCGGCTCGGGTGTATGGCGAGATCCGGCGGGGGGAGTCCTCCTGGCCGCGCCTTCTCTTCATGACGATGACGGTCGCGATGTCCATGGTCGTTCCCCTGTTCGACAACCTCGACGTCTCGTTCCAGGGCTTCAACACCTGGCATTCGCTCCAGTACCTCGCGTTGACCTGGTTCATCCTCGGGCGGGAAGCGGCGAGCGGTCGCATCGGGAATAAGTTCGTTCGCGGTCTCACGGGGGGCGGAAAGCCGTTCAAGTTCTACGCGGCCACCATCGCCGCGACGATGTCGGCCGGCGTCCTATACCTCGTCGTCTGGAAGGGCCTGGGTTTTGCGCAGGACAAGAGCTACTACGCCGTGACGCTTTCGTTCCTGCTCTGTCACTACTTCTACGACCACATCCTCTTCCGGGACTTCGAGCCCCTCGAGCCCCTGCGGGGCCGGGAACGCGTGGCGGCGTAACCGTCGCTCGCGCTTCGCACCGCGACCGGCTGAAGACCGGATCCAGCTCTCGCTAGTCTTTCGGCACACCCAGACCCCAGAAATTCTCCTCGAAGAACGGGCCGAAGTCTTTTTTCGTCAGGAACTGCAGAAGGCCGGCGATCGTCTTCGTCGAGCCGAACTTCCAGCGGAAGGTCTTCTGGTACGACTTTAGGAACGTGAGGAAAGCCTCGTCGCCGAGCTGGCGGTGGAGGGCTGCAAGGAGCAGTGGCCCCTTGTCGTAGAGCAGTCCCGTCCTGATGGCGTCCCGGGTCGCGGCATCGTTGGCGACGAAGACCCGGTTAGCCAGCGGGATCGGCGCCTTGTCGCTCGCGAACCGGGATCCACCCTTCCAGTGGCTGACGAGAGATTTGTAGGTCGCCTCCCCCTTCGCCGCCCGCAGGAAGAGGGCCGCCGAGTACTCGGCGAAGGACTCGGAGAGCCACTGCTCCTCCTCGCTCGGCATCTTCACGACGTGGCCCCAGAATTGGTGCGCGATCTCGTGCGCGAAGCGCTCGTTGACACCGCCCGAGTAGAGCTGGTTGGTGTCGTCGGCCAGCGGATTGAAGGCCTCCTTGGTGATGAACATGACGCCCGGTGGCGCCTGGCCGAACCCGTAGGCATTGATCTCGACGATGTTGAACTCCGGAAACGGGAAGGGGCCCAGGAACTCCCCGTAGAAGCCGATGATCGCTGCGGCCAGATCCGTCAGCTGCTTGATTGCGCGGTCGTTCCTGAGCGCGTAGGTCGCGACGCGGATGGTGACCCCGTCCCGCACCTCCTCCTTGAATTCGTACTTCCCCGCCAGCGCGACCGCGAACTGGATGGGGTTCTCGACTCTCGTCTCCAGCACGTTGTCGTCGCCCTCCGTGGCCCGGCGGACGGTCATGCCGGGAGCGAAAGGTACGAACGGCTTCCTGACCCGGACGACTGAATGGAAGGCATAGAACTGCTCGCCGAGCCGAGGCTGCGGGAACCACGACCACGGGCCGAGCTCCCAGTAGTTGTCCCCACCCGGGTGGACCAGAAAGTCGCCGTCGATCTCGAAGCGCACCCTGACGGCCCGGTCGAAAGGCGCCGGCTCGGCCAGCTGCACGAGCAACTCGCCATCCCGGTGGAAGAAGCCCAGCGCCCGGCCCGCTTCGTCGGTCACCCGACGGATCCGTTCGGTGCGCACGGCAAGGTGCTCGCCAAAGGTCGTGTAGATCGTGCTGTCGAGATCGAAACGGAAGACGCTCTGAGGCTGTTTCTGGGGGACGAGCGTCTCGACGACGGAGAGCTTGACTTGCTCCCCGTCGGAGGCTTTGAGCTCGAGATCCACGTCGGTCAGGACGAAGCGCGGGCTCGGTGGGTCCCGCCGGTCCCAGCCGACGGGCTGCTGGGACAACGTCACCGCGTAGAGGAGGTCCTTCAGCTTCGTGTCGTGAGAATCGCTCGAACGCAGGAAGCTCAGGCTCTCGGACGGGTTTTCCATGCCGTCGCGCACGTAGATCAGATCTTCCTTTCCGCCTTCCATCTCCACCCAGAGGTACGGCGCCGCCGGAGCGTTGAACCTCTGGAGCGCGAATCCGAACCCCATGGGGGCGCCCACCCGCTTTCGAAACTTCTCGCGCTCGGCCTGGAAACTCGCGGTCAGCGGCTGGGCGGCGAGGCCCTCGAGCCGCGGGACCGATTCGCCCGCCGAGACCCAGAGGAGGCGCGTGAAACGGTTCTTCAATCGCACGCCCCTCTCCGTCTTTTCGGGGCTCATGCCCGACGACTTTTTCGTCACGTACGTGAAGACCGGAGCCTCGATCGCATCGACCGACAGGTACTCCATCATCCCGTTGCCTTCGAAGAAGAGCCCGACGACCTCGTCGCCCGCCCTCACATATGCCGCTCGCCCCGTGGCGAGCATGCAGTCGAGATGCCCCGACGCGAGCCGCATGTCCGCCACCGGCGCCGACTCGGTTGAGACTTGCAGGTTCTCGAAGCGGTCGATCGTCTCGACGAGGCCGGCCGGCGAGCCGCCCGCCCCGACCGCCCAGGACGCCGCGAGGATTCCCGAGGCAACGAGCCCGATGAGCCTCATTCCAAGTCTCCCGCCGGTGCGCCGCGCCGGCCGCCTATTTCCTGAGCAGGTCCTGGTACGTCTTGACCTCGGTGTACCCCTTCGGCTTCCCGAAGAGGTCCGGGTCCGCACCGACGCGGATGTCGAGCAGTTCCGTGGTCGTGAAGGGCTGGTACTCGTCGCCCTGGTCCTTCTTGGCGTGCTCGATCTTGACCACGAGCTTCTCGAGATCGCGCGCGACCCAGAGCGTCACGAGGTCGCCCGAGGGCAGGCTCATCTGGTAACGATCGCAGGGATGGAGGCCGTGGCCCTCGTCGCCGACCTTCTTGATGACGCCGCCGAAGCGGTCGGCGTAGGCGTACGGGTCGAATCCCGGCTCGAGCGGGTACCCTGGAACGATCTCGTCGGTCGGCGTCCAGGGCGCCTCCATGATCCTCTTCGTCGCGGGGCGCATCTGCCAGATCTGCTTCAGGTCCGGGCGCATGATCTTGACGAGCGGCGCGCCGTCCATGCGAGCCTCGACCCGCTTCCACTCTCCGCGCACGGCGACCTCGAAGCGCTCGTCCTTCGAGAAGGCGAGAATCGCGCGGTAGCCGTCCCTGGAGACGGTTTTCAGCCCCCCGCCGCAGGCGGCGGCGAGAAACACGAGGCCGACGAGAATCCCGCGGCCGCCGCGCGTCATGGCGCGCCGGGGAGGAGGATGAGGGTCTCCTGCGGCGTTCCCAGCGGTTCGCTTCCCTTCTCGGTCACGACGTAGTCCTCCTCGAGCCCGAAGCCGACCTTGCCTCCCATCATCCACGGTAGCTCGACCTGAAGCGCGGGTTCGACGGCGAAGGTCTGGTCGCGCTCGATCGGGTAGCTCCCGAGCTTGCCGTACCGGTCGGGCCAGGCCGGGGCGAGCATCGGCCCGAGGTCGTGGGTATAGAAGCCGATCGGATGCCCCGTCGCGTGGGGGAACTCCTCGTAGTCGGCGTCCGTGATCGTCTTGCGCGCGGCGGTGTCCACGGCCGTCCCGGTCGCTCCCGGCTTCAGCGCCGCCGCCGCAGCGCGGTTGGCCGCGCGAACGGTCGCGAACGCGGTCACGACTGCGGGCGGCGCCCCGGTCTCGCCCGGGCGGAGCACGTAGGCGAGCCTCTGGATGTCCGTCTTGTATCCGTCCTCGTCGACGCCGAAGTCGATGCGAATGATCGAGCCCGGCAGAATGAGCGTGTCGGAGGCGGCCGAGTGGCCCCGCGCGAGGCCGGCCATCACGTTCGGGTCCTGATCCTCCTCCCACGAGGGCCCCAGCCCCATTTCGCGCCGCCGCTTGCGAATGAAGTCGGCGACGTCTTTCTCGGTCGTCGTGCCGGGCTTGATGACGGCCGGCGTCAGCGCCTCGGCCAGGATTTGCTCGGTCTTCTTGACCGCCTCCCGCATCTTCGCGATCTCCGCCGGCGTCTTGCGGCTGCGGTAGGAGACGAGAAACGCCTCCGCAGAAACCAGCCGCTTCGAGTAGTCGGGCCCGAGCGTTTCGCGCAGCCACTGGAGGTTGCCCGCCGTCAGCCCGTCGGCGAGGGGCTCGTCGCGAGACATGTCCACCGCGATCAGCTTCGGGTTCAAGCCCTCGATTTCGGCTTTCAGCGCCGGCCCCGCGCCCTCCTTCCCGTAGGGAACGACGCGCGTGTAGAGCCCCGACTTCTCGAAGGCCTCCGTGTCGTAGCTCGCCACGACGGCGACCCGCTCGAGGCGGTCGCCCTTGTCCACGAAGAGACATGCGGCGCGGCCGACCGCGTGGTCCGCGGCGACGTCGAAGGCCACGGGGTCCGTCGTCCCCTCGCGCGTCACCACGAGCCACGAGTCCACGTTGGCGCGCCGCAGGGAGGCCACGAGGTACCGGTCCATGCGCTCCTTGCGGGAGCGGACCTTCAGCGGCGCGAGCGGCGGGGCCGGCGTGGGCGTGAATTTCGGCACGGTCGGCCGCGGCGCGCGGACCTGCGCCGCGAGGAGCGCCGCGCCCAGGAGAGCAAGCAGGTTCATGCGCAGCCAACTCTATAATCGGCCGGCGTATGACCTGGTGGGAATCGTGGTTCGGCGAGGAGTACCTCGACCTCTACCCGCACCGCGACCTCGCCTCGGCGCGGCGCGAGGCGGCCTTCGCGCTCGCGCACCTGCCGGCCCGACCGGCGCCGGTGCTGGACCTCTGCTGCGGGTCCGGGCGCCATTCGATCCCGTTCGCCGAGGCCGGGGCGCCGCCGGTCGGGCTCGACTACTCGGCCCCGCTGCTCGACCTCGCGCGCCGGCGGGACAGGCACGTTCTCCTCGTCCGCGGCGACATGCGCGCGCTGCCCTTCCACGACGCGTCGTTCCGCACGGTCGTCAACTTCTTCACGAGCTTCGGCTACTTCCGCACCGAAGCGGAGAACCGGGCCGTCCTCGCGGAGATCGAACGGGTTCTGCGCCCGGGAGGCGCCTTCCTGTGCGACACGTTCGGCCGCGACCACGTGCTCGCCCGCCTCGTCCCGGAAGAGCGCCGCTCCTGCGGCGACAAGGAATACCGCATCCGCCGCTCCTGGGACGCGGCGACCGCCCGGCTCGACAAAGAGATCGAGGTCCGGCGCGCCGGATCGGCCGAGATCTTCCGCGAGAGCGTGCGGGCCTACGCGCCCGACGAGCTCGTCGGGCTCCTGGAGGCCACGGGACTGTGCGTCGCCTCGGTCTGGGGCGATTTCGACGAGTCGCCGCTCGGCCCGGACTCGCCACGCCTGATCGTCCTCGCGAGAAAGCCGGAGAAGCCGTCGTGATCCCCTACGCGAAGTACCCGGGCCTCTCGCCACTCTTCCTCGAGTTCCTCGCGGGCGCGCCCGATCTCTACCCCGACCGGCCCACCCTCGACGCCGCCGCCGAGCGCGGCCGGCAGCTTCTCGCCTCGGGACGGCGCGCGCGCGTGCCGGCCTCCGCCTTTCGATGTCGGGGAGCGGAGGCCCGCCGCATGGCCGGAGAGCTCGCGGAGGGGCGCGCAGTGGCGGTCTCGGCGGGACACCAGGTGGGCCTCTTCACGGGGCCCCTCTTCACGCTCATGAAGGCGTTCGACGCGATCCATTTCGCGCGCGCGCTCTCCGGGCGCGGCGTGCCCGCCGTTCCGGTCTTCTGGGCGCTCACGGACGATCACGACCTGCAGGAGATCGCCCGCACCGCCCGGCCCACGCCGGAGGGCCCGCAGGAGCTGGTGCTCGAAGGGGCGGACCGCCAGAACCGCCAGCCCGTCGGGCGGCTGAAGATCCCCGAGGCCGTCCGCGGCGTCGTCGAGGCCTTCCGCCCCGACGCGCTGGACGACGCGGGGGCTGCCGTTCTCGACGCCTTCGCGAGCCGATCGGCGCCGGGCACGCCCTACGGCGAGGCGTTCATCGAGACGCTTCTCGATCTGGCGGAACCGGACCCGCTCCTCGTGCTCGACCCGCTCGGCGATGCGGTGCGGGCGCCGACCGTGGAGATCTTCCTCGAGGCCGCCCGCCGGGCGGAAGCCCTGCGAGCGACCCTGAGCGCGACCCAAGAGACGCTCTCCCGCTCCGGCCGCCCCGTTCCTGCGCCGGTGCCGGAAGGCTTCTCCTTCTTCGCGATCGATCCGGGGGGCCGGCGGCGGATCGAGGAACTGTCGGGCGCGATCGCGCGCGTCCGGACCGGAGAGGCCTGGCCCTCGGCCGACGTCATAACCCGGCCCGTGCTGAAGTCGTATCTCTTCCCCATGGCCGTGAGCGTGCTCGGGGCGGCGGAGATCGCATACCACGCCCAGAGCCTGCCCCTGTTTGCTCTCTTCGGCGTCGAGCCGCCGGTGCTCGTGCCCCGCACGCACGTCGTGTTGCGAGGCCCCGCCGAGCGGCGCCTGGCCGAACAGCTCGGCGTCGACGAAGGCGACCTGCTCGCCGATCCGGCTGCCGGGAAGGCCCAGCCCGTGCCCGCGGCCGAGGCCGTGATGCGCTTTGCCGGGGCAACCGCGAAGGGCCTCTCCGCCCTCGGCGGGCCGCTCGAGGCGCTCGACGCGTCGCTCGCGGGAGCCCTCGACACCGCGAAGAAGAAGATCGTTTATCAGTTCGACCTGCTCGCCGACCGCGCCCGCAAGGCGGCCGAGCGCAAGGAGGGAGTCGAGGCCAACCGCAGGCGGCGCCTCGCGCAGGCACTCCTGCCGGGAGGCATTCCGGCCGAGCGCGTTTATCCGCCGCTCTCGTGGCTCCTCTCGTGGGGGCCAGGCGTCCTCGCAGCGCTGCGGCGCGCGGCCGGGGACTCGACCTCGGGCGCCGCCGTCGTGGATCTCGGGGTGGAGGAAAGAGGAGAAGCGCATGCCGGTTGACGTGCTCGCGATTGCCGCGCATCCCGACGACGTCGAGTTGACCTGCGGCGGAACGCTCGCGCGCCTGAAGGCCGGCGGCTACCGGTTCGGCATCGTGGACCTGACCCGCGGGGAGATGGGCACGCGCGGCACGCCAGAGATCCGCGCGGCCGAGGCGCGACGAGCGGCAGAGATCCTCGGCGCCGAGTTCCGCGAGTCGCTCGACCTGGGCGACGGCGGGCTCGGACGGGGACGCGAGGAGGAGCTCGCCGTCATCGAGGTCATCCGCCGGGAGAAACCGCGTCTCGTCCTCACTCCCTACCCCGACGACCGCCACCCGGACCACCGCCGCGCCGGACAGCTCGTGACGGACGCCACGTTCTACGCGGGACTGCGCAAGCTCGAAACCGCGCATCCCGCCCACCGCCCGCAGCAGGCCGTCTACTTCTCGACGTTCGATCCGCGGGAGCCCGATTTCGTCGTGGACGTCACGCCGTACATCGAAACTCGCCGCTCGGCAATGCGCGCTTTCGCGAGCCAGTTCCACGACCCCACGTCCACCGAGCCTCACACCGTCATGTCGCAACGGGAATTCCTCGACATGGTCGAGTCGCGCGCCCGTCAGCACGGCGCGCTCATCGGCGTCGAGTTCGGCGAGGGGTTCCACTCGCGGCGGCCCCCGCGCGTGGACGACCTCGTGAAGGCGTTCGCGGGATTCGAGCCGGGTTTCTGACGGGTAGCGGACGCCAACGTGAAGATCGGCATCACCTGCTACCCGACCTTCGGCGGCTCGGGCGTCGTGGCGACCGAGCTCGGAGTCGCGCTCGCAGCTCGCGGCGACGAGGTGCACTTCATCTCCTACGCCCTGCCGTCGCGCCTCGACCTGCCCCGCGAGCGCGTCCACTTCCACGAGGTCGTGGCTCCGTCGTATCCCCTCTTCGTCACGCCCCCGTACACGCTCGCCCTCGCGACGAAGATGGCGGAAGTCGCCGCCCACGCCAGGCTCGACCTGCTCCACGTGCACTACGCCCTGCCGCACGCGATCTCCGCGATCCTCGCGCGCGAGATGGGCAACGGGAACGGCGTGAAGCTCAAAGTGGTCACAACGCTGCACGGGACCGACATCACGATCGTCGGCCAGGACCGTTCCTACCTGCCGATCACGCGGTGGGGAATCGAGCAGAGCGATGCCGTAACGGCGGTGTCCCGCTACCTGAGGGACGTGACCGTGCGGGAGTTCGGCGTCCGGCGCCAGATCGAGGTCGTCCCGAACTTCGTGGATACGGCGCAGTACCGGCCGGACGGCGCCTCGCCCTTCGCGCGCGCTCTCGCCCGCAACGGTGAAGCCCTACTCGTTCACGTCTCGAATTTCCGGCCCGTGAAGAAGGTCGCCGACGTTCTCGCGGTTTTCGACCGTGTGCGCAAACAGGTCCCGGCGCGGCTGCTTCTGATCGGCGACGGCCCGGACCGCTCCCTCGCCGAGCGGCTCGCGCGCGAGGGCGGCTTCGAGGACCGCACCACCTTTCTCGGCAACGTCGCGGCCATCGAGACGATCCTTCCGGCGACTCGCCTGCTTCTCCTGCCGTCCGACGCGGAGTCGTTTGGCCTGGCCGCCCTCGAGGCCATGGCCTGCGGCGTCCCCGTCGTCGGCACCGCGGCCGGCGGACTGCCGGAGGTCGTCGAGGACGGACGCCACGGTTTCCTGCGCTCCGTCGGGGACGTGGAAGGCATGGCCCGCGGCGCCCTGGCACTCCTCCAGGACGCGGCTCTGTGGGGCCGCGTCTCCGCCGAGTGCCGCCGGCGCGCCGTGGAGGAGTTCCCGACGGAGGCGCTCGTCGGGCGCTACCGCGCGCTGTACGAGCAGACGCTCGCGGTGTGACCGCCGGAAGCGACGCGCGACGCGTCCCGGCCGCGGAGGGCCGCGGCGAGGTCCGCGAAAAGGCGTCGCGCTTTCTCGGGTTCGCCGCGCGGGCGGCCTCGGCCGCGGATGCCGAGACCTTCCTCGCCCGATTGAGGCGCGAGCACCACGACGCCACACACGTCGCGTTCGCGTGGAAGATCGGCGCAGGAGCGTCGGTGGCGGAGCGCGCCTCCGACGCGGGCGAGCCGCCCGGCACCGCGGGCAGGCCCATCCTCGGGGCGATCGAGAGCGCGGGCCTTTCGGACACCATCGTCGCGGTCGTCCGCTACTACGGCGGCACGAAACTCGGCACGGGCGGGCTCGCCCGGGCCTACCGTCTCGCGGCCGGCCGGGCGCTCGAAGCGGCGGGAGTCGAGATCGTTTACGACACCGTGACCCTTCAGGTGCGCTGTCCCTACGACCGGACCGGCCTCGTGCGGCGCCTGCTCGATCCGCCCTCTGTGCGACTGGCGTCCGAGCGCTTCGAACCCGAACCCGTACTCACGCTCGAGGTGCGCCGCTCGCGCCTGGCCGCAGTCGAGGCGGCGCTCGGCGAGGCCCGCATCCCTTGCTCGATCCTGAGCTAGATCCCCAGCTCCGAGATCCGAGCTCCGAAATCCAAAGTCGCCTTGAGTCCCGCGGCCCGCTGCTCGCGCGTGCAGAAGGCTGCGTGCCAGGCGTTCGACGCGAGCGCGGCGAGCTCTGCATTCGACAGGCCCAGCTTTTCCCTGGCGAACCGGTATTCGCCCCGCGTCGTCGTGCCGAAAAGGACGGGGTCATCGGCCGAGAGCGTCACGCGCACGCCGGCGTCGAGAAGCCGGCGCAGCGGGTGGGCCGCGGCGCTCCCGACGGCACCGGTCCGCAGATTACCGGTCGGGGCGACGCAGAGGATCGTCTCCTCCCTGGCCAGGCGATCGAGAAGGTGCGAGTCCTGGGCCGCGGCGATGCCGTGGTCGAGGCGGTCTGGCCGCAGGGCGTCGAGGACCTCGCGCACCGAATCCGCTCCCGCCCACTCGCCCGCGTGGACGGACGTGCGCAGGCCGAGGGCCCGGGCGCGAAGGTAGACGCCGCCAAATGCCGCCGCCGGGACCGACGTCTCGTCTCCGCCCATGCCGAAGCCGACGATCCCCGGAAACCGGTGCTGCTCATAGAGGTCGAGGACCCGGTCGGCCGACTCGGGTCCCCAGTGGCGCACGACATCGAGGAGGATGCGGCACAGGATCCCGCGCGCCTCGAGAGCTTCGCGGAAGCCCACGTCGATCGCCTCGAGGCACGCGGACGCGTCGAGGCCGATGCGCGTGAAGATCTCGGGCGACACGTAGACCTCGGCGTAGTCGAGCCGGTCGTCGGCGAGGGCCTCCGCGACCGCGAGGGCTGCGCCCACGTAGTCCTCGGGCCGGCGGAAAAGCCGGCAGACCTCGGCGAAAAGGTCGAGGAAGCCCGCGGCGTCGCCGACGCCCCGCCGCGCCGCCTCGAAGGCGGCGGGGTCCGCGAAGGGATGACCCGCGCGCGAGGCCAGCCGCCCGATCTCCGCAGCCGGAAGGCAACCCTCGAAGTGAAGGTGGCAGTCGGCCAGCGAAGGGAAGGAGGCTGCGGTGGCGGAGCCGGTGTTTTCCGTCTTCACAATCGGGCACCTGCCATTCACAATCGCGAGACGGTCTCACTATATGCGCCGCGCCCGACTTCTCGCGCTCTTTCTCGACGTGCTCGTCTGCGCGGTGCCGGCCGACCTCGCGGGCCTCGCCCTGACCTGGGTCGTCTGGCGCTTCGTCCCCTCTGCCCGGGGGGCCGTGCCGACGATCTGGGCCGCGGCGGGGCTCCTCGCGGCAGCCGCTTTCCTGCTGCGGGATGCGGCGGGAGGCCGCGCGCGGCGCTGGCTCGCTCTCGAGGTGCGGCGCCCGGACGGCGCTTTCCCGGGGCCCTGGGGCTCGGTCCGGCGCAATTTCCCCCTGCTCGTGCCCCTCTGGAACCTCTACGATGCCTGGCCGTCGCTCGAAGACGCGGAGGCGCCCCGGCGCACGGACCGGCGGACCGGAATTCGTATGTTGCGGATAACATGAGGGATAGCCGCAGGCCGTCGGCGGCCCGGGCGGACGCTTGAACCTTTTCGGCCGCTTTCCGTTGTAAAGACTCGGAAGAGACATGCAGACCACACGCCGCTATGCCGCCGCCCTTTTCGCCCTGGCTCTGGCCGCCCCGCTCCGGGCTGGCGGCGCCGAGCAGGAAGTTTTCGAGAAGGCCTACTCGATGGAGGGCATCGCGAAGATCTCGGTCGAGAACGTCAACGGGAACATCGAGGCGACGGCCTGGGACAAGCCCTACTTCAAGTTGCGGGCGGTCAAGAAGGCCGAAGGCGGCCGCGCCCAGGAGACGCTCCGTCTGACCGAAATCCGCGTCCAGAAGGTCGGCGACGAGATCAAGGTCGAGACCGTCAATCCGAAGCGGCGCCGCCTCTTCGGTTTCCTCGACTTCGGCGGCTCGGGCGCGCACGTGGACTACGAGCTGCAGATTCCGGCGAAGACCGACGTGCGCTTCGAAACGTGCAACGGAAGGCTCGGCGCAATCGGCTTCGCCGGCACGATCTCGAGCGATGCCGTCAACGGCTCGATCGAGCTGACCGGGATCGCGGGACCCACGAACGCGAACACCGTCAACGGCTCGGTACGGCTGGCCTTCGCCGGACCGCTGCGCAAGACGCGCATCGAGACCGTGAACGGCTCGATCGACGTCGCCTTCGACAAAGCCTCATCCGTCCGCTACGACCTCGAAACTGTCAACGGACACATCGAGGGCAACTTCGAGATGCCCGTCGAGGGCAAGTTCGGGCCCAAGGAAGCCCGCGGCAGCTACAACGGCGGGACCGAGCCGCTGCACTGCGAGACCGTCAACGGCACGATCCGGCTCAAGACCAACTAGCCCGCCTGATATCCTCGGCCGCATGAACGCCGAGGGCCACTCCCCGACGCGTGCCTGGCTGTTCGTCCTCGCTTACCTCGCCGTCTTCGGTTTCCTCGCGCTCTACGCGTCCCGGGACCGGGAGGTGCGCTGGCACGCCCGCAACGGCCTCGCGCTCTTCGGGGCCGTCACCGCGGTCGGAGTCGCGGCCACCCTCGTGGGCGTGCTCGCCCCGTCCCTCTCCTGCCTTTACGCCGTGGCGATGCTCATCGTCTCGGTCCTCTACGTCTCGATCGTCGTCCTCGCCGTCGTCAAGGCACTCGGAGGGCAGAGACTGATGATCCCGTGGATCTCCACGTATGCGAGCCGGCTCTCTGCAGCCGACTAACGCCGCCGCCGGGGGGCGCGCCTCGCTTGCGGCGCCGATCCTCGCCGCGTTGCTCGGGCTCGCCATGGGCGATTCGTTGCGGCCGGCATCCGAGCAGGCGAGTGCCCGTCTGGCCGTCGGGGCGATCGACGCCTATCGAGCGACGGTCTCCCCCGCTGCTGGCTCGGACGGGCGTCGTCCACTGCCGCTTCGAGCCCACCTGCTCCGCCTACGGCCGCGAAGCGATCGAGCGCTACGGCTCCCCCCGCGGCTTCGCCCTGGCCGCCGGAAGGGTGCTGCGCTGCCATCCCTGGGCGGACGGCGGCTACGACCCGGTGCCGTCGCCTCCGCTTCATTCGGGGTCTGCGCGCCCTTAGGGACGCGCACCAGCCGGCGGCTCGCGCAAAGGCGCTCGACCGCCGGCCTGACCCCTCACTACGCTGCGGCTCCCGCGGCCGCCCCGCCTCTCAACGAGAGGCATTCTTCCATCGGTTCGCGGCGTGAGAAGTCACCCGAGCGAAGCGAGGGTGGAGGCTCACGCCGCGGGAGCCAGAGCGCCGCGAGGGATCAGGCGTCCGGTCGAGCCCGCATCCGGGCGAGCCGGACGCCGGTGCGCCCCAAAGGGGCGCAGATCCCTCTCAAGCGAGGGCGACGTCTAATGGTGCCGTCGGCCGGACTCGAACCGGCATGGGTTGCCCCATACGCCCCTCAAACGTACGTGTCTACCAATTCCACCACGACGGCACGGGGGACGATTCTACGGCTTCGCGGGGCTGCCGGAGGAGGGCTGCGGGGGACTGCCGGAAGCGGGAGCAGCCGGAGCGGCCTGCCCGGGAGCGGCCTGCGCGGGCCCGGGCTGTCCGGCTGCGGGGGCCGGCGCCGGGGCCTTCTGCGTCGCCGCCCGCGGGCAACGCCTTCGAGATGACCGAGGCCTTCGGCCGCGCCTCGATGATCGAGAGCAGGATCGAGATCACCACGAAGCCGACGAAGGCGCCGGTCGTCAGCTTGTGCAGGAACGTCGTCGCCCCGCGCGCGCCGAAGGCCGTCTGGCTCGACCCGCCGCCGAAGGCGCCGGCGATGTCCGCGCCCTTCCCCTGCTGGAGAAGGACCACAAGGATGAGGAAGAAGCAGATGACGACGTAGACGGTGACCAGGGCGATGTACACGGGGCCTCCACGAAAAGGGGCGGAAGTTTACGCGCCCGGCCCGGGGGCGTCAAGCGCGGGCGATCGCCGCGAAACGCCAGGCCGCCGAAAGGCTCGCCCCGCCGATCAGGAATCCGTCCACGCCCGCCGCCCCGAGGAGCTCAACCGCGTTCTCGGCCGTCACCGAGCCCGCCGTAGAGGATGCGCAGGTCCGCGCCGCTCGGACAGGAGCCCGCCGATGTGGACGCGGGCCGCCTCGGCGTCCTCGGGCGCGGCGGCGCGGCCGGTCCCGATCGCCCAGACGGGCTCGTAGGCCACCACGAGCGGCGAGGCCGGCGGGATCGGCGGCGAGCGCGTCGAGCTGACGCACGAGCGTCGTCGCCGTCAGGCCCGCGTCCCGCTCCTGCGCGGTCTCGCCGACGCAGTAGATGGGCGTCAGCCCGGCCTCGCGGCAGCGGGCGAGCTTCCTTGCGAGGACCGCGTCGTCCTCCCCGAAGAGCCGGCGCCGCTCCGAGTGTCCGACGATTGCGTACCGGCAGCCCGCGTCGGCGGCCATGGCCGCCGAGACCTCTCCGGTGAAGGCGCCCTCCGCCTGCGCGGCGACGTTCTGGCAGGCCAGCGTCCAGCGCCCGCGCTCGTCGCGCGCCGCGTCGAGCGCGGTGAACGGGGGCGCGACCACGAGCTCGCGCCGTCGAGCCCCGGACCGACGCGACGCGGCGAGATCGTCGGCGAAGGCGCGCGCCTCGCCGCGCGTCTTGTGCATCTTCCAGTTGGCGACGAAGAGCTTCACGACTCCAGCGCGTCGATCCCCGGGAGCCTGCCCTCGGCGAGAAACTCGAGCGAGGCGCCGCCTCCCGTCGAGACGTGCGTGAACTTCTCGGCCACGCCCGCCTCATGGGCGGCCTGGACGCTCTCGCCGCCGCCGACGACGGTCACGGCCTTCGCCGCGGCCACGATTCGCGCCACCGCCATCGTCCCCGCGTCGAACGGCGGCTTCTCGAAGACGCCCATCGGGCCGTTCCAGAAGATGGTCTTCACCGGGGCGAGCAGCCGCCCGAACTGCTCGAGCGTGCGGCGGGCCGACGTCCAGCGCCATCAGGTCGTCGGGAATCTTGTCGATCCCGACCGTCTGCGCGCCGGCACCGTCGTCGGGCGACTTCGCCACCACGAAGTCCGAAGGCAGGGCGATCGTCTTGCCCGCCTGCTTGCAGAAATCCAGGATCTCGCGAGCGAGCGCGACCTTGTCCTCCTCGAGCAGCGACCGGCCGACCGAGAGTCCGAGGGCCCGCACGAAGTGGTTCGCCATGCCGCCGCCCACGAGCAGCACGTCGGCGCGCCGCGAGAGCACGCGCAGCGTGTCGATCTTTCCGGAGATTTTCGCCCCGCCGAGGATGGCGGCGAAGGGCCTCTCGGGCTCGAGCAGGCGCGACAACTCCCGCACCTCCTTCTCGAGCAGGAGCCCGGCGCCCTTCTCCTTGAGAAGCCGCGGCACGCCGACGACCGAGGCGTGCGCCCGGTGCGCGGCGCCGAAGGCGTCGTCGACGTAGACCTCGGCGAGCGCCGCGAGCTCGCGCGCGAACGCCGGGTCGTTCGCTTCCTCGCCCGCGTGGAAGCGGAGGTTCTCGAGCAGCAAAACCTCGCCGGGGGCGAGCGCGTCGGCCGCCCTCGCGGCTTCGGGCCCGACGCAGTCCTCGACGAAGCGCGCGGGCCTGCCGAGAAGCTCCGCGAACCGCACGGCCACCGGGGCGAGCGACAGCTCGGGCTTCCTCTTGCCCTTGGCCTTGCCAAGGTGCGAGGCGCAGATCACCCGGGCCCCCCGCTCGACCGCCAGCCGCACGGTCGGGAGCGTCTCCGCGATGCGCATGTCGTCGGAAACCCGGCCGCCATCGAGGGGCACGTTGAAGTCGACCCGAAGGAAGAGCTTTCGCCCCTGGAGAGACAGGTCTCGGATGGATTTCATCGGGCCGGTAGAATAGCGCAGTGAAACGGCGCCTGGCCGCCCTTCTGCTCGTCCTCGTCGCGGCCGCGCTCCCGGCCGCAGAGCTGCCGCAGGCGTCGCTCGGCTTCGGAGGCGGCGTCGCGGCCGAGGAAAGGACGGCGGCCGAGGCCGGCCTCGAGATCCTCCGCCAGGGCGGCAACGCCGCGGACGCGGCCGTGGCCGTCGCCTTCGCGCTCGCCGTGACCTGGCCCGAGGCGGGCAACATCGGAGGCGGAGGCTTCTGGATCTCCCGCGACGGCAACGGCCGGGTGCTGACGGTCGACTTCCGCGAGGCGGCGCCCCGGGCGGCACGCCGGGACCTCTACTTCGCCAGGCCCGGAAAGACGGCGCCGTCCTCGACGGAAGGACCTCTCGCCTCGGGGGTGCCGGGCTCGGTCGCCGGACTCACTCTCGCACACCGCCGCGCCGGACGCCTCCCGTGGAAGACGGTCGTCGAACCCGCCGTGCGGCTTGCCCGCGACGGATTCGTGATGCCGGCAAACGTCTCCGAGTCGATCGCCGACGAGCGCAGGCGACTCGCGAAGGACCCAGCGACGTCGCGAATCTTCCTCCCGAACGGAGCCCCGCCGGCGCCCGGCGCGGTCTTCCGGCAGCCGGAGTTGGCGAAGACGCTCGAGGCCATCCGGGATCGGGGCGAGGACGGCTTCTATCGCGGCGAGATCGCGCGCGACATCGCCGACGCTCAGAAGAAGACCGGCGGCCTCATCACGCGCGGCGACCTCGCCCGCTACGAGGCGAAGGCTCGCCCGCCCCTGCGCTTCGGGTTCCTCGGAGCGGAGGTTCTCACGACTCCCGCGCCCTCCTCGGGCCCCGTGCTGGCCGAAATGGCGATGGCGGTCGAGCTCGCGGCAAGCGTCCGGGTCGAGGGCGCAGCCGGCATCCACTGGCTGGCTGAAATCGAGAAGCGCGCCTTCCGCGACCGCAACCGCTTCCTCGGGGACCCGGCCTTTCCCGGCGTCGAGCAGAAGCTCTTCACGGACCCGATCCGGATCAAGCGCCTCGTGGCCTCGATCGACCCCGAGCGGGCGACGGCGTCGGCCGACCTCGGCCAGGTCTTCCCGGAGAAGCCGACGACGACCCACTTTTCCGTCGTGGACGGACAGGGCATGGTCGTCTCCGTGACCACGACGTTGAACGACTCCTTCGGCAACGCCCGCGTCGCTCCCGGTCTCGGCTTCCTGTGGAACAACGAGATGGATGACTTCACGACCCGTCCCGGCGAAAAGAACCTCTACGGCCTCGTCCAGGGCGAGTCCAACGCGGTCGCGCCCGGCAAGCGAATGCTTTCCTCGATGTGCCCGACCATCGCGGTTCTGCCCGGCCGCGGCGTCTTTGCGTGGGGCTCGCCCGGGGGGTCCACGATCCTGACGACGAACCTCCAGGTTCTCCTCGGGCTCCTGCTCCATGACCGGCCTCTCGCGGCGGCCGTGGCGGCGCCCCGCTTCCACCAGCAGGACCAGCCCGACGTGATCGAAGTGGAGCGGGAAGGCTTCGACCCGGCGTGGATCGCCGCTCTCGAGGCAATGGGCCACCCGGTGAAGGTCAGCAACCGCGACCCCGTGCCAGGTCAGATCGGGCGCGTGCACGCCGTCGCCGCGCTGCCCGGGGGGAGGTCCGAGGCCGTCGCGGACCCGCGGCGGCGCGGCGCGGGTCTCGTCGCGCACCCTGCGCCGTGAGCGCGGAGGGCATCTTTCGGCCGCTGTACCGGGAAGGGCGGATCCTACGGCTTCTCGACCAGAGGCGCCTGCCGGCCGAGGAGGTCTGGCTCGCTCTCGAACGCGCACCCGAGATCGCCCTCGCGATACGCAACATGGCCGTGCGCGGCGCGCCCGCGATCGGAGTGGCCGCGGCCTACGGCGCGGCGTTCGCGCTGCGCAGCGGCGGCACGACGCCGCCGGCCGAGCGCTTCGCCACGGCCCGGCGCCTGCTCGCGGCGACCCGCCCGACTGCGGTCAATCTCTTCGCGGCGCTCGAGCGCATGGAGGGGCGCTTCGCCGCCCTCGCCTCCGAGGCGCCCGGGGCCATCGAGGCAGCGCTCGTCGCCGAGGCCGACGCCGTCGCCGCCGAGGACATCGCCGCCTGCCGCCGCATCGGGGCTTTCGGCGCGGAGCTGCTCACGGGCGAGCGCGCCGTCCTCACCCACTGCAACGCGGGCGCCCTCGCCACGGCCGGCTACGGCACGGCGCTCGGTGTGATTCGCGGCGCGGTCGCGGCGGGAAAGCCGATCCGCGTACTGGCGTCGGAGACGCGGCCCTTCCTGCAGGGGGCGCGGCTGACGGCCTGGGAGCTCGCGCGCGACCGCATTCCGGTCGAGCTGATCACCGACAGCATGGCGGGGCACTTTCTCTCGCTCGGCGGCATCGAGGCCGTGGTCGTCGGCGCCGACCGCATCGCCGCAAACGGGGACGTCGCGAACAAGATCGGCACCTACTCGCTCGCGGTCCTCGCGAAGGAGAACGGCGTTCCTTTCTACGTGGCGGCGCCGACGACGACGGTCGACCTCGCTTGCCCGGGCGGGGCTTCGATCCCGATCGAGCAGCGTCCTCCCTCCGAGGTGCTGACGTTCGCCGGACAGCCGATCGCACCGCCGGGCGTCTCGGCCCGCCACGTGGCGTTCGACGTCACGCCGGCCCGCTACGTCACGGCCATCGTGACGGACCGAGGAATCTGCCGCCCGCCCTACGAGAAGAGCCTCGCCGAGGCGGTTGCCCTGGCGGGGGAAGGGCGGCGGGCCGCGGACCGCGACGGAAGACGGGGTCCTGACGTGCTCGTCCTCGGGATCGAGACGTCCTGCGACGAAACCTCCGTCGCCGTCGTCGACGGCGAGGGCCGCGTCCGGTCGAACATCGTCTCCTCGCAGATGCGCGACGCACGCCCTCTACGGCGGCGTGGTCCCGGAGGTCGCCGCGCGCGCGCACCTCGAAAACCTCCCGGCGGTGCTCGAGGAGGCGCTCGGCGCGCGCCGACGCTCGCCTGGAAGAGGTCGGAACTCGTCGCCGCGACGGCCGGGCCCGGGTTGATCGGCGCGCTGCTCGTCGGGCTCTCGGCGGGCAAGGCGCTCGCCTTCGCGCGAGGCAAATTCCGCTCGTGGGGGTCAACCATCTCGAGGGGCACCTCTTCTCGGCGTACCTGCGACCGGGCGGCGAGCCGCCGCTGCCGGTGACGTATCCCTTTCACGGCCTCGTCGTCTCGGGAGGCCACGCCGAGCTCGTCCGCGTCGAACAAGGCCGCATCGTCCCGCTCGCCCGCACGCGCGACGACGCACCCGGCGAGGCCTTCGACAAGATCGCCCGAAGGGCGGGCCTCGGCTATCCGGGCGGCCCCGTCGTGGACCGCATCGCGGCGCGCGGCCGCGGAGATCGCTTTCCGTTCGCCATCGGGCGCGCCGGCGACGGCTCGCGCGACTTCTCGTTCTCGGGTCTGAAGACGGCGATGCTGCGAGAGCTCGAGAAGCGCGGCGTGGACGGCTCGCCCCTCGACCCCGACCGCCTCGACCCGGAGCTGACCGACCTGCTCGCCTCCTTCCAGCACGCGATCGTGGCCGCCCTGCTCGACCGCCTCGCCGGGGTCCACGCGGACGAGGGCATCCGAGAGCTCGCCCTGTCCGGTGGCGTGGCCGCCAACACGGAGCTGCGCGCGGCGCTCCAGACCTGGGGCCGGGAGAGCGGCGTTCCGGTTCACCTGCCCGACCGCTCCCTCACGACCGACAACGCGGCGATGATCGCGTGGGCGGGGTTGCTGCGGTTCCGGAGGGACGGGACGGCCGATCCGGCGGCGGCCGTCGCCCGCTCGCGCTGGCCCTTGGGGACGTAAGCCGTGAATGTAAGATCCCCCTCCCGAAATGACTGACCCGAGCCTCATCCGCAACTTCTCGATCGTCGCCCACATCGACCACGGGAAGACGACGCTGTCGGACCGCATCCTGCAGCGCTGCCACGCCGTGGCCGCGCGCGAGATGCACGAGCAGATGCTCGACGACATGGAGCTCGAGAAGGAGCGCGGGATCACGATCAAGGCGCGGGCGGTGACCCTCCGGTACACGGCGCGGGACGGCCGGGAGTACGTCCTGAACCTCATCGACACGCCCGGGCACGTGGACTTCTCCTACGAGGTCTCGCGCTCGCTCGCCGCGTGCGAAGGAGCGGTGCTCGTCGTGGACGCCACGCAGGGCGTCGAGGCGCAGACGCTCGCCAACGCCTACCTCGCCACGCACCACAACCTCGTCATCGTGCCCGTCATCAACAAGATCGACCTGCCCTCCGCCGAGCCCGAAAAGGCCCGCGAGCAGATCGAGCAGGTCGTGGGCATCCCGGCCGACGACGCGATCCTGACCTCCGCCAAGATGGGAATCGGGATCGAGGACCTGATCGAGCGGATCGTCCGCGACATCCCCCCGCCCAAGGGGGATCCCGAGGCGCCGCTGAAGGCCCTGCTCTTCGATTCCTGGTACGACCCGTACCGCGGCGTGACGTCGCTCGTGCGCATCGTCGACGGAAAGCTCGAGCCTCACATGAAGATCCGCGCCATGGGCACGGGCCTCGAGACGGACGTCGAGGCGCTCGGCGTCTTCCGCCCGCAGCCGGAGGAGGTCTCCGCCCTCTCGGTCGGAGAGGTCGGATCCTTCTGGGGCAACATCAAGGACCTCCACTCGACGCGCATCGGCGACACCATCACCGAGATCCGCCGGCCCACCGCCGAGCCGCTGCCGGGCTTCGCCGAGGCCAAGCCCATGGTCTTCGCCGGCCTCTTTCCGACCGACGCCGACGAGTACGCGAACCTGCGCGACGCGATGGAGAAGCTGCGCCTGAACGACGCGTCGTTCACCTTCGAGCCGGAGAACTCGACCGCGCTCGGGTTCGGCTTCCGCTGCGGCTTTCTCGGCCTGCTGCACATGGAGATCGTCCAGGAGAGGCTGGAGCGCGAGTTCGACCTCGACCTGATCACGACGGCGCCCGGCGTCAACTACCGGGTCACGACCACGAAGGGCGAGGTCCTCGAGATCGTCAACCCGAACCACCTGCCCGCCCCCAATTACATCGAGAGGATCGAGGAGCCCTACATCACGGCGACCATCATCACGCGCGACGACTTCCTCGGCGGTTTGCTGAAGCTCTGCGAGGAGCGCCACGGGACACAGAAGTCGCTCGAGTACCTGGCCGCCAACCGCGTGGTCCTGACCTACGACTTCCCCCTGAACGAGGTCGTCCTCGACTTCTACGACAAGCTGAAGTCGATCTCGAAGGGCTACGCCTCGTTCGACTACGAGTTCTCGGGGTACCGCGAGGGGGACCTGATCAAGCTCGACCTGCTCGTCAACGGGGACCCGGTCGACGCCCTGTCGCTGATCGTCCACCGCGACGAGGCCGCCGCGAAGGGCCGCTTCCTGGCGGCAAAGATGAAAGAAATCATCCCCCGCCAGATGTTCGAGGTGGTGATCCAGGCGGCGATCGGCTCCAAGATCATCGCCCGGGAGCAGGTCTCGGCGATTCGCAAGAACGTGCTGGCCAAGTGCTACGGAGGCGACATCACGAGAAAGCGCAAGCTTCTCGAGAAACAGAAGGAGGGCAAGAAGCGCATGAAGCGGGTGGGCCGCGTGGACATCCCGCAGGAGGCGTTTCTCGCCGTGCTGAAAGTCGAATGAACAACGCGACCGCCCCAGCCCGAAACGACCGCCGGCCCCCGCCCACTCGACGGCCCGGGAATGGTACGAGTCCCTGCTCGTCGCCGGGATCTTCGTGCTCTTCGTGCGCACCTTCGTCGTTCAGACCTACCAGGTGCCCGACCGGCTCGATGGAGCGCACGATCCTGGTCGGCGACCACCTGCTGGTCAACAAGTTCGCCTACGCCCCGCGGCTGCCGGCCCTCGCCCGCTGGCTGCCGTACCGCGACGTCCGCCCGGGCGACATCGTCGTATTCAAGAAGCCGGGCGACGACGTCAACCCGGGCAACGTCCTCGTCAAGCGCGCCGTCGCGAAGGGCGGGGACACCGTCGCGGTGCGCGACAAGCGCCTCTTCGTCAACGGCACGCCCGAGGACGGACCTCGATCCAGCACATCGACTCGGAGACCTACCCGGACAACCCGGCCGTCCCGGACATGGCGCGTCGGCGCGACCAGTTCGGCCCGTTCACGGTGCCGCCGGACGCGTTCTTCGGGATGGGCGACAACCGCGACAACTCGCTCGACAGCCGCTACTGGGGGCCGATCCCGCGCGCCAACATCTTCGGCCGCCCCGTCGTCCTCTACTGGTCGTACGAGGCGGAGCCGAACTCGCACATCTGGCGCGGGCCGGTCGCGAAGATCCGGCAGCTCGCCGGCGTCGCGCTCCACTTCTTCTCGCGCACCCGATGGGACCGGATGTTCAAGGTGGTCCGGTAACGACGGCACGGCGGCGCCCGCGGACGCCGCGCCGCGCGGAGCCTGCGCGAGCGCGCGGACCCGGTGCTCGCGGCGGTCGTCTTCGCGCTCTTCGCGCGGACCTTTCTGTTCCAGGCCTTCGAGGTCCCCAGCCCCTCGATGGAGAAGAACGTCCTCACGGGCGACCGGCTGCTCGTCAACAAGTTCGTGTTCGCCTCGCGGCTCGGGCCGGCTCGCGGGCAGCGCTGCCCGAACGCGCCGTCCGGCGCGGAGACGTCGTGGTCTTCCGGTTTCCGGACGACCCTCGCCGCGATTTCATCAAGCGCGTCGTCGGGCTTCCCGGCGAGACCATCGAGATCCGGAACAAGCGCGTCTTCGATCGACGGAAGGCTCCTCGACGAGCCCTACGCCTTTCACGCCGACGACACCGTCTGGCCCGACGAGCCCTCGATCGCCCCGGACCACCGCCGTCGCGACCAGCTGCCTCCCACCCGCGTGCAGGCGGGCCAGTACTTCGTGATGGGAGACAACCGGGACGACTCGAACGACAGCCGCTACTGGGGCGCGGTGCCCGCAGGCCACATCGAGGGCCGCGCGCTCTTCGTCTACTGGTCGTTTCTTCCCCGAGCCTCCGACGCGCCGGCCGGACTGCGAGCCCTCGCGCGATTCCCGCTCGAGGCCGTGCGGCGCACGCGGTGGGACCGGCTCTTTCAGCCGGTGCGCTGAACGGAGGGATTCCGGGTTAAAATCTCGACAGCAATCGGGAGGAACGAGCGCATGAGACGGTCACGGGGAATCCGCGGGGGCGCCAACGTCGGCTGCATCGTGTGGCTCCTCATCCTGGGCTTCGTCGGCTACGTCCTCTACAAGGTCGTGCCCGTCAAGATCGCCTCCTCGGAGTTCTACGACGTGATGCAGGAGCAGGCGGCGTTCGGCTCGATCAAGGACCCCAAGTTCATCGAGTTCGAGATCCTGCGCAAGGCCCAGGAGCTCAAGGTCCCGGTCACCAAGGACAACCTGAAGATCACGCGGTCGCGAGAGGCGATCACGGTCGAGGCGCACTACGAGATCACGATCGATTTCTTCAACGGGGCGTACAAGTACGTCTGGAAGTTCGATCCGATCGTGCAACGGCCGTTGTTCGCGGTGTAGCTCGCAACTCGTGAGCCGGTAGCCGGCAACCGGGGCCCATGGCGCGCGAGCCGCCGACCCTGACGATCTCCGACGTCGCGCGGAAGACGGGGATCCCCGTCTCGACCCTGCGCTTCTACGAGCGCGAACTTTCCGGCCTCTTCCACATCCGCAAGACGGCCGGCGGCCACCGGCGGTACGGCGAGGCCGACGTGGAGCGGTTCGCCACGGTGCGCCGCCTCACCGAGACGGAGGGGCTCGGCCTCGGGGAGGTCCGCCGGGCGGTCCTCTCCCGCGGGGAAAGCGAAGCGCTCCGCGAAGAGGTCGAAAGAATGGCGGAGGCCCAGGCCGCGGCCGCGGGCGCGATCGAGGCCCTCGCCCGAAGGGTCGCCGAGCTCGAGGCCCGGGTCGCGGCTCTGGAAGCCGGGGGGCGCAGGAGACGGCGCTGGCTCGGCGGAGAGTAGGCGGCAGGCGATACGGCAAAGGAATTTTCCGGGCTCACGCCGCGATTCCACATCGATCAAGGAGCCAAGAGACATGAAAGTCCTGCGCACTCTGTTCGTCCCGCTCGTCCTCGTTGCCGCCGCCGGCCCGGTTCTCGCCGACGCCCCGGCCATCGGAGCGGTCGCCCCGGCGTTCCAGCTGACGACCCTCGACGGCAAACCCTTCTCGCTCGCCGAGGCCGAGAAGACCAACGACTACGTCGTCCTCATGTTCATCGCCACGCAGTGCCCCTACTCCAACGCCTACAACGACCGCATGCGCGACATGGCCGCGGCCTACGCGAAGAAGCGCGTCCTCTTCGTGGGCATCAACAGCAACAAGACGGAGAGCCTGGAAGAGGCGGCCGCCCACGCGAAGGCGCACGGCCTCACCTTCCCGATCCTGAAGGACCCGGGCAACAAGGTCGCGGACCTCTACGACGCCAAGCGCACGCCCGAGGTCTTCGTGATCGGCAAGGACGGCAAGTTGCTGTACCACGGCCGCATCGACGACAACTCGGACGACGCCTCCAAGGTCACCTCGCCCGACCTGAAGAATGCCCTCGACGCGCTGCTGGCCGGCAAGCCCGTGACCAGGGCCGAGACGAAGGCGTTCGGCTGCACGATCAAGCGCGCGTGAAGAAGATTTCGGATCTCGGAAGTCGGACTTCGGATTTGAAGACGGCCGCGGCCGCCCTCCTTCTGTGCCTGGTGGCGGCGGGAGCGCCGGCCGCCGACGCTCCCCGGCTTGCCGGCGACCTCGACGCGAAAGGCCTCGCCGCCGCGATCGCGAAGGACCGGGGCAAGGTCGTCGTCGTCAACTTCTGGGCGACCTGGTGCGTCCCCTGCCGCGAGGAGTTCCCGGATCTCGTCCGGCTCGAGAAGGCCTACCGGAGCCGCGGCGTCGCGGTCCTCGGTGTCTCGATCGATCTGCCGAAGGACATGCCGAAGATCGAGAGATTCCTGGCCGCGAACAGGCCCGACTTCCCCAATTACGTCAAGCACGCCGGCGGCGACGACCAGGACTTCATCGAGTCGGTGGACGCGAAGTGGGGCGGCGAGCTGCCGTTCACGGCCGTTTACGGGAAGGACGGCAAGAAGGCCCGGGTCCTGTCGGGCAAGCAGTCCTACGCCGACTTCGAGCGAGCGGTGGCGGAGCTGCTGAAGTAGCGCTTCGCGCTCTAGTCCGAGCTCTTGCCGCGGGCGGCCCGGCCGCGACGGCGCCCGTCGACGCCCCAGACCTTGCCCGGGTTGACGGCGCAGAGCAGAACGAGAAGCAGAAACGCGAGCTTGGGCGTCAGGCCCGACGTGATCCAGTCGTCCCAGGCGGCGCCGGGCTCCGGCCTGGCCTGGCCGAGTGCGATCGCCAGCATGAGAAGGGCCCCGCCCGCCGAGGCGGCGCGGGTCAGGAATCCGGCGAGAAGCCCCAATCCGACCGCGAGCTCACCGAGCGCGACGAGCCAGCCGAACGCGTCCGCGTGGGGCACGACCGCCGTCTCGAGGAAGCGCTTCCAGAACGGGAAGGACCCGGCTGCGATCCGGCCCGCGTGCTTCGCGAAGCCTCCCCGCACGAAGTCGCCCGTCAACTTCGAAAGGCCCTCGGCCGTGAAGAGCAGGCCGGTCAGGATGCGAACGACCGCGGCGGTGCGCACGGTCCGGAGTGTAATGCCGGAGCCCCGTTGGGACACCCCGTCACCCGTTTGAGACATCGAACGGCCCGCGAAGGGCCCGGATCCGCCGCAGACGGGGTCCTGCCCTTGGACCGGAATTTGCTACAGTCCCATCGTCAGGCGAAAAAGCGGGGCAAGAGCCCCGAAGGAGTAATCGGGACATGAAGCTCTCGCGCCACGCCCTCATTGCGTCTTTCGCCGCAACCGCCGGCCTCGCCGCCATCGCCTCAGGGGCCGACGCCCCCGCCGCGGCCTCGGGCGCGCGTCGAACGGGCTGCCGCCCGCTCCGCCGCCGAAGCCAAGGCCGCCGCCGCGACGACGGCCTCCTCCTACTCGGTCGAGGTCCCGTATGTCCAGAGCTACGCTCCTCCCAACGGCGGCCAGAGCGGTACGCTGGTCCTGAACTCCGCCCACAGCTTCAACATCACTCTCACCGCCACGGACCAGCATCACGGCAACGCGACGGGGGCCGGCGTCGCACTGCCGCAGACCGACACGTTCGGCTACTTCTCGCTGCCAACGATCACGCAGAACCCGAGCAACCCCGAGGTCTTCGTCAAGATCCTCGACGGCCGGCCGATCAACGGCGCGCTACTGGGTCTTCTACGGCCACCTGACCGACCTGATCTACGACCTGACGGTCACCGAGAACGCGACGGGCATCACGACAGACGTACCACAAGGACGCGGGCAACCAGCCGGGCGGGTTCGACACGACCGGGTTTCCCGCGTCGGCCGTGACCACGACCGACGCCAAGGCGGCGCGCGTCCTGACGCCGAACGCGTACCTGCGCACTTCCGTGGACATTTCGAACAACACGGCCGTGGACGGCGTCAACGCCGTGTTCCAGTACTGCTACTCGACCGCCGGCGCCTTCCAGGGCTGCACGCTTCAGCGGACGATCGGGCTCGGCCACCACGACAACTTCCACCAGGACGACATCGTCGACTACCTCGGATCTCTCGGCGACCTGCCCCAGGCCGCCGTGGCGGACTCCCTCGGTACGCTCCTCGTGACGTTCACCAACCTTCCCTCGCAGCAGGGCTGGGAGGGCACGGTCTCGGCAAACACGTACAACCGGGTCTCGCAGGTCGACGCCCTGCGCGGCACGGTTGGCTGCGGCGTGAGCGCCTCGCTCTTCTTCGAGTCCGCGACGGCCTCGCTCGTGGGCACCGCGCGCGACACCGTCCCCGCGCCCAGCGCCGAAGCCGGATCGATCTCGTCGACCCTCGGAATCCACAACACGGACATCAACGGCACCGGAGCCAACGTGACCGTGGACGTCACTCTTTACGACCCGCTCACGGGCCAGCCGGTCGGCAACCAGGTCACGCTCTCGAACATCGCGCCCGGCGAGGTCCGCCTCGTCGACGACCTCTTCGCCGCCGCGGCCGTACCCACGAACGTGTCCTCGGCGATCGTTTACGCGGACACCCGCAATTCCAGCTCCAATTCGCCGACGATCGAGGGCTTCATCCTCGACCAGGACACCGATTCCCTCGACACGCGCTACCACGAGATGAAGTGCGCGGCGGGGTGCTTCTAGACCGGCGCCGCTCGGACTTTGAGCGGGCCGCTTCGCGGCCCGACGGACGAGAGACGGGAACTTCGCTCCGGAACTCTCTCCCGGGAACGCAGCCTAAATCCGGCTAGGTCTCATGCCGGAAGCGGCGATGTCGCGCCGCATCTGCTTGCCTTCGAAATGGATCCGGTCGGCGGCTTCGTACGCTCGGGCCGCGGCCTCAGTCATCGAGGCCGCCGTCGCCGTCACGACGAGCACACGCCCGCCCGCGGTCACGAGCCGATCGCCGTCGCGCGCCGTGCCGGCATGAAACACCTCGACGCCCGGCATTCGCGCGGTCTCGGCCAGACCAGTGATCGGGTGGCCGCGCTCGTGGTTGCCCGGATAGCCGCCCGCGCAGAGCACGATCCCGACGCACGCCTCGTTCTTGACCTCGAGCGGGAGGAAGCGCTCGAGACCTCCGCGCGCCGCGGCGAGAAGGACGTCGGCCATGTCGGAGGTCACGCGCGGCAGGATGACCTCGGTCTCCGGGTCCCCGAAACGCGCGTTGTACTCGAGGACCTTCGGGCCCGTGTCGGTCACCATGAGCCCGGCGTACAGCACGCCGCGGAAGCCCCGGCCCTCGGCCTGGAGCCCGCGGAACGTGGGCCACAAGATGTCCTTGAGGGCCTGCGACGCGGTCTCGGCGTTCAGGACGCCGGCCGGAGAATGAGCGCCCATGCCCCCCGTGTTCGGGCCGCGGTCGCCGTCGTAGACCCTCTTGTAATCGCGCGCGGTCGGCAGGGGCACCGCGACCTCGCCGTCGAAGAGAACGAGGAAGGACGCCTCCTGGCCGCGCAGGAACTCCTCGACCACGATCCGGTCTCCTGCCGCCCCGAAGATCCGCTCCTGGAAGAAGAGGCGCAGCGCCCTCTCGGCGTCCTCGTCCGACTCGACGATGAGCACGCCCTTGCCGCCGGCGAGGCCGTCGGCCTTGAGCACTACGGGGAAGCCGAAGCGTTTGATGGCCTTGCGCGCTTCCTCCCCCGTCTGGCACACGCTGGCCCCGGCCGTCGGGATCGAATGGCGCCAGAAGAATTCCTTCGAGAAGACCTTCGACGTCTCGATCTGCGCCGCCAGGCGCGAGGGGCCGAAGATCGGCAGCTCGCGCTTGGTGAACTCGTCGACGATCCCGAGCGAGAGTGGCAGCTCCGGGCCGACGACCGTCAGGTCCACGTGGAGGGTCTCGGCCAGGTCGGCAATCTCCACGATGTCGCCCGCGGCGACGGGAAGGCAGTCGGCGACTTCGGCAATGCCCGGGTTTCCCGGCGCGCAGAAGATCTCTTCGACGAGTGGGCTCCTGTGCAGTGAGGAGCACAGGGCGTGTTCGCGCCCTCCCCCGCCGACGACGAGGACTTTCATGCGCGGTCATTGTAGCGGAGTCAGCGAGCCAGTCGAGGCTTACGCCGACCCGACTTTCGCCTCACCTTCTGCTCGCTCTCTTCGGACTCCCGCAGCGGGGCCGGAACCACCTCGAAGCGGTCGTGCCGCCCCGGCAGGGCGACGAGCGTCTCGAGCGAGCCGTGCGGCTCGAGCACCAGGCCAAATCGCCCGCGCGCTCGGGCGCCCGGCTCCGCGCCGAGCGCCCGGACCTCGAAAGCGAGCGCGCGGCCGGACCAGCGGCGGCCTCCCAGGTTGTCGGCGCGGACTCGGCAGAGAGTGACCTGATCGCTCGAGGTGTAGGGATCCCGGAAGACCGTGAGGCGGACTTCCTCCCAGACCGCGGCGGGCGGGCTTCCGGCAAACAGGCACAGCAGGGGAAGGACGAGAATCGGGATCATCTCCGGCTCCTTTCTCGAGGAGCCGATGGAGTGCCCGACCCGTGAGGACAGGTCATTCTAGCTCCTCCGGCTCCCCCCGGGGCTACCCGACTCGTTGACACGCGCGGGAGGCGGGTCTACTGTCCCTGAAGCTCTTTGACCCGCCCGGGTCGCCGCGAGGTGATCCGGCCGCATCCAGAGTGGGCGAGGGACCGGCCCGACGACCCCACGGCAACCGGATCCGCGCATCGCGGCGCGGCATCGACAGGTGCCAAGTCCGGATTTCTCTCTTTCGGAGAAAAAGATGGGGGCGCCGCGATACGGCCGTCAGGGCCGGCGCCTCTCGCATCGAGAGGCTTTTTCGTTTGGCGTGAGATGAAAAAAGACTTTCGCAAGGCTCTGGCCGAGGAGGTCCTGCTCGCCGACGGCGCGATCGGGACGCTGCTGACGTCCCGCGGCGCCTCGCCCGACCAGGCGCGGTCGCCGCTGAACCTCTCGGACCCCGACTCGGTTCGCGAGGTGCACGACGACTACATCGCCGCGGGCTCCCGGATCATCACGACGAACACCTGGGACGCAAACCGCGTCAAGCTCACGACGCACGAGTGGGCCGACTCCCTCGATAAGATCAACCGGGAGGGGGCGCGCCTGGCTCGCGAGGCCGCGGCGGGCGAGCTCGTCTTCGTCGCGGGCTCGCTCGGCCCCCTCGGCGCTCTCGTCAAGCCGTACGGCTCGCTTCAGCTCACGCAGGTGCGCGAGATCTTCGAGGAGCAGGCGCGGGTGCTGCTGGACGCCGGCGTGGACCTCGTCCTGCTCGAGACCTTCGGCAACCTGCTCGAAGCGGCCGAGGCGGTTCGAGCGGTGCGGGGACTCTCCTCCGGGATTCCCATCGTCGCGGAGATGACCTTTCTTGCCGACGGCCGCACCGCTTTCGGCGAGGCCGCCGCGCACGCCCTGCCGACCCTCGCCATGGCCGGCGCGGACGCCGTCGGGATGAACTGCACCCTGGGCCCGCAGGAGACTCACGACGTCTTTTCGAAGCTGCCCGCGTCGATCGGCGTGCCTCTGTCCGTGATGCCGAACGCCGGCTACCCGAGCATCGTCCACGGGCGCAACGTCTACCTCTCCTCGCCCGACTACCTGCGCGAGTACGCCGCGGCGTTCGTCGCGTCGGGCGCGGCGATCGTGGGCGGCTGCTGCGGTACGACGCCCGAGCACATCCGTGCGATGGCCCGCGAAGTCTCGGGTGCCAAGCGCGCCCTCGGCGCCCGCTCCGCCTCGGTCGTCGTCGAGGCCGCGGTCGAGCACGTGGCCGAGGCCGCCGTCGAGACCTCGCGTTTAAAGCGCAAGCTCGGCGACGCCCAAGAGTTCGTGATCACGGCCGAGGTCGAGCCGCCCAGAGGCGCCGACTCATCCGCGGCCATCGAGGGCGCGCGCCGCATGAAGGCCGAGGGTGTGGATGCCGTCAACGTGACGGACAACCCGATGGCGCGCCTGCGCATGTCCTCGATCGCGGTCGCGGCCCTGATCCAGCGCGAGACCGGCGTGGACGCCGTCGTCCAGATCACCACGCGCGACCGCAACGTGCTCGGCCTCCAGTCGGACCTGCTCGGCGCGGCGGGGCTCGGCGTCAAGGCGATCCTCTGTCTCGGGGGCGACCCGCTGAAAATCGGCGACTACCCGCAGGCCAAGCAGGTCTCCGAGGTGGATGTCCTCGGCCTGCTGCGGATCGCGAAAGGGCTCAATTCCGGAGCGGACCTCGCCGGAAACGCCATCGGGGCGCCGACCCGGTTCGCCGTCGCGTGCGCGGCCAACCCGGCCGCCGCCGATCAGGAGGTGGAGTTCTCCAAGCTGCGCGCGAAGATCGAGGCTGGAGCGACGTTCGCTCAGACCCAGCCCGTCTACGACCTCGAAGCTCTTGCCCGTTTCCTCGCGCGGCCCGAGGCCCGGGCGATCCCGGTTCTCGTCGGGCTGATTCCGCTGCTCTCGCTCAAGCAGACCCTCTTTTTCGCCAACGAGGTCCCGGGCATCGTCGTCCCGCAGGCGATCCAGGAACGGATGCGGCGGGCCGCCGAGCGCGGCGCCGAGCACGAGCGGGCGGAGGGCGTCGCGATCGCGCGGGAGCTCGCCGCAGGGATTTCCGGCCTCGCGCGCGGGATCCACATCATGCCGATGGGGCGGTATCGGGCCGTCGGGGAGGTGCTGCAGGCGATTCCGCGCGCGTCCGACTCGCCCGGGCGGGCCCGGGCCTAGATCCGTCTCCGGCGCCGGAATCCCGGCGCTCCCGGGCCCGTTTTCCCTTCCGGGCTGACTCCCATAGAATCGCGGACGAAGGGGCGGCAGGCCGGGACGAGTTGTCGCCGCCCGAGGAGAGACGATGAAGCTCAAGATGCGGATCGCCGCGGCGCTCGGGGCGTTCCTGTCGGCCGGATTTCTCCAGGCCGGCGCTCAGTGCCGGCTGCTCGGAACGGTGACCGATTCCTCGGGCGCACCCCTCGAGGGCGTCACGGTGATCGTGACGACGCCGAAATTGAGCACCCTCAAGCTCACTCTCAACACGGACGCCAGGGGCAAATACAGCACGGTGATCAACGACTGCACCATGCCGTACCACGTCTCGTTCGAGAAGCAGGGCTTCGTCACCGCGGGCGAAGACAAGAAGATCCCGGTCAACGACCAGGGCACGGTGGACATGAAGCTGCTCAAGACTTCGGAGGCGAGGCCGGCCGCCGGAGCCGCGGCCGCCCCCGTTATCGCGCCTTCCTCGAGCAACGAACAGGCCGTCCTCGCGTTCAATGCCGGGGTCGACGCGATGAATTCCGGCGACAAGGGCACCGCCGAGGCGAAATTCCAGGAGGCGGTCAAGAAGAACCCGGATCTGCCCGCCGGCTGGCAGGCGCTGGCGAACCTCGCTTACGACAAGAAGGACTGGGCGAAGACCCTGGAGTACGGCGGGAAGGCCGTCGACCTCGATCCCACGCTCACGAACCTCTATCCCATGCTCGCGGACGCGGCGAAGGCCGCCGGCGACAAGAAGGCCGCGGCCGAGTGGACCGCCCGCTACGCGGAGGCGAACCCGGACTCGCCGGAGATCCTCTACAACAAGGGCATCGAGGCCTACAACAAGGGCAAGATGAAGGACGCGGAGGCCATGCTGACGAAAGCCGTCGAGGCCAAGCCCGACTTCGCCAACGCCCAGTTCTATCTGGGCATGGCGGCCTTCAACCTCAACCACAAGGCCACCGCCAAGGAACACCTGCAGAAGTACCTGGAGCTCGAGCCGGGCGGGAAGGAAGCGGGAACGGCAAAGGAGATCCTGCCCCTGCTCAAATAGGGCTCACGTTTCAGGTTCCGACTCCGGAATCCTGAAACTCGAAAACGGGAACCGGAACTACCGATCGAGCCGGCGGACGACCCGGAACGCCCAGTACAGCAGGCGGTCGAGCGCATCGCGCTGGCCCACGGGGCGCCGGTCGCGCCAGGCCGGGAGGGGCTGGCGCAGCGCGACGGCGCGCACGGCGACCGTCGGCCGGTTCTCGACGAACTCGAGGTCGTAGGGGATTTGCATGGCACCCTCCTTTCGAGCAAGCGGCAGGCCACCGACCCGGGCTCCGTCAAGGTGCCTGTTTTCAGCACCTTGACCCGCATGCCCTGGCCGCCGCTGACAGACCTGTTGGTGTCGGCCGGCACAACGAAGACACTTTCTGGCAATCGGTCGTTGCGCTCGAGAGGGCGCTGCCCGGAGAATCGCGCCGTGGGTCGTCGAGGCGCCTTCAAAGACCGTCCGCTCTGGCGCCGGCTCCAGATCATCCACCACGAAATCAAGGAGGGCCGGTTTCCCAACACGAGCTCGCTTTCGGCGGAGCTTTCCGTCTCCTCGAAAACCGTGCAGCGCGACCTCGACTACCTCCGCGACGAGCTCGAGGCGCCAATCGAGTTCCGCCGCGAAGAGAACGGCTACGCGTACGCCCGCGAGGACTACGTGCTCCCGTTCCTGCCAGTGGACGGCCAGGACGTCTTCTCGATCGGCGTTGCGGCGCAGGTGCTCCAGCTGCTCGGCGGCACGCCGCTCGCGCACAGCCTGCGCTCCTGCTACGAGCGCCTCGCGCAGCTCATGCCGCCGGCCGTGCGCCTGCGCCCCGAGATCGTCCGCGAGAAGCTCGCGCTGCGCGCCACCGCGTTTCGCCCCGTTCGCGAAGACACGTGGCAGGCGGTCGCCGAATCGCTGCAGAAAGGCATCGCCCTTTCGATCCGGTACCGCCGGCCCGGCGAAGGACCCGGCGAGCCGCGCGTCATCCGCCCCTACGCATTCGTCCTCGCCGGCCGCGACTGGATGGTCCTCGCCGAGGACCAGGCGCAGGACCAGGTCAAGAATTTCTATCTCGCCCGCATCGAGAGCCCGCGCCTGACCTCGGAGCGGTACGCGATTCCGAAGAGCTTCGACGCCGACGCGTTCTTTCGGAACACTTTCGGGATCTTCGTGGGAAAAGGCCGGGCCTTCCGGTTCCGCGTGCGCTTCTCGCCCGAGGTCTCCGGCGAGGTGCGCGAGATGGTCTGGCACCCGCAGCAGAAGATCGAGGGGGCTCCCGACGGAGGAGCCATCCTGGAGCTTCCGGCCGAGTCCCTGCGCGAGGCGAGACGCTTCATTCTGGCCTACGGGCGGCATGCCACCGCCCTCTCGCCGCCCGAGCTCGTCGCGGATCTGGCCGCGGAAGCGCGGACGATGGCCGCCCTCTACGAGAAGGGGCGGCCCGCCTCGGGCGACGCGGGCCCGAAGACCCGGAAGAATCGGACCTCGGCCCGGCGTTCTGATTGACGCCATGCGAGGGGGCGTTCTTCTTCTCGGCTGGATCGCGGCCTCGGCCGCAGCCTGCGGGCCCGCAACCGTGCGGCCCGCGACCTACGCCGACCCCGAGATCACCTGTCCCGGAGGCCGCGCGGCGTGGAGCCTCGAAATCCTGGACCAGCGGGCCGAGCCCGACGGCTCGGAGAAGGTCGTCGGCGCGATTCGGGTCGGAATCCAGAAGTCCTTCCCGGACTGCAAGTGGACGTCGGGGCCGGTCCCGGGTGCCGAGACGATCACGATCGAGGTCCACCGGTTCCGATCGCGTCTCGAGGAGAACACGTCCTGGGAGGCGGCCGTCGAGTGGACCGTGCGCGCCCAGAACGCGGGAGGCCGTACTCTGACGGAATTCCAGGCCAACGAGGAAGTCTCCCGGCCCAACTACCGAGGCTCGGACAACGAGAAGGAGTCGCTCACGGAGGCGTACCAGAAGGCGCTCGAGCGCACGGTCAAGGGACTGCGCGCCCTGCCCGCTATCGGCGCATTTCGTCCCCGCGCGGGGACGCCCGACGCTTCCGCCGGGGCCTGGGACCCCGATGCGTGCGGAGCCTAAGCGATGAGCCACAGCCACTTGGCGGCGCGGCGCCTCGGTGCTCCCCGCCCCGCGAGCCTGGAACGAGAATCGCAACCGCAGGAGGGATCATGAGGAAACACCTCGCAGCCGCATTGCTCGCCGCCGCCGCGCTCGCGCCGCGGGCTCTGGCCGAGCCGACCGACTCGCGCATCTACCAGATCTCTTCGATGTTCTCCGGGATCTGGGAGGGCTCGACGCCCGGCAATCACCTGACGCTCAACCTCTCGCCTGTCACGCTCGAGCCGGCGCGTCCGTACGACCTGTTCCTTTCGGTGTCCGGGAGGTTCGAAAAGGACAACGTCGTGCAGCAGGGCGTCATCCGCCTCGAGACCCAGGGCGACGACATCTACTTCACGTACATTCCACATTTCGACCCGCAGGTCACCGCCCTCTCGAACGACGCAGGACGTTTCACGGAGCGCGAGCTTTCCTCCGCGTGCAGCTTCGTCATGAATCCGCGTGGCGACGGCTTTGGCGGGGACACACTCGGCTCGACGACCTGCGCGCTGGCGATGCGCGGCGCGATCGGGAAGTGGAGCGTCGAGATCGAGCCCGGGGCCATACGCCTGCGCAACGCGGACAGCGGCGAAACGCTCAGGTTCAAGAAGACCACCCGGCCGTAGGTCAGATCGAAAACCCGAAATTCGAAATCCGAAATTCGAAACCAGGGTCCTGAAAAGGATCTCGTTTTCGGATTTCGCGCTTCGGATTTCGAGTTTTTCCCCTACTGGCCCTCCGGCAAATACTTTCGTGCGATCGCCTTGACCGGCTCGGAGAAGTCGCCCTTCAGGATCCAGCGCAGGAAGCCGGGCTCCTCGCGCGCGAGCTCGCGCAGCAACCTTCCGCGATTCCTGCCGAAGTTGATCGTCGGCTCGCCGTTGACCAACCGGATCCGGCCTTCGGGGTCCAGGTCCTGGTCGATCCCCGCGCAGAAGAGCTCGTGCAGCTCGCCGACCGAGCGCGGGAGCTCCACGTAGCGCTCGAGCTGACCCTCGAGCACGCGCAGGGTCATCTCCGCGTCCGCCAGGGCGCCGTGCGCCCCCGCGTGCTCGGACTGGCAGTAGAAGCGGGCCGCCGCCGCCAGGTGCCTCGGTTCCCGAGCGAAGAAGATCCGCTGGGCGTCGACGAGGCGACGCTCCGACACCTCGAAGGCGACGCCCGCCCGCAGAAACTCTGCCCGCAGAACCGGCAGATCGAACCCCGCGATGTTGTAGCCGGCCAGGTCGACCCCGGCGAGAAATGCCGCCAGGTCCGCAGCGACCTCGCGAAAGCGCGGCTCCCCCGCCACGTCCGAGTCCGTGATCCCGTGGATGGCCGTGGATGCCGAGGGGATCGGAATCCCCGGGTTTATCCGTCTCAGGAACTGCTCGCGCCGCCCGTCGGGATGCACCTTGAGGCAGGCGATCTCGATGATCCGGTCCGCGCGCGGGTTGGTGCCGGTCGTCTCCGTGTCGAAGATTACGAGGGGCCGGTCGAGCGAGATCAGGTTCTCGAGCATCGTCGGAGATCCTACTCGATGGGGGCTCCGGTGCCTCAGTAGTTCTCCGAGAAGAGAAAGAAGAAGAACTCGCCGACGCGCGTGAGGAGGCCGCGCTTCTTCCACTCCGCCTGGGTGAGGACGTCGCAGCGCCCGAGGTCGGCAAGGACCATCGTCTCGACCTCTGCCGCGAAGGCCCTGTCGTAGACGGCGAAGTTGACCTCCGCGTTCTTCGTCATCGAGCGGTTGACGAAGTTGATCGAGCCCACCGTGGACCAGATCCCGTCGACGACCATCACCTTGTTGTGCATCATCGTAGGGCGGTACTCGTAGATTGCGACGCCGGCCTCGAGGAGTTCCCCGTAGTGGTAGCGCGCGGCCAGTCGGACGTTGGGCGCGTCCGTATGGGCGCCCGGCACGATGACCTTGACGTCCACCCCGCGGCGCGCCGCGCTCGCGAGCCCCTCGCGGATCTGGCGGTCGGGGACGAAGTACGCGTTCTCGATCCAGACGCTGCGGCGGGCGGCCTGGATCGCCATGTAGAGCACCAGCTTGGACATGGAGATGGAGTCGGCGCGGGCGGCCGCGATGGCCTGAGCGAGCATCGGACCGGCCGGCGCGACCGCCGGGAACTGGCGGTCGCCGGCGAGGACTTCGCCGGTCGTGTGGAGCCAGTCCTGCGCGAAGACGTGCTGCAGCTGCAGGACGACCGGCCCCTCGATCTCGATCATGGTGTCCCTCCATTCCGACGGATCCCGAGCATCACCCTTCCAGCGATCGTCGATCCCGACGCCGCCGCAGAAACCGAACCGCCCGTCGATCGTCAGGATTCTGCGGTGTGTCCGATTTCCCACGCGGTCGATCGAGTAGAGCTTGAGCGGCTTGTAGATGCGCACGAGCGCCCCCGCCGACGTGAGCTGCGGCTCGAGGGGACCGAGGTCCGAACCCCACGCGTCGACGAGGAGCCGGACCTCTACGCCGGCGCGCGCCCGTTCGGCAAGGCCCTCGGCAAGGCGCGTCGCGATCGCGCCGTGGTCGAAGATGTAGATCTCGAGGTTGATCGAGCGCTCTGCCCGGGCGATCGCCGAGAGCATCGCCGGAAAGATTCCGTCGCCGTTTTCCAGCAGCCGCGCGGCGTTGCCGGGAACCATCTCGGTCCCCAGGCCGTCGAGCGAGCGCACGAATTCCGGGCTGTCGACGCCGTACGTCGGCTCGTAGTGGTAGACGGTGCGCTTCTCCGAGAACATGTAGGAGCAGCCGCCGAGTGCAGCAAGGGCGAGCAGGCAGGCCAGCCCGAGGGTCGCCCTCCGGCCCGGCCGTCGCCGTGTTTCGAGCCGGGAACCGCAATTAGTCGCAACGCGGTGCTCGAATCCCCTGACAATTTTCGTCATCACGTCGGCCGAGCGAATTCGTAAATGACTGAAGAATCTAGCTTTACAGTTCTGGCCCCACATGGCCACCCGCTTGCACTCTCAGAACGGCGAGCAAAGGAACCTCTCAACCTCCTCCTTTCGCCCCCCGGGCGGCCCCACCCCGTCCCGGGGCTTTTTTTGCCTGCCGGATGAAGGCCGCGCGAGGCCGACGGCGCCCGCGGCTGCGTCCGTGTCCGGGATGCTAAGCCACTCCGGGACGCGATGGTAGTTTCCGCCCGTGCGTATCCTGGCAGGCGACGTGGGTGGAACGAAGACCGCCGTCGCGATCGTCGAGATCGGACAGCGCCGGTGCCAGGTGCTTCGGCTCGAGCGGTACAGGAGCGCCGAGCACGACGGGCTGGAGGAAATCGTCGCGGACTTCCTCTCGACGGAAGGGTCGCGCCCCGCCGCCGCCGGTTTCGGAGTCGCGGGCCCCGTCCGCGACGGCAAGTCGAAGATCACGAACCTCTCCTGGCGCCTGGACGAACGGCATCTGGCGCGCCGCATCGGGATTCGCCGGGTCGCGCTCGTCAACGACTTCGGCGCGAATGCTCTCGGCCTGAGATTCCTCGGACTGCGCCAGCTGGCCACGCTGGCGCGCGGCCGCCCGGACCCGCGTGGCCCCATCGCGCTGCTCGGCGCCGGAACCGGGCTCGGACAGGCGGCGCTCTTGAGGGCGGGAGCGGCCGAGACGGTGGTCGCGTCCGAGGCAGGCCACGTGGACTTCGGCCCCCGCGGCTCTCTCGAAGACCGGCTCGTGCAGTTCCTGCGCCGGCGGTTCGGGCGGGCGACGCGCGAGCGAATTCTCTCGGGCCCGGGGCTCGTCCTGCTCTACGAGTTTCTCGCCGAGGACGGAATCGCCCGCCCGGGCCGGGCGGCGGCCAAGCAACTCGAGGCCGCCAATGATCCGGCGGCCGTGATCAGCAGTCTGGGCCTCGCCCGGCGGGACCGCCTCTGCCGCGCCGCACTTGATCTCTTCGTCGAAATCTACGGATCGGAGACGGGCAACCTCGCGCTCCAGTACCGAGCAACCGGCGGCGTCTACGTGGCGGGGGGCATTGCACCGAAAATCCTGCCCGCCCTGAAGGCTCCCGCGTTTCTACGGGCTTTCCACGACAAGCCGCCGATGAGAGACCTGCTTGCCGACATTCCGGTGCGCGTCGTGCTCGACCCGCAGCTCGGACTCTACGGAGCGGCTGCGGCGGGCGCCGAGCGGCTCTCTACTGGATGACGATCGAGACGACGTGCCCTTCCTCCATGACGAGGACACGCTTCAACTTGGTGTAGGTCCAGCGCGACCGCGGGATGCCGTGCTCCTGATCCTGCTCGATCTTGTCGGGGGTTCCGAGTAGCTCCCGAACCTCGGCCGTCGTCATCCCCTCGCGGAGCGTCCCGACGGCCGCGTCGGTCTGCTCGGAGATCGCGGACGTCGCGTCGCCGACGACACGGTTGCGCTCGGAGGCTTTGACGGCCGCCTTCGAACCCATCAGCGGATCCGTAATGGCATCGATGATTCCCGTCGCCGTCGGGCGGTCCTTGTAGACCCAGTAGACGACGCCCACGACCAGGGCGACGAGCGCGAGTCGGCGAAAGCGACGTCCGCTCATCGTCAGGATTTTACGGCGTTTGCGGCCCGGACGCGACGCGGGAGGACCGCCCGGCGGTCGACGAGTCGTCGAGCGCCCGGTTCGCGCGCGCGACGAGTTCCTCGAGCTTGGCCCGGCAACGCCTCCGGTGCGAGGCCGGGACCGACCAGACCACGTCGAAGGCGGAGAAGACGGCCTCCTCGAGCGACGGCTCGCCCTCTTCGACACCGCGGGTCCACTCCTCGCGCAGCATCGCGCGGCGGGCGTAGCGCAGGGCCTCGAGGCTCCGATCGTCCGCCGAGACAAGCCGAAAGCGCAGAGTCACCGCCGGGTCGGCGAGCGCCGGGGCCGCCGAGTCGGACGACGGGACAATCGACTCGGTCGCCTCGATTTCCGAGAAGCCGATGCGAAGGGCCATCGGCCTCCATCCATAGCGAGCCTCGTGCCGTCCGCGCTCCCCTCCCAAAGGTCTCGCAGCAGAGCGATTTGCGCCGAGGCGCGCCCTGAGCCCACGAAGGGCGGACGAGCAAAGTGTTACCGGAGGTAACGGTCTGGGCCGGCCTACCCGGACGCGGCCATACCGGCGAGGGCGCGATTGGCCCGCGCGACGAGGTCCGAAACTTTCTGGCGGCACCAGGCCGCCTGGGAGGCGAGGGCGAACCAGCGCAACTCGTGGCCGGAGATCGACGGGTCCTCCATCGAAGGCTCGTCCCAGTCGAGGCCGCGCGTGCGTTCCTCGCGGATCATCGTCCGGCGCGCGTACCGCAGGGCTTCCAGCCCCTCGTCGCCGGTCAGGCTGATCTGGAATCGGAGCATGACGCGGCGCGACGGATCGAAGCGCAGGGCCACCGTATCGCGGAGCTGCCCCGCCGTCGGGGACGCTTCCGTCGTCGTCTCGCGGAAGGCGATCGGATCGGTCATCTGGCCGGTTTAGGGCTTCATTCTACCGCAGTCGGCGGTCCGCGCCGCACCCGGTACAGAATCGCAGGGCCGTTTTGGCCCGCGAGCTCGAGCCGGTCCCCCAGGGCCTCGAGAAGCGGCCCCTCGCCCTTGCGCCTGTCCGAGCGCAGGAGGACGTGCGTGATGCCGAGCTCGTCGAGGCCCCGACGCCAGGCGGCGGGGTCGCGACCCCAGGCGGCCACCGGCAGGTAGTCGTCGCGCCAGCCGGCCGAGGCCGGGCAGTAGAAGCGATCGTTTTCTCCGAGAAAGACGACGCGATCGCCGGGGCCGAGGAGCTTCCCAAGCGAATAGTCCGGAAGACGGGCAGCGAGCACCTCCTGGCGAGACATCCGGCCGAGGGCCGCCCGCCACTCGAGCCCGCTCGATCCGAACTGGACCGGAAAGACAGCGGCCGCCGCGAGGAGCGCGAGCCCGGCCGCCCCGCCCGCGCGACCCGAAAAGCGTCCCGTCAGCCTGTCGAGCCCGTGAGCGACGAACACCGCGTACAGGGGAAATACGGGAAAGAGGTACCGCACGGAGGGCAGATAGAGCTGCGACCACGGTACCAGAGCCGGAAGGGCAGCGGCGCAAAACAGCGCCAGGCGTCGGCGATCCCAACCGACGAGCCCGACGAGGGAGACGAGCACGAAGATCCCGTTGTAGCCGTCGCCGTTCGCCTCGAACCGGCTCGAGTGGAATACGAGATCGTAGGGCAGCCGAACGAGCCGCGCCGCGCGCTCGGAGGGCGGGGTCGCAGGCGCGACCGCGCCCGAGGCCGGCGAGGTCGTCGCGTAATGACCGCCGGCCACGCGAGCGACGAGCTCGGCCGGCGACGTGGCATAGGGCGCGACGACCGATCCCGCCCTGCGCGCGCTCCAGGCGAGCCAGGGCCCGAGGGCGAGCAAGAAACACGCGCACGCCAGAGCCAGCTGCCGCGCTCGCGGCCGAGAGCGCCACAGGAGGATCGCCAGAGCAGGGACCGCGGCGAGGGCGAAAACCTTGGTCGCCACGGCGCCGCCGAAGAGAAACGCGGCCAGACGCAGGCGGCCCGCATCTCCCTTGCAAGCCGCGAACTGATCGGCGGCGGCGGCGACCAGCAGCGCCGCGGGCCAGTCGACGTACGTCGCGCGCAACTGCAGCATCGCCGTCGGAAAGGCGGCGAGCGAGAGGACGACGAGGGCCGAGGCGCCGCCCATCCGCATGCGCCGTGTCAGCGCGAGGCTCGCGCCGAAGACGCCGATGCCGACGGCGAACTGCAGAATCCGGGCGACCCGCTCGCCCCCGAAGAAGAATGCAACCGAGAGAAACGTGTCGTGATTGCGCCAGAGAAGCGACTGGGGCGCGAGGTCGGCCAGAGGCAAGACGCGCCCGGCCGTGGCGACGTCGCGCGCCTCCGGCAGGTGGTAGGCGAGGCCGTCCCACGAGACGTCCGGTCCGAGCGCCCCGGCCCAGACGGCGACCAGTGCGAGGATCGAGAACGAGAGCCAGCCCGCCTCGAGCCACCGCGGTGCGTCGCCCCAGGGCAAACGCGCACCGCCCGCGACGAGCCGGAGGAGTACAGGCAACCGGCGTACGCGCGCGCAGACGCCGAGGCCAAGCAGGGCCGCGAGGGACGCCCGAGAGAGGAGGCCGACCTCGCCGAGCAGGAGGACCGCGAGGCCTACGGCGACGAGGCCTGCCGCGAAGACCGAAGGGAGGTCCCCGGGGCCCGCGTCCGCGTTGCGCACGAGCCGCGAGACCAGGTCGCCCGCGCAGAGCGCCGCCACCAGAAGCACGGAGGCAGTCGCCAGTGCGCCCGCGTTGCCGGAGAGGAGGACCATGACCAGGGCGAGCGCCCCAACGGCCGCCGCGGCGAGGCCGGGATGGCGGGCGAGACCGAGCCAGAGAAGCCCCCAACCGGCCATTGCGCCGGCGGCGGCAGCGGCCAGCGTCGCGGGTGCGTGCCCGGCGACCAGCTTGTCGAGGTAGGCCCGGCCGAGCGGGAGGGCCCGCACCGCGACGACGAGGGCCACTGCGACGACCAGCAGGGAGCGAAGCCACGACGCGGGTTCCGGGGCCAGCCCGGCCTGTAATCTCGCTTCCATGCCGCTCGTCGAATCTCTCGGAGGCACGATACATGAACGCAAGGTCCACGCTCGTCCTCGCCATCGGCTCGGTCTTCGCCCTGTCCTTTCTCGCCGCAGCCCCGGCTGAGGCGGGGCAAATCCACGGCCGCAAGGAGCGGCAGCAGCAGCGCATCGCGCAGGGTGTCGCGAGCGGACAGCTCACGGCGCACGAGACGGCCCGTCTCGAGGGCCGCGAGGCGCACCTGAACCGCGAGATCCGCGACATGCGCGCTTCGAACGGCGGAACGCTCACGCCAGCCGAGCGCGCCCGCGTCGAGCGCCAGCAGAACCGGCTCTCCCGCTCGATCTACGCTCAGAAACACGACGCCCAGACCCGCTGACCCCGGGAACCGCTCCCCTTTGCCGTGCCCCGCCTCCGCGGCGGGGCGTCTTTTCTTCCGCCGGCCCCGAAAGTGATTCAATGGCGCCGTGATCCGCGCAGAAGTTTCGATCGCCACGATCGTCGGGGGCGCGCTCCTGCTCGTCGCGACGCTCTGGGACGCTTTCGAAACGATGGTGCTCTCGCGCCGCGTCTCGCGCGGAAATCGCCTCACGGTTCTCTTCTACTGGCTGAGCTGGCCCTCCTGGCGCGCGGTCGCCCGTCGCATGGACGGCGGCAACCGCCGCGAGAACTTCCTGACCGTTTACGGCCCGCTGTGGCTGCTCCTGCTGATCGGGCTCTGGGCACTCTCCATCGTCCTCGCTTTCGCGCTCATGCATTGGGGCTCGGGATCCCGAATGACGTCGCCCGACGGCAGCGAGAGCTTTCCCACCACGCTCTACATGAGCGGGACGACGCTCTTCACGCTCGGCCTCGGCGACGTCGTCCCGCACTCGCCGGCCGGAAGATTCCTCACGGTCTTCGAGTCGGGGATCGGTCTCGGGTTCCTCGCGCTGGTCATCGGATACCTGCCGGTCGTCTCCCAGGCCTTCTCGCGGCGCGAGGCGTCGATCGCCCTGCTCGACGCTCGAGCGGGCTCGCCCCCGACGGCGGTCGAGCTCCTTCGGCGACATCTCGGCGACGGCGGCAGCGACGCGCTCGTCGAGCTCCTGCGCGACTGGGAGCGGTCGTCGGCCGAGCTGCTCGAGAGCCACGTCTCCTTCCCGGTTCTCGCCTTCTACCGGTCCCAGCACGACAATCAGTCCTGGGTCGCGGCGATGACGGCGATCCTCGATTCCTGTGCGCTCATCCTTTCCGTCGTCGACACCGACTGCCGGCGCCAGGCGCGCCTGACGTTCGCGATGGCCCGGCACGCCGTCGCCGACCTCGCCCGCGTCCTGAACCGCAAGCCCCGGGTTCCCGACCCCGACCGGCTGCCCGACGACGCCCTGGCCCTCCTGCGCGCCCAGCTTTCGGCCGCCCGCATTCCTCTCCGGACGGACGCGGACGCCGACCGCAAGCTCGCGGAGCTGCGCGCGATGTACGAGCCGATGGTCGCCGAGCTCTCGGCTCTGCTGCTCATGCCACTGCCGCCGTGGATGCCGCCGGCCGAGGCCCGCGAAAACTGGGTCGCCCACCTCTAGAGCGCGTGAGCGACGAAGACCGCAGCCTGGAGCTCTCGCCGGAGGCGTTCCGGAGGCTGATCGACGCCGCCGCGACACGGATCGTCGCGCACGTCGGCTCGCTCGCCGAGCAGCCCTCCGCGGACGTCGAGGGCGGCGCCGCACTCGCTCGCTCACTCGTGGAACCGCTGCCGGAATCGGGACGCCCCGCCGAAGAGCTTCTCGACCTGCTCTTCGACCGTGTGATACCGAAGAGCTTCAACACGGCCGGGCCAGGCTACCTCGCCTACATTCCAGGAGGCGGTTTGCCGCATTCCGCGGTCGCCGACCTCGTCGCCGACTCCGTCAACCGCTACGTGGGCGTCTTCGCCGCCGCCCCGGGCCTGGCGCAGATCGAGGCGAACGTCGTGCGATGGTTCGCCGACATGGCCGGATACCCGCCAGGAGCGCGAGGCATCCTGACGAGCGGGGGGTCGCTCGCGACCTTCTCGGCGATCGTCGCGGCGCGCCGCGACCGCCTCCCCGAGGACTTCCTTTCGGCCACGCTGTACGCCTCGGACCAGACGCACCACGCCGTTCAGAAGGCTGCGCTCCTCGCGGGGTTTCCGCCGGACAAGGTCCGCGAGGTCCCTTCCGATTCCCTCTTTCGCATCCGCCTGGACGAGCTGGTGCACGCGATCGCGGCCGACCGCGTCGCGGGCTTCACACCGTTTCTGGTCGTCGGCAATGCCGGCACAACCAACACCGGGGCCGTCGACGACCTCTCGGCGCTGGCCGACCTCTCGCGGCGCGAGCGGCTCTGGTTCCACGTGGACGCCGCCTACGGCGGATTTTTCCTGCTGACCGAGGAGGGCCGACGCCGCATGGCCGGCATCGAACGGGCGGATTCGATCGTCCTCGACCCGCACAAGGGCCTCTTTCTGCCCTACGGCACCGGCGCGCTGCTCGTCCGCGACGGCGAGGCCCTGAAGCGCGCGCACGCGCTTTCCGCCGACTACATGCCCTCGATGCAGGAGGATCCAGACCTCGCGGATTTCAATATGCTCTCGCCCGAGCTCTCCCGCGACTTCCGGGGGCTGCGCGTCTGGCTGCCTCTCAAGATGCACGGGATCGGGCCGTTTCGTGCAAACCTCGAGGAGAAGCTCGCTCTTGCCCACCTCGCGGCGGACGAGTTGCGGCGCATTCCCGGGATCGAGATCCTCGCCGAGCCGCAGCTCTCGATCGTGGCCTTCCGGCTCTCGCGCCCTGGTCTCGACGGACCCGCTCTCGACTGCGTCAATCGCGAGCTCCTCGAGCGCGTCAACGCCGGCAAGCGCGTCTACCTGACCGGCACGATGCTTCGCGGGCGCTTCGCGATCCGAATCTGCGTCCTCTCTTTCCGCACCCACCGCGATCGGATGGAGCAGTGCCTGGAGGACGTCCGCGCCGAGGTCGCACGCGTGCAACGAGGAGAGCCATGACGCCAGCGTCCGTCAAGCCCGCCATCCCTTTCTCAGCCCTGGAGGCGATCGACATCCGCGCCGGGACGATCCTCAAGGTCGAAGAGATCCCGACGTCGGACAGGCTTCTGCGCCTGACGGTGAATTTCGGGGACCACACCCGAACGATCCTCTCGGGCATGAAGCGGGAGCGCGCCGACCCCGGGCTACTCGTCGGGCGGCAGGCGCTCTTCGTGGTCAACCTCGAGCCGCGGAAAATGATGGGCGAGATGTCCGAAGGGATGCTCTTCGACCTCGGGTATGCCGACGGCATAACCCCGGCGCTCGCCGTGCCCGAGCGGCCCGTGCCCGACGGCACTCGGGCCGGATGACCCGGCTTCGCGGTAGCCTTTCGGAACGAACGAGGAGGCCCTCGATGAGACGCGGCTTGCGATGCGTGACCCCAGCGCTGGCCGTGCTTCTCGCGGCCGCGGACGCCTTCGCGGCTCCGCCGACGAGAAAGCGCTGCTCTTCTCCTCGAACAGGACCGGAATCTTCAACGTCAACGCGGTTCCGGTGGCCGGGGAGCCCCGACGTCCCTCACCGACTCGACGGCCGACTCGACCTGGATCCGAACGCTCGAATCCATCCCGAAGTGGTGGGAGGGCGAGCGGCTCGCGCTCTACAAGGAGATCGGCGACCCCGGGAAGGACCGCGGCTTCCTGACGGAGACCTCACCTCTCTTCCACGCCGACAAGATCCGCAAGCCGCTCATCGTCGTTCAGGGCGCCAACGATCCCCGCGTCATCAAGCCGGAGTCGGACGACATCGTCGCCGCCGTCAAGAAGAACGGCGTTCCCGTCGAGTACGTCGTTTTTCCTGACGAGGGCCACGGGTTCACGAAAAAGAAGAACGAGATCACGGCCTGGCGCTCGATCCGGGAGTTCCTGGACAGGTACCTGAAGGCCGCGCCTGCGCCCGACTAGTCCCCGTCCGACGCCGGGTCAGACCAGAACGCCCGCCGAGCGGGTCCGCCTCGCGGAAACGCCGGTGTACGCGGCCCACGCCCGCGCCAGGCGCTCGACCCCCTCCTTCATCGCCGCGGCCTCCAGCACGAACGGGATCCGCAGGCGGTCGGCGCAGCCGCCGCCTGGAGAAGCCAGCGTGCCCGGCACCACGGCGACGCCGTGGCGCAGAGCGACCTGCGCGAACGCGTTCGCGTCGCCCTGCGGCAGCTTCACCCAGAGAGAGAGCCCGCCGGCCGGGGTCTCCCACGTCCAGGACGGCAGGCTGCGCGCGAGGAGCCTGGTCAGGCGGTCGAGCCGCTCGCGCATCTCGCGCCGGCGCGCCTGCTTCACGCGCTCGGCCTCCGCCAGCAGGCGCACCGCGCCGAGCTGTCCGACGAGCGACCCTCCGAGGTCCGCCATGATCTTCAGCCGCGTGATGCGCGCGAGCAGCTCCTCCGAGCCGCGGATCCAGCCGATCCGCAGCCCGCCCCAGAAGAGCTTGGAGAGCGAGCCCACGGTCAGGACGGGCGCGGCCGCGTCGAACGCGGCGATGGGTGCGGGCGGCTTTCCCGAGAGCGACAGGTCCGCCAGGGTGTTGTCCTCGAGGATCGGGACCCGCGCCTCGCGCGCGAACCGGGCCAGGGCGCGGCGGCACGCCTCCGGCATCACGGCCCCCGTCGGATTGTGAAACGTCGGCATGAGGTAGATCAGGCGCGGCGCCGTCCTCGCCACGAGACCCTTCAGGGCGCCGAGCCAGGCGCCGTCGCCTCCAACGGGCACCGCCGCCAGGCGCGCCCCGAGCCCCGCGAAGATGTCGATCGAGCCGAGGTAGGTCGGGTCCTCGACGACGACGGTGTCGCCGCGCTCGAGAAAGAGAGCGCCGGCAAGGCCGATCGCCTGCTGCGCCCCGTGGGTGACCATCACCTGTTCCTCGGTGGTCGGAACTCCCCAGGCCGTCAGGTGGCGCGCGATCGCCTGTCGGAGGGCCGGCAACCCCATCGGCAGGTACCCGGGGCCCGCGCGCCAGATCCCGCAGCAGCCGCTCGTCCACGCGGGAGAGCTCGCGGGGCGAGCATCTCGGGAGCCGGCAGGTGTGCGCCCAGGAACTCGATCGTGTCGCCCGGGCCGTCCACGAGGCTCCGGTACACGGGATGGCGCCGGAACGAGCCCGACGGGTCCTCGCGCAGCCGCAGCCCGGGGCCCCGGGAGAGCGTCCCGCGCACGCGCGTGCCGCTGCCCCGCCGGCTCTCGACCCGCTCCCCGTCGCGCAACTCCTCGTAGGCCGAGACGACCGTCGTGCGAGAAACGGCGAGCGCGGCGGCCAGCACCCGCTCGGCCGGCAGGCGCGATCCGGGCTCGAGCTCGCCCCGGTCGATCGCGGCCTCCAGGGCGCGCGCGAGGCGCCGGTAGACGGGCCCGTCCCCGTCCGACCACTTCCCGAGAATCCCGACCAGGGCCGCGGGGTTCATCGCGGCGAGGTCCACTTGGGGCGAAGGTGGCTATTGATTCGCCTCTCCCGAGAGTCCATCGTGATATCCAATTTGAGCATAGAACGAATGTGGACTCTCAAAGTGGACTGGTCGTGAAAAACGGACAAGGAGGCCGCCCATGACCCTGCCCGGCCGAGCATTCTTTCGCGGACGCATCGTTCCCTACTCCGAGGCCCGCGTCGGAGTGCTGACGCACGCCCTGAACTACGGCACCGCCGTCTTCGCCGGGATCCGCGCGTACTGGAACGCGGACGAGGCCGAGCTCTTCGTCTTCCGGCCGCGCGAGCACTTTCAGCGGTTCCTCGAGTCGGCGCGCCTGCTCGACATGGCGCTGCCCTATTCCGCCGAGGGCCTGACGCAGGCGCTCGTCGAGCTGCTGCGAGCCGAGCTCCACCGCGAGGACTGCTACGCGCGCCCGCTCGCCTTCTACGCCGACGAGTCCATCGGCGTGCGCCTCCACAACCTCACGCCGGAGGTCTCCATCGTCGCGATGCCGTACGGCCGGTATCTCGAGAACGACGAGGGACTCCACGTGACCGTCTCCTCGTGGCGCCGGGTGGACGACACGATGATCCCGCCCCGCGGAAAGATCGCCGGAGCCTACGTCAACTCGGCGTTCGCCAAGACCGACGCCCAGCGCGCGGGCTTCGACGAGGCCCTCGTCCTGAACCAGGACGGGCACCTCTCGGAGGCCTCGGCCGCCAACGTCTTCCTCGTGAAGAACGGGACCGCCATCACGCCTCCCGTCACCGACAACGTTCTCGAGGGGATCACGCGGCGCTCCGTGATGGAGCTCCTGCGCAAGGAACTCGGCGTCCCGGTCGTCGAGCGCTCGATCGACCGCACCGAGATCACGCTCGCCGACGAGGCCTTCCTCTGCGGCACCGGCGTGCAGATCGCCGCCGTCACGCGCGTGGACCATCGTCCGATCGGAGCGGGCCGCATGGGCCCCGTCGTGTCCACGCTTCGGACGCTCTACTTCGAGGTCGCCCGGGGGAAGCGCGCCGAGTACCGCGCATGGTGCCATCCGGTTTACACCGACGCCGCGGCGCAGCTGCCGGACGGCCGCACGGACTCCGCCCGCTCAAGCCGCGGCGCGGCATAGTAAAAATTAGGGGTTGCCCCGGACGCGGAGAATCCGTTACCCTCCGGAATGGTGGCAGTCCATCGATCTACGGTCGGATTATTCTGGTGCCATCCGCTGGTTCTGCCGCAGTTCGAGCAGCTCATCTCCGACAACGGGTATCGGCTGCTGGCACGGCGGCTTGAATCCAACCGGATCCCGGACTTCGAGAAGCTCGCGGTTCCGCGGGCTTCGGTTCACGTCGTCGAGGCCCATCCGCAGCTGGCCGTGACGGAGGCCGTCGTCACCGGCATCCACGCCCGACAGTCTTCGGCCCGAGTCGTAGTCCTCGCCGAACGTTTCAGCGACCCCACCGCCTTCGCGTTGCTTCGGCTCGGCGTCAAGGGCCTGCTGACCTACGGGGAGGCCGCGCGAACCCTTCCCCAGGCCCTCGGGACCGTGGGGGACGGCGGCCTCTGGGTGGGACGCGCGTTGCTGTCCCGCTTCGTCGACTCCGCGCTCTGCACGGTCCCCCTGAAGGTCTACGCCACGGGCATCGAAGGCCTCACGCGCCGGGAGCGGCAGGTCCTCGAGGCCCTCCTCGACAACCTCTCCAACAAGGAGATCGCGCGGCGGCTCAAGATGTCCGAGCGCACGGCGAAGTTCCACGTCTCGAACCTGCTCGTCAAGCACGGCGTGCGGCGCCGGGCGGACCTGCTGTTTCGCGCCCTCCAGAGCACGTCCCGCAACGCGCCAGCATCGGTCAGCGCCGCGTAGCCGTCGCCTTCGCTTGCGAGGGTTAGACGCGGGCCGCTCACTTTGCAGCGTGCCGGCCATAGCCGCTCGCGGCGCGCGGAGTCTCCCGAAGTAACCGAGGGAGGAGCCGCGCGCCGCGGGAGCGAGCGCGAAGCGAGGGTCAGGCGTCCGGTCGAGCCCGCACCGGGCGAGCCGGACGCCGGTGCGCCGAGGCCAGACCCCCGCCGCCGCTCGCGTCAGCCTAAACCTCCACCCGCCTTTCGCGTAAGAGCTTCCAGCACTTTCGAAGGAGGCTCGATGAAGAGGATTTTCGTCCTCGCTTTCGCGGCGTTCGTCCTCGCCGGCGGCACGGCATTCGCCCAGGCCCCGCCCCTCAGCCTGCCGGACGCCAGCCCGGCCGCTTCGGTCGGCCAAACGGTGGGCCTGACGAACATCACGATTTCCTACCACCGCCCCGCCGTGAACAAGAGAAAGATCTGGGGCGGACTCGTCCCGTACAACGAGGTCTGGCGGGCCGGCGCGAACATGAACACGACGATCGCGTTCTCGTCTCCCGTGACCGTCGGGGGCAAGAAGCTGCCCCCCGGGACCTACGGGCTCCACATGATCCCGACCGAAAAGGACTGGACGGTCATCTTGAGCGCGGTCTTCACCAACTGGGGCAGCTTCAGCTACGACCAGAAGGACGACGTGCTGCGTTTTGCGGCCACCCCCCGGCCGGCGGACTTCGAGGAGCGCCTCGAATACCGCTTCGAGAACCTCACGGACAACTCCACGACCGCCGTCCTGCACTGGGAGAAGCTCGAGATCCCCTTCACGATCGAGATGGACACGAAGGCCGTCGTCTTCGACAGCCTGAAGAGCGAGCTCCACGGCCTGGGCCAGTTCTTCTGGCAGCCCTGGAACGGGGCCGCGCGGTGGTGCGTTCAGAACGACTACGAACTCGGCCAGGCGATCCAGTGGGTGGACCGGTCGATCGGGATCCAGGCGAACTTCCAGAACCTGCGCACCAAGGCGGACCTGCTCGAGAAAAAGGGAGACGCGAAGGGCGCCGAAGAGCTGCGCGCCAGGGCCATGAAGGTCGCCACGGAAGCCGACATGAACGCCTACGGCTACCAGCTCCTCGGGAGGGACAAGACCGACGAGGCAATCGCGGTCTTTCGCAAGAACGTCAAGGACCACCCCGACTCCTGGAACACGTACGACAGCCTGGCCGAGGCCCTCGCCAAAAAGGGCGACAAGAAGGGCGCAATCGAGAATTACACGAAGGCCCTCAACATGGTCACGGACGCGGCCAACCAGAAACGGATCACGGACCTGCTGGCCAAGCTCAAGGCCTAGCGGCACGGGCGGCCGGAGCGTAGACCGGTGCATGAAGCACCGCCCGAAGTCTGCGCTCCCGGCCGCCTTCTCTCTTTTCCTCCTTCTGGCAGCCGGCTCGCCCGCCTTCGCTGTCGGGCCTCCCGACACCCCTCAGGGGCGTCGCATGGCGGCGCTGCCGACCGCCTTCGACGGCGGCACGGCCGAGGCGATCCGGGCCTTCGTCGCGGCTAACTTCGCCGCGCAGGCAAGCCCCGGCGGCCGGCGCGCCGCGCGAAGCACTCGGGCACGGAGGGTGTGCGGGAGGCACCGGGGGCGTGAACGCCCTCGAGACCGACCTCGACACCGGCTACACGGTCGTCGTCCTCTCCAACCTCGATCCGCCCTCGGCCGAGCGGATCGCGAAGAAGCTGCGCCGTGGCTAAGCCTGAAATAGCGCGAGGCGCTCGCGAGGGTCGGCCCAATCGAGTTGAGCCCCGCGCCTAAGGAATCCCTCGCGGCGCTCGGTATGGCAGGGCGGGCGAGCACGGCGACAAAAAAGGCCGCACAGTGACCTCTCGCTCCCGGCGCGCGAAGTCTCCGACCGAGGGGAGGGAGGAGGCGCGCGCCGCTGGAGCGGGTGCGGAGCGAAGGATCCGGCTCGCGGTCGAGCCGGCATCCCGGCGAGCCGCGACCTGGTGCGCCCGAAGGGCGCAGATCCGAAGCGACGTCACACGCGACGTTTCAGGAGCATCAGCGTCCACATGTAGCCGCCGTAGGCGGCCAGGCCGAACGCCACGACGCAGGTGAAGAGGGGGCCCAACGCAGTCGCCGAGAACGCCCGGACCGCGCCGCCCATCGTCCGCGCCCGCCCCGGGTCGAGTTCGAGGGCCGCGCGAACGAGAAAGTATCCGAGGGCGCAGAGGACGAGGCCCCGCGCTGCGAGGCCGAAGCGCGCGAGCCCCGAAAGCAACCGCGCTAGACGCCTCGGCAGAAGGTCGCGCCGGAACGGCAGACGCCCCCGCACGCCCTGAGAGAGCTCCCACAGGCCCCCGGCCGCCACCGCGGCGCCCGCGACTTCGACGACGGCCGGCCCCCACGACTCGCCGAACAGCCACGAGAGGCCCGAACGCTCGAGGGATCCGCCGCCCCTTCCGACGTGCAGCAGCAGGCGCCCGGCCGTCCAGGCCAGCGCGGCGTAGCCGAAGCCGTTGACCGCGAGGCCCATCCGCGCGAGCGCCTTGCCGCGCCCCGCCGCGGCCTCGGCGAGATGGACCACCGCGATCGCGCCAAGGCCTGCGACGACCGCGCCGAGTAACCATGGCCCGCCCGGCCGCTCGAGGAGAAGCCGCAGAGCCCCGGGAATTCCCGCCTCGTGGCGCCGTGCCCCGATGAGAGCCACGCGGGCGGAGACGACGCCGAGGGCGAAGTAGACGGCCCCGAGGGCTCCGAGGCCGGAGCGAACGGCGAGGCTGCGCAACACGACGCCATGATCCGCGGGCCCGGCCCGCAAAGGCAACCCCGGGGTTGCGATAGACTCCCGCGGCCCTCGCGGAGGGCGAGAAAGGAATCGCAAGACGATGAAGAGAAAGACGGCCCTGCTTTTGTCGGCGGCGTTCGTCGCAGCCCTTGCCGCGGCGCCGGCGCTCGCTGACGACCCCAAGCCCACCCCGGCCCCGGGGGCGGAGAAGAAGAGCGAGTCGAAGATGACGAAGACCCCGAGCGGACTGCAGTACGAGGACACCAAGGTCGGCACCGGCGCCTCGCCCCAGAAGGGACAGATGGCCGTCGTCCACTACACGGGTTGGCTCTGGGAAAACGGCGCCAAGGGAAAGAAGTTTGACAGCTCGGTCGACCGCGGCACGCCGTTCTCGTTCCCGGTCGGGAAGGGACAGGTGATCAAGGGTTGGGACGAGGGCGTTGCCACGATGAAGGTCGGCGGGCAGCGCATCCTGATCATCCCGCCCGATCTCGGCTACGGCTCGCGCGGCGCCGGCGGAGCCATTCCCCCCAACGCCACGCTGATCTTCGAAGTCGAGCTCATCGAGATCAAGTAGGCCCTTCCCGAATCGAACCCGACAATTCGGCGGAGTCGTCAGTGGGCGGCCCCGCCCTTTTTTGTCACGTGTCCGGAGGGACAGGCCACTCACGGACCGTCAGTTCCTTCCCCGGCCGGGGGTTAGCCGCCACTCCTTGCCCCGGCACAGAAACTGCTACAATCTCAACAAACGAAAGAGGATATGTCCGTACCGCCGTTTGGAAGTCGTCGGCTCAAGCCGCATTCGGCGTCACGGGGCCCGGGAGGCCTCGCGTGAGCACGCCTGCTCCTTTCCTCTCGCGGCACCTGGGCGACTACCTTCTCGTCGCGCAGCTCTCGGAGGACTCCCTCGGCACCGTCTTCCGGGCCCTTTACGCCGCCGACGAGCGCCGGTTCGTGCGTCTGCGCATCCTCCAGTCGGAGGAGCTCGTCCCCGAAGCGATCCTGCTCACGGTTCACGAGAACCGCCTGCGCGACACCGCGCTCGCGAACGACGCGATCGTCGTGCGCCCCGAGCTCGACCTCGTGGACGGGATTCCCTTCATGACCTGGGACGAGACGGCGGGCTGGACTCTCGACACGATGCTCGCGCGCGTGCGCGCCTTCGGCATCCGCATCCCCGTCGAGTACGCGCTGCTGATCGCCGAGCGGATCGCGGCGGCGCTCGAGCACGCGCACCAGACGTCCGTGGAAGGGCGCGCGGTGGAGCACGGTCTGCTCTGGCCCGGCTTCGTCTCGATCTCCCACGACGCCGTCGTGCGCGTCGGCGGCTTCGGCGTCGCCGACGGGATCCTGCCCTCGCTCGGCGGGCCGCGGATGACCGCGGAGATCGCGCCGTACGTCGCGCCCGAGGTGCGGCGCGACGGGAAGATCACGCCGCAAGCCGACGTCTACTCCCTCGGCGCGATCCTCATCGAGCTCATGACGGGCCGGCGGCCGTCGCTCGACACACCGTCGGCGGAGCTGCGCGCCGGCGATCCGCGCTCCGACGAGCTGGGCGGCTTCCTCCAGCGCTGCCTCGCCGACCCGGCGCAACGGTTTCCCTCCGCCGTCGAGGCGCACCGCGCGCTCCAGCAGATGGTGACCGGCAACCCCTTCTCGCTCTTCACCGCGAACCTGGCGCTCTTTCTCTACAAGCTTCTCAATCCGGAGAGCCAGAGTGTCGCGCCCTCGTCGGACTGGGAGTCCACGAGTCCCGGTCGTCACCGAGACGACGAAGACGCGGCGGAAAGAGACCACGGCGACGGCCGCCCCCCGGAAGGACACGCCCCGCCGCCGCCGCGGCGACCTCGATCCCGCCGAAGAGGTCGCGATCGAGGCCGGGACCGCGGCCCTCCCGACCCCGCCACCACCGCTCCAGTCGCCGCCGGACCCAGCGCCGGCGCCGCTCGCCGTCCAGGAGCACGCGGCGGAGTTGATCGAGTCGGTCCCGGCCCCCGTCGCCGGCGGCGCCGTCCGCTCCGGCGCCCGCTCTGCCCGACCTGGAAGCGGCCGGCGCTGCTCTTCGCCGCGGCCGCGGGTGTGGCCGCCGGCGTCTTTCTCGTCGCGGGCCGCGCGGGATCGGCTCCCCGCGAGGCCGTGGCTCCGGCCCCGAGCGCGGCGGCGGGCGAGCCTGGCCGACGATGGCCGCGTCGGCCCGTTTCCGCCGCTGGCCGAGCGCGCCCGCGACCTACGGGCCGTTTCTGCCCGCCGGGATTCGTCCCCGCACCGGCCGCGCCGCGTCGGCCTCGCGGCCCGCGAGGAAGATCCACCCGGAGTTGAAACACCCGGCCGAGGACCTTCGCTACAGGGCGGCGATCGCCCGCATCGAGGCGGACCGCCTGAGCGCGCGCGAGAGGGCGCCCGAGATCTTCGCGAGGGCGCGCGGAGCGAAGAGGAAGGCGTCAGACTCCTGCGGGAGCGCGACTACGACGCCGCACAAATGGCCTTCAGCCGCGCGGCCCGCCTCTTCGAGGAGGCCCGCGATCGCACCTGGGAGGAGCGTGTCCGCAACGCGAGCCTCTCCGACAACAACCCGTAGCGGGTTGGCCCCCCGGCTCAAGTTAGGATGGCGCCGCCCGGCCGGGAACGGCCGGCGCGAAGTTGCTGTTCGAGGATGGTGGGAATGCACAAGATCGAGCCCGCGCGCCTGAAGCCGGGCGTCACGCACGACTCGCTGCCGGGGCCCCGGCCCTCCGACGCCGCCTCCGAGAACGCCGGGCGCACGATCCGCGGAAAGGCGCTGATCTTCTGGGACCCGAAGACGCCGGGCAAGAAGCTCGACGCGATCGACACCGACCAGATCACGCCCGCGGCCGACTGCGTCTCGGAGAGCCTCGAGACGCTCGACGAGCGCTGGAAGGCCGGCTCCTTCCGCCACCTGATGCCCGATTTCCGCGGCGCGCGTTCACCGCGGAGAGACCTTCCTCGTCGCGGGCGAGCGCTTCGCGATCGGCTCCTCGCGCGAGATGAGCCCGGCCGGACTGAAGGGCGTCGCCGAGGAAGAGGGCCTCGAGCTCGTCGTCGTCTGCAGCCACGGCATGGGCGACATCTTCCGCCGCAACGCGTTCAACCTCGGCCTCCACGTCGTGCAGTGCCCCGAGGCGGTCGAGGACGCGCGCGACGGGGACGGCTTCGCGTTCGACCCGGCCACGCGGCGCCTGACGAACGAGACGCAGGGCAAGACCTATGCGCCCGTGCCCCTGTCGCCCAAGGAAGAGGAGATCCGCTCGAGCGGGGGCATCTTCGCCGTGGGCCGCCGCGAGTTCCGCTCCTCGGTCGCGAGGCGGCCCGAGATCGTCTGGCCGGACCCGGAGCTCGCCCGCCGGATGACGACGACCGAGCAGATCGTCTGGGCGCACCGCGTGGACCGGGACGCGGCCGTGCAGGCCGGGGGCGACCCTGCGCGTGTACGCCGACCTTCTTCCGGCTTCCGACGGAACCGCGCCCTTCGCGATCCACACGTTCAACCAGATCACCGGCGGCCACTCGATCCATCCGCGCCAGGCCGCGATCGCCAACGACCACTTCGTGTTCACCGGCCGGCAGGACGACGACCGGCAGACCGCGATCGGCCGGGAGTTCGCCCGCCTGCACGGCCTCGAGAAGCCGTACTACGCCGACCCCGGCGACGGCATCTTCCACTTCTACTTTCCCGAGCAGGGGCTCGTGCTGCCCGGGCAGTTCATCCCGGGCGCCGACTCGCACAGCCGCGCCTACGGCGCCTACGGAGCGGTCGGGTTCGGCGTGGGCTCGACGACTCTCGGCTTCGGCTGGGCGACGGGGTACATCTACTTCACGCTCGCCCCGCAGCGCCGCGTCGTCCTCGCCGGCAAACTCCAGCCGTGGGTCTCGGGCAAGGACATCGTGCTCGAGCTCCTGCGGCGCTGGGGGGCGAAGCAGTCCCAGGGGATGTCGGTCGAGTTCGTGGACGCCGAGCGGCAGCTTCCGATCGCATTTCGCAACACGATCGCCAACATGATGGCCGAGGCCGAGGCCCTGAACGGGATCTTCGCGCAGGACGAGATCACCGATGCCTGGTACCGCGCCAAGGGGATCGATGCGCTGCCCTATCCAAGCGTCGCCCCGGGGCGCGACGCCGCCTACGAAATCGACGAGACGCTCGCTCTCTCGGAGATCGCGCCGATGATCGCCAAGCCGTTTGCTCCGGGCAACGCCTTCTCCGCCGAAGAGGTGGCGCGAGAGAGGATCACCTTCGACAAGGCGATGATCGGCTCCTGCACCAACGGCGGGTACGACGACCTGCTCTCGGCCGCCCTCGTGCTCAGGGCCGCGCGCGAGCTCGGGTTCCGCAAGGTCGCTCGGACGTTCACGATCTTCCCGGGCTCGGGAGGCGTCGGCCGTCAGATCGAGAGACCGGACCCGCGCCTGGCGGGCGAGTCGATCGCCGAGGTCTTCCGCTCGGCGGGTGGTCAGATCCGTCAGTCGTGGTGCGGCCCGTGCTTCGGCCAGGGTCCCGACGCGCTGACGAAGGGCCAGCGCGCCATCACGTCCTTCAACCGTAACTGGCAGAACCGGATGGGGTACGGCGGCGAAGGCTTTCTCGCCAGTCCCGCCGTCGTCGCCGCCTCGGCCCTCGCCGGCTACATGGCCCCGCCGGGCGAGCTCGGCCTCTCGTGGAGCGCGGAAAGATTCGGGGTATAGGACCCTATCAAAGCATCGAGTCCCAGTCCTCCTCCCGCGAACTTCATGGTGAATCGGGTCAGCATTGCGTAGCTCGATTCCCAAAGAGGGTCAAAAAGAAAGCCCTCAGCGCCCTGAGGCACTGAGGGCGAGTGAAGAGCAGAGACCTAGAAAGCTGAGGTATCGGCTACCGACGCGAGCTGGCCAGAGGGATTCGTGTAGTTCTTGCTGGTGCCCGTGGTCGTGTCGTAAACGGTAATCGTGTACTGGACGTTTGAAAGCGCGCCGTAGAACACCCAGAAGTGGTTGTTGATGGTACGCCCATCCAGCACTTTCACCACAAGCTCTACGTTCGTGTCGCTGAAGAACCAAAAGTATCCGGTATCATCGGTCAGCCGAACTGCCTTACCCGTGCCGTTGGTGCCGTTGGCGTTCCAGGTCACCGAGACCTTGAACCGGTTGTTATTCAGGCAGTTGACGGTTGTTGAGCCGCAAGCGCCGCCACCGTCTCCCCCGCCACCACCACCGGTGCCGACGCAGCCGGTGACACTCAAGGTGTAGGGGCCGCTGTGGGGGACAGAGTCCGCGATCCCGTAGAGGGCTTCGGCAAGAATCGTGTACGTTCCTGCAACCGGCACCGTGTACGTTACCGAGACGCTGTTGCCGCTGCCTCGCGTATCGAAGGCAACAGTGGTGCCAGCTGAATTCTCAAGGCTCATGTACGTGGCGAACACGCTCGAGTCCATTGTCGCCACGATGGTCTGACCAGTGGTCGCCTGGAAAGTGTAGTAATCAAGGTAGCTATTCAACGAAGGATCCGAGTAGGTGTGAATACAAGACGTCGAGCTAAGAGTCCCGCCGCCAGTGTACGGGCAGACAATCGGAGTCGAAGTACATGCTTGCTCAGCCTTCGGCGACAAACCGCTGATCGCGGCTTCCGCTTCGGAAGCGATTTTCGTGCGGCGTTGCTGTTCAATGTCTGTATCTTGAGCCAGTAAGGGCGTGGCTACGCACAGAGCAACGAGAGAGAGAAATTTCCTCATGGGAGACCTCCGTGGCAAGGATCCTAACACCGGCGCCGGCTCCAAGGCGCCACCTCCAACCGCACGGAATTCTGATTCTTGCGGCCGCCGCTAGCCTCCGCGCTTCTCGAGAACGGGCGCATAGAGCCCCAGGACACGCCGCTTCCACCAGGCGCCGGTCCGGCCGCGCTCGGCGGCGTTCGTGAAGCGGTAGTCGTAGAGCACGGCGCGCACGTAGCGGCGGCGGCCGGCCCGGGAACGGATCGTTCGCCAGAAGCGCCGCGACTTCGGGCGAGCCTTCGAGCAGGCGCTCGAGAAAGCGCCCGAGCCACGGGTTCTGCTCGTAGCCGCCGAGGGCCGCGAACCACATCTGCCAGTCGAGGCGCGGCTGGTGCGGGCGCGACGAAGCGCGGACGGCGCACGGGGTCGCCCGGCTTCCAGCGGAACTCGTACGGGCGCCATACCACGCCGTCGCGGCTGCCCTCGACGACGATCTCCGGCCTCTCGGTCGTCATGACCATGAAGAGGCCGTAGCCGTTGAAGCTTCGGAACGCGCCCAGCCGCCGTACGGCCGCGACGACCGGGCCCGGCAGCGCGAGGGAACGGTCGAGCGTGGCGGCGAACTCGATGCCCGAGGCAAAGAGCGCGACGACCGCGATGGACGCGAGCACGAGCCTCGGCCAGCGGCGAAGCGGGAGGGTGGCCGCCTCCGCGCGGTTCCTCCAGCACTCCGGCAGGGACTGGTCGTCCACGAGAAGCACGGCGAGCGCAACCGTCAGGAGGTTGAAGAAGGCATAGTTGCCGGTCCCGGCGATCAGGAGCTGCAGCAGCACCGTCATCACGCAGGCGAAGACGCGCAGCCGACGGGGCGCGAAGTAGAGGAAGGGAACCACGAGCTCGACGAAGAAGAGAAAAAGGGCCGAAACCGTCTGGAACCACGGCGGCAGCTGGTGCATGAACCAGGCCGTCCAGGGGGGCAGGGGCTGCGTCTCGTAGTGGAAGCGCAGGGCCGACAGGCTCCTCCAGCTCGGATCGCCGCTCGAGAGCTTGACCCAGCCCGAGGAGAACGTCAGCCGGAAGAGGAGCCATCGCAAGAGAAAGAGCGCGACGGGCGAGGCCGCGAGGCCGGCTCCGAAGCGCAGGCGCCGCGGCGAAACCAGGAAGATCGCGAGCAGCCCCGTCTCGAGCAGCAGGAAGTCCCACTGGAACTCGAGGAAGACCTGCCCGGCGATGGCGACCGACAGGTAGAGCGCCCACGCGGCCGCGCGCGCTCACGGCGGGAAGAAGACCCGCGGCGAGGCAGAGGCCCGCGACCGCGCCGGCGCCGCAGAGAACATGCAGGAACGCGTCGCTCGAGGACAGCCAGCAGAGCGTCGGCAGGAGTCCGTAGCGCTCCGCCCCGGTCTGCGCGCGAACCCAATCGAGATAGCGCCCGATCGGAAGGATCCCCCGCTCGCCGACCAGGCCGTCCACCTGGACCCACAGCGACAGGAACGCGGCCAGGTATGAGAGCCCGAGCAGGCGTGTAAAGAGGGCCGTCGCGCCGAAGTACGTGGGCTTCGCGACCGAGCGGCCCCAGAAGAAGCGAGTCAGCGCGGTCGCCGTCGGGCGATGACTGCGACCATCCGATACGCGAGCTCCGAGAGTGGCGCGACACCCGGCACGCGCGCGTACGCCGCGGCGAGCAGGCTGCCGCCCGGCTTCTCCGCGAGCGTGGCGAAGACCGCCTCGGCCCCCTCGAGCACCCGGCCGTCCGGAAGGACGAGCTGAAAGGCGCGGACGAAGGCCTCCCGCGGGATCTCCGGGAACCGCGCGGCGACCTCCTGCGACGTCGCGTAGTCCACCTTCGACCCGGTCAGGGCCTTCCAGCGGGCGATCCACGCGCGGCAGAACCCGCAGTCGCCGTCGAAGATCGCGAGCGGCCGCTCGGGCGGATGCGCGACACGCGGACCTTCCATCGCGAAGCAAGTCTAAACGCGGCGGGAGCTATAGTTTCGCCATGATCGCACCCATCACGCTGGACCGCCGGGGCCTTGCTCTTCGCCTCGCTCGCCTGCGACACGACCGCGCCCGCTCCTCCACCGCCGCGGCAGGACCGCGCCGCCGCCCGTCCCGCGCGCAGGCCCTCGAGCAGGACATCCAGCAGACCGTCGCCCGAGTCTCGCTCGTGGCCGGAAGCGTCTCCTTTGCGAGGGGCGACGACCCCGACGACTGGCAAACGGCCGACCTCAACGTGCCCATGACTCTGGGCGACCGGGTCTGGACGGGCGACGACGGCCGGATCGAGCTCCAGGTGCACGGCGGCAACCTCGTGCGCCTGGCCTCCCGCACCGACCTCCAGGCTTTGAACCTGACCAACGACGTCGAGCAGTTTTCGCTCGCCCTCGGCACCGCCTCCTTCTCGGTCCGGCGCCTCGGCGACGACGAGGTCTTCGAGGTCGACACGCCTAACGCCGCGATCACCCTGGAGCGTCCCGGGGACTACCGCGTGGACGTGAACGACAGCGGCGACTCGCGGGTGCGGGTACGTCGCGGCCGCGCCGTCGCGACTGCGGGCGGCGGCCAGGTGACGCTGGCGGCCGGCGAGGAGCTGGACATCGACGGCGTCGACGCACCGCGCTACGAGGTCGTGGCTCTGCCGGGCCCGGACGGCTGGGACCGGTGGGTCGAGGAGCGCGACCGGCATCTGGCGCAGGCGCGGTCGTACGCGTACGTGACGGCGGACGTCGCCGGAGTCGAGGACCTCGATCAGTACGGCCGCTGGCAACAGATCCCCGAATACGGCTGGGCCTGGTCTCCCGTCGGGGTCGAAGCCGGCTGGGCCCCGTATCGTGCGGGGCGCTGGATCTGGCAGGACCCCTGGGGCTGGACCTGGGTCGCCGCCGAGCCGTGGGGCTGGGCGCCGTACCACTACGGCCGCTGGACGTATTGGGGGACGGGCTGGTACTGGGTGCCGGTCGCGCCCACGGTGCGCGTCGTCGCGTATTCTCCCGCGCTCGTGGCTTTCGTCGGCGGCACGGCCGGCTACGTCGGCTGGTTTCCCCTGGCGCCGCACGATCCGTACTACCCCTGGTGGCGGCACGGACCGACCGTCAACGTCACGCAGGTCACGTACGTCAACCGGACCTACGTGACCGTCGTCAACCAGACCGTCTTCGTGTCGGGCCGTTCCGTGGCACGCGACGTCGTGCGCGACCGGACGGTGATCCGCTCGATCGAGTCGGCGCCCGTCCTGCGCGGTCCGGTCCCGGTCGTGCCGACCCGCGCATCGCTCCGGATGACGACGCGCGAGGCGCCCGCCGCCAGGCCCCCCGCCGCGGTCGCGTCGCGTCAGGTCGTGACGCGGGTCGCGCCGCCGCCCCCGCCCCCGCGCTTCGACGCAAAGCTCCCCGTGATTCGGGAGAAGGGCGGCACTCCCGTGGCCCCCGCCGACGCCGCGCGGCTCTCGTCGCAGGACTCCGGTCGCGCGGCGGCGCGCTCGCGGCCGGCCGCCCCCGCATCGGGAGCAGTCACGCTCGCGCCCCGGGGCGGCAGCGCCCATCCCGAACCGACTGCGCCCCCACGCCCTCCGTCAAACGCAGCGCCTTCGCGGTCTTCGCCGCCGGCGCCCCCGCGCGCAACGACGCCCCCATCGGGGCGACCCCCCGAAGCCGCCCGGCCGCCGGACCGTTCCAGCGTCGCGCGGCCGACGTCGCGGCCCGTGACCACCGCCGCTCCTTCGCCCCCGCCCGAGCCGACGCAGCGGCGCGCTCCCGTCGAGCGCGTGCAGGCGCCTCCGGTCGTTCACGAGCGGCCTCAGCCGGCGGAACGGATCGCTCCCGAGACGCGCGAGAACCCACCGCGCAAGGCGCGCCCGACGCCGAAGCCGACGCCGACCAAATCGCCGAAGAAGTGAAGGCCGGAAGGAATGGGCTCAGGCAGAGGCCTGATTAGAATTGATATCCATAATGGATTCAGATACTTATAGAGTAATTGAAAGTTGACAGATCAGTATAGATTCCATATGCTGAACCTGTCATGCCGACACGCGAACCCGCCCGCGCGCTCCGAACCGGCATCCGTCCTCGAGCTGACCGAGCGCGAGTACAAGGCCGGGTTCGTCACCGACATCGAGTCGGAGACGATCCCGGCGGGCCTCTCCGAGGACGTCGTCCGGCTCATCTCCTCGAAGAAGAACGAGCCCGAGTGGATGCTCGAGTGGCGCCTGAAGGCGTACCGCCACTGGCTCACCATGAAGGAGCCGACCTGGCAAAACGTCCACTACCCGCCGATCGACTACCAGTCGATCGTCTACTACTCGGCGCCGAAGACCCGGAAGGACGGGCCGAAGTCGCTCGAAGAGGTCGACCCGAAGCTGCTCGAGACCTACGAGAAGCTCGGCATCCCCCTGCGCGAGCGGGCCAAGCTCGCCGGCGTGGCGGTCGACGCCGTCTTCGACTCGGTTTCGGTCGCGACGACCTTCCGCGACCAGCTCGAGAAGGTGGGAGTCATCTTCTGCTCGTTCTCCGAGGCGGTCCAGAAGCACCCCGACCTCGTCAAGAAGTACCTCGGATCGGTCGTGCCGTACTCGGACAACTACTTCGCGACGCTCAATTCCGCCGTCTTCTCCGACGGCTCGTTCTGCTTCATCCCGAAGGGCGTGCGGTGCCCGATGGAGCTCTCGACCTACTTCCGCATCAACTCCGCCAACACCGGCCAGTTCGAGCGCACGCTCATCGTGGCCGAGGAAGGCGCGTACGTGTCGTACCTCGAAGGCTGCACGGCCCCCATCCGCGACGAGAACCAGCTCCACGCCGCCGTCGTCGAGCTCGTCGCCCTCGACGACGCCGAGATCAAGTACTCGACGGTCCAGAACTGGTACCCGGGCGACAAGGACGGCAAGGGCGGCATCTACAACTTCGTGACCAAGCGCGGCGCCTGCCGCGGCCGCAGCTCCAAGATCTCCTGGACCCAGGTCGAGACCGGCTCGGCGATCACCTGGAAGTACCCGAGCTGCATCCTGCAGGGCGACAACTCGGTCGGCGAGTTCTACTCGGTGGCCGTCACGAACAACCGCCAGCAGGCCGACACCGGCACGAAGATGATCCACATCGGCAAGAACACGAAGTCCACGATCGTCTCCAAGGGGATCTCCGCCGGGCACGGCCAGAACACCTACCGCGGCATGGTCAAGATCCTCGGAAAGGCCGAGGGCGCGCGCAACTACTCGCAGTGCGATTCGCTCCTCATCGGCGACAAGTGCGGCGCGCACACGTTCCCGTACATCGAGGTCAACAACTCGCACCGCCCAGATGGAGCACGAGGCCTCCACGTCGAAGATCGGCGAGGACCAGATCTTCTACTTCCAGCAGCGCGGCATCTCCGCGGAAGAGGCGGTCAACATGATCGTCAACGGCTTCTGCAAGGTCGTCTTCAAGGAGCTGCCGATGGAATTCGCGGTCGAGGCGCAGAAGCTGCTCGGCGTCTCGCTCGAAGGATCGGTGGGATAAGTGACCATGCAGCCTCTTCTCGAAGTCCACGACCTGCACGCCTCGATCGCCGGCAAGGAGATCCTTCGCGGCGTCGACCTGTCCATCAACCCCGGCGAAGTGCACGCCGTGATGGGGCCCAACGGCTCGGGCAAGTCCACGCTGGCCCACGTCCTCGCCGGCCGGCCCGGCTACGAGGTCACTCGAGGAAGCGTCCTCTACAAGGGCATGGACCTGCTCGCGATGGCTCCCGAGCTGCGCGCGCGCGAGGGTGTCTTCCTGGCGTTTCAGTACCCGGTCGAGATTCCGGGCGTCTCGAACGTCTACTTCCTCAAGGCCGCGGTCAACGCCGTGCGCAAGCATCGAGGGCTGCCTGAGTACGACGCGATCGAGTTCCTCGCCCTCGTCAAGCAGAAGGCGAAACTCGTCGAGATCGACGAGGAGCTGGTCAAGCGGCCCGTCAACGAGGGTTTCTCCGGCGGCGAGAAGAAGCGCAACGAGATCTTCCAGATGGCGCTGCTCGAGCCCTCGCTCGCGATCCTGGACGAGACGGACTCGGGCCTCGACATCGACGCTCTGCGCGTGGTCGCGGGCGGCGTCAACCAGCTCCGCTCGCCCGAGCGCTCGATGCTCGTCGTGACGCACTACCAGAGGCTCCTGAACTACATCGTCCCCGATTTCCTCCACGTCCTGGTGGACGGGCGCATCGCCCTCTCGGGCGGCAAGGACCTTGCCCTCGAGCTCGAGGAAAAGGGGTACGCCTGGCTCGAGAAGGAGCCGCCGGCCGTCGGCGCCGCGTGATCATGGAAGCCGCCGCGATCGCCGTTCCGAAGGGCTTTGCGCCCGAGCCGCTCCACGCGCCGCCGCCGGCGCCCTGGCTCGGGGAATTGCGGGGCGCGGCCTTCGCCCGATTCGAGGAGCTCGGTTTTCCCACGCCCCACGACGAGGACTGGCGTTACACGGGCGTGCAGTCGATCACCGGGACCGCCTGGACGCGCGTCCGGCGCGACCCGGCGTTCGCCTTTCTGCCCCCGGCGGGAGTGCGGGTGCGGCTGCTCGGCGGCGACTTCCAAGAGGGGGGGCCGCACTTCGCGAAGATCGCCCGGTTCGACCTCGGCGCCTTCACGGCGCTCAACACTGCGTGCTTCGAGGAGGCGACCGTCGTCGAGATCGCGCCGGGAGCCGTGATCGCCGAGCCCATCCAGATCGTCCTGCGGGCCCCCGACACGGGCCGGCCCGAGGTGTCCTACCCGCGCCTGCTCATCCTGGCCGGCGAGCGCTCGCAGGCCTCGGTCGTCCAGACCTTCACGGGCGAGGGCCGATCCTTCACGAACGCCGTCACCGAGATCGCCCTCGGCGAGGGCGCGATCCTCGAGCACACCCTGTTCCAGCGCGAGAGCGAGTCCGCCTGCCACGTTCACACGCTGGCCGCGCGCCAGGCGCGGGCGAGCCGCTTCGCGTCGCGCAACGTCGCGCTCGGCGGCGCGCTGGCGCGGACCGACATTCACGTCGCGCTCGAGGCCGAGGGTGCCGAGTGCGCGCTCGACGGCCTCTTCGTCGGCCGGGGCTCCCAGCACCTCGACACCCACACGACCATCGATCACGCGAGTCCGCGCTGCGTCAGCCGCGAGCTCTACAAGGGGATCCTCGACGGCTCGGCCCGCGGCGTCTTCCACGGCAAGATCATCGTGCGGCCGGACGCGCAGAAGACCGACGCCGTCCAGACGAACAAGAACCTGCTCCTCTCGCGCCAGGCCCTGGTCAACTCGACGCCGGCCCTCGAGATCCTCGCCGACGACGTCAAGTGCAAGCACGGCTCGACGACCGGGCAGCTGGATCCAGCGGCCCTCTTCTACCTGCGCTCGCGCGGCATCGGCGAAGAGGCCGCCCGCGCCCTTCTGGTATGGGCCTTCGCGGCGGAGGTCGCGGAGCGCATCCGCATCCCTTCGGTCCGTGCGGCGGTCGAGCGGGAGCTCGGCCTGCGCCTCTCGGGTGGGGCCTCCCGATGAGCACCGTCGTCCGCGAAGCGGCCGCCACCTACGACGTCGCTGCGATCCGCCGCGACTTCCCGATCCTCGCGACGAAGGTCTACGGTAAGGCGCTCGTCTACCTCGACAACGCGGCCTCGGCGCAAAAGCCGCAGGCCGTGATCGACGCCGAGCGCGACGTGTACGAGCGGTGCTACGCCAACATCCACCGCGGCGTGCACTGGCTCTCGGTCCACGCCACGGACGCCTACGACGCCGCGAGGGAGAAGGCCCGCAAGTTCGTGAACGCCGCGAGCGCCCACGAGATCGTCTTCGTGCGCGGCACGACCGAGGCGGTCAACCTGGTCGCCCAGACGTACGGCCGCCGCAACGTCGGGGCGGACGACGAGGTCCTCGTTACCGGCCTCGAGCACCACTCGAACATCGTTCCGTGGCAGATGCTCTGCGAGGAGAAGGGCGCCCGCCTCGCCGTGGCGCCGATCGACGAGGCGGGCGACGTGGACCTCGCGGCTCTCGAGCGGCGGATCACGCCCCGCACCCGCCTCGTCTCGGTCGCCCACCTTTCCAACGCCCTCGGGACCGTGTTGCCGATCCGGCGCATCGTCGAGCTCGCGCACGCGCGCGGCATCCCGGTGTTCGTGGACGGCGCGCAGGCCGCGCCCCGCATGCCCGTGGACGTCCAGGCGCTCGACTGCGACTTCTACGCCTTTTCGAGCCACAAGATCTACGGGCCGACGGGCGTGGGCGTCCTGTACGGGAAGGCCGCGCTTCTCGAGGCCATGCCGCCCTACCAGGGCGGCGGCGACATGATCCGGTCCGTCACGTTCGAAAAGACGACCTACAACAGCCTCCCCTACAAGTTCGAGGCGGGCACACCGAACATCGCGGGCGGCATTGCCTTCGGTGCCGCACTCGACTACGTGTCGGCCATCGGGCTCGACCGCATCGCCGCCCACGAGCACGATCTGCTCGAAGACGCCACGAAGAAGCTGTCGGCGATCGACGGACTCCGCATCGTCGGCACCGCTCGCCAGAAGGCCGGAGTGCTCTCTTTCGTCCTCGAGGGTGTCCACCCGCACGACGTCGGCACCGTGCTCGACCGCGAGGGCATCGCGATACGCACGGGCCACCACTGCGCCCAACCGGTCATGGCCCGCTACGGGCTGCCCGCGACCGCCCGCGCCTCCTTCGGCCTGTACAACACCCGCGGCGAGGTCGATGCCCTCGTCGCGGCGCTCCACAAAGTCATCGGAATGTTCCGCTGATGTCCTCCGACCTGCGCGACCTCTATCAGGAAGTCATCCTCGACCACAGCAAGCGGCCGCGAAACTTCCACGCGATGCCCGCGGCCGACCGCCACGCCGAGGGCTACAACCCGCTCTGCGGAGACCGCGAGACCGTGTTTCTCGAGCTCGAGGGCGACGTGCTGAAGGACGTCAGCTTCCAGGGAGCCGGCTGTGCGATCTCGACGGCCTCGGCCTCGATGATGACCGAGAGCGTGAAGGGCAAGACCCGTGCCGAGGCGGACGCCCTGTTCGAGCGGTTCCACGACCTCATCACGGGAAAGCCGGGGGCCGCGGGCTCGCCGGACCTCGGAAAGCTCGCCGTCTTCTCGGGTGTCCGCGAATACCCCGTGCGCGTCAAGTGCGCGACGCTGCCCTGGCACACGCTGAAGGCGGCGCTGGCCGGCGAGGCGGCGGCCGTCTCGACGGAGTCCGAAGGGCCGGCGGCGGAATCCGGAGGAGCCTGATCATGCAGATGCGCAAGGAAGCGACCGTCGCCCGCGATGTCGCCGCCCGGGAGATCCCGAGCGGCACGCCGATCACGCTGCGCGCCGGAGACCCGGTGATCATCACCCAATCGCTCGGCGGCAGCTACACGGTCATGACGCCCGTGGGGTTCCTCGCGCGGATCGACGGCAAGGACGCCGACGCGATCGGCGAGCCGCTCGTCACGGCGGACGCCGGCGCACAGGAGGGCAGGTCCCCCGAGGACCTCGCCTGGGACCAGTTGCGCACGTGCTACGACCCGGAAATCCCGGTCAACATCGTGGACCTCGGCCTCGTGTACGCCTGCACGCTCTCGCCGCTGCCCGATGGAGGCCAGAAGATCGACGTGAAATTCACCCTCACCGCACCCGGGTGTGGCATGGGCGACGTGCTCCGCGAGGACATCCGGGGCAAGCTCCTCACGATTCCGGGCATCAAGGAAGCCGACGTCCAGGTCGTCTTCGACCCGCCGTGGAGCCTGCAGATGATGTCCGACGCCGCCAAGCTGCAATTGGGGATGATGTGAGAAAGCGGACGGCAGAAACCGGAGCGGGACGATGAAGCTGACGTCGCAGGAAGAGTACGGGTTGCGGTGCCTGCTACGCGTGGGGCGCGCGGGCGAGGGCCGGAGCCTGACGATTCCGGAACTTTCCCGCGCCGAGGGCATCTCCGAGGCGAACGTCGCGAAGATGATGCGCGTCCTGCGCCGCGGCGGCTTCGTGAAGTCCACGCGCGGCCAGTCCGGCGGCTACGCCCTCTCGCGTCCGGCCGGCGAGATCGCGGTCGGGCAGGTGGTGGCCGTACTCGGAGGGCGCCTCTACGAGCCCGCCTTCTGCGACGGCCACGCGGGCATCGAGATCTCCTGCACGCACATGCCCGACTGCTCCATCCGCTCGGTCTGGAGGATGGTCCAGCAGGCCGTGGACCAGGTGCTCGGCAAGATCACGCTGAAGGACCTGCTCGTCAGCGAGCCCGAGATGAACGCCTGGCGCAAGGGCCCGACCCCGACGCTGCCGACCTACTCGCCGCAGCCCTGAGCTCGGACGGGGCACCCCGCGCCCACGTCCCGATGCCGGTCATCCCGAGCGAAGCGCACCTTGGGCGCCCCAGCGCCGAGGCGCTAGGCTCCTTCGGGTATGGTCCCGAGCATCCTCAGCGCTTCGCGCCGCTGCCGGCGCGCCTGCGCGAGGTGCTCGCGGTATTCCTTCCAGTCCCTGCGGCGCTTCTCCTGAACCTCCGTCCAGAGGGCGGCGGCCCGCTCGAGCGAGTGATGCGCGGCGTCGAGCCGGTGCCGGATCGCCTCGTGCACGTGGGACGGCGTCGCGGCCAGCCGGCTCTCGGCGCGGCCGACGGCCGTCTGCAGCCGTGAGCGCTCGATCACGAGCTGCGGCGTCTGACGGAGGCGGTGGGCCAGACCGACCGCGCGCAGGCCCCGGATCCACCACTTGCTCGGGTCCCACTGGTACCAGCGGATGCCGTTGCGGAAGTCCGCCGGGAAGCGGTGGTGGAAGTTGTGGTAACCCTCGCCGTTGGTCAGCAGCGCGATCCACGGATTGTCGCGCGCCGAGTTCGTCTCGGTGTAGGGCCGCGTCCCGTAGAGATGGGCGATCGAGTTGACGAAGAACGTCGTGTGATGGATGACGACCACGCGCAGGAACCCGCCCCACAGCAGGCCGCCGAGCGCGCTGCCCATGGCCCAGCCGATCGCGGTCGGGATCCCGAGGCCGCCGAGGATGCCGAACCACGCCGCGTGACGGTGCTGGAACTGGACGAGCCGGTTCTTCTGGAGGTCCGGAACGTCGTCGAACGTCCGTCCGGGCTTGCCCTTGTAGAAGATCCAGAGGATGTGCGCCCAGAGGCCGCCGCGCTGGATGTTGTACGGGTCCCAGTCCCTGTCGACGTAGCGGTGGTGGACGCGGTGGTCCGAGCCCCACGCGAGGATCGAGTTCTGCAACGCCATGGCCCCGAAGAAAAGGTAGAAGGCCTGGACCACGGGATGGCACTCGTAGGCCTTGTGCGCGAAGAGGCGGTGGTACCCGGCCGTCACCGAAATTCCGACGAGGGCGTAGAGCGTCAGAAAGAGCACAGGCTCCCACCACCGGACGCCGAACTTCCAGGCGTACAGGGCCGTCCCGAGGATGCCGATCACCGGCGACAGCATGAAGAAGGCGATGCGAACCCAGTCCTTTTTGCGCGTTTCCACGATCTCTCCGTTCAAGCCCGGGCCTCCGGACGGCGGCGAGCGAGCTGTTCCATCGCCTCCTCGGTCACGTCCACAACGATCTCCGCCGTCCTGCGGCCGTGGAGCTCTTCGATCAGGCCGCAGATGGCCGGAGGCGCCGCCCCGAGGTCCTCGAGGAAGACCGCGAGGTCGCCGTCCCCGTAGAGATAGCTCACGTCGAGGGCGCTGGCGTCGCCCGAGCTGCGCAAGAGCAGCGTAGCCTTGAACTCGAAAGGCTTTCTCTCCGCGGGTTGGATTCGAATTTTCCAGTCCTGACTCATGGGAGACTCTCCCGGCCGCTCGGCGGCCCAGTCCGACACTTTCAATACCGGTTGCGCCGCCCGCCTCCACCGCCGCCGGAGCCCTCGGCCCGGGGGCGCGCCGGCGACACCGTCAGGGCGCGGCCGCCGACCTCTTTGCCGTTCAAGCCGCTGATCGCCGCCTGCGCCTCGGCGTCGTTGCCGAACTCCACGAAGCCGAAGCCCTTCGACCTGCCGCTGTCGCGGTCCGTGACCACGGCCACCGACTCCACAGCGCCATAGGCGCCGAAGAGCTCGCGAAGGTCCGCCTCGCTCGTGCTATAGGAAAGATTGCCCACGTACAGTCTCACGGAGATGCCCTTTCGACTCGAAAAGAGTCCGACCTCTCGGCGATGTCCAAACGCAGGGCCCGCCGAGGCGCCCCGACGCCTTCTCGCTTTGCCGTTCGGACTTTCGGCAGGACGGGCCTGGAAAAGGGCGAGCGAACGAGAACCGTCAAAGCATAGCACGTCCGCCGGGATCGCCTTCGCGCCGGCCCGACCTGCGAAATAATCCCGCCCGTGCGCATCCTGATGCTCGCGGCCGAGGCCGCGCCGCTCGCCAAAGTGGGCGGCCTGGCCGACGTCGTCGGATCGCTGCCGAAGGCCCTCCAGAAGCTCGGCCATGAAGTGCGCGTCGTCCTGCCCGGGTACGGCGCGATCGACTGGAATCGCTACGCGCCCGAGGTCCGCGCGCGTTTCCCGGTCTACACGACCTGGGGCGCCCCCGAAGCCGAAGTCTGGCAGACCTCGGTGGACGAGATCCCTCATTTCCTGATCACCGGCCCCCCGATTCCCCGCGAGCGCTGGATCTACGGCCGATCCATCAAGGAGGACGGTCCCAAGTTCGTCTTCTTCTCGCTCGCGGCCCTCTTCTCCGCCCAGGCTCTCGCCTGGAAGCCGGACGTCGTCCATGCGCACGACTCGCACACGGGAGCGGCCGCCTGGTGGCTCGGTACGGAGGGCCGCGAGAATCCTTTCTTTCGCGACGTCGCGTCCGTCTTCACGATCCACAACCTCCCCTACGCCGCGCAGGGCGCGGGAAAGACGCTCGGGGAGTACAAGCTGCGCAAGAGCGACGCCCTCCTGGCTCTGCCCGAGTCGTACCGCGATTCCCTGATGGGGCTCGGGATCCTCGCGGGCGACCGGCTCTCGACGGTCAGCCCCACGTATGCCCGCGAGATCCTGACGCCCGAGGGCGGCCACGGATTGGACGGAGTCCTCCGGGCGCGCGCGGACCGCCTCGCCGGGATCCTGAACGGAATCGACACCGAGTCCTGGGATCCGGCGGCGGACCCGGAGCTGATCGCGCCCTTCGACGCCGCAACGCTCTCGAAGCGCGCACGCAACAAGACCGCTCTCCAGCGCGAAGCCGGACTCGAGACGGACCCGAGGATGCCGCTCGCGGCGGTCGTCTCTCGCCTCGTCAAGGAGAAGGGTTTCGACATCGCCGTGCCGGCCATCCGCCGCTGGCTCGACCGCGGTGGTCAATTCGTGCTCCTCGGCACGGGCGACCCCGCGCTCGAGCACGAGTACGCCCAACTCGAACTGCGCTATCCGCACCGGGCGAGCGTGCGGCTGCGCTTCGACGCCCGCTACGCCCGGCGGATCTACGGCGGCGCGGACGCGATCGTGATCCCCTCCCGCTACGAGCCGTGCGGCCTCGCACAGATGATCGCCATGCGGTACGGCTGCGTGCCCGTCGCTCGCCGCACGGGGGGCCTGGCGGATACGGTCACCGACGCGGGCGACTCGGGCGGCACGGGCCTGATGTTCGACGAATTCAACCCCTGGGCGCTCTGGGACGCGCTCGACCGGGCCCTCAAGGTGTACGCTCAGCCCGCGAAATGGGCCGAGCTCCAGAAAAACGGCATGGCGCGCGATTTTTCCTGGTCGAGGTCGGGCCGGGAGTACTCCGCGACGTACGCGGCGGCCGCGGCGGCGCGCTCTGGCCGCTAGGACGCCTCTCGTGAGGGCCCGCGCCGTCATCCTGGCCGGCGGCGAAGGCTCGCGCCTCGGCGTCCTCACCGAAAAGCGGGCCAAGCCCGCCGTGCCTTTCGCGGGCAAGTACCGCGTCATCGACTTCACGCTCTCGAACTGCGTGAACTCCGGCATCTCCGACGTGATGATCCTGACGCAGTACCGCCCGCACTCCCTGAACGAGCACATCGCGTCCGGCCGCCCGTGGGACCTCGACCGCAGCTTCACGGGCGGGGTCCAGATCTACCAGCCGTTCCGCGGCCGAGCCGCGACCGATTGGTACAGGGGCACGGCCGACGCGATCGCCCAGAACCTGTCCTTCGTCGAGCGAGGGTCGCCCGACCTCGTTCTCGTCCTCTCGGGCGACCACATCTACAAGATGAACTACGGTTGGCTCATCGCCTTCCACATCGAAAAACAGGCCGACGTCACGATCGCGACCCTGAACGTCACGCGCGAGGAGGCGACCCGGATGGGGATCCTCGCGATCGACGCCGAGCAACGGGTCACGCAGTTCGTCGAGAAGCCCCCCGAGCCGCCCGGCACGCTCGCCTCGATGGGGATCTACGTTTTCGGCCGCGCCATGCTCTCGCAGGTGCTCGAGGAGGATTCCCGGCGGCGCGACTCCTCGCACGACTTCGGCAAGGACATCATCCCGCGCATGATCACGGGCGGCCTGCGGGTCTTCGCCTACCCGTTCCAGGGCTATTGGGTGGACGTCGGGACCGTCGAGGCCTACTGGCAGACGCAGATGGACCTTCTCAAGACGCCCCCGCCGCTCGACCTGAACGATCGCGCGTGGATCGTCCACACGCGGTCGGAGGAGAGACCTCCGGTCCTCATCATGAAGGGAGCCATCGTCAAGGACAGCATGATTACCGACGGCTGCGTGGTCTCGGCCGGTGCGCATGTCGAGAGAAGCATCCTCTCGCCCGGCGTCTTCGTCGGCCCCGACGCCGTCATCCGCGAGTCCGTGATCCTGACCGACACCCTGGTCGATGCGGGCGCCCGCGTCGAACGCGCGATCGTGGACAAGACCGTCCGGATCGGCCGGAAGGCCCGCATCGGTAAGGCCACGAAGGGCGAGGCGCCGGCCGACGGCCACGGCATCACGACGATCGGCAAGAACGCCGAGATCCCCGACGGCGTGACGGTGCGCCGCGGCGCCGTCATCCACACCGACGTCACGGCCGAGCACTTCACCCCCGCGGCCAGGCGCAAGCGCGCGGCCGCCCGGCGCAGGGAAGCCGCCTCCGATTGACGCGCCCGGGACGCCCGCCCCCTGCGGAGCGCCACGGCCCGGAAACCGAATCCTTCGATTGCCGTACCTCCCGCAGGGAGGAACCCTCATGAAGCCGATGGCCGGCGTTCGCCTGGCTCTGACCGTGCTCGTTCTGGCCGCGCCCCTGCCGCTCGAGGCCAGCGACGGGTCGCAAGGCCTTTCCGCGGCCGACGAGGCGAAGATCCGCGCGGTTTCCGAGGCCTACTGCGCGGCCTGGCTCGCCAACGACGAAGCTGCAGTGCTGGCGCTCTTCTCGAGAGACGCTGTTCTGCTGCCCCACCACGGCCTCGACCCCGTCGTCGGGGAGAAAGCGATCCGCGCGTTCTGGTTTCCGAAAGACGGCCCGCCCACGACCGTGACGAAGCTGACGCAGCGGATCGACGAAGTCGGCGGCACTTGCGATCTCGCCTACATGCGCGGCCACTCGGCGGTCGGATGGATCTCGGGAAAGGGGCCGGACGCGAAGGTATCGTCGAATGCGGGCACTTTCCTGAACCTACTGCGCAAGCAGGCCGACGGTGCCTGGCTCATCACCCACCAGATGTGGGACGACCCTTCCAACCTGCCGCGCTGAGCAGCGACCCGCGGGCCCAGGGGCAGGTCGAAAAGAGCAAGGGCGATGAACGGCGCCGTGCGGCGCCGCACCTAACCCGAGCTGCGGGCCTTCGGCAGCGCGCGGGCGAGCCAGTCGACCACGACCTCCTCGGCCCAGTACTCCGGCCGCCAGGGCCACGGCCCGGCGACCCAGCCGGTGTGGCCTCCGCGCGCCGTGATCCGGAAATCCACGGCGGATGGCGCGGCCGCGCAAGCGCGGGCGAGCGCCTCCGGCGGCAGAAATGGGTCGTCCTCGGCCGAGAGGCAGAGCGTCGGCGTCGCAACCCTCGGGAGAAACCCGAGGGAGCTCGACCGACGGTAGTAGTCGTCGGCGCCCGCGAACCCGTGAAGCGGCGCGTTGGCGGCGTCGTCGAACTCCCAGAACGAACGGGCGCGCAGCGCCCGCTCGAGGTCGAGCTTCGCTCCCGCCTCCGGAAAGCGCGCGGCAAGCTCGACCGCCTTGCGCTTGAGAGTCGCGAGAAAGTTACCGACGTAGAGGCGCCCCAGAACAGTCTCGAGGAAGCGGTCGCTCGCCGAGAGGTCGTAGGGCGTCGAGACGGCCGCCGCGGCGGCGATGGCCTTCTGCTCCGGGTTTTCCCCGAGCCACTTCAGCAGAACGTTTCCGCCGAGCGACACGCCGACCGCCAGAAGCGCCGCCGCAGGCTCCCGCTCTGCCAGAGTCCGGACGACGAAGGCGAGGTCGCTGGTTTCTCCGGAGTGGTACAGGCGCGGCCTCCGGTTCGGCAACATGCGGTCGAGGTCCCCCGGATCCCGCGCGCAGGAGCGAAAGTTCAGCGCCGTCGCGCGCCACCCTCGCCGGGCCGCCCTCTGGAGGTACCCCTGGACGTAGGCCGAGTTCGAGCTGCCCTCGAGGCCATGGAGCAGGAGGACGCGCGGGGTCCCCGGCTTCCCGTCCATGTGGTCGAGGACCAGGTCGTCGCAATCAGGGGTCTCGAGCACCTCGCGGCGCAGGACCGCGAGTCGGCGGTCGCGCGCCACGCGGCCCCAGACCGTCTGGAGGTGCGCTCCCGGCAGCCACCAGGCCGGGGAAAACTCGGTTTCAGGGCTCACGTTTCAGATTCCAGGCCTCGAGTTGAGGGACCAAGTGTCTACGGAAGAGGACGAATCGAAACCTTACCTCTCAAACGCCGTAAATTCTGCCGTTTGTCATGAGGAGGATCACATGAAGCGTGCCCCGCATTTGCGGGTCCTGGCGGCCCTCGGCGTTCTCATCTGCACCGCGGCCGTGGCTGCACCGGCGCCCTCGGGATTTCAGGTACCCGTCGAGTACCGCAAGCTCGGCAACGGCCTGAAGGTCGTCCTGTCGCGCGACACGACGGCCCCCATCGCGGTCGTCGCCGTGTACTACAACATCGGGTTCCGCATCGAGCCGAGGGACCGCACGGGCTTTGCCCATCTCTTCGAGCACATGATGTTCCAGGGCTCGGAAAACCTGGGCAAGATGGAATTCATCAAGCTCGTCCAGTCTAACGGCGGCATCCTGAACGGCTCCACGCGCTTCGATTTCACGAACTACTTCGAGGTGGTGCCGGCGCACGCCCTCGAAACCGCGCTGTGGGCCGAGGCCGACCGGATGAAGGGGCTCGCCATCACCGGCGAGAACCTGAAGAACCAGCAGGAGGTCGTCAAGAACGAGGTTCGCGTCAACGTTCTCAACAGGCCCTACGGCGGCTTTCCGTGGCTCGACCTGCCGCAGTACGCGAACATCAACTGGTACAACTCCCACAACTTCTACGGGGACTTGAAGGACCTCGACGCCGCCACGCTCGAGGACGTGACGAAGTTCTTCAAGACCTTCTACGCGCCGAACAACGCGGTGCTCGTTGTCGCCGGGGACTTCGATCCCGCGCAGACGAACGCGTGGATCGAGAAGTACTTCGCCGGCATTCCGGCCGCCCAGCTGCCGGTCAAGCCCGACATCTCGGAGCCGCGCCAGGACAAGGAGAAGAGGGCCACCAAGCCCGACCCGCTCGCGACACGGCCCGCGATCGCCATCGGCTACCACGTCCCGCCGCGCAACACGCCCGAGTACTTCGCGATGGGAATCCTCGACCAGATTCTCGTCCAGGGAAAGGACAGCCTGCTCTACCAGGCTCTCGTTCAGAAGAACGGCCTGACCGGAGAGGTAGACGGCGGCATCAACTCCGGCCTCGGCGACATGTACAACATCAACGGCCCCACGCTCTGGGACGTCTCCCTGTTCTACGACAAGGACAAGACGCCCGAGCAGATCCTGGCCGTCTTCGACGCGGTCATCCAGAAGGTCCGCACGAGCCCCGTGGACCAGGCGACCCTGGATCGTGCCCTCGTGAAGATGCGCTCGGACTTCTACGACAAGATCGAGCAGACCGGCGGCTTCGGCAAGGCGGACCTGCTCGCCTCCTTCGCGCTCTTCGACGACGATCCGGCGCGCATCAACCAGATCGAAGCCGAGTTCCGGAAGGTGACGCCAGCGCTCATCCAGAAGACGGCGCAGGAGTACCTGCGCCCCGACAACCGCACGATCCTCCTCATCGAGCCGAAGGCCGAGTCGAAGACTCAGCCCAAGAGCGGATCGTAAGGAAGAGGAGAAAACCATGAAGACCAGAACGGCGCTCGCCTCGGCCGCCCTCGCGCTCGCGCTTTCCCCGGCCCTCCTCGCCGACAAGCAGACCCCGCCGGCCCCCGCGGCGCCCAGGGGCTTCTCGGTGCCCCAGCCGAAGACCTTCAAGTTCGACAACGGGCTCGCCGTGACGCTCGTCCCCTACGGCACGGTCCCCAAAGTCACCATCCAGCTGGCCGTCCTGACCGGCAACGTCAACGAAGCCGCCAGCCAGGTCTGGCTCGCGGACCTCGTGGGCGACATGCTGTCGGAGGGCACGACCACTCGCAGCGCCTCGCAGATCGCCGAGGACGCGGCGAAGATGGGCGGCTCGCTCGACATCACGGTCGGCGAGAACCGCACCGAGATTGGCGGCGACGTCCTCTCGGAGTTCGGGCCCGAAATGGTGGCGCTCGTCGCCGACGTCGCGCGTCATCCGAAGTTCCCCGAGTCGGAGCTCGCGCGTCGCAAGGCCGACCGCCTGCGGCAGCTCTCGATCGCCCGCAGCCAGCCCCAGCCCCTCGCCCAGGAGAAGTTCCGCGCCGTCCTCTACGGCGACCACCCTTACGGGCGGCTCTTCCCGACCGAAGCGATGCTCCAGGGCTACACGCTCGCCCAGGTCCGCGAGTTCTACGAGACGAACTTCGGCGCCCTCCGCTCGCACCTCTACGTCGTCGGCCGCTTCGACGAGGCCGCGATGGAAGCCGCCGTCCGCAAGGCCTTCGCCGACTGGAAGCGCGGCGCCGCCCCGGCCCTCGCTCAGCCGGCGGCGAAGAGCGAACGCGCCGTCTACATCGTCGACCGCCCCGGCGCGGTGCAATCCACGATCAATCTCGGCATGCCCGTCATCGACCCGTCGAAGCCCGACTGGGACTCGCTCTTCGTCATGAACGTGCTGCTCGGCGGCTCGTTCTCCTCGCGCATCACGTCCAACATCCGCGAGCAGAAGGGGTACACGTACTCGCCGACCGCGCAGCTCTCGAACCGCTACCGCGACGCCTACTGGGTGGAGATCGCCGACGTCACGACCAACGTGACCGGGCCGGCGATCAAGGAGATCCTGGGCGAGGTCGACCGGCTCCGGGCAGAGCCCCCGTCCGACGGCGAGCTCAAGGGCTTCCAGAACTACCGCGCGGGCGTCTTCATCCTCCAGAACTCCTCGCGCCCCGGCATCATCGGCCAACTCGAGTTCGTGGACCTGCACGGCCTGCCGGCGGACTACCTGAACGGTTACGTCAGGCGCATCTACGCCGTCACCCCCCAGCAGGTCCAGGAGATGGCCAAGAAGTACATCCAGGACGACAAGGCCACGATCGTCGTCGTCGGCGACCGCAAGGTCATCGAGGAGCAGCTCAAGGGGTTCGGACCGGTGAGGTAGCGCGCTCCCCAATGCGCATCCAGGGTGGCTCTTTCCTCGCCACCCGCGCGTACACGGGGCAGCTCGGGACGTGGGCGCCGCGCAGGTATCCCGTGCTCAGGAGAAACGAGCAGACGATCTCGCCGCCGGTGAAGACGAAGGTCTCCTTGAAGAGCTTCTGCCATGCCTTGCGGGAGCGCGGATGGTGGGCGTCGAGCCAGTTCGCAAAGGAGCCGTGCGAGGCGCGAATCCCGAGCAGGCGCCTCGCGTTCTCGATGACGGCGCGGACTTTCAGGCGGTTGCGGATGATGCCGGCGTCCGCGAGGAGCCGGCGGACCCTGCGCCCGTCGAACGCGGCGACCGTCTCCGGGTCGAAGCCCTCGAAGGCGCGCCGGAAGCCGTCCCGCTTCTGGAGCATCGTCAACCACGAGAGCCCCGCCTGATTGATCTCGAGGGCGAGCCGCTCGAAGAGGGCGGCGTCGTCCCGGATCGGAAAGCCGTACTCGAGGTCGTGGTAGGGCCCGTGGAACGGGTGCCCTTTCGCCGCGCGGCAGTAGCTCACGGGCGCCGGAGCGTATCATCGAGGGTAGCCGGAGGTCCCATGAAACGTCTGCTGTTGCTGCTCGTCGGGGTCGGCGTCGTCTGGTACCTCGTGAAGTCCTACGGCGTCTTCTCGCCCGCCAATTCCGCCGCGCCGCGGGGCGGTCCGGTCGAGCGCGCGCGGGCGGCCGCGGCCGCGAGCGACGCGCGGACCGACGCCGGAGCCGCCCTGTCGCGCGAGGCCGACCAGGCGGGCGGCGCCGCCGGCGTGACGGAGAACATGACGCCCGAGCAGGTCCGCGCGCTCCTCGGCTCTCCCGACGACGTCCAAACCGAGACGACCGAGGCGGGAATGCGCCGTGAAACGTGGACTTATCGCAGCGTCGGAAAGACGGTCGTCTTCGAGAACGGGGTCGCGGTCTCGATTCGATAACCGTCGCTCGCGCTTCGTTCGGGGGTCTGCGCCTGCTGCGCACCGGCGTGCGGCTATAGCCAGCAGGGCTGCAAAACAGCGGCACGGCGCCTAGACGCTCGCGGCGCGAAAAGTCTCCCGAGCGACGCAAGGGAGGAGGCTCGCGCCGCGGGAGCCGAAGCGCCGCGAAGGATCAGGCCAACGGTCGAGCCCCTTTGGGCGAGCCGTTCGCCGGTGCGGCCGCAGGCCGCAGATCCCTCGCAAGCGAAGGCGACGGCTAGGCGGCCGTTTTTTTGAAGCGGGCCACGGCCAGCCCGATGATGACGACCGTGTAAAACGTCAGCCACGCCACGGGCCTCCAGAGATCGGCAAGCCCCGCGCCCCGCAGGATGATGCCCCTCAGCACCTCGATGAAGTACCGGGCCGGGATGATCCGCGAGATGTACTGGAAGATCATGGGCATGCCGTCGATCGGGAAGACGTAACCCGACAGAAAGACGAAGGGCAGCAGGAAAAACGTCGAGATCTGCATGGCCTGCATCTGGGTCGAGGCGAGCGTCGAGATCAGCATTCCGAGCCCCAGGACCGCCGCGATGAAGATCAGGCCGACGGCATAGAGCTCGACCAGGAGGCCCTGGATCTGGATGCCGAAGAGAAAGCGCATGAGGACGATCGTCATCGTCAGCTGCACGAGGCCGATCAGGGTGAAAGGCACGATCTTGCCGAGGATGATTTCGGTCCGCGTCGCCGGCGTGACCTGGAGCTGCTCGAGCGTCCCTCGCTCGCGCTCGCGGACGATCGCGCTCGCCGTGAACTGGATGAGCGTGAAGGTCAGGATGATGGCGATGAGCCCCGGGATCACGAAGCGCGCGGTCTGCAGGTCCGGGTTGTACCAGGGCCGCACACGCAGGTCGAGGGGCATTGAGCCCCACTTCCAGCCGGCTTTTCGCGCCAGGACCTGGATCGAGAGCCCGTTGGCGATCCCCGACGCGATGGACATGGCCTGAGTCGCCGTCGTCGTGTCGGAGGCGTCCACGACAAGAAACGCGTGCGCCGGCGCGCCCCGGTGGAAGTCCTTGCCGAAGTTGCGGTCGACGACGAGGCCCACCGACGCCCTGGCGCCGTCGATCGCGTGGCGCACCTCGTCGAGCGACGCCGCCTGGCCGACCACGTCGAAGTACTCGGTGGCGACCATCTTGGAGACGAGGTCCCGGCTCTCGACGGACTTGGCCTCGTCGTACACCACCATCTTCAGGTGCTTGACGTCGTAGTTGATGGCATAGCCGAACACCAGGGTCTGCATCACCGGCACGAAGACGATCAGCCGCAGCGTGATCGGGTCTCTCTTCAGCTGCAGGAACTCCTTCCACGTCAGAGCGAGCAGGCGTTTCATACGGCGACCCTTTCCGTAGCCGCGGGCTGCTGCCGCGCAAGCGACACGAAGACGTCCTCGAGTGAGGGCTCGGCCGCCGAGGGCGGTCCGAAAGGCTCGACGAGCCGCCGCGCCTCCCGCTCCGCTCCCGCCCGAGCGACGACCCGCAGGCGCCGCCCGAAGAGGTACGCGTCCTCGAGCGGGGCCGCACCCTGAACGCGCGACAGCTCCTCGAACGGGTCGACGCCGTCGGCCGCCGCGACTTCGAAGATCCGTCCGCGCAGCCCGTCCTTCAAGCCGTGTGGCGGGCCGTCGGCGATGATCCTCCCGTTCAGGATGAAGGCGAGGCGGTCGCACTGCTCCGCCTCGTCCATGTAGTGCGTGGTCACGAGGACCGTCATGCCGCGCTCGGCCGCGAGCTCGTAGATCAGGTCCCAGAAGAGGCGCCGCCCCTTCGGGTCCACGCCCCCCGTCGGCTCGTCGAGAAAGAGGAGCTCCGGTTCGTGGAGCAGCGCTGCCGCCAGGGCCACCCTCTGGCGCTGGCCCGTCGAGAGGCCGGCCGTCATCGCAGGCAGGAGCGGCGCGAATTCCAGCCGTTTCGAGAGCTCGCCGATCCGTCTCTCGATCAGGGAGACACCGAGGCCGTAGAGGGAGCCGAAAAACCGGAGGTTCTCGCTCACGGTCAGGTCGAGATAGAGGGAGAACTTCTGGCTCATGTACCCGAGCCGCGCCTTCCACTGCTCGGTGTCCTGCGCCACGTCGAGCCGGCCGAAACCCGTCGCGGAGCCCGAGGTCGGCTCGAGCAGGCCCGTCAGCATCCGAATCGTGGTGGACTTGCCGGAGCCATTAGGCCCCAGGAACCCGAACACCTTTCCGCGGGGCACGTCGAAGTCCACGGCATCCACCGCCGTGAAGGACCCGAACCGGCGCGTGAGTTTGCGGACGTGGAGGAGCGCCTCGGGCCCGGCAGTGGCGCTCACGCGGCCTCCCCCTCCTCGCTCTTCAGGACAAAAACGTCCTCGAGCGAAGGTCCGAGCGGTTCGACCGCCGAGGGCTCGACGAGGCCCTCGAGAGCGCCGCGGACGGCATCGAGCAGCGCCGGGCCGGAACCCGCCGCGCCGCGAACGTGCAGCTGAGTGCCGAACAGCGACACGTCGTCGACTTCGGGAAGGCGCGCGAGCCGTTCGCGAACGTGCACGCGGTCGGAGGACCGCACCAGGAAGAGCGGACGGGGATACGCCGCCAGGATTTCGTCGTGGGTGCCGAGCGCCGAGAGACGCCCCTCGTCGAGAAAGCCGATGCGGGAGGCGTACTCGGCCTCGTCCATGTAGGGCGTCGAGACGAGGATCGTGAGACCCTGGTGGTGGAGCTCGTTGAGCAAGCTCCAGAATTCGCGGCGCGACACCGGGTCGACACCAGTCGTCGGCTCGTCGAGGAGCAGCAGGTCCGGCCGCGTCAGGAGCGCCGCCACGAGCGCAAGCTTTTGCTTCATGCCCCCCGAGAGCGCTCCCGCCAGGCGGGCGCCGAAGCGCTCGAGACCGACGCGCGCGAGCAGGTCCGCGGCCCTGCGGCGCGCCTCTCCCGGGGGCACGCCGTAAAGGCGCGCCCTCAGCGACAGGTTTTCGTCGACCGAGAGGTCCTCGTACATCGCGAAGCGCTGCGGGACGAACCCGAAGGTCACTCCCGAGTCGCGCTGGAGGATCCCGGATGTCGGGGCGAGAAGCCCGGCGACGATCCGAAAGAAAGTGGACTTGCCCGCCCCGTCGGGGCCGATGAGGCCGAACATTTCGCCGCGCGCGACCGACAGGTCGATGCCCTTGAGCGCGGTCGTCGCGCCGAAGGTGCGGACCAGGGCGCGAACGGCGATCACGGCGCCGCCGCCTCTCCCGACGGGATCACCACGTCCGCCGGCTGCCCCGGCACGAGCGGCTCCTTCCAGCCGCGGTCGAGGTCCACCTTGGCCGAGTAGACGAGGTTGACGCGCTCGCTCTGCGTCTCGACGGGCTTGGGCGTGAACTCGGCGTCGGGCGAGATCTCGGTCACGTGCGCCGGGAACGTGCGTCCCGGAAAGGCGTCCACCTTCACCGTCGCCGCCATCCCGGCCCGCACCTTCCCGAGCTTCGGCTCGGGAATGAACGTGCGCACGTACAGGCGGTCCGCGAAGGCCAGCGTCACGGCGGGTTGCCCGGCCGCAAGCAGCAGTCCCGGCTCGGCGATCCGGTGCAGGACGACGCCGTCGGCCGGAGCCCGGATCTCGGCCTCCCGGGCGAGCGTCTCGGACTGCTGGAGCACGCTTTTCGCGCGGCCCACGTCGTAGCGGGCTTGCTCGGTCTGGAACTTTCGGAAACCCTCGACGGCCAGGCGCAGATGCTGCTCGCTCGCCTTGAGCGCCGCCCTCGCGCGCTCGAGCTCGGTCTTCGCGACGTCGAAGTCCTGGGGCGTGCCGATCTTCTTGGACAACAGAGTCTGCTGGCGCTCGAGCTCCCGGCCGGCGAGGTCGAGCCTCGCCCGCTTGTCCGCGACGTCGGCCTCCGCGGCCTGGATCTCGGGCGCACGGCTGCCCGCCGCGAGGTCCTGGTACTTCGCCTCGGCCGAGCGCAAGCCTTCGCGGTCGCGGTCCACCGCGATCGTCGTCTCGCCGAGGTCCAGCCGCACGAGGAGGTCGCCCGCCTTGACACGGTCGCCCTCGCGCACGCGGACCTCCGCGACGCGCCCGGCCACCTTCGGCCCGAGGTCCACGAGGGGGGCCTCGATGCGGCCCTGGAGATGGACCGTCCCGGCGTCCTTCGCGCGGCAGGCCGCGACGCCGGAAAGGGCGAGCAGGAGGAGAACGCGTCGCGCGCGGCCCCTCACGCATTCCTCCCGGCGACGATAGCGCCGCGGGTCCAGACGTCGAGCACGGTGTCGAGATAGTTCTCGAGCGGCATCGGCTCCTCCAGGATTTCCATCACGTTCTGCAGAAACACGTACGAGTGAATCGTCGCCAGGAAGGCCATCGCGGCGGCGCGCGGATCGCGCAGCCGGAGCCTCCCGCGCCGATCCGCGCGGCGCATGTAGGCCTCGAGGTACTCGAGATTTCTCTGGGGCGGCGTCGGGCGGGCCGCGGGGTCGAAGGGTAGCGGCATCCGTCCGACGCCGGGCACCGTCTTGAAATAGACCCACCGGGCGACGATCTGCCGCATCTTCGCCTCGAGAAAGGGCACGAGCGCCTCGCCCGCTCGGCGGAGAACCCGGCGGGGATCCTCGGTGCCGTCGAGCTCTCCGAGAAACTCGAAGGGCATCGCCTCGGGCTCCGACTCCCCCATGCACGCGAAGAAGAGGTCGCGCTTGGTCGGCGCGTGGCGCCGGAGCGCCGCCGCCGAAACGCCGACGCGGGAGGCGATGTCCGAGAGCCGGGTGCCCTCGTAGCCGCGCTCGACGAAGGCCTCGCGCGCGGCCGACAGGACGTCCTTCCGGGTCACGCGCGGGGAACGGCCCATAGATAAGTAAGTTTATATGAACTTACTTATTGCCGTGTCAATGGGAGCGTAACTATTGAAACTTATCAACGTAAGTTAGCATCCAAGAGACATGAGACTTCTTTCCGTCAACGTCGGCCTGCCCCGTTCGGTCGAGCGCAGGGGCCGCACGGTGCGCACGGCCATCTTCAAGGAGCCCGTCCTGCTTCGAGTCCGCGTCGGCCTCGAGAACGTCGAGGGCGACCGGCAGGCGGATCTCACCGTCCACGGCGGCCGGGACAAGGCCGTCTATGCCTACGACCTCTCCGGATACCAGCACTGGCGCCGAGAGCTCTCCCGTGAGCTTCCCTTCGGGCAGTTCGGCGAGAATCTCACGGTCGAGGGGATGCCCGAAACCGAGGTCCGAATCGACGACGTCTACCGCGTGGGCGGAGCGGTTCTCCAGGTTTCCCAGCCGCGCTCGCCCTGCTACAAGCTCGCCATGCGGATGGAGCTGCCCGCGTTCCCGAAGGCGTTCCTCGCGAGCGGGAGGAGCGGCTTCTACCTGCGCGTTCTCGAGGAAGGGGAGATCGGAGCGGGCGACTCGATCGAGCTCGTCAGCCGGGAGCCGGAGGCGCCGACCGTGGCGCAAACGGTGCGGGCCCTCTACGGAAGATAAGGGACGAATCTTCCCTCAGAGCGCGGCGAAGAACTGGAAGTAGTCCTCCGGCGTCTCCGAGAGGCTCATCGAGAAGCCGCTGGGCACCAGGCGCGCGAGCGCCGGCGGCACCTGGAAGGACCTCACCACCTTGCCTCGCACGGCGATGCGCTTTCCGGTGGCCAGATGGAGGCTTGCCGTCAGGAATGTCCCGGGGCTGGGCAATCGGATCGAGCGCACGAAGATGCCTGTCGGCGACACGTCGTAGGTGAAGCCCGTACAGCTTGCCCCCTGGAGATTGAACTCGACGAGGAACCGCCGTTTCTTACGCGCGAAGCTGCGTCTCTCCTTCTCCCTCTCCGCCATCTCTTTCATCGGACGGGAACCGGGGAGCGGTTCCCGTCGGGAGTCCTCTGCGGGGATTCTCTCCCCGACGCCGGAGCGGGCGCAAGCGAATTGTAGGGGCCCCTACGACCTCAGAAAGGCGATGCCCTTCACCCGTCCTGAGTCGAGCGTAAACCCCAAAACCCTGCCCGAGACGCGCCTGAACGTGAGGTTCATGCCGTCGAACCTGAAGACCCCCTCGACGGTCGGCTTCAGGGGCTCTTCGGGAACCCCTCGGTGGCGGACGACGAGCCTCCCGCCCGTGACGGCGAGTATCCAGGTCGTGTCGAGCTCCTCGCTCGCATAGCGGCCGGCGAAGGCCTCGAGCTCCGCCACCGTCGGCGACCACAGCTCGACGGGCTCGAACGTCTCCTTCTCGACGTCGTCGTCCTCGTCCGTCGTCGAGACGAGGAGCTTCGGCCTGGCCCCCCGCCCGGCAGCCGGGACCTCGACCTCGCTCCTCCGGCCGGGAAGGCCCTCGATCCGGAACCGGCCGGCGGCGATCGGCAGGAGCGTGAAGCTCCGGCGCCCCTTCTCGCCCGAGAGCTTTCCGTCGCGCACGGCGAGGGTGAGGATCTGGCCGGTGGCGGGGTTGCGGTAGGCCCCCGCGAGGCGCTGGAGCTCCACGGCTGCCACGGCCACACGCCCGCCGCCGACCTTCAACTTCGGAGCCTCCGGCTTCATCAGGGAGCCCAGGTAGACGTCCGCGACCTGGTGGGCGAGCCGGCTCGCGCTGGCTTCGGCGAGGTTGCAGAGGCAGGCCACCGAGAACTTCTGCTCCGGGAACCGTAGCAGCTGCGCCCGGTACCCGACCCACGCTCCCCCGTGGCTGACCGTCGGCAGTCCCCTGTAGGGCGTGAGGTAGAGGGCCGAAGCGTAGTCGAGCTTCTTGCCGCTGTTGAGCGTGCCGACCGTTTGCATCGCCTCGAGCAGCCGCCGGTCTCCGACCTTCGGCTCGTAGAAGTTCTGGTCCCAGAGCTGCAGGTCCTCGACCGTCGTCTGGACGCCGCCGTCCCCGGTCTGCTCCCAGTCGCCCATCTCGATCCCGAAGAGGCCGCCGGCGGCCTTCGCGTACCCCGTGGCGCGGTTCGGGACGACCCGCGTGTGGGAGTCGTTGAACTGCGTGTGGCGCATCCCGAGCGGGCCGAAGATCCGAGCCGCCGCGAAATCCCGCAGCGACTGGCCGCTCGCGCGCCTCACGACGACCGAGAGGAGAAAGTAGCCCGTGTTCGAATAGAGATGCTCTTCGCCGGCGGCGAAGTTGGGCGCCCTCTGCCGGGCGAGGATCGCCAGTGAGTCCTCGTCGGTCGTCAGGTCCTCGGTCCGCACGCCCTGGAGCTCCAGGAGCTCGATGTAGTCGCGCAAGCCTCCCGTGTGGTGCAGGAGGTTGCGAATCGTGACGGTCCTCCCGTAGTCCGGGATCTCCGGGACCCATCTGCGAATGTCGTCGTCGAGCGAGAGCTTGCCGTCGCGCGCGAGCAGGTGGATCGCGAAAGCCGTGAACTGCTTCGAAGTCGAGCCGATGTCGAAGACCGACTGTGGCGAGTTCGCCACGCCGAGCTCGAGGTTCGCCATCCCGTAGCCGCGCTCGTAGACGGTCCTGCCGTCCCGGTAAACGCCGAGGGCGCAGCCGGGCGAGTCGGAACGGTCATACTCGCGGAACACGGCATCCACGCTCGCCCTGAGGTCGCCCGGGGCGACCTGGGGCGAAGCGCTCGCCGTGGCCAGCGTCAACAGGACCGGAAGGACCGAATGCATGCGCTTCCTCCTCGACGGGCGCGGAGCTTAACGCTCCCGGGCCTGCGCCTCGAAGTGCTCGATCTCGCGCCGCCGCTCTGCCGAGAGAGGCTTGGGCCCGCGCGCCCCCCAGTCGTAGCAGACCTGCGTCGTCTTCGCCTCGGCGACGAGGCGCCCGTCCTCGCCCGTGATGCGGTACGTGAAGTCGAAGGACGAGCTGCCTTTGCGCGACACGTGTAGCTCGAGCTCGAGGACTTCGCCCATGTGCGCAGACGATCGGTAGTCGATCTCGGCTCTGGCGACGACGAAGTCGATCTTCCAGAAGTCGTCCGAGCCGCGCATCGGCAGCCAGTACTTGCTGCGCGCCCACTCGAGGTAGCGCAAGTAGGCCACGTTGTTCAGATGCCCCATGGCGTCGATGTCGCCGTAGGGCACCTCGAGCGCAGAGCTTCACCGGGGTGCGCGACGGAAGGAGTATTCCTCCTTCTTGCCTTCCTTCTCCAGCGTGCAGACGAGGGTGTCTTCGGACGGGCGCGCGTAGGAGAGGCGCACGAGCCCGGGCGCACCGACGGCCGGGCCCTCGAAGGCAGCCTGCCGCTCCTTCGCGCCAACGAGCCTCAGGACGACGGGCGTGGCCTTGTCTTCCCGCCCCACGAGCCTCGGGTCGAAGTGGCGCAGGCGCATCACGATCCCGCCATCCTCCGCCGTGATCGTCAGCAGCTCGAAGATGCGCGCCTTGCCCCCGGCGACGTAGCGCCACATCCCCTGCATCGAGTCGCCGGCCGGCGCGCTCCAGGTCTCTTCCGAGAGATTGCCGTCCGACTCGTTCACCCAGCGCCCGGCGAACCAGGACAGATCGGCGAGAGCCGTGGGCTCGGCGGCGCGCGCCGCCGGAGCCGCCGCGCACGAGGCCGCCGCGAGGACGGCGAGCGCGAACCGCTTCATGCGAAGGCCTCCTTCCGGGCGTTAACGATAGTCCGATGCCGGTCGATCCAGAAGCCCCACGGGACGAAGAGCCACATCGCGATGCCCGACCACTCGACGACCCGCTCGTTCGGAGGCGCAGGGCCCGCCACGCTTCCGACCCACGTCACGACGAGAAAGGCGACGAGGGACCACAGGGCCCAGGCCCCGGTCCGGTCCGCCGCGCGGGTGGCCTTCAGGTAGACCGCCAGGCCGACGCCGAACACGACGGCCTCGGCGGCGACGGTCAGGGGAATCGAGTCCCAGAGTCCGAGTCCGAAGTACGGAGGGCCGGACAGGATCGGCATGTCCGGCCGATGCACGGCAGCGTCCAGGAACCAGTGGCTCACGATACCGATCCCGAAGACGAGCGCGGCGAACCGCTGTCTGCGAAAAAGGAAGTAGGCCGAGCCGAGGGCCAGCCCCCAGATCGTCAGCCCCACGAGACCGTGGCTGATCGGATAGTCGTAGAAGTCGAACGGCGTGACCGCGGTCGCCCCCGGCGCGATCCGGAAGTGCTCGACGCCGGCCATGGCGAGCACGAAGAACAGCAGGTCCGCCCACTGAACCGCGAGGAACAGCGCACCAAGCGACAGGACGGGCGCCGCCCTCTTTGCCGCAAATCCGAGACCGAAGTGTCCGAGGAACGTGGCGGCCTCCCTGCGCGCAGTGTCTAATCGCGAACTTTCGCGGTCAAGCCGGCAGAGGGGTCTCCGCGGGCGGCTGCCCTCGTCGTTCAGTCGCTACCGCCTCCCGTGCGCAATCTGGGCCGCCTCTGGGAGGCCGCGCAGGCGCAGCATCGCCACGACGCCGAGAGCCGGCCCGGGCGCGAGCACCGCGAACGCCCATCGCCAGCCGACCGCTGCGACTGCGGCCGGCACGAGCTCGATCGAAACCATCGTAAGCAGGAACCCGACGCACGTCTGGACGGTCAGCGCCGTGCCCATGTACCTCGGATCCCCGAGCTCGGTGACGCAGGCCGAGAACTGCGCCGAATCCGCGACGACGGCAGACGGCGCAGACGGCCAACAGCGCGCCCGGCGGCGCGTCGAAGAGAAGGCCGACGCCGGCGCAACACGCGCCCGAAAGTGCCATCGCCCACGAGGTCACGGCCGTCCTCCCGACCCGGTCGGCAGAGGGCCCCCCGTGACGCAGCCGGCGGCGCCGCTGCCGATGACGAGAAACGCCGCGGCCTCGGCGAGCTTTGGGTCGGCGCCGCGCTCGGAAAAGCTCGCCCGCAGGAACGCCGGCACCCACGTCCACATCGCGTAGAGCTCCCACATGTGCCCGAAATAGCCGAAGTCCGCCAGGCGCACGTCCCGATTGCGGAAGACCTTCAGGACCTGCGCCGCGTCGAAGCGGGCCGTGGGCGTCGCATGCGGCCCTTCGCCGACGAAGAAAAGCACGATCGCTCCCCCGGCGGCCGCGAGCACCGACGCCGCGAGGACATTCCACCGCCAGTTCGCGCTTCCGACCGCGTTGACGAGGTACGGAGTCGCCTTGCCGAGCGTCAGCGCCCCGAGGAGGACGCCGAGCGCCATGCCGCGGCCCCGCCGGAACCAGGTCGCCATGAGCTTCATGCCCGGCGGATAGACGCCGGCCAGGAAGAACCCGGTCGAGAGGCGCAGCGCCACCGCCGCAACCGGTCCATGTGCGAAGAGAGCCAGGGCCGCGTTCGCGGCCGCGCCGCACCAGGCGGACGCAGCGAAGAGACGGCGCGTCGAGAAGACATCCGGAAGGTTGCCGAGGGCGCTCACGAGCGTGTCGGCGACGAAGCCGAGCTGCACGGCCAGGGTCAGCCAGCCGGCGGCCGACTCGCCGAGCCTCCACTCGGCTTTCAGCGCCGGCGCCACGGCCGACGCCGAAAACCACAGGGACATCCCCAGAAGCTCACCCGCGCCGATGAGCGCGAGCGCGCGCCAACGATCCGTGGATTCCGCGGGAGCCGGCTCGGCCGCCATCGGTCCAGCTTGCCACCCGGCGTGCCGGTTCTGCTACGCTCCACCCGAACGCGCATGAGACGGAGCGTTCCGCTGTTGCTCTGCGGGCTCCTGATCGCCGCCGCAGGCGGCCGGGCGCTCGCCGCCCAGAGCGAGAGCGGCTGCCCTCCGCAGGGCGACGCCACGAAGCCGAAGATCCGGAGGCTGAACGTTCTGCGGGCGCGGCTCGACGAGCCCTCCGAAGACGATTACGACGGCACGGCCGACATCGACGCCCTGATCGCGCCGGGCGACGACAGCCAGCGCTGGCAGGACGACACCGCGGTCGAGATCACGGCCTTCGTCCTCGACGTCCGCGACGGAGGCATGACGAGTGCCAACTGCCACTCGCCCGACCCCGCCGACCACGACACGATCCTCGACCTCTCGCCGGGAGCGGACGTGTCCGACAATTCCCACCGGATGATCGCCGTCATCACGCCGCAGTGGCGGCGCCTCATGGCGAAGAACCGCATCGACTGGTCCACGCGGGCCATCCGCGCGATGTACCTGCAGCAGTCCGTGACGGTTCGCGGCTGGCTGCTCTTCAACTCCGAAGGCGCGCCGCGGTCGCTGAACACGGCTCCGCTCGGGGGAGCCGGCATCACCCGGGCCACCGCGTGGGAGATCCATCCGGTCACCGGCATCGAGCTCGAAGACGACAGCCTCGACCAGCAGACCGAGCTCTCGATCGGCCCGGCCCCGTCCCTCGCGGCGCCGTAGCCCGGGCGTCTCAGGCCAGGTCAAACGCCAGAAACTCGGCTCCCGATTCGCCGCCCCTGAGCCGGAACGCCGTCTCCTGCGACGCAGCGAGACCGTCGCCCTGGGCCAGCACCTTCCCGTTGACGTCGAGGCCGCCCCGCAGCACCTGAACCCAGAGGTGGCGGTCCACGGGCACGACGAGCTCGAGCGGCTGGCCCGGAGCGAGCACCGAGGCGTAGAGGCTCACGTCCTGCCGGACCGCAATCGCTCCATCGGAGCCCGAGCCGGAGGCCACGAGGCACAGGCGCCCGCGCCTGGCATCCTCGTCGAACCGCTTCTGAGCATACCGGGGCGCCGCGTTCGCGACGTTCGGCAGGATCCAGATCTGGTAGAAGTGCACGGGAGCCTCGGGCGACGCGTTGAACTCGCTGTGCCTCACGCCCGTTCCGGCGCTCATGTATTGCACGTCGCCGGGGACGATCACCGAGCCGTTGCCCATGCTGTCCTTGTGGGCGAGCTGGCCGTCGAGCACGTAGGTCACGATCTCCATGTCGCGGTGGCCGTGGGTCCCGAAACCCTGGCCCGGCGCGACCGTGTCGTCGTTGATCACGCGCAGTGACCGAAACCCCATGTGCCGCTCGTCGTGGTAGTCGCCGAAAGAAAACGTATGGTGGGTGTCGAGCCACCCGTGGTCGAAATGCCCGCGCTCGCTGGCCCGCCGGATCTGGATCATCGTCTGCCTCCGACCCATATACGCGGCGTCCGCCGCGGAGGCTTCAGAGCCTGCGCCACCACTCCTCGAGTGCGGAGGCGGGCACGGTCGAAGGCTCGAGCATCTCTCCCGGCCGAGGGTACGCGATGCGCACATGGAGTTGCCCGGCGGCCGCCGCGGCCCGCGTCACGGGCTCGTTCCAGGCGTGGAAGGCCAGGTTGAACGTGGCCCAGTGGATCGGCACGAGAAGGCGGCCGCCGAGGTCGACGTGGGCCCGGACCAGCTCCTCCGGGTTCATGTGGATGTCCGGCCAGGTCGGGCCGTAGGCTCCGGCGCTCATGAGCGTCGCGTCGAAGGGCCCGTACTCGGCCCCGATCTCGCGGAACCCCTCGAAGTACCCCGAGTCGCCGCTGTGGAAGACGCGGTGGGCGGGGCCCGCGATCACCCAGGAGCACCAGAGCGTCGCGTCGCGGGCCGCAACGCCGCGACCCGAGAAATGCCGCGCCGGCGTTGCGACGAGCGTATGGCCGCCGATGGACTGGCGTTCGCCCCAGTCGAGCTCCGAGATTCGAGCCGGGGCGATCCCCCACTTCTCCAGGTGCGCGCCGACACCGAGCGGCGCGAGAAAGCGCGAGCCGCGGCGGCCGAGCGCCTTCACCGTGTCCATGTCCAGGTGGTCGTAGTGGTCGTGGGAGATGAGCACCGCGTCCAGCGGCGGCAGATCCTCGAGCGCGATCGGCGGCGCGAAGAACCGCTTCGGCCCGATGAGCGAGGACGGTGAAACCCGCTCGCTCCAGACGGGGTCCGTCAGGAACAGCCCGCCGTCGATCTCGACGAGCACGCCCGCGTGGCCCATCCACGTGAGGCGCAGCCCCGACGCCGGCGGGGCGCTGAAATCTCGTCGCGCCCTGGCGACGACCGGAATCGGCCCCGGCGGATACCGAGCCTCGGTTCCGCCAAAGTGCAACCGCAGCGTCGCGGGCACGTGGCTCGGGCGCAGTGTCTCCGTCGGCGTCGGGTTGTGGAATCGCCCGCCGCTCCATAGGGCCGACCGCCGCGCCCGCTCGAGCCTCGCGCCGGAAAGCGTACCTCCGAGCGAGGCGAACCAGCCCGTGGAGCGCGCGACGGTCGCCGCCGTAGCCCCCGCCGCGGCGAGCAACGTCAGTCCCGTCACCCGCGCAGGACGTCGCGTCCCGCGGTTGCTCCGCTTCTTCACGCCGCGGCCTCCGCGCTCTTCATCGAGAGCCTCCATTGGCCCGAGTCTCTTCCATCTGGTCGAAGTGGATCTGCCGTTCTGCCAGAAGTGTCCCGGTCGCGCGGGCGAGCTCGGTTTCCGCCTTGCGGTACTCCGTGAGCGCCGAGGTCTCGGCCACCCGTGCGCTCGTCAAATCGTTCTGCCGGGTGAGCACGAAGAAATTCGTCGGGAGGCCGACCGCGAACTTCTCCTGCTCCGCGTAGAGCTGGGTCTCGGCCGCGGAGCGTGCGGCCTTCGTGGCATCGATCCGCTGCCGTGCCGACTCGAGCGCGAAGACGGCGTTGCGGACGTCCGCCTCCACCTGCTGCTCGATCGCCGTGATCGCCGTGTGAGGCGCAGGAGAGACCGGGTCTCACACGCCGATTCTATGCGGCCCCCATCGCCCGGACCCTCTCCCCTCGAGGGGGAGAGGGTGTCCGGGCGGCCCCACCCTCAGAGCGAGTTCAGAAACGCCGTCAGCCAGGCCTTCTGGTAGAAGGGCAGGCTGGCGTACCGGTTGCGCGCCTTCTTCGCCTGCCCGTCGTGGGCGAGGATCGCCGCATCGAGCGTCGTCGCCTGGCCGTCGTGCAGGTACGTCGTGATCTTGCGCAGGCCCCAGAGCGGGCGCGGTGCGCATGAGCTTGCCCGGTCGCCAGGTTCTGCGTGATTCCGTCGCCGAGCGGCTTCCCATGTCGTGGAGCAGAAAATCCGAGTACGGGTGGAACCGGACCTTGTCGAGCGCGGCGACCGGGTTCGGCCCGGTCTTCAGCTCCGGCCGGTGGCAACCGGCGCAGCCGACGGCCCGAAATACGAACTCGCCGAAAGCCGACCTGCGCGGTGATCGGCCCTCGAGGCGGCGGTGCGAGGAAGGTCATGAAGTCCGTGAACTCGCGCAACCCCCGAGCCGTCGTCGTTGACTCCGGAGCCGGGATTGCAGCTCAATGCGGCGCAATCGCCCTGGGGGCAGTTCTCGTCGAGGAACTGCGGGTTTGTGATTCCCATCTCGTTTACGTAGGCGTCGCCCGAGAACTGAAAGAGGGTCGGATTCTGGGCCTTCCAGCCGAACTTGCCGACCCTGGGCTTACCGGTCAACAGATCCTTCACGATGCTGATGCGCCCCCCGATCCCGTCGGGATCGTGGCTCTCCTCGTCCCGGATGGCGTAAAACGTGGAGTCGGGAACTGCATCCACCAGGCCGAGGCCGAAGAGGGGCGTCGTGCGCCGCTGCGCCGTGATCGTCGCTTCGGGCGGAACGACCTCGGCCAGGTATTCGCACGATCCGTTCGTGCCGATTCCCTGCTTTTGAATCAGAGATCCGCCGAACTGCGTGAGAGGGTCGAAGAGCCCGTCCGCCCCGGTCGTCCCGAATCGGGTCTCCAGAATCGTGCTCCCGCCACCGATCGCGGCGACGAAGTGGCAGTTCGCGCAGGAGACGTCGTTGAACACGGGGCCGACGCCCTCTTCCACCGTTTCGACTGCCTCGAACTCGGTCTTTCCGTCGTTGAACCGGTCGAGCTGCTCCGTCGTCAGACCCGCCAGCGGCTGGCCGAAATCCGGAGGCGGACTGTTGCCGGTCGGAGTCAGTGCGGCCAGAGCCAGGACTACGACGATCGAGGCGGCGGTCCGAAACGAAACTCTGGAGCCCATGGGGCCCTCCTTTCGCTCGGCTCTCGACATGCGGCGGGCTGGAAGTTCAGTCCGGGATTCGGGAGTCTGCCGGCGACCGTACGGCCCGTGGCCGCGGCGCGCAATTGTCCGAGGGGCCCAAAAAGGGCCAGGGGGATTCCGGCCGAACGGCCATCGCTCCCGAGTTCAGGATGGGCAGTGTCCGAGTGGCCAAGGCCCCGCGGGCCCCCAGGAGGACCGGTTCCCGATGTAGGATCGCGCTCGCACGAAGATCCGACTGAGAAGGAGATTCCATGAGACGAAAGACCAGGAAGGCCCTGAAGCTCTCCGCCGAGCATGCCGCCGTGGCGCTGCAGCTCCTCATCCAGGACGGCAAGGTCGCCGCCGCCGACGTCACCAGGGCGCTGAAGAACCGCGAGAAGATGATCAAGGACCTCCGCGCCAGGCTGACGGCCCTCGAGAAAGCCGCGACTCCGGTCGCGCGACGCCTTTCGCGGGCCGGACGCAAGGCCGCCCGTCGCGCCGCTCCCCGGGCGCGCAAAGCCATCTCCCGCGCCCAGAAGGCCGCCCGTCGGGCCCAGGGCCGCTATCTGGCCGCGATCCGCAGGCTCTCCAAGGACGCACGGTTGAAGATCAAGGCGATCCGCACGCAGTCCGGGGTGGCGGCTGCGATCAAGGCCGCCCGGAGTCTCGCCGCCTAGTTTCCCGGCCTCGCGGCAGCCGGCGGCGTTACCATTGAGCCTGATGGAGTACGGGGGCGAGGAGCGCCGCTTCGCGCGGTGGATCTGCGCTGCCTGCCGCTCGCCGCGCTTTGCGCCGATCCCGCGAGACGGACGCCTCAAGTGCCCGATCTGCTACGAGGCCGTGTCGTTCGATCCCCGAAAGCACGCCCGCCGCGACCCGGCCCACAGGGGCCGGCGCCCGGAAGAGATTCCACCCGAGGCGTGAGGCGGGCGCCGGAAGGCAAAAAAAAGAGGCGGGGATCACTCCCCGCCTCCGAGTCACCCGGACAAGGAACCGCTCAGTACCGGCGCCCGCCGCCGCCGCCCTCGGTCTTGGGCCGCGCTTCGTTGACCTTGAGCGACCGGCCGCCAAATTCGGTGCCGTCGAGCGAGAGGGCCTGCTTGGCCTGGTCCGCGTTCGAGAACTCGACGAACCCGAAGCCTTTGGACTGGCCGGTGTCGCGGTCGGTGATGACCTTCGCGGAGTCGGGTGTGCCGAATTTCGCGAACATGTCCTGCAGCTGGTCGTCGGAGATGTTGTACGGGAGATTGCCTACGTAGAGCTTCATGGAATCCATCCTTCGTGCCGGACGATAAAATTCATGGCCGAGAGCACCGCCGGCGCGGCACTTCGCATTCTCGTTGCTTTTTCGTTCGGGGTTCGTCAGAACGGATCTGGCAAAAGGCGAGCGAAGCGAGAACGGATGCACTATACCACAGAAAAAACGGGAGGAAAGCCGCCATGGGACGAACGCCCCAGGACATCGCAAGCCTCTTCGCATACGGACGCTGGGCCACCGCCCGGACTCTCGATTCGGCGGCCGCGCTCGACGCCGAGGAATTCGCGCGCCCCATTGGGGGCAGCTTCGGCTCGGTGCAGGCGACGCTCGCCCACCTCTACGGGGCGGACTGGGTCTGGCTCGAACGCTGGAGCGGTCGGTCGCCCGGCGCCCTGCCGGAATCGCAGCAGGTGTCGAGCCTCGGGGCTCTCCGCGAGAAGTGGGGCCAGGTCCAGGACGGCCACCGCGCCTTCGTCGAGGCGCTGACTCCCGCGCGGCTTGCGGAACCCCTGACCTACGTCAACTTCGCTGGCCAGACGTGGACCTACCCGCTCGGCGAGGTTCTGATCCACGTCGCCAATCACGGCACCTATCATCGAGGCCAGGTCGCCACGCTGCTTCGCCAGCTCGGCAAGACACCCGCCTCGACCGACTACCTGAGGTATCTCGACGCGCTCGCGAAGTGAAGACCGGGGGCGCCGCGCCTCAGCGCGGCCACAGCCAGCCGAAAGTTCCTGCGGTCAGCAGCGCATAGAGGAGGCCGTCGATCGTGGACTTGACGGTCGTCGACCACTTGCGCGAGTACCAGATCGAGTTTGGCCACAACCCGAGCGCGTAGCCGGCGAACGCGACGGTGCCGGCGATACGGAACACCCGGAGGTACTCGGTCCCCGACGTGAGCGTGCGGCCGGCGACGTAGCCCGCAAAGACGCTGACGACGACCGTGAAGAGAAACCACTGGACGAGGCGCCGTCCCATGGCGTATCCGTCCCGCCCGATCACCGTCATGACGACGAGCGGGCCCGCTTCGACCTTCTTCTTGTACTCCGGCGTCTTCATCTCCGCGGGGCTGCCCGCGCACGGCAGGAAGTAGTCGCCGGGAGGAATGGCGAACTTTCGCAGGGCGCCCATCACGTCGTCCTCGGAAGGCACCCTTCCGTAGTCCTTGCGATGGATCGGCAGGACCATGTGAAGGAGAAAGCTCGCAAAGAACACGAACACGGCGGAAATCAGGATGGGGAGCCAGAGCGAGGACAACGGGACCATCTCCACCTCCTCGTGCGAAAAGCGGGGCACACGGTTTGCGCAAGGATACCGAGTCCGGGGGTTGCACGGGAGAGGAAAGGCGGGGCGGCCGGGCGGCCGCTCCGGAGGATCCCGAGGCCTAGTTCAGGTCTTTGTCCTTGAAGTACTTGGTTCCGGTCAGGTCCACGTTGGCCACGACCCGGCGATGGGGTTGGTATTCTTTCAGACTTTTGTCAGGGCGCGATCGCACCGCCGCAGGAGCTCCCGGCCCCCGCCGTGCAGCCGAAGCAGTGCCGCCCGGTCACGATGGAGCGCGCGGCGAGCGAGGCGGGCGTAAGGTCGCGGACGTGGAACGGCGCGCCAGCGTCGGACCTCGCGGGCAGCTCGAGCATCTGATTGAAGTCGCAGTCGAACACGCGGCCGTCCCACGAGATCGACAGAGTGTTGCGGCACATGAGTCCGGAGACCGTCGCCGGGTTGAAGGAGTTGACCAGAAGCTCCATGTACTCCTGCAGGTTCCCGCTCTCCTCGAGCCACTCGAGAAAGCGGGAGATCGGCATATTGTTCAGGACGAGAAAGCGATCGAAGGCGACGCCGTACTCGCGCGCGAGACCCGCCTTCCACTCCCTCTCCATCCCGGCCTGGTTGGCGGGCAGGAAAGCGCCGACCGGATTGGCCATGAGCGTCAGCCGCCGGTGCGGGTCGCCGCGCCCGTAGCCGGCGGCGTTCAGGCGCCGCAGCGCCTCGAGCGACTTCTCGAACGTGCCGTCGCCCCGCTGGGCGTCGGTTCCCCGCCGCCGGTAGTGCGGCAGCGACGCCACGACTTCGACGCCGCGCGCGGCGAACCACTCCGGCAGGTCCTGGTACCCGGACAGCAGAAGCACCGTCAGGTTGCACCGGTCGATGACCTGCTTCCCGCGCCCAACCGCAGCGTCCACGAGGTAGCGGAAGCTCGGGTTCAGCTCGGGCGCTCCCCCGGTCAGGTCGACCGTGTGCGCGCCGAGGCGGTCGAGTGCGGCCAGGCACGCCTCCACCGTCCCATGGTCCATCACCTCGGCGACCCGATCGGGGCCAGCGTCCACGTGGCAGTGCCGGCAGGTCATGTTGCAGAGCTTCCCGAGGTTCACCTGCAGAATTTCCACGGCGGCAGAAGCCAGGCGCGGCCAGCCGGCGGCCGAGAGGGCGCGCGAAAAGTCGCCCGCGTGGCCCGTCGAAGACAAGTCCAGGCCGGCCACGAGCTCCACCTGGCGCGTTTCGGACGCCAGCGGCGCCCCGCGCGCCCTGAGCGATTTCACATCGACGCCTTCTTGACGTGCTCGAGCATCTGCACGCCGTGCACGAGCGAGGCGCCGCCGCGGATCGCGGCGGTCACGTGCAGGGCCTCGGTCATCTGCTCGAGGTCCGCGCCGTTCTTCAGGCACTCCTGGCTGTAGGCGTCGATGCAGTAAGGGCACTGCACGGCGTGCGCCACCGCCAGCGCGATCAGGGCCTTCTCGCGCGTCGAGAGCGCCCCGTCGGCGAACACGGCGCCGTACCATGCGAAGAACTTGTCGGCGAGATCCTTGTTGCCTTCGCCGATCGAGCTGAAGTGCGAGAGATGCTCCGGCTTGTAATAGGTGTCCATCGGTCCCCCTTCCCAGAAGATGGCATTCTCTCCGAGAAGCGGCCGCAACGCGAACGATCAAGGGATCGCGCAGCCGGGCGTCGCCCCGCCGCCGCGTCCACGTCGAGAAGCCCTGCGAAATGATGGACAAGCCGGTGACGGTGGCGCAATTCCGCGACCGGGCATCCTCCTCCCGGCTGCCGGCCCAGCCGAAGTGGAGCGCCGACGACGTCTCGTTCGGCAACGTCACGTGGGACGACGAAACAGATCCGTGTCTCCAACCGCGGACGGCTGGCGCCCGATGACCGCGAGGACGACGACGGCCTGTGCTGCGTCCGCGACGCGACGCCGCGCTGACGCGGCCGGCCAGTCAGGGAGCCCGCGGCCTCGAGCCAGAAACGTGCCGTCGGCAGGGCGCTTCACCGCGTCGAGCGCGATCCGGCCCGCCGCAATGCAACCCTTCGGGGCACGCAGGGGTTATGGTCTCGGGACGGCCGGGGCCCCGGGGTCGGCAAGGGAGGCTCACATGATCGCACGCGTATGGAACGGAATCGTTCCGGCCGACAAGGCCGAGGCGTACTCACGCTACCTCGCGGATTCCGAGCGAGGGGTGGGCGACTACGCGCGAACGCCCGGCAACCGGGGTTACACGCTCTTGCGGCGGGAGGAGGGCGCCCTCGTCCACTTCTGCCTGATCTCTTTGTGGGAGTCGAAGGAGGCGATTGCGGCCTATGCGGGCGCGGACATCGAGCAGGCGCGCTATTTCCCCTTCGACCTCGAGTGCCTCGTGAATCCCGACCCGAAAGTCACGCACTACGACGTCCTCTCCGCCTCCAGAGTCGGGACCGGGATCGCGGCAACAGGATGATGCAAATGCATCGTCGCCCTCGCGCGTAGACTCTTGGAAGTACGGTCGCGCGGGGCGACCTCGATCGCGCGGCCGGCGGGAGGTGTGCATGGCTTCCTCGTGGTGGGTCGCAATCCTCTATGCCCTGGCCGGCCTTCTGACCGTCGTGCTGCCGGTAGGCCTGCTCGAGTACCAGGACCTCAAGCGAAAAAAGTCCGTCGTCTGTCCCGAAACCGGAGACCCGGCCCGCGTGGAAGTGGATGCGCGCAAGGGCGCCATCAGCGTGGCGCTCGGCGTTCCGAGGCTCATCGTCACGGCCTGCTCGCGGTGGCCGCAGCGCGCATCCTGCGATCAGGCGTGCCGCAAGCAGGTCCGCGGACCCGGCCTCTCCTTCGCGGCCTGACGTTCGATCCAATCCGATCGTCGGCGAGCGGCTCGGGGAGACCGGAGCCAACACGAGGCGCTCACAGCCATCTCTGAGGCGCCACGTCGAAGGCTTCTTTGCGGCCCGGCCTGGACCGTATCGGCCCTGGAGACATGTCGCCCACGCCGGAGCAAAGGATTCGACTGGTCGGCCCCTTTCGGGCATTCTTGTGAATTGCAGCATGGTTCCGTTCGTTGAGACGGCGGCGTTCGCCTTCAGCCTCACCGATCCGGGCCCGGGATGGCGATCCCAACGGAAATGGACGCGGTGAGAGAAACGAGAGCCAGCCTCCCATGAACGCTCGGCGCGCAACCCGCTTCACGAACGGGACCCTTGGGGCACTCGGCATTCTCGCGGCCGCTGTCGTGTTCGCGGCATACTCCAACCACTTTCACAATTCTTTCCACTTCGACGATGCGACCGTCATCCAGAACAACGCCTACTTGCGAAGCCTCCGCAACATTCCCCTCTTCTTTCGCGACGCGGCGACCTTCTCGAGCTATCCCCCCAACGCCGCGTACCGGCCTCTCACGAGCACCTCCTTCGCCCTGGATTACTGGCTGGGCGGAGGAGTCGATCCACTCTCGTTCCACGCGACCCAGTGGACTCTGCATCTGGCCCTGGGGGTCCTCGTCTTCCTCTTCCTCGAGCGAATCCTCGCGCTGGCCGGCCTTGAGGAATCTGGCCGCATCCCCGCGCTCTTCGGCGCCACCCTCTTCTGCGTCCATCGGGTCAACAGCGAGACCGTGAACTTCCTGACACTGCGCTCGGAGATCCTCGCGGCCCTCGGTGTCGTGGGCTCCTTCGTCCTCTACCAGAGACTCCCCGCCGCCCGCCGGAGCTTCGTTTGGCTTCTGCCGGCGCTGGCCGGAGCCTTCGCGAAGCAGTCGGCCCTGGTCTTCGCGCCGCTCTTCGCGGCCTACCTGATGGTGTTTCCGGAGGAGCGCGCGGCGGACCCGCGGCGTCACGACGAGACGAAACGCCGGCCCTGGCTCCTGCTCGTGCTCCCGGCGTTTCTCACCGCGGGAGCCTTCTACGTCCTGCAGGCACGCCTGGGAGGGCCGCGCCTCGTCTACGGTGCGACACGCCCGCTCACTTACCTGCAGACACAGGTCTTCGCGTGGTTACACTACTTCCGGCTTTTCGCATTGCCGCTGGGCCTCTCGGCCGACGCGGACTGGGGTCCCATCCCGCTCTGGTATGACACGCGAGTCCTGGCGGGTGCCGCGTTCGCCGTCTTCCTCCTGGCTGCCGCCGCAGCCTACGCGCGACGGCGTCCAGCCGGACGCTCGGCCCTTTTCGGCGTGATCTGGTACTTCGTGGCGCTCCTGCCGAGCTCCTCGGTCTTCCCGCTCTCCGAGATGGTCAATGAGCATCGGCCCTACCTGCCGTATGTCGGCCTCATTCTGTGTCTGATCACCGTGGGGACCGACATGCTCGAGGCCTCTCGCTCGCCGCGGGTTGCCCGCTGGTTCGCTGCCGCAGCCGCGCTCCTCCTGCTCAATCACGCATGGGGTACGTTCCAGCGAAACAAGGTATGGCGGAATGAGGAGAGCCTCTGGAAGAGCGTGACCGAGGCCAGCCCGAACAACGGGCGTGCCTGGATGAACTACGGGCTGATCTTTCTGGGGCGCGCCGACTATCCGAACGCGCGAGCGTGTTTCGAGAAAGCGGCCCTTCTTGCCCCAAACTACGACATCCTCGAGATCAACCGTGGCATCCTCGAAGGCGCGACCGGCAATGCCGCCCAGGCGGAGCGGCACTTTCGCCGCGCCCTGGCTCTCAACTCCGCGACCGCGACGGCACACTTCTACTTCGGCCGCTGGCTCCACGAAAACGGCAGGGACCGGGAGGCCGTTGCGGAGCTCGCGGATGCCGTCGCGATCAATCCGGCAGACCTCGGCGCGCGGGAGCTGCTGCTCGACCTGTACGAGCGGCTCGGCGATCGACAACGCGGTTGCGCCGTGGCTCGAGCGACGCTCGCCGTCGCGCCCGGGGATGCGAAAGCCACCGCCGCGGCGGCACGCCTCTGCGCAGGGAGCTAATGGCTTCCTGAGTTAGGGCGCGAACTGTGCCGTCCACTGCCCCGGAGTGCCGGTCGGAGGCGTAGCAGACGCGCCGATGCGGATCGCAATCAAATCGCCGGCCACGAACGGGGCAGCGTGGGTCGTATCCGAGCACGTCCTGAGAGTTCCGTCACCTACGATCGTGCACGTCACGGCAGTGTCGGCCGCGTTCTTGCGGACGGTGAAGCTCCATGAACGGCCCACTACGGGAGCCGTCTCGACGAAGACGTAGAAGTTCTTGACGGTCCCCGGGGCGGGAATGACGTTCTGAACGAGCGTCTCGTTGACGTTCTGGTTGGTCGAGAACATCCCGATGAATCGGCCGCTGACCAGGTTGGTCGTGCCGCTCGTCCCGCCAATGATTGGGTTTCCTCCGGTGGGTCCCGTCGGACCCGTTGGACCAGTCGGTCCTGTAGGACCCGTGGGTCCGGTAAGTCCTGTCGCACCGGTCGCACCCGTGGCACCCGTCGCGCCCGTGGCACCCGTGGCACCTGTCGGACCGGTAGGCCCAGTGGGCCCCGTCGGCCCGGTGGGACCCGTGGGTCCTGTAGGTCCAGTCGCGCCGGTCGCACCCGTGGCACCCGTCGCACCCGTCGCACCCGTCGGCCCTGTAGGACCTGTGGGACCTGTGGGGCCTGTGGGACCCGTAGGCCCCGTGGGTCCGGTCGGCGCCCGTCACGCCGTCACCCGTTGCACCCGTGGGCCCTGTTGGGCCCGTCGGTCCCGTTGGTCCTGTCGCTCCCTCCTGAGCAAGCAAGCTCCAATCCGCCGGACTGGTGTCTGGCTGGTTGCCCGTGTTGCCATTGACCAGACTCACGTAGCTCGACCCGTTGAAAAACACCGCGTCATCGAGTGCGTACGTCGTCGCGACACTCCACGCCTGCCGCCACGTCAGACCCTGCGGCCCGGTCGGTCCCGTCGGCCCGGTCGGTCCCGTCGCGCCGGTCGGCCCCGTGGCACCCGTGAGACCGGTCAGACCCGTCGGTCCTGTCGGACCAGTTGGCCCTGTCGGACCCGTCCCACCCGTTGCACCCGTCGCACCCGTCGGCCCTGTAGGACCTGTGGGGCCTGTGGGACCCGTAGGCCCCGTGGGTCCGGTCGCGCCCGTCGCACCGGTTGCACCCGTGGGACCCTGTTGGGCCCGTCGGTCCCGTTGGTCCTGTCGCTCCCTCCTGAGCAAGCAAGCTCCAATCCGCCGGACTGGTGTCTGGCTGGTTGCCCGTGTTGCCATTGACCAGGCTCACGTAGCTCGACCCGTTGAAAAACACCGCGTCATCGAGTGCGTACGTCGTCGCGACACTCCACGCCTGCCGCCACGTCAGACCCTGCGGCCCGGTCGGTCCCGTCGGCCCGGTCGGTCCCGTCGCGCCGGTCGGCCCCGTGGCACCCGTGAGACCGGTCAGACCCGTCGGACCTGTCGGACCAGTTGGCCCTGTCGGACCCGTCCCACCCGTGGCACCCGTCGGCCCCTGTTGGACCTGTGGGACCCGTAGGCCCGGTCGGCCCAGTGGCGCCCTTCGCTCCCGTCGGTCCCGTCGGACCAGGCGGTCCCGTCGGTCCAGCCGGTCCCTCCCCCGAGCCCGACGAGAACTGGACGGAGTAGGTGACGTACCTCGGCCGTGTCGCGTCCGTGTACCGCTCCGGGAAAGGCGGCAGATTGAAAACGATGGTCTGATCTCCCTCCTTGGAGGGCATCAAGAGGGTTACGCCGATCGCGAAGCTGTCGCCCGGAACGAAAGTTGTCGGCGCCCCAACGTAGGTGACGAGGACTTCCTCGCGATCGAAAACGAGCGAGAAATCTGTCGTGCGCAGGGTCGTGGAGTTGGGGAAGACGAGGGAATCGATGCTCACGACCCGGGTGGAGCTCTCGGCGAATGAGATCTGAAACACGTCCCCCGGCTCGAGCGAGCTCTCGGTCAAGGGGTTCACGCTGGCAACAGACAGCATCGCGCTCGAGGTCTTGGCCGGCGGAAAGACCGAGGGAAAGATCGTCAGCTCTGGAGTGATCGCGACGTTGGTCCGAAGGACGACAGGGCCGCGGGGATCGTCCGTGGCGCGTGCCGGGGACGCCGCCGAAATCAACAGGCCTACCGTGATCAGGAGAGAGGTGGCCTTTCGGAAGGATTCTCGATCAATCGGCGGCAGCCCGGGGGACAGGACGTGCCCTCGCTGTTCGCCCTCGAACGGGTCCCTGCTCGACAATGATCTATTTGAGATTCCAGATTCTAGCGCCCCCGGGGCATCCGGTCAAACCGAGGCCGGTGCGCCCGATCACGATTCGGGCCCCGACCTCGCGGCCCAAAGGCCACGCTGTGTCGTCCGGCCGCAGCATTCGGCGAGCGGCCGGCCCGGGTCCCCGGAGGGCAGGTGACGGCCTGTCGCTGCCGTAGAGTGAGGCCCTGGCGCGCGATCGCCCTGTGGGAAGATGCGTACGGAGGCGCCCATGACGACGATGAACACGCTGGACCTGGCCAGTCTCGACCTTCGGGACGCGCTCGATCTCGCCATCCTGGTCGAGGAAGAGGCCAGGGACCGGTACGAAGAGCTCGCGGCGCAGATGGAGAACCAGCACACCGCCGAGGCCGCGGGCTTCTTCCACTCGATGGTGAAGAACGAGGCCAAGCACGGCGAGGCGTTGGCGATGCGACGGAAGGATCTCTTCGGCGACGCGCCGCGCCGCGTGGATCGCTCCCTCCTGTGGGACGTGGAGGCGCCGGGCTACGAGACAGTTCGAGCCTTCATGACCCTGCGCGAGGCCCTGGGCGTTGCACTCGACGCCGAAGTCAAGGCCTACAACTTCTTCTCCGAGGCGTTGACCCTTCCGATCGCCGAGCCCGTGAAGAAGCTCTTCGAGGAGCTCAAGGAAGAGGAGGTCCTCCACCAGGAGCTCGTGAAGAACCAGCTTTCCAGGCTTCCGCCCGACTCGGGCCTCGCTCCGGAGGACTTCGCGGACGAGCCCGTCGCGCAGTAGCGCAAGAGCGGCCTCGCTTGGCCGAACCCTTCTGGGATTCCGCCGAGAACGTCGAGCGCTTTGCGGCGCGGGAGCCCGACGTGCGCCTGACGGAGCTCATTCGCGAATACCCCGTTTCCTCGAGGATCCGGGTCCTCGATCTCGGCTGCGCGGCCGGCCGCAACGCCGTCCTGCTCGCCGAGAAGGGATTCGACGTCGAGGCGCTCGACGCCTCGCCCGCCATGGTGGCGAAGACGCGCCAGCGCGTGACCGCGATCCTGGGCGCCGAGGAAGCAGAAAGGCGCGTGCGCGTCGGGCGCATGGACGATCTCTCTACGGCTGCCGACGCGACGTTCGACCTCGTCGTCGCGCTCGGTCTCTATCACTGTGCACAGAGTCGTGCCGAGTGGGAACGCGCGCTCTCGGAGACGGCGCGCGTGCTCAAGCCGGGAGCGCGACTGCTCGTCTCCGTGTTCACGCCCGAGACCGACCTGACCGGCCGGGGTACGCGCGCCGTCGCCGGCGAGCCCGACGTTTACGAGGGCTTCGACAGTGGCGCGCGCCACGTCCTCGTGGACGCCGCGGGGCTGGACCGCGAGCTGGCGCGGTTTGGCCTCCTGCCCCTCGAGCCCACCCGCACCGCGCGGCCCAAGGTCGAGACGGGCCGCCGCGTCTCCGCCAACGGGCTGTACCGGAAGGGGGCCTGAGGCCCGGGGCTCCCCGTTCGCGTTGCCTCAATCACTTCGGATGGTTCACCGCGGGGGCAGATCGATCAGCACGACGTCGGAGTTCTCGCGGTAGCGGTCGAAGAGGATCTGCTTGCCGTCGGGCGAGACGTCGAAGCTCTTCATGTCGAAGCCCGGACGCAGGTTCGTGAGCTGCCGCTGCTGCCCGGTCGCGAGGTCCAGCAACCAGAAGTCCTGATGCCGGTAGTGACCCCGCATCAGCGCCAGCGCCTTGCCGTCCGGTAGGAACCGATAGCGATTGCCTCCGGCCCGGACCGTGACCTCCGGCAGCGCGGAATGGCTGCTTCTCCGGAGTGATCCCCTTCAGCTGGTACGTCGGTCCCCCGCGATGCTCGGAATACGCGATGAACCGCCCATCGGGCGACCAGACCGGGTTGTAGTTGACCCCGCCCACCAGCCGCACCGGAGCTCCACCGTCCACGGCAATCTTGAACAGCGGCTGCTCTTTCCCCTCGGACGCGACGACGGCGATCCACTTTCCGTCCGGAGACCAGGACGGGGCATCGCGGACATCGAGCGACTCGGCGACGCGACGAGCGCCCGTGCCATCCGCCGCCATCACGTGGAGGCGAGCCTGTTTCCCGTCCCGGACCACGAAGCAGATCCGGGTCGCCATCGGGCGAAATCGCCGGCGCGGCGGTGACGGAGCCCTCGGCGCCCTTCCACAGCTCCGTGTCCGAGCCGTCCTTGAACTTCCAGAGCCCGTCGGCGCCCCCCTTGGACGACAGAAAGAGAATGTAGTCGGGCCCGAATCGCGGAGCTGCCGCGCGCACCGCGGGAAGAGAAAAGCGGCTCACTCCCGAATCGTCCACGACGTGCTCCGAGATCGGCGCCGTCCAGAGATGCGAGGTCGGATTCGCGACGGTCACGACGAGACGCCGGCCGTCGGCGCTCGCCGCGACCGAAACGTACTCCTCGAGACCGAAGCTCACGGCGTGGGGAATTCGCCGGTCGACGTCCATGGCGTAGAGCCCCGATCCCGAGCCGTCCGGGCGCGAAGCCGTGTAGAGCAGCGTGCGCTCGTCGAGAAACGCGGGGTAGGCCACGTGCGAGTCGTGGTTCGTCAGGCGCTCGGCCGTTCCGCCGGTCGACGGGATTCGCCAGATGTCCATGTGGGACGGGCTGGGTAATCCGTGGGCGAAATAGACGAAACGTCCGTCGGGGGACCACGCCGGATAGTGGTTGTGAACTCCCGGCTTGTCGATGAAGATCTGCCTGGGATTGCCGCCGTTACGGTCGGCGACGAAGATCGGGTCCCCGGCCTTGCCCGGCTGAAAGACAATGCGCGCTCGGTCCGGCGACCACGCGATCGACGCTGCCGCCGGAAGGAACGGACGCGCGTTGCCGCCCATCGTCGGCACGAGCCAGGCGTCCTCTCCGCTCCCTCCCTGGGTCGTGATCCGCATCCACACGTGCGCGTCATCGCCGGAGAAGCCGACGTTACGGACTCGGTCGAGGTAGAGCTCGGGAAACTGGCCCCTGGAAAGATTCAGGAACTCGTCGCTGCCCACCTGGGTCACCCAGGCATCGAAGGGACCGTCTCGGTCGGAAAGGAACGCGACGAACTTCCCGTCGCTCGACATCGGCCGCGTCGACCTCGGACCCTTCCCAGTCCGTCAGCCGCGTGAAGCTGGGCGCCGGCAAGGGGGTTCTTCCAGAAGTAGTCGCTCTGAAGGAGACGCCACCCGGCGATCCCGAGGGCCAGCAGGATCGCCCCGGCGATCGCCGCCGGAATCCACCGGCGTCGCCTCGCTGGCCCCGGCTCTGCCCATGGCACCCCGACCGTGCTCGTGGCCTCGGAAAGGTTGTCGCGAATCGTCGTGAGCTCGCGCGCCAGATCCTCTGTCGAGGCGTAGCGGTTTCGTGACTCCTTCGCCAGGCATCGCTGCACGGTCCACCGCAACGGAGCCGGGAGCCTGGGATTGAGCGTGGCGATCGGTTCCGGCTCGTCCTGAATGATGGCCGCAAGCGTTTGCGGCGCGGATGCGCGCTGGAACGCGCGCCGCCCCGTCGCCATCTCGTAGAGGATCGAACCGAGAGCGAATTGGTCCGATCGGAAGTCCACTGTCTTTCCCTGGGCCTGTTCCGGCGACATGTAACCGACCGTCCCCATCACGACTCCCATCTCCGTGCCCGCCGAAAGCGTCGGAGAGTGTGTCTGCTCTTGCTCGCGAGACTCCGCCTCCGTCAGCTTCGCCAGGCCGAAGTCCAGGATCTTTACGAACCCGTCGTCGCGCACCATCACGTTTTCGGGCTTCAGGTCCCGGTGCACGATCCCGGCGCCATGAGCCCGGGCCAGACCGTCGGCCATCTGGGCGGCGATCCCGAGGAGCGTCTTCGTCGGCAGAGCCCCCTCGGCCAGCAGCTCGCGCAGCGTGCGCCCCTCTACGAGCTCCATCGCGATGAACGAGGTCCCGCCCGACTCCCCGATGTCGAAAACGGTGACGACGTTGGGGTGGTTGAGAGACGACGCCGAACGCGCCTCCTTCTCGAAGCGCTTCAAGCGGTCAGCCTGACCGGAGAGCGCCGACGGAAGGACCTTGATCGCGACGTCGCGCCCGAGTCGTGTGTCCCGCGCCCGGTACACCTCCCCCATCCCGCCCGCGCCGAGAGGCGCGAGGACCTCGTAGGGACCGAGCCTGGTGCCCGCAGGGAGCGTCATCCGACCGGATGAGAACTCTACACTGCGGCTCTGCGGAGAAAAGCGGAGAATGGTCATCGCCTGGGGCCGTCGTCCAGAGGACGACCCGTTCTTGGATACTCTGGGCTCCGTGGATTACGACTCGGCCGCGCACCCGGCCGTGAAAGAGGCTCAGCCGGTTTCGACTCACGCGCCGAAGTCGTCAGCGCCCCGGTTCCTTCTCGGAGTCCTGGCCGTCTCGGTACTTCTGCGTTTCGTGCTCGTCCTGTCGGGAGGACAGAACTACTGGCCGGACGAGGTCCGCTACGACCGTTCTCGCGTGGCCATCGACGCGATCTGGAACGGGAACTGGGCCTCCGCTCGCCAGGCATTGAGCCAGGCCGATCACCTTCTCTTCGGCGTCCTCGGTCTGTTGCCCGCGAGCCTCGAACGCCTCGCGGGGGCGGACGCGAGGATTCCTGCCCTGTTCTTCGCGCTTTTCTCGGTCGCGAGCATCCTGCTCGTCTACGGCGTGATGCGCAGGTTGGGGGAAAGCGAGCGAGCCTCGTGCCTCGGCGCGCTCCTGCTCGCGGTCGCGACGACCAACTTCTATTACTCGCGGCATCTGCTGCCCTACGACGCCGCCATGGCCCTCGGGCTGTGCTCCCTGTATGCCGGATTGCGGGATCCGCCGTCTCTGCGCTCGTCGGTTCTGTGCGGCCTCCTGTCGTGCGCCGCGTTCCTGACGTACAACGGGTACTGGCTCCTCGCGTGTTTCGCGCTCCTGTCGCATGTCCTGCGCGGGCCGCGGACCTGGCGCTCGTGTTGGCGCCGGGCGATCGCCGCGGCCTGCGCGTCTGCCTTACCGCTCGTTGCGATCTTCGGCGCCGACGCCGCCGCCGGCGGTCATCTCCTTCGGGACTGGGTCACCTTCTCGCACACGGCGTTGCAGGGCCGTTACGCCGAGGGGTGGAGCCTGCCCTTCGCGTACCTCTGGCAGGCCGAGCACTCGATGGCACTTCTCTGGGCAATCTCGCTGCTTCACGCGGTGTGGCGGCTCATCCAGGGCGAACGCGCCAAAGTCTTCATCTTGGGCGTCGCCGGAATTGGCGTTCTCTACGGCGGCCTGGTCCTGATGTCGGTCGGCCTCGAAAAAATGGTCGTCTACGGGCGGCAGGCCCGGCAGCTCGTCCCGTTCGCCTGCATCTTGACCGCGGGAGCCCTCGAGAGAATCTGGACCGCGGAACCCAGGCGCCACCTCGCGGTCGCCGCCGTGCTCACGGCGCTCCTGGCGCAGGCGGCGGTGAACTTCTATCAGCCGCTCACACAGGTCTTTCCGGCGGAATTCAGGCGCCTTGCCGAAGAGGCTCGTGCCGGCGGCGATGCTCCGACTCTCCTGCTCTTCGCCGCACACATCTACCCGACCCCGTCGCCCGTGCCCGCTGCCGCGGGCCGCGTCCTTTTCGCGCGGCGGCATCCCCTTCAGTTTCTGCCTTACCAGTACGAGGGGTACACCCCGGAGGAGCGGGCGGCTCTTCGTGGCGCCGACATTCGAATGCGGCTGGTCGTCGCCGTCCCTACTCCGCCGGGCGAAGCGGCGGGCAGGTGAGAACAGGGAAGACCAGCCCTGCTCGAATCCTGCTTCAGTGCGTGTCGGCGGTCGCTCGAGGCGCGCGGTTCGCTGGAGCCGAACGCTCGGGAGTCGACTGGGGCGTATACTCTGGATCTCGGGCTAATCGTGATAGGGCGCAACCAACACCCGACCGGCGGGCGGGTACAATCGGGGTTGGTCCGTTTGCTTCTCGTGATTGCACTCCCGAGCATTGCCTGTTTCAAGGATCCCCCCACCGCCCCGATCACGACAACGCCGGCTCCGACGCAGGCCCCATCCATGACGTCGACGCCCCTGGCAGCCAGCCCCACCCCGCTCGCGTCCGTGTCACCGGCGACTTCGCCGTCCGCCACGGCAACTGCACCGCCCGCGTCCGGAAGCGCAACGCCCACGGCCTCGCCCGGGACGCCCACGGCGACCACCACCTCCGCGCCGTCGGCAACGAGGACGCCGCCTGCGACGCCAATTCCATCCGTTCCGCCCACGTCCACTCTCACACCGAGCCGAACTCCGACGTTCACCCCGACTCGCACGTCGACGCCCTCCCCCACCGCGACTTTCACCGCGAGTCGGACACCGACTCTCACTCCGACTCCGACCTCGACGGCGACGCCAACGGCCATCGGACCTCCTCCTCCCACTGTGACGCCGACGGTCACGGATACGCCGACGCCGACGGACACGCCGTTGCCGACGGCGATTCCCACCGATACTCCGGCGCCGACGGCGACCGACGTCCCGACTCCCACGGTCACCCCGTGAGGGGAACCCCCGGATGCCGCATGGAGGCCGCGAAACAGATTTCCGCGTTGAGAACGGAGGGGCTCGAATGCTCCCGATGGAGGTGTCAATGACGCCCTGGCGGTCGGCCAAATCCCTGGGATTCCTCGGCGCCCTGCTGGCAATCCTGTCGCAAGCGGAATCGGGCCGCGCTCAGACCGCCGACGCGCCGCCCCCTCTGAGCAAGGACGCCATCGCGAGAGTCTTTTCGGAGGAGGAGACTCACTCCGGGCCTGTCACACCCAAAGAATACGGAGTCGCGGTCTCTTCCTCGACGGTGATCGGCTATTTCGACCTGCACCCGACCGACAGCGCCGTCTCCTACTCCTCGGACACCACGAGTGGATCGCGGTGGAACACCAGGGGCGGCGTCTACTTGTATGCGGACCTTCACGGCATTCCCCACGGAGCGTTGATCACGCAGGTCGACTTCTACTTCATCGACAACGACGCAACCGCGAACTTCCAGGGCTTCCTCGGCTACTACTACGCCACCAGAAACGGCAGCGGCACCCCGTTTGGAGGGTCTTCGCTGGTCTCTCTCTCCAGCTCCGGAATGCCGGGCGACGGCGTCCTATCCCAGACCCTGCACCTCACGTACTCGGAAGCTCTCGATGCAAACACCGACGGTCTGCCCGATGTGGTTCACTGGTGGGTCGCCGCGGGCGTACCCACCGAGGGTACCAGGGTCAAGATGATCCGGATTCTCTGGAGGCGTCAGATCAGTCCTGCGCCGCAGGTGGCCACCTTCGAAGACGTGCCGACCAACAATCCGTTCTTCCAGGTCATCGAGGCTCTCTACGCGGCCGGAATCACGACGGGATGCAGCACGAACCCCCCGCGGTTCTGCCCGAATTCGGCGCTCACGCGCAGCCAGGCGGCCGCGTTTCTGTCCCGCGCGCTCGGCCTGCAGTGGCCATAGCGTCGTTCGGGCTCCGCTATGCCCGCTCGTTACATCAGATCCAGCTCGGCGAGTCCAAAGTGACTCCCCACAGAGTTCCCGGTCGCCCTGTGCGAACTGAGAGAAACGCATCATCGACGGCTCCGGGGCGGGTACTAAGATCCAACCGTGATTCCAAAGCCGCCCTTTGCGGAGGACCTCTCACCGGAGCAGGAGATCGCCGAGTTCGAGCGGCTGAAGCCTCGCCTTCGCGATATGTGGAGCGCCATTTCGGCGCGCGAGGAGGAGCCTTACACATCCGTCGTGATCCCCTCGTTGACGCTCGACCAGTCTGAGCTCTCGAAGCTCGAGGCGGCGAGCTTCTACGAGGAGCGTCTGCTGTTCCTCCTGATCCGTCTGCGCAATCCGCAAGCGCACATGGTCTACGTCACGTCTCAGCCGATCCATCCACTCGTCCTCGAGTACTACTTCCAGCTTCTCGTCGGCATACCGGCGAGCCACGCCCGCGCACGCCTGACGCTCCTCTGCGCCTACGACGCCTCTGCGCGTCCGCTGACGGAGAAAATCCTGGCGCGCCCGCGGCTGATTCAGCGGATTCGCTACGGCATTCCCGATCCCTCTCGCGCTTTCATGACCGTATTCAACTCCACCAACCTCGAACGAAAGCTCACCGTTCTTCTCGGCATACCGTTGAACGGCGTCGATCCTGCTCTGGCCTTTCTTGGGACGAAGTCGGGAAGTCGGAAGGTGTTCCGTGAGGCGGGCGTCCCTTTGTCGGAGGGATTCGAGGACCTTCACTCGGAAGACGACATCGTCGCCGCGCTCGACGAGCTGCGAAAACGCCGACCCGGCATCCGTCGTGCCGTGCTCAAGCTCGACGACAGTTTCTCCGGTGAAGGGAATGCGATCTTCCGGTACCCGAAGACTTCCTGGCGGGGAGCCATCCGCGAGGCCATGGCAGACCTCACGTTCTCCGTTGAAACCGAGCCCGATCGCTATCGCCGCAAGTTTGCGGAGATGGGTGGGGTCGTCGAGGAGTGTCTTGACTATCCCGAGTCGGCTTCGCCGAGCGTCCAACTTCGAATTGACCCGCAGGGCGAGGTCGTCCTCCTCTCGACGCATGACCAGATTCTTGGCGGCCCATCGTCTCAGGTCTACCTGGGATGCCGGTTCCCGGCGGCCGAGCCATACCGTCGGTCGATCCAGGAGGCGGGACGAAGAGTCGGCGAGGTCCTCGCAAGAAGGGGGGTCGTCAGCCGTTTCGGCATCGACCTGTTCGTTGGGCGTCGATCCGGCCCTGCCGACTGGGAAATATTTGCCCTCGAAATCAACCTGCGAGTCGGCGGTACGACGCACCCGTTTCTCGCACTCCAGTTTCTCACCGGCGGCCGGCTCGACTCGGGCACCGGCAATTTTCTGTCGCCACGCGGCTCGTCCAAGTTCTACCGCTCGACCGACAACGTGAAGTCGGAGTCGTATGTCGGCCTCTCCCCGGAGGACTTGATCGACATCACGACAGCCAACCACTTGCACTACAGTCACGGCACCGAAACGGGCGTCCTGTTCCACATGATTGGGGCTCTCTCCCAGTTCGGAAGGCTTGGCCTCACGGCGATCGGTAACAGCCCCGAGCAGGCCGACGCGATCTACGCCAATGCGCTCGAAGTGCTCGATCGCGAAACGCGCCGCACGGGTCCGGCCTCGAGATGATTCCCGTTCGCAAGGCGGGACTACGTGGTCGTGGCGACGAGTTCTTGGAACTCGAAATTCCTGAATCGAGGGTGGATGTTACTTCGATCTCGAGCCAGCAGGGCGAGAGGACCCTCGCAAGGGAGACACGAGGAGAGTAGGCGCGTCTGCGGGCCACTTCGTGAGGCCGGACTAATCTTTACACCGGAATCTTCACAGCCGGACACGCGGGAACAGCGGCTCCCACCGAGTTCCGAGTTCGAACCTTTTCTGGGGATGGTTGCGAGGGATGAAGGGGTCTCCCCGCTGTTGCGTGAGCGGACTCCCGCACCTTCCCCGCTGCCGGCCGGATCTCGCGGCTCAAGGACTCACTGGGAGAGAGCAGTACGTGCCCGCACGAATATCACTGTATTCGTCCTTCAGAATGCGCTCGATGTGGGGGTAAAGAAATTCACCGTGTTGCCGAAGTTCGGCAAGTACTCGCTCGATCGGCCAGCCCTGGTCCCGAATTCGATAGAGGCCAACGAGAAACCCGGTGCGGTCGCGCCCCGCTTGACAGTGCAGGTAGATCGGTCGCGCCGCCGGATCGTCGAGAATGGCGAAAGCCTTACGGATTCCGTCGCAGGAGCTCGGGTCTCCGATCGTCGAGGCGGCAAACGGAACCGAGTACAGGACGATGCCGTACTCGGCGCATTTCTTCGCTTCGCTCGAGTCGTCATCCTCGTTGAGCTTCAGAATGGTCCTGATGTGCAGGTCGCGCTTCAGGACATCGTACTCGGTGTCGCGGGGCTGAGCGCCCCGGTAGATCTGCTCGGGAACGACCACGCCGAGGTTACGCGGAAAATCCGATCTGTAGACGAGGGGCGCGCAGGCCACCGACAGCGAACTGACCAGAGCCAGGATTCTCCCTGTCTTCCGCCTGCGAGCCTTTCGCGGCATCTGCTCAACGCCTGTCGTGCGGGCGGCGAGAGTCATCTCTTTCCCAGCTATCCCGAGGGGCGCGAGAATCTCGTAGGGGCCCAGGTGAGTGCCAGCAGAGTGCGTCATAAGGACTCTTCGTGAAGCCGTTCAGGTCGACGAGACGCGGTGACCAGTCAGGCTGGTTGGCCCCAGCTCCACCAATCCGGCCACGGCAACGTCACCATCCGTGACGTAGCGATTCACGTGCTCGGTGATCAGCTGGTCGCCGGTTTCATACGAAGTCACGTCGCCGATGACCCCCCTCTTCTTCAACTCATTGACGATGTAGTCCCGTTCGGCATTCGTATCCGAATCGGTGGCGTGGGTAATCTGAAAGGTCATCCTGGTGAGCGCGAAGCCCGTATCCCTGGTGCCGGCCCCCACCCAGAGCGCCTGCTCATCGTCGGGGGGCCGGTCGGTGTTGAGCCAGAAACTGGGAGTCCCCACGGTGGACCTGGCGTACGCAAGACTCAGCGCCCAGAAACGAACGTGATGGCGCTTGCGCGGGCTGTCGTCGATCGCCTTCTGGAAACCGATGTCCTGGCCGCGCCCAAAAAGGTAGAGGGTGCTGAACGGCGCGGTCGGGTAGGGAGTGTTGAAGACGAAGGACCGGGCCATCCCGATTGAGCTCGTCAGGCTCAGCCGGTCCGCCTCCGACCAACCAACGGCCGCAAAGGCGGCGCGAAGCTGCTCGAAGGTGCCCCTGAGCACCAGATTCACAGGGTCGCCCGGCAGCCCGTCTCCGGTGATCGTGAAGCGGGGCACGCGCTTGCGCTGCAGGATCTTCAGGCCCATGCGCACGATCCGAGGAAGGATCAAGTACGCCGCGACGCCATAGGTCACACTCAGGGCGAGAACCCAGTGCAGCCTATGATCCGCGAACTTGAAGACGACAAAGACGATCAACCAGACGCTCAGAACTCCAAGCCCCAGAATCGCCAGGCGCCGGAAGAGGCGGATCAGCATCCTCTGAGTCTAACTGGCGTCTGAACGACATCCGGTCCAGAGTTCTCGGAATGCTCCGAGGAGAAGTGACGTCTCCCCCTAAAAACTGAGCCAGAGAGAGGTTGAGGAAATAGGCTTGGCGCGATCTTCTGGAGAGGAGGATCGCGGTGAAGAAAGGGCGGTACACGGAGCAGCAGATTGCCTATGCGCTTCGGCAGGCGGAGAGCGGGGCACGGGTGGCGGAGATCTGCCGCAAGCTCGGGGTGTCCGAGCAGACGTTCTACGCCTGGAAGAAGAAGTGTGCCGGGATGGGGGTCTCGGAGCTGCGGCGGATCCGGCAGCTCGAGGAGGAGAACCGGCGGCTGAAGCAGGTCGTGGCGGATCTGACGCTGGACAAGCAGATGCTGCAGGAGGTTCTTTCCCGAAAGCTATGAAGCCCGTCGCCAAGCGGGCCTGGGTGGGGTTGCTGCAAGGGCGCCACCCAGGAGTCAGCGAGCGGCGGGCGTGCGAAGTGGTGAAGCTGGCTCGATCGACGATGAGGTACGCGGCGCACGGGAGGGACAACACGGCGCTCTTGATGAGGTTGAGGGAGCTCGCGGAGGCGAGGCCGCGGTTCGGGCACATGCGGCTGCATCTGCTCCTGAGGAGGGAAGGCTGGAAGGCGAACAAGAAGCGGACGTACCGGCTGTATCGAGAAGAAGGGCTTTCCGTGCGGACGAAGAAGCGCAAGAAGAGGGCGAGCCACCTGCGGGTGGTGCCGGCGCTGCCCGCGGCGCCCAACGAGCGGTGGTCGATGGACTTTGTCGCGGACAGTCTCGACAGCGGCAAGAGGTTCCGAGCTCTGACGGTCGTGGACGTATTCACCCGGGAGTGCCTGGCGATCGAGGCGGACTTCGGACTGAACGGAAAGAAGGTCTCGCGTGCCCTGGATGCCGTCGCGGCAACGCGCGGCTACCCGAAGATGATCACGGTGGACAACGGGACGGAGTTCTACTCGAAGGAGATGGACAGTTGGGCATGGGTCCACGGAGTGAAGCTGGATTTCATCCGGCCGGGCAAGCCAGTCGAGAACGCCTTCATCGAGAGCTTCAACGGACGGCTTCGGGACGAATGTCTCAACGGGGAGATCTTTCGGGATCTGGATGCGGCCAGGGCCCGACTGCTTGAGTGGAAGCGTGACTACAATGAGGATCGACCGCACAGCTCCCTCGGGGGCATTCCGCCGAGGGAATTCGCGGAAAAATGGAACTCGGAAGCACCGCGCAGAGCCGAATTCCTCAACCCGCAGCTGGCCTAGTTATCGGGGGAGGGTCAAGTGGCTCCCCACATAGTTCCCAGTTGGAACCTTTTCGGGGGATGGCTCCGGGAATTGGCGGGACTGCGAGCCGCTCCGTGAGGGGCTACTCCCCCTTCGCGACGAGCTTGTGGAACCGCGGGTTCTTGCGCAGCGGGTCGAAGTTGGGGTCGATCCTGAGCCAGAGGGACGAGAGGGTAATGGGGGATCTTAAGCAACGGCTCGAGCTGGTCGAGCGCCTTCTCCGGCTCGCCCACGAGCATGTACGGGGGTTTCGAGAGGACGCGTGAGGAGGAAGATTGGTGCGCCGTGCGGGACTCGAACCTTCAGGAAGCTCTCAACAGGCCCGAGTTGGGACCACGTGTCCGAGTCTTGTGCCCGAGTCCCACATTTGTGGCATTCGAAACCGGGCTGTACCCAGTGGAATGGCGTCAGGTCAGCTTGCCGCGCAGAAGATCTTTCGAACCTCGCCCGAACCGTCGGATAGCTGCCACGGCCTGATGCATGGAAAGGTCGACCCGGCGCACCCGGTCGGCCGGCAGATAGAAGATGGACCCCGACGATGGGCTTGGTGCCCCGGGCACGTACACGGTCTGCTGGCCGTCGTCGTGCGTCTCGACGAGAAATGCGAGCTGCCATGCGTCCTCAATGCGTGCGAGCACGACGGCGAGCTCTTCCTCGTTCTCCATCCCCGTCGAGCCCGTGAGCATGCTCTTCAGCACGACGTAGCCCGGAACCTTGCCGAGGATCCTCCACTCCATTTCCTCCCGGAGTCGGCGCCCGATCGAGGTCCGCACGGCCAACCCCAGGAGGAACGAGACAACGACGATCAGGACCACCGCCGCGATGGTCGTCACGGTCAGGCCGAGGACGCGGTGGACCGGGAACCGCTGCGCCACGGGTTCGGCGACCTTTTCGGCGAGCTCCAGGCCTTGCCGGAGCACCATGAGCAAAAGGATGAGCGGAACCATGAAGAGGATCCCGCCCACGAGCGTGGCCTTGAGGAAACGGGTGATGGGCCTGGGGGAGCGGGTCTCCCGCAGCGGGTTTGTCGGAGTCATGGGCGCCTCCCTTCACTCATGGATAGTCCCGGGCGCGGCGGCGATCGAGTGGCCGTCGACGCCACAGTCTTCCACGTCTCCGCACGGCGGCGGGTGACTCAGGGGTATCTATCTTCCCATTCTGAGAAAGTAGACGGAGGTGTTCGATGCATCCGATGATGCTTCGGACCGAGATTCGCAGGACGGGATGGGAAGGGTCCCTTTACTCCGCTTGCCGGGCTTCTCGCGGTGGTTCTTGGTGCTCTCATCGCCGGTTCGACCGGAGCAGCGATGGGCCTGTCCTTCTCCTCCTCCAGATCGGGCATTCCAGTCGAACGGCTCGGCACTAACGAAACCTCTCGACCCCCGCCAGCGCAAAGTCGGTCTATGCATCCGGCTCAAAGAGTGTCGTAGTCATGGATCGTGCGGGCCAGCAGATCACCTCCGGCAGCGGTGTCGTCGCTTCTGCCGACGGAAAGATCGTCACGAACTATCGCGTCGTGGCCATTCTTTGAGATTCGCCTCCCCGGCAAAACTGAAAAAGGGGTCACGCCTCTCGACGTAACCCCTTGATTTGCTTGGTTGCGGGGGGGATTTGAACCCTCGACCTTTGGGTTATGAGGGCCCGGCCGAAGCCAGCTCCAAGCAGAGCTTGGGTGAAGTCAGAAACAGCGCTGGAAGGGAATTCTCGGGCTAAGTTTGAAGGCCCACAACCCGAGTCGAGGACTGATAGCATGCCACCTAGCCAGGCTGACGGCCTGGAGACCAGGGGGACGCAGCGGAGAGCGAGGGCGGAGCGCGTTCATGTTGACTATGCTCGTCTCTAACTTTCGCGGAGCTGATGGTTGGTTAAACCGTTCGCCTCCCCGCTGCTCTAAAACCGTTGCAAGCGGTAGACACCGATCCTTGATTTGATCCGGGGATCAGAAAGGAAACACGAGATGAAGACCCAGACCCGCACTTTGATGGCCGTTTTCGTTGTTGCGTTTGTCATCCTTATGTTCGGCGCCGTGAACAGCGCCACAGCTGCTGACGAGTGGTTCGTGCTCGGCCAGCAGACGATCAAGTCCGCCGATCCAAGCGCGGAGATCAAGAGCGAAGGAGGGCGGTCGAAGAAGGACGTCAAGCAGGTGAAGATCTCTGTCGACGGCGCTGACGTGCAGATCACGAAGCTCGTCCTCCAGTGGGACAATCATAAAGACGACACGTTGACGGATGTCGGAGTCGTGAAGTCAGGAGGACAAACGGCTCCGGCGGACGCTCCGGGACGCAAGGCCCGCCTCAAGGCGGTGACGGTCCAGTACAAGATCCTTGGTGATGCACCGACGGCCAATGTCAAGGTCTGGGGGTTTGACTGAGCGGGGCGTGACTGCCGACCAGAGCAGCAGCGCGAGATCCGAGCGCAAGCGAACTCCCCCCGACGAGTACGAACGCTTGGAGACGCGCCTAACTTGCGTTGAGTGTGGGAATTTGTTTGGAGCGGGAAACGGGGGTCGAAGCCGCGACATCCACCTTGGCAAGGCGAGCCGAGCGTTTTTCGGCTGAAGGCTACTGAACGTCTGGGAGCGAGATCGAGCAATAAAGACGGGCTCTTTCTCGCTCCCCTCTACAGGCGTGGCGAGCTGCGGCTCCAGGCTTCACGTTCTACACGTTGCGCGGCTGCTGCTCGACCCGCGCTGAGCAGGGTGGCGCGACCGATGTACAGGTTTCAGCGCTTCTCTCGCACTCCCGGGGGCAGAACTCAACCTATAGCCTCGCCTCGAGCGTCGGCGCCGCGATGACAGCCGCGGAAAAGCAGGCGAAGGCCGAAACCGATCGCCGCGGGCTCGTGGCCGTTCGGTCGCCTGGGGTTAAGTGGCTCCCCACATAGTTCCCAGTTGGAACCTTTTCGGGGGCTGGCTGCGGGATTTGGCGGAGCTTCGGGCTGTCCCGTAGCGTCCAGGACTACTTCGCGCCGGCGACGAGCTTCTGGAACCTCGGGTTGCTACGCAGCGGGTCGAAGTTGGGGTCGATCTTGAGCCAGCCAGGCGAGAGGTAGTAGGGAATCTTCAGCAGCGGCTCGAGCTGGTCGAGCGCCTTCTCCGGCTCGCCGACAAGAGATCGCTTCAACGCCGGACGGCGGATTCCCGCGCCCGATTCGCAATGCTGCGGAGCATGCCGGCAAAGACGAAACGGTGAAAAGGATAGAGCGCGTACCAGTACGCAAGACCGAGGAGTCCCGAGGCGTCGAAGATGGCGGTCTGCCGGATTTCGGCGCCTCGCTCGACCGGAGTGACTTCGAACTGCAACCAGGCCCGGCCCGGAACTCTCATCTCGGCGCGAAGGCGCAGCAGGCGGTCGGGCTCGAAGGATTCGACGCGCCAGAAATCGAGCGCGTCACCCGGGCCGAGATCCTCGGCGCGGCGCCGCCCGCGGCGAAGGCCAATGCCTCCGACGAGCAGGTCGAGGTACCCGCGCAAGCGCCACAGAAGGTTGCCGTAATACCAGCCGGTGTCGCCCCCGATGCGACGGATCGGCGCGAAGGCCGCGGCCGGCGAAAACGGAACGACGGCCGTGCGGCTGTCGACGAGGCGCGTGCCGACGACATCGCCGCCGTAGCGCTCGGTCAGACCGGACGACGAAACGGCGTCGGACCAGCGTGTACGTGCAAAGGCCTCGTCCTCGTTGGCGAGGGCGCGCGCAATGGCTTCGCGCGCGCCCCGCGGACGGACCCGGAACGCCTCGAGCGCCGCCGGATCGCGGACGACCGTCGGGTTCCGGAGGCTGTCTACGAGCTTTCGGCCGACACGCGCGTAGAGCGGCGTCACGAGCCCGAGCCAGAGACTCGAGAGTCTCGGCGTCAGCAGAGGCACGGGGATCAGGAGCCGCTTGAGGCCGCGTTGCCGCGCGTACTCACGCATCAGATCGCTGTAGGTGACGCGGTCGGGCCCGCCGATCTCGTAGATCCGCTCGGTGCCTTCGGTCAGATTCAGCGCCGTGACGAGGTATGCGATCAGGTCCTCGACCGCGATCGGCTGGGTTTCGACGGCGACCCAGCGGGGGCAGATCATGACCGGCAGCCTCTCGACCAGCGCCCGGATCATCTCGAAGGAGAGGCTGCCTGAGCCGAGCACGATCGAGGCACGCAGCTCGACGACGGGCACGCCGGACCGGCGCAGGATCTCGCCCGTCTCCTGCCGGCTCCGCAGGTGCTCGGAGAGGCCACTCGCGCCCTCACCGAGCCCGCCGAGATAGATGATGCGCCGCACTCCCACCTCGCGCGCGGCCTCCCCGAAGATCCGCGCCGCCTCGCGGTCGCGCGCGGCAAAATCCTCGCCTCCCATCGAGTGAATCAGGTAGTAAGCAGCCGAGGCTCCTTCGAGGGCCTGCCTCACCGCCGCTGCGTCGAGCGCATCGCCCGCGGCGATCTCCGTCGAGGGCGCCACGCGTCCCCGCAGCGCCTCAGGCCGCCGGGTGAAACACCGGAGGGGCATGCTCCGCCGCTCGAGCTCGGCCAGCAGTCTTCCGCCCACGTAGCCCGTGGCGCCCGTCAGCAGAACGAGCGGCTTCGTCACGGGACGTCAGCGACGGAAGTGGGCATCGGTGTGGACAATAGCTCCTCGAATGGATCCCGGTGGGAACCGATTCGGAAATTGCCTGCGGGAAACGGAACGTCTTCGTGCTGCCCCGCGAGATGGGACTACTCATCACGCCGGCTGCGAGCATTTCCACGGTCGCGCGCGCTCTTCGCCCGAATCCGCTGGATTAGACCGGACTATGGTCCATAGAGCTGCCAAATGCCTTGACGAGGAAGACCGCCATAGCCGCTCGTGGCTGAAGCTTCGCCAACGACGACGGACAGGCTCCCCGTGCCAGGCACATCTGAAACTTCGTCAGAGCTCTGGTCTGCCGGTCAGCTCATGAGACTGTGGGAGCCACCGGGGTTATCTTTCCAACTCATCATCGGGCTGGCATGGCCCCTTGATTCAAACTTATCAGGCTGCAAGCAGAACCCGCCGATAATGTGCCAATCGGAGGCTTCTATGCGTACCAGATCCATTCTCGTCGGTGTCGTCCTTCTCGCTCTTGCATGGTCGTCGCATGCCCAGGTCGACCCGTCTCAGTGGTTCAAGTCCGGATCCAACAAGAACCTGAGTAACCCCGACATCGTCGCGGGCCTCAAGGAGGCTCTGGAAGTCGGCACGACGAACACGGTCGACCTGACCGGCAAGGTCGACGGTTACTTCGGCAACCAGGCCATCAAGATCCTCATGCCCAAACAGCTTCAGTCGGTGGAGCAGGGGCTTCGCTTGATCGGCCAGGGGGAGAAGGTCGACGAGTTCGTCCTCAGCATGAACCGGGCTGCCGAGAAGGCGGCGCCCGGGGCCAGGGACTTCTTCTGGGGCGCCATCAAGAGCATGAGCTTCGACGATGCGCGCAAGATTCTGACCGGCGGAGACACGGCAGCGACCGAGTACTTTCGCGCAAAGACCTCCGACACGCTGACGGCCGCCTTCCGACCGGTCGTCACGGACTCGATGAAGGATGTCGGCGTGATCCAGCAGTACAAGCAGCTTCAGAGTTCGTACCAATCGGTCCCGTTCGCGTCGAGCCTGCCCTCCGTGGACATCGAGTCCTACGTCGTCTCGAAAGCCCTCGATGGCCTGTTTCTGGTGCTCGGCGAGCAGGAGAAGAAGATCCGCACGAATCCGGCCGCACAGGTGACGGACCTTCTGAAGAAGGTCTTCGGAAAGTAGGGCAGCGCGACTCGGGCGCGTGCTCGACGTCGGAGGATGGATGACTCACGCGGAATTTGTGGAGGGATACCGATCAGGTCAGCTGGAAGCTCGTGTGGACAAGGTAATGGCCAGGAAGCTGGTGAAAACCAGGGACCTCGCAGCGCGGTATCGCTCGGTCCATCGGTTCTGGGCCTGGCTCTGGCTTCTGAGCATTCCCTTCGCCATTGCTTGCCTCGTCTGGGGCAAATGGTGGATCGCCCTGATTGTCCTGGTCGTGGGGCTCCTGCTTCCTATCGCAGTCAAGCAATCCTCGTACGCGTTCGTCCTCGAGCGGGCGCTCGAGGACGAACAAATCTTCAAGGCTGCGACCGAGGCGAAGGCGTTGCTCATCTCGGCACGATCCTGACATGTGCTTGCGGACGATCCGAGGTCGAGTGCGGAACGAGGACAGGGCGTACAGCGTCCCCGTCAGCATCCTTGATTGTCAGATACTTGCGTCAGATCCAGACCGGCGAATCCAATATGGCTCCTCAGGTAGGATTTGAACCTACAACCCTCCGGTTAACAGCCGGATGCTCTGCCATTGAGCTACTGAGGAAAAGAGCGGACCGGGAAGGGTAATGGACGCGGGGCGGGGTGTCAACCGCCGGATCCGCCGGCTGCTCCCTACTTCTTCGTGGCGAACAGGACGAGGTACTGCCCGTAGCCCTCGATCTCGAGGTGCTCGACCGGGATGAACCGCAGCGCCGCGGAGTTCATGCAGTAGCGCAGGCCTGTCGGCGGGGGACCGTCGTTGAAGACGTGGCCAAGGTGCGAGTCGGCGTGGGCCGAGCGCACCTCGCTGCCGAAGAGAATATTGCCCGGCTTCTGCTTGACGTTGCCCGGCTCGAGCGGTTTCCAGAAGCTCGGCCAGCCGGTCCCGGAGTCGTACTTCTCCAGAGACGAGAAGAGCGGCTCGCCGGAGACGATGTCCACGTAGATGCCCGCCTTCGTCGTGTGGGCGTACTCGCCCGTGAACGCCGGCTCGGTGCCCGAGTGTTGCGTGACCTGGTACTGGATCGGCGTGAGCGTCTTCTTCAACTCCGCGTCCGACGGCTTGACCCATGTCTTCGGGCTCCAGCCCTTGGGGGCGTGAGACGGCGCCGGAGTCGGGGCCCCTGGCGCGAGGCCGAGCACGAACGCGGCGAGAACGATCGCGATCATGGCTTGTCCTTTTCCGAGGTGGGCTTGATTCCCCAGATCTGCTCGAGCAGCTCGTCGCGCCCGCAGCCCTTGCGGTAGAGGCCGTACCGGAAGGGATTCTTCTTGTAGTAGTCCTGGTGGTACTCCTCGGCCGGGTAGAAGGTCGACGCCGGGAGGATCAGCGTCACGACTTTCCCCTTCAGGCGCTCGCCGACATCCTTCTTCGACTCCTCGGCGACACGCCGCTGCGCGTCGTCCGCGACGAAGATGGCGGAGCGGTACTGTTCCCCGCGATCGCAGAACTGGCCGTTCGCCGTCAGCGGGTCGATATTCTCCCAGTAGACCTCGACGAGCTTCTGGTAGGAGATCTTACCCGGGTCGAAGGTGATCTGAACCGACTCGAAGTGGCCGGTCCCGCCCGACGAGACCTCCTCATAGGTCGGGTTCTTCGTCGTGCCGCCCGTGTAGCCGGCGACCACCGAGACGACTCCGGGCAGCTTCTCGAACTCGCCCTGCATGCACCAGAAGCAGCCCCCGGCGAAGGTCGCCTTCGAGAGGGGCGGCTTCGCGGGCGCCTGTGCCGCGAGCAGGGTCGCGACGCCGAGCAAAAATGTCGCCGCGATAGCAAATCGAGCGTTTGGTTTCATGTGCTCCCTCGGACCCGAATCAACATCGTCCGGTGCCGGCAATTCCCGACTCAGGATTCATTAACCTTTACGGCGCCGGGGCGCCCGCCGGATTCCACTGGGCCCACGCGACTTTCCAGGCGCCGCCCTCCGCGATCAGGCGCAGGTCGAAGTCGTACGCCGCGGAGGACGGAACCAGTCCCTGGAGGCCGCCGATCTTGCGCGGCTGGCCGGACATTTCGGCGATCAGGCGCACGCGCGCCGCCCCGTCGCCCCGCTCGATCCGGACGTTGCGGATCGAAACGTGCAGGATCTCGTATGCGGCGAAGTAGCGATTCAGGGTGGCCTCGGCGTCGGCGACGCCGGAGCCGTCGGCGGCCTGGAAGGCCGGCGCCACGCGCTCGAAGAGACCCTTCGCGTCGCGCGCGTCGGCCGCCTTCACCATCGCGTCGAGGGACTCCCGAACCGGGTCCCCATGCCGAGTGCACCCTCCGACGAGCAGCCCGATGGCGAGCGCCCCGGCGCCGAGGCGGTGCAGGGATCCCATGGACTCATTCTCTCCTTTTGTAGGATGCCGGCCGTGAAGTCGACGTTACGGGACCCGCAGGAGCGGCTCTTCCGGGAGCTGCGGCTCGAGCACGTGCAGTTGCGGCTCCTGCCGGGGCTCTCTTAGCCGGGGGCCCCCGGCAGACCCTCGAGTTTGCGGTAGATCACGTACGAGTAGACGACCGGCACGAGCGCGGCGAGGCCGATCGAGATCATGATCGGCCACAGGCGCAGGCCGAGGAAAGCCGTCGCCGCGACGAAGAGGCCCGCCGCGACGAAGAGCTTGCCGGCCAGGCGGTGCGTGCGGTACCAGACTTCCTCGCTCGCGAGCGTCCAGGGCGTGCGGATGCCGACGAAGAAATTGCGCGTCACCTTGCCGAGGACGTTGCCGATCACGACGAAGAGCACGCCGAGCGAGCAGAAGATGGCGGTCTGGGACAGCTCACCGCCGCTCTTCGAGGCCCGCAGAACGAGAACCCCGATGAAGAGGACCAGGGCGAGGATCGTCACCTTGAGCACTCCCCACGCGCGCAAGAAGGGCTCCATCTCGAAGCCTCGCGGCGAAATCTTCGGCAGCACCAGAAACATCAGCCAGAGGACTGCCATCACGAGGGGAAAGAGAAAGGAGCCCCAGAACTTCGGCATCCAGCCGTCCACATGGCCCGCGGCGTTCCAGTGCGTGGGCATCGGGTCCGGAAGGCCCGGATACTGCACGCCGACCATGGCGAAGGCGGCGAGCACGAGCAGGAACCCGAGGACGTCCGAGATCCTCTTCACGAAGCACCTCCATCCGGCCTCTCGATGCGGAAGAGATCCGCGAGCGCGGATGCCGCATCTTCGAAGACCGTCGTATTGAGGGAGTAAACGATGCGCTGGCCTCGCCGCTCGGAGCGGATGAGGTCCGCCGCCTTCAGCACCCCGTAGTGGTGAGACAGCGACGCCATCGAGATCGGGAACTCTTCGGCGATCTCGCCAGCGCTGCGCGATCCGCCCTTCAAGAGCGCGAGGATCCGACGCCGGTTCGGATCGGCCAGGGCGCGAAAGATCTGTTCCGAGCGTAGCATTTGATATTTAGCCTAGTATCAAAATATACGCGAAGTCTTCCTGCACGACAAGACCCTCGCTTTCAGTGGTTTATGGGCTACCCGAGCGTCGCGACGCGCACGGTGCGCTCGCGCGGGCCGTCGAGCTCGATGAGAAAGATCCCCTGCCAGCGCCCGAGGAGCGGCCGCCCCTTCTCGCACGGCACGAGACACGACACCCCGATCGCCTCGGAGAGAAAGTGCGCCGGCGAGTTGCCCTCCCCGTGGTCGAAACGCACGTTGGGCACCCATGCGGCCAGGGCCCGCTCGATGTCGCCCGTGACGTCCGGGTCCCACGCCTCCCCGACGGTGACGGCCGCGGTCGTGTGGGGCACGGAAACCAGGATGGCCGACGCGTCGCCCGCGAGCGACTCGCACAGGCCTGCGACCTCCTTCGTGATGTCCACCCGCTCGATCGCCCTGATCGTGCAAACGCGAAACTCGCAAGCCCCGGCCATCGGCCTCCAGTCTATGGCGATATCCTCTTCGACGCGCGGGAAGGAGCGCTGATGAAGCCGATGCACGCTCGACGGCGCGGGCTGATTCCCGCGGTCTTTCTCGCGGCGCTCCTCGTCTGGGCCGCATGGCCGTGGCTCCCCTTCTCGCGGGCCGCGACGACCCCTCCGACGATCGTTTTCTACGGCTTCAGCATTCTCGCCGACGTCTTCGAGGAGGGAATCTTTCCCGCCTTCCAGAAGCGCTGGGCGGCGGAAGGCGAAGGACAAGTCGAGTTCGCGAGCTCCTTCGGAGGTTCCGGGACCGTCACGAATCAGGTCATCATGGGCGTGCCCGCCCAGGTCGTGCTGCTCTCGCTCGAAAGCGATGCCGATCGGCTCGCCGACGCGGGCGTCGTCGGCCACGACAGTTGGAAGAAGCTGCCGAACGAAGGCGTCGTCAACCTGACGCCCTTCGTCATCCTCGTGCGGCCCGGAAATCCGCTCCGCATCCGCGACTTCGAAGACCTGACCCGGCCCGGCGTGCGGATCGTGCACCCGGACCCGCTGACCTCGGGCGGAGCGAACTGGGCGATCGTCGCCGAGTACGGATCCGGCGCGCGCGGGGTGCCGGGCGGCGAAGCGGCCGGCCAGGCCGTGCTCGCCGGCGTTTGGAAAAACGTCGTGGCGCAGGCGGCGTCGGCCCGCGCGGCGCGGACCCAGTTCGAGAACGGCTTCGGCGACGCTCTCGTCACGTACGAGCAGGAGGCGATCTACGACCGCGGCCGGGGGCGCCTGGAGGCCGACGTCGCCTACCCCCGGCGCACGATCTTCTCCGAGCACACCCTCGTGGTCGTCGAGCGCAACATCCGACCGAAAGAGCGGGCGCTCGTCGAGCGTTTCGTCCGCTTCCTCTGGAGCGACGAGGCGCAGCGGATCTTCGTGAAGTACGGATTCCGGAGCGCCCGGCCGGAGCTCGACGCCGGAAACCCCGGCTTCGGAACGATCGCGGAACCGTTCCGTATCGCTGACTTTGGCGGCTGGCGGCGCGCGCGGCGCGACATCGTGGAGGGGATCTGGAAGGAACGGGTCATGAGGCAGATCGGGGCGCCATGAGCTCCGTGCCCACGGCAGCTGCCCGGCAGAAGGGCCGGGCCACGGTCCCCGTGGGGATCGTGCTGCTCGTTCTCCTGCCTCTCATCCTGATGCCTCTCGCGGCCGTCTTCGTGTTCGCCTTCCGCGGAGGGGCTGCCGACTTCGTCAGCGTGCTGGCCTCGCGCGAGGCGCAGTTCGCGCTCCGGTTCAGCCTGCTCATCGCCTTCGCGACGGCGGCGGTGAATGCGGTGCTCGGGACGTACACGGCGTACGTCCTGTCTCGCTACCGCTTCCGCGGCAAGCGCCCGCTCGGCATCCTCGTCAACCTCCCGGTCGCGATCCCGACGGTCGTCGTGGGTACGTCGCTGCTGTTGCTCTGGGGACCGATCGGGCTGCTGGGCCGATTCCTCGAGCCGCTCGGCATCGCGCCGATGTTCGCGCCCGCGGGCGTGCTCCTCGCGCATCTTTTCGTGACGTTTCCGTACATGCTGGGGGCGGTCAAGCCCGTGCTCGATGAGATCGAGGGCACGTACGAGGAGGCCGCCTACACGATCGGGGCGAGCCGCTGGCAGGCCTTCCGGTGGGTCATCCTTCCGGCGTTGAAGGGCGGCCTGTTCACGGGCGCGCTCCTGACGTTCGCGCACTCGCTCGGCGAATTCGGGGCGACGGTGCTCGTCTCGGGCAACCTGCGGCTGCGCACGCAGACAGCGCCTCTGTACATCTTCGCGCAGTTCGAGGCTGGCAACGTCGCGGCCGCCAACGCCGTCGCCGCCGTGCTCGCGACGCTCTCGTTTCTCATCTTCTTCTTCCTGCTTCGCTACACGGAACGCAAGGGCCGCTGACGTGTCGATCGCGCTCGAGTCCGTCACGAAACGCTACGCCGACCAGGTCACGGTGGACCGGGTCAGCCTCGAGGTCCAGTCGGGAGAGCTCTTCGTCCTGCTCGGTGCCTCGGGCAGCGGCAAGAGCACGATTCTGCGCCTGATCGCCGGCCTGGTCTCGCCCGACGAAGGGACGATCCACCTCGACGGGCGCGACGTCACGCTCGTGCCCACGCAGGAGCGCGGCGTCGGCGTGGTGTTCCAGAACTACTCGATCTTCCGGCACATGACCGTGGCCGAGAACATCGAGTTCGGACTGCGGATTCGAGGCGTCCGGAAGGGCGAGCGCGCGAGCCGCCGCGACGAACTCCTCGACCTCGTCGGCCTCGGTGGGCTGGGCGGCCGCTACGAGAGCCAGATCTCGGGGGGCCAGCAGCAGCGCGTCGCGCTCGCGCGCGCCCTCGCCTACCGGCCGCGCGTCTTGCTGCTCGACGAACCCTTCGGCGCGCTCGACGTCAAGATCCGGGCGCAGCTGCGGCAGAACCTGAAGGAGATCCAGCGCACGCTCGGCATCACGACGATCCTGGTGACGCACGATCAGGAGGAGGCCTTCGAGCTCGGGCAGAGGATCGGCGTCGTGGACCGAGGCCAGCTGCTCGAAGTGGGCGCGCCCGAGCACCTCTACGAGAGGCCGCGCTCGCTCTACGTCGCGACATTTCTCGGCGCCGGTACCCTGCTCGTGGGACGATGCCGCAACGACCGCGTCGAGCTCGGGCAGGTGACGCTGCCGATCCCGCCCGACGTCCCCCACGACGAAGGGGACCGGGTGCGGGTCCTGTTGCGGCCCGAGCAGGTGGTGCTTGCCGCCTCGCAGCCCCCGCCCACTGCCGAGACTCTCGGCCGCGGCGAGGTCGTGGACGAGACTTTTTCGGGCGCCCTGCGCCACACCCGGGTGCGCCTCCCGCCGCTTACCGGCGTGCGCCAGGTCGTGCCGCCCCTGGCATACGGTCAAGAAGGCATGCTGCTCGAAGCGGCGGCGCCGGCGCACGCCGAACGTCCGCCCGCCAGGCCCTGGGTGGTCCTGGAGGCCTGGCACATCCTGCGCCAGCCGACGCCGAGGCTGCTCGTCTGCGACGAAGGCGAAGGGATCGCGCCGGCGCTCGAGCTCGCCCAACCGCTGGTGGACTCGCTCGACGCCGTGGCGACCGTCCTCGGCGTCGCACCCGACGCGCGGCGCCAGGACCCGCTACGGGAGGCTCTCGCGGCCCGGGCGCAGGCGGCGGGCCTCGACGAGCCGACGCTGCGCGTGCGGCGCGGCGATCCGGCCACGGAAATCGCCGCCGAGCAGCGAGAGGCGCCCTACGACTTCGTGGTCGTCGGCGCGGGCGAGCTCGAGTCCCGGCGGGGGCGCGGCCAGTCGCCCGGCCTGGGCGAGGAGCTCGCGGCGCGGATCGCGACGCCCCTCATCCTCGCCCGCGGACGGCCGCGCAAGCCCGAGCGCATCCTCATCTGCACGGCCGTCGGCGAGCCCGGCAAGGCCGACGTGCGGGCCGGAGGCTGGCTCGCGCGCCGCCTCGGCGCGACGGTGACGCTGCTGCACGTCACGCGCCCGGGGCTCACGCCCCTGCCGCTCGTGCGCTCGCACCTCGAGCGCGGAGTCGCGACGCTGCGCGAGCTCGGCGTCTCGGGCGGCTTCTCGGTTCGCGAGGCCGACGGCCCGATCGAGGGGATCCTCGCCGAGCTGCGCGAAAGGCCTCACGACCTCGTCGTCGTCGGTGCCTCCACCGGCGGCGAGCGTGTCACGCGCCAGGTCCTGCGCCAGTGCGGCTGTTCCGTCCTCGTCGTGCCGCACGGGGCGTGGTAGGACGAGAGCAAGTTCGAAATTCGAAATTCGAAATTCGAAATTCGAAATTCGAAATTCGAAAACGAAGCCTCAGATCAGGACCCGGTTTTCGAATTTCGTGCTTCGGATTTCGGATTTCGGATTTCCTAGGGATAGAGCTCGCGGTAAGACTCCGAGTACAACATCACTCGCCTCACGTAGTCCCGCGTCTCGAGGAGCGGAATCGACTCGAAGAGCTCGTCTTCGGAAAGTCGCGGGTTCTCGCGCGCAGTGCGGGCGATGCGCGAGGGCCCGCCGTTGTACGCCGCCAGCGCGAGGACCGTCGAACCGTCGAACTGCTCGATCAAACGTTTCAGATAGGCCGCGCCGAGTGCGGCGTTGACGCCGGGGTCGTAGAGAAAGCCGCCACGGTAGGGTGTGTGAAGGACCGAGCGTGAGAGGCTTTTTGCCGTCGCCGGCATTAGCTGCATCAGCCCCACCGCGCCCGCGTGCGACTTGACGCGGGCGTCGAAGACGCTTTCCTGGCGCACGAGCCCGCGCAGCACCGCGGCGTCGAGGTCGAACTGCCGGGCGCGCGTCGCGAGCAGGCCGCCCTCCTCGATCGGGTAGTAGAGCCGCCGCCACACCTCCGGCACGCGCCCCTCTTCGGCCGTCCCGATCTCCGGCAGCGCCCGCTTGATCGCGAGCGCGGCAGTCGAGAAGCGCCCGAGCGCGAAGTCGGCCTGGGCGAGGCGCAGGTCCCTGCCCCGCGACGGCTGAAGCGTTCGCGCCTCGGCCGACGCCTCTTCGAACATCCGCAGGCGCAACAGCTCGTCCACGCGGACGAAGGCCGCAGTCGCCGTGGACGGGTCCCCGAGAGGCGGGCGCTCGAGGAGCGACGGGTTCGGCGCGTGGCCGCGGGAAAAGCGCGCATAGATGTCGGGAGGCCGTGCGCCGGCCAGCGCCTCGAAGGCTGCCCGCGCCTCGGCCTCGCGTCCTTCGACCGCGAGGCACCGGGCGCGCCAGTATTCGAGCCGGCGCGACCGAGAGATGTCGGTGTACGTCGTGGCGAGAGCCTCGAAGCGGGCGCGCGCGCCCGCGTAGTCGCCGGCGAGGTAACGCTTCCAGGCGGCGCGCCAGAGGGGCTCGAAGCCCTCGATCGTCCCTGGGGCCGTTGCCGTCAGCTCCCTCGCGCGCGAGACGGCCCCATCGAAGTCCTCCGCCTCGGCGCAGAGGCGGAGGAGGCGTTCCTCGGCGCCGCGCCGCACCGACGGCGGCACGGACGGCGTGGCCAGCGCCTCGAGCGCGCGCACCACGGGCTCGAGCCGGGGATCGCCCGGCTCGGGGCCGGTCGCGCCTTTCTTGCGCAGGCGGGCCAACACGATGTCGCAGCGCAGGAGGCGCGCTTCGGCCGAGGCGAGCGTTCCGTCGTCAGGAACGCGCGCAGCCGTGGCTTCGGCGTTCCTCGCCCTCTTGAGGGCAAACTGGCCGCGCGCGAGAGCGAGCAGGTTGCGGCTGCGTTCCCCTTCGGGCCACGCCGAGGGGCGATCCTGCGAGAGCAGCCGAACGCCCCGCCGCGCGTCGCCCGCCGCGACGAGCGCGCTGCCCCGGCGCCCCCGCTCGGGCGGCGTCAGGCCGCGCTCGGCCTCTGCGGCCGCCCGCCGTGCAAAATCCGGAGTCGACCTGTCCGCGTCGGCCGTCGGTGCTTCGAGGAGCATCACGCGCGCGGCTTCGCGCACCGCCTTCCGGTCTCCGACCGCCAGGCCCAGCCGGATCCGGGCGGTCGCGATCTGCGTCGTCTCCGTGGTAGAGGCGGCGGCGTCGGCGGCGAGCGCCAGCACTTCGGCCGCCTCGCGGCCCCGGCCCTGCTTCTCCAGCAGGCGGGCGAGAACCGCGGCCGCGCGCACGCGGTAGGCGAAACGGCCCTCAGCCGTGAAGGCGCTGCGCGCCGACGCGAGCGCGCCGTCCGGATCGCCGGCGAGCTCCAGCGCCTCGGCGCGAGCGAGATCCCGATAGGCCTCGAGCCCGATGGAGGACGCCGGGGCCTCGAGCCGCGCCGCGGCCGCCGCGAAGTCCATCCGGCGCGCGTCGTCCCCGGCCAGCAGAAGGGCCGCGCGCGCGTCCCACGCCGGCTGGCCGGCCTCCCGGCGGATCCCGTCGAGGATCGCCTCGGCCTCGCCGCGGCGGCCGGCCTCGAGCAGATCGGCCGCGCGCGCGAAGTCCGCGTCGAAGTCTCCCGGCGCTTGCGGCGTCCCCACCTCGCCGGCGGCCAGGCGCGCCGCCAGCAGAAGAGCGGGCGCGAGAGCCGCCGGCCGCTTCAACGGAGGTCGGGGAAAATCGCCCGGAGAGGGGACCGGGGGAAGATCAGAGTCCCAGCGCCTCGGCCCGGCCATCGGCGAGGATCTGCACCAGCTCGTCGTAAAAGTAGTTACTCCCCGAACGGACGTCCTGGGGGATGCGTTCCTCGTACATCTGCCGGCTGCGGTCGATGTCGTCGCGCAGGCGCTCGTAGAGGTTCCCGTGCTCCCGGCCCTCGAGCACCGCCCGCTCGTTGTAGAGCTTGATCTCCGAGACGAGCAGCCGCGCGAACCGCCGCGCTTCCTCTTTCCGCTCGTCGACCGAGGACGCGTCGGCGAGCGGCCCGGCCAGCCGCCGGCCGGGCTCGGAAACCGGCCTGACGCCCGGCTCGGGCGCGGCAAACGTGGGCTCCGCGGCCGGGCGCTCCTCGATCCGGGGCGCGGGCGGAGCCAGAGGCCCGCCCACGGTCGGAGCCGGCGGCGCGGCCGCCTCGACGTCCTGCGCCGCCGGCGGCTCCGCTGCGGCGGCGGGCTCCGGCTCCATCCACATGCCGGCGGGCTCGGCCTTTTTCGCGGCCTCGGGCGGGCGCAGGGCGGGCGCGGGCTTCAACTTGCGCGAGGCGAGGCGGTCCACGAGGAGCCCCGCCATGAACGTCAGGAGGCCGAGCGCTTCCGGGTCGAACTTCTCCTCTTCGCCGAGCACGACGTCGGCGTAGAGCGCGCCCGAGATCTTCTCGCGCACGACCATCGGGATCGCGACCCCGTCGGACACCCGCGTCGCGCGCAGGAGAGAAGACATCTCGTTGGAGGCGTGCAGGCGCAGGGCGTTGCCCGTCATCACGCGCGAGAGAAGGCCCCCCTCGGCCAGCGGCATCGAGACCTGGCGCACCGCCTCGTCGTCGCCTCCGTGCTGCGAGAAGCCGACGGCCTTCCACGCGCCGATCGATCCGCCGCGCGCCACGAGCAACGCGGCCCGGGAGCAGTGGCGCCGGCACTCGTCGAGAAACTTGTGCAGCACGTCCACCTGCGTCGTGGCCTGGTCCAGCGCACGCACCGCCTCGGCCGAGACGAGCCCCTTGCGCTCGACGAACTTTGCACCCTCGCCGCTCAAGAGCTCCGCCGGAACGACGCCCTTCAGGTCCTGGTCGAACCGCTCGAGGAAGCCGAACCAGCGCCGGTCGGCCTCCAGCCGCAGGCGATCGAATTCCCCCCTCAGGGCGGCGAACCGCTCGCTCAGACGGCGTTCGATTTCGGTCTCGAGAAGCTTGAGTCGGTCTTCGGCGTCGTTCAAGGCCATTGACGGCATTATCGGGGGTGCGGGGGTGAACGTAAAGCTCTCTGCTGTCAGCTTTCAGCCGCCGGCCGGGCCCCTTTTGGCGCAACACGAGCGCCCAACCGCCGGGTCGGGGCTCCCGAGGCGGCCCCCGACAGATCACCACGGCTAAGTAATTCCATCAATGAGAGATACCGTCGTTCCCGTTGACACTTCCGGCCGGCGTCCATAGTATTGGGTGCTCTCTGAAACTCGCGAGTAAGGGGGTGAGTGTCCGTGCCTCTGGTCCACGTCAAGGAAGACGAATCTTTCGAAAACGCCATGCGGCGTTTCAAACGCAAGTGCGAGAAATCCGGAATCCTCTCCGAGCTGAAGAAGCGGCAGCACTACGAGAAGCCGAGCGCGAAACGCAAGCGCAAGATGATTCAGGCGCGCAAGAAGATGCTTCGCAAACTCTCGGAGGAGAAGCGAGCCACCCCGTAAACCCGCCGAACGGAGACGGCGCCGACCGGGAAGCCCTCGAGTTCGGCGTCGTCCTCCGCCTCATCGCATCCCTGGCCCGAACGCCGCCCGGAAGGGCGGCGGTTCTGTCTCTGGCCCCGGCCGGCGAGGAGAGCGAGGTGCGGCGGCTCCTCGCCGAGACCGACGAAGCCGTTGCGTTTCGGATCCGGCACGGCGGTCTCCCTCTCGGCGGACTCGAGGACGTCGCGCCAGCCCTCGCCACCCTCGAAGCCTCGGGCGGCTCGGCCTCCCCCGAGGAGTTTCGCCCGTTCGTTCGCGCGGCGCGCGCGTGCGACGCCGTTCGCCGCGCCCTCGCGAAAGCCGAGGGGCCCCACCTCTCGGCCCGGCTCGCGCGGTTGCCGTCCTTCGAGGGCCTGCTCGCCCACGCGGCGCGCCTCTTCGGCGCGGACGGCCTTCTCAAGGACGAGGCTTCGCCGGCCCTGGCGGCCGCGCGCGCGAAACTGCGCCGGCGCCGAGGCGAGGTGTCGCGTCAGCTCGAGAAGATCGTCGGCGAGCGGCACGAGGCTCTCGGCGATGCCGTCGTCGTCCTGCGCAACGACCGCTATTGCCTGCCGGTCCTCGCCTCGGCGCGCGCCCGAGTGCCGGGCATCGTCCACGACCGTTCGGGCTCGGGCCAGACGGTCTTCGTCGAGCCGCTCGAGGTGGTCGAGGCAAACAACGACCTGGCCCTGCTCGCCGTCGAGGAGCGCCGGGAAGCCGAGCGGCTCCTGACGGAGTTCGGCCGCGCGATCCTCGGGGAGGCCGCAGCGCTCGAGGCGGCCGTCGCCGAGCTTTCCGAGCTCGACGCGCTCGAGGCGAAGGTCGCCTTCGGCGAGACGGGCGAGGGGCGACTGCCGGAGATCTCGGACGACGGCGGCTGGGCCCTCGTCGGCGCGCGGCACCCGCTGCTCGACGCTCGTTTCGAGAAGCTCCGCCGGAAGGTTCTCGGGCAGGCCCGCGAGAAGGGCGAGGCCGTGCCCCTCGACCTCGAGCTTCCCCCGGACCGGCGTCTGCTCGTGGTGTCGGGCCCCAACGCCGGAGGTAAGACCGTGGTCTTGAAGACGGCCGGCCTCTTCTCGATGCTCGCGCAGTGCGGGATCCCGGTTCCGGCCGCCGCGGGAACGCGCCTTCCGGTCTTTCGCGCAATCCGCACCGAGATCGGCGACGCGCAGGCGATCCTCTCGGACCGCTCGACTTTCTCGTCCTCCATGGAGCGACTGGCCGCGATCCTGTCGCAATCCGGTCCCGACACCCTGGCCCTGGTCGACGAGATCGGCGGCGCGACGGATCCCGAGGAAGGCAGCGCGATCGCGGTGGCCTTCCTCGAGGCATTCATCGCGCGCGGAGGGCGCGCCCTGGTGACGACCCACCTGTCGGCCATCAAGACCTTCGCCTCTTCACGCCCGGACGCCGTCTGCGCTGCGATGGAGTTCGACGACCGGACCGGGCGCCCGAACTACCGACTCCACGCGGGCCTGGCGGGCAGGAGTCACGCGCTCTCGGTCGCCCGCGAGCGCGGCCTGCCGGAAGCCGTCCTCGAGCGGGCGGTTGCGATCCTCGGCGACGCGTGGAAGCGGCGGGAGCGCGCCGAGACCGAGGCGGAACAGGCCCTCGAGCGACTGCGCGAGGCCGAGCGCAGGCTCGCCGCCGAACGCGAGAGCGCCCGCAGGCAGGCCGAGCGGGTCGAAGCCGACCGCCGCCGGCTCGCCGAGGAGCGCGCGCGAATGCTGGCCGAGGGGCTGGCGGGCTTCGAGCGCGCTCGCGGGGAGCTCGAGCGCCGTGTGGAGAAGGAACTCGATGAGGCCCGAACCGATACGGCCCGTCTCGCACAGGCCTCGGCGGCACGGCTCGTCGAGGACGCCGGGCGCGCTTCCGAAGCCGAACCCGTGGTCGCCGCGGCCCGCGAAGCCGAAGACGAGATCGCGCGCACGGTCGAGCCCGGGTCGTACGCCCGCGTTCGAGGTCTCGGCGCCGAAGGCCTCGTCGTGGCCTTCGACGGCGACTGGGCCCAGATGGAAATCGGGGGCAAGCGGCTGCGCGTTCGGCGAGGGGAATTGGAGCCTGCACGGGCCGTAAGCCGGAAGCCGAAAGCCGTGAGCCGGAACAGAGAGGATTCCGGCGACTCACGGCTCACGGCTTACGACTCACGGCCGTCCGTCGGGCCGACGGCGGAGGTCAACGTCATCGGCCAGCGGGTCGAGGAGGCGATCGACGCCGTCGAGAAGGCCATCGACCAGGCCCTCCTTGCGGGGGCCGCACGCGTACGGGTGATCCACGGCCACGGAACGGGTCGCCTGCGCGAGGGCGTGCGCGAGCATTTCCGCCAGCACGGCTCGGTCGCGAGGCTCCACGCCGCCGACGCGCGCGAAGGAGGAAATGGCGCGACCATTCTCGAATTGAGATAAAACGTCCCCTCGGCTCACGGCTCACAACTCACGACTCACAACTCACGATGACCTCTTCCGACCTCGACATCACCGACACAGTCCTCGCCGAGTTGCGCAGCGCGGCGGACATCGTGCAGGTCATCGGCGACCATACGGCGCTGAAGAAGGCCGGCCGGTCCTGGAAGGGTCTCTGCCCGTTTCACAACGAACGCACGCCGTCCTTCACCGTGGACCGCGACAAGGGCCTCTACCACTGCTTCGGCTGCGGAGCGGGCGGGGACGTTATCCGGTTCGTTCGCGAGATCGACCGCCTGGATTTTCCCGAGGCGGTCGAGGCGCTCGCGGCGCGCTTCGGGGTAACCATCCCCCGACGCCAGCGCCGCGGTCCTCGCGAAGACCGCCGCGACCGGCTCTACGAGGCCCTCGCCGCCGCGCAGCGGTTCTACGCGGAGCGCCTCTCGCGGCCCGGCAACGCCGCGGCGAAGTACCTGGAGGGGCGAGGCGTGCCGCCCGAGATGTGGACGGCGCTCGGCCTCGGCCACGCGCCGGATTCCTGGGACTCGCTCGCGAAGGCCCTCTCGGCGGCGTACCCGGAGGATCTCCTGATCGAGGCGGGCCTCCTGCAGCCGCGCGCGGAGGCGAAGGGCTCCTACGACCGTTTCCGGGACCGCCTGCTCTTCGTCCTCAAGGACGAGCGCGGGCGACCCGTCGGATTCGGCGGCCGCGCGCTCGCGCCCGGGGGGGAGCCGAAATATCTCAACTCGCCCGAGTCGCCGGTCTTCTCGAAGAAGCGTCTGCTCTACGGGCTCTTCGAGGCCCGCGAAGCGATCCGCCGGAAAGACCGCGTCGTCCTCGTCGAGGGCTACTTCGATCACCTCGCGCTCGTCCGCGCCGGGGTCGCGGAGACCGTCGCCTCGATGGGCACGGCGCTCACGCCCGAGCAGGCCGAGAAGCTGCGGCGACTTGCCCCGCGTGCGACCGTCTGCTACGACGGCGACTCGGCCGGCCGCAACGCGACGCGCGGGGCGCTGCAGCTCCTGCTCGCGCAGGGATTCGAGGCCAGGGTCGCGCGCCTTCCGGAGGGAGAGGACCCGGACGACCTGCTCGCCCGGGAGGGCCCGGAGGCCCTCGCGAGGCGGATCGACGAGGCGCCGGACTACCTCACCTGGATCCTCGAGGACGTCCGGCCCGAAGAGGCCGGAATCCCGTCGGGTGAGAAGCGCGAGCGGGTCGGCAAGGTTCTCGAGATCCTGAACGCCATCCCCGACCGGATCTTCCGGTACGAGGAATACCGCAAGCTCGCCCGTGCGGTTTCGGTCCCCCTCGAAGTTCTCTGGGGAGCCGAAAAGGCGAACCCTCGGCCCGAAATGACGCGTTCTAGTAGTGTGGGAACGCCCGGGAACACGGCCGTGTTATCCGCTATGGAAGCGCCGGTGGTCGAGAGCCGGCTGTTGCGCTTCCTGACGGCAGGTGGCGAGCACAACTCGTTGATTCTAAGGACTTTGAAAGACGACTTTCTGACCGACCCGCGGGTCAGGAGGGTGGTCGCGGCGCTCCGGGAGGCCTCCGATTCCTCCGAACCTGTTGATTTTCAAGGCCAGATCGCACACCTTACGGATGAAGAGCGGACGTTTCTCTCTGGTATCGCGCTGGATGAATCTCCCGAGCCGACCGAGAAGGGCGTCGATCAGCTCCTCAAGGACCTCGAAAAGAAGTACTTAGACCGGGAAGGCGCAGAGATCCAGAGGGCAATCGATCGAGCGGGCGCGGCGGCGGGGCAGGAGCTCGAGGAGCTCATGCGCCGCAAACAGGAGATTTCCCGGCGCAGGGCGGAGCTCAGCCGGCCGCCGCAGCGGAAAGGATGAAGAACTTGGCCATTGCGATTGAGGAAAAGTTTCCCGAGGTCCAGCTCCTCGTAAAGGGCGGGCGCGAGAAGGGCTACCTGCTCTACGAGGAGATCCACACGGTGCTCTCCGACGAGGCGACGGCCGCTCCGAAAGACCTCGAGCAGGTTTACGAAAGGCTCTTCGAGCTCGGCATCGAAATCGTGACCGACCCGGACCGCGCGGCGCGCCGCCGCGCCGCGCTCGAGAGCGAGACCGCCGAGGAGGCGCGCGAGGCCGTCGAGAAGACCAACGACCCCGTCCGCATGTACCTGCGCGAGATGGGCACGGTCAAACTGCTCGACCGCGAGGGCGAGGTCCGCATCGCCAAGCGCATCGAGCAGGGCGAGGCGAAGATCTACCAGGCCCTCGCCAACAACCCGGTCGTCCTCGAGGAGATCCTGAAGCTGCTCGAGAACGCCGGCCGCGACTCCCGCATCGTCCAGGAGCTCGTCAACGAGCCCGAGGACGAAGACGAGGACACCGAGCAGGAGAACCTGGACGACCGCGCCACGCGGCGCATCGAGGGCATCCTCAACAGCTTCCGGAAGATCGGCGCCCTCGACACCGACATCAAGCGCATGAAGTTCAAGGCGCGCACGATCAAGAAGGGCACCAAGGCCCTCGCGCGCATCGAGGCCTCGATCGACCGAAAGATCGCGGAGATGGCGAAGTTGATCCGGGCCGCCGACTTCACGCCGGCCGTCCTGAACCGCGCCATCGGGATCCTGCGCGACATCGACCGCCAGATGGGGGCGCCCGAGCTGACCATCCGCCAGGACACCAACGTCCTCAAGAAGGAAAAGAACCCGACCCGCATCGACTTCTACAAGCGGCGCATTTCCAAGTACAAGAAGCAGCTGCGCGAGCTCGAGCAGAAGTTCGGCGTGTCGCACGAGGACGTCAAGAAGACGCTTCGGATGGTCCGCGAAGGCGAGGAGGAGGCCGACCAGGCAAAGCACGAGCTGATCGTCGCCAATCTGCGCCTGGTCGTCTCGATCGCGAAGAAGTACACCAACCGCGGCCTCCAGTTTCTCGACCTCATCCAGGAGGGAAACATCGGCCTGATGAAGGCCGTCGAGAAGTTCGAGCACCGGCGCGGTTACAAGTTCTCGACCTACGCGACGTGGTGGATCCGACAGGCGATCACGCGCGCCATCGCGGACCAGGCCCGCACGATCCGCATTCCGGTGCACATGATCGAGACCATCAACAAGCTGACGCGCACGTCGCGCTCCCTCGTGCAGGAGCTCGGCCGCGAGCCCAACGCCGAGGAGATCGCCAAGCGCATGGACATGCCGGTCTCCAAGGTCCGCAAGATCATGAAGATCGCCCAGGAGCCCATCTCGCTCGAGACCCCGATCGGCGAGGAAGAGGATTCGCATCTGGGCGACTTCATCGAGGACCGGGGGGTCCTTTCCCCGATCGACGCCGTGCTCGTGTCGAACCTCCAGGAGCAGACGCGCCGGGTCCTGAAGTCCCTGACTCCCCGCGAGGAGCAGGTCCTGAAGATGCGCTTCGGCGTCGGCGACGGCTCCGAGCACACCCTCGAGGAGGTCGGCCGGTCTTTCAACGTGACCCGCGAGCGGATCCGGCAGATCGAGTCCAAGGCCCTGCGCAAGCTGCGCCACCCGTCGCGGGCCAAGAAGCTCAAGCCCTTCCTCGAGACGATCCGGTAGCGGTCCGCTGCGCGGACCGTGTAGAGGGAGGGGAAGTCGCGAGCGGACCCTCTCCCTGGTAAGCGTCTTTCGGGGGCCCGGATGCGCTTGGCAAGCGGCCCCATTTGTTATATTCACAGGGGTCCATAGCTCAGCGGTCCAGAGCCACCGGCTCATAACCGGTCAGACCCCGGTTCGAATCCGGGTGGACCCACCAGACGAAGGGTAGAGATTTTGAGGATTCTGATCCGAGACCGAAACCAAAAAGCGTCGTCCGACGAAGGGTGTTCCACGAGGGGAACGCCCTTTTTTGTGCCCGGAGGTCTGGCGTGAGGGACCTGCTGGGCCAGCTGTACCGCCTCCAGACCCGGATCCGGTTCGTCCACGAAAGCGAAAAGCGCCGCGACACGGTCCCGGCCGACCTCGTCGAGGTCGACCGTGAGTTCCAGGAGAAGGTCGAGGCGGCGGCGGCGCTCAGGACCCGGCTGACCGAGGCCGAGCTCGAGAAACGCAAGGCCGAGGGCGAGCTCGCCGACCTCAAGGAAAAGCTGAAGAAGTACCAGACGCAGCTGCGCAGCGTGCAGTCGTCCCGGGAGTACTCGGCCGCGTTGAACGAGATCGACGGCGTCGAGAAGCTCATCCGCTCGACCGAGGACCGGTTTCTCGAGCTCGAGGAGGAGATCGAGAAGGCGCGCGCCGACCTGAAGGAGCGCGAGAAAACGCTGCCGGCCGAGACCGAGCAGCACGAAGAGAGGCTCAAGGACTGGCGGGCCGAACAGCGTACGATCAACGAGCAGCTTGCCGGTGCCCGCGAAGAGATCGCCCGCCTCGAGGCCGAGATCCCGCCCCGCGACCGGGCCGACTTCCACCGCCTGATCAACAAGAAGCACGGGCTCGCGGTCGTGTTGGTGTCCGCGGGCTCCTGCTCGGCCTGCCACGTCAAGGTGCGGCCGGCCGCCATGCAGCTGCTCAAGCAGGGCCGCGAGATCGTCTACTGCGACAGCTGCAAGCGGATCCTCTACTACGAGCCGGCGTCCTCGTGAGCGTCGTGAGATTCCGGGCCTTCATCGACGGCGCGGCGCGGGGTAATCCGGGCCCCGCGGGCGCGGGCGTCTACGTCTCGGCCGAGGGAGAGCTGCCGGCCGAAGAGCACTTCGAGGCGCTCGGCCACACGACCAACAACGTCGCGGAGTACCGGGCGCTGCTGCTCGCGCTCAGACGCGCCGAGGAGCGCGAAGCCTCGGAGGTCTCGATCGCTTCGGACAGCCTCCTGCTCGTCCAGCAGATGCTGGGACGCTACAAGGTCAAGGCGCCACACCTGCAGAAGTTGAGCGCCGAGGCCTTCGTGCTCGCCAAGCGGTTTCGCCGCTTCGCGATTGCACACGTGCCGAGAGAGGACAACAAGAAGGCCGACCGTCTGGCCAATCTCGGCGCCGACGCCAGCCAGCGGCACCTCGCCGGAGAGCGCTTCCACCGGGAGAAATGAGCGCCGTGGCTTTCGAGGAGATCGCGCGGCGCCGCGCGGGCATCCTCGAATCGATCGCTCGAGCCGCCTCCAAGGCCGGGCGCCGGCCGGACGCTGTCGCGCTCATGGCCGTCACCAAGGGCCATGGTCCCGACACCGTTCGCGGTGCCGCGCACGCCGGCATCACGCTCTTCGGAGAGAACCGCGTCCAGGAAGGCTCGGCCAAGATTGCCGCGATCGGCTCCGAGTTTCCCGGACTTTCGTGGCGCCTCATCGGTCCCCTGCAGACCAACAAGGCGAAGTCGGCGCTACAATGGTTCGCAGCGGTGGAAAGTCTGGACAGGGAACGACTTGCGGTGAGGCTGGAGAGCCTCCTCGCGGAGGCTCCGGGCGGCCGCGTCCTGCCAGTGCTGCTCGAGGTCAACCTCGGCGATGAGGCCTCCAAGTCCGGCGTCCCACCCGGGGAGGCCCAGCGCCTCTTCGAGGCCGCGCTCGCCTGCCCCCACCTCGAGGTCCGGGGGCTGATGGCGGTACCGCCTTACGACCCGGACCCGGAGGAGTCTCGGCTCCACTTCCGGCGGCTCTTCGAGCTGCGCGAAAGCCTCGCCGCGCAATTTCGCCGCCCGATGCCGGAGCTCTCGATGGGCATGAGCCACGACTTCGCGGTCGCCGTCGAGGAAGGCTCCACCGAGGTGCGGATCGGCACGGCTCTCTTCGGCCCCCGGGAGGCTGCATGAGCGTCGGCGGATCGGCCGCGGGCGCGATGATCGACGTCATCATCTGGCTGCTCCAGGGCGTGTGGTGGCTCGTCATCATCGCCGCGCTCGTCTCCTGGGTGAACCCCGATCCGCGAAACCCGATCGTCCGCTTTCTCTGGGGCGTGACGGAGCCCCTCTTCCGCCCATTTCGCCGCCTCGTTCCCCCGTCGCGGATGGGCGGCATCGACATCTCGCCGCTCTTCGTGCTGGCCATCGTCTACCTGCTGATGAGTTTTCTCCGACGACTCGCTGTCGGCGTTTGATCAGGGAGGTTTCCATGCGTCTACGGATGTCGCCCCTCGAGATTCAGAAGCGCGAGTTCTCACGCAAGTGGAAGGGGCTCGACCCCGTCGAGGTCCACCAGTTCCTCGTGGACGTCGCCGAGGACATGGAGGCGCTCGCGCGCGAGAACGCCGAGCTCGATGGGCGCCTCCGGAGTCTCGAACTGGAGAACGACGAGCACCGGGAGCGCGAGCGGATTCTGAAGCAGACGCTGCTCTCGGCCCAGCAGGCGTCCGAGGACATTCGAGAGGCCGCGCGCAAGGAGGCCGAGCTCGTCGTACGCGAGGGCCAGGATTCCGCCGAGAAGCTGACGCACAGCGCCCTCCAGCGCGCTGCCGAGATCGAGAAGGCGATTCACGAGCTCAAGATGCAGCGCACGAACTTCCGCCTTCAACTCCAGAAGATGATCGAGCTCTTCCAGCAGGTCCTCGAGTTCGACCGTGACGAGGACGACAAAGAACGGCCGCTTTCCTACATCACGCGCAAGGCGACCAAAGAAGAGACGGCAGGATGACGGGCGAATCGCGAAGCGCCGTCGCCCGTCATCCCGAGGCGCGAAGCGCCGAGGGATCCCTTTTGTAGCCACACCGAGACTCAAAAGGGATCCCTCGCTGCGCTCGGGATGACAATGGGCGGGCCCGGCGATCGAGGGACATCCGCCCTCGAGACGCATGAGAATCGCTGCGCCCAGCCCCTGTCATCCCGAGGAGCGCAGCGACGAGGGATCCCTTTCTTAGCCCCACGACAACTCGAAAGACAGTGAGACCCCCTGACGAGAGTGTAAATTGCAATCCCAGGGTGATGACCGTCGTGCAAAAGCCTGACTCGATAGAAATCCGCAACATCACCTGTCTCGCTACACCGACGGGCTCCTCCGCCCGTCGCGGCAGGGCCCAGGGCGAGATCCGGCGCATCCCGCGCGCGGCGGTGCGCGCCGAGGGTGGGCGGCTCGCCTTCGTGGGGACCGAGAGCGACTACGCGCGGGAATACGCGGGCCGCAAGGCCGGCATTTCGCTCGACGCCTCCGGGCGCTCCGTGGTCCCCGGCTTCGTAGACGCGCACACGCACCCGGTGTGGCTGGGCGATCGCGGTCCGGAGATCGGGCGAAGGCTGGCCGGAGAAAGCTACGCGACGATCGCGGCCGAGGGCGGCGGAATCAACGCCACCGTCCGTGCGACGCGCGCAGGCACCGACGAGGAGCTTCGCGGCGCCGTGGCGCGAAGGCTCGGCGCCATGCTCGCCCACGGCACGACGACGGCCGAGGCGAAGTCGGGCTACGGCCTGACGGTCCGGGATGAGATCCGCTCGCTCGACCTTCTGAAATCCCTCGGCGGCGACGAGAGCCTGCCCCGCCTCGTGCCCACGCTCCTCGCCGCGCACGAGGTCCCGCCGGAGTTCCGCGAGAACCGCGGCGAGTGGGTCCGGATCGTCGCCGACGAGATCGTGCCGCGCGCCGCGCGCGAGGGGCTCGCGCGCTACTGCGACGTCTTCTGCGAGCAGGGCGTCTTCACGGTCGAAGAGTCGCGGCGGATCCTCCTCGCGGCCCGGTCGGCCGGACTCGCTCTGCGGGTCCACGCCGACGAGCTCGCGCGCTCGGGCGGCGCGCTGCTCGCGGCGGAGCTCGGCGCGGCCTCGGCCGATCACCTTCTCTTCATCGGCACAGAAGAGATCGAGGCCCTGGCGAAGGCCGGCACGGTCGCGGTGGTCCTGCCCGGAACGGCCTGGTGGATGCGCTCGCGCCGCGCCCCGGCCCGCGAGCTCGTCGCGGCGGGGGTGCCTGTCGCCGTCGCCTCCGATTCGAATCCCGGCACCTGCTATACCGAGTCGTTGCCGGCCGTAGCGGCCCATGCCTGCCTCGATTCGGGGCTCTCGGTCGAGGAAACGCTGACCGGCATGACCCTGAACGCCGCCGCGTCGCTCGGCCTCGCGGAAGAGATCGGGTCCCTCGAGCCCGGAAAACGGGCGGATCTCGTGATCCTAGACGCCCCCGACGATCGGCACCTCATCTATCATTGGGGCGTCAACCTCGTGGCCGCCGTCGTGCGCGGCGGCCGGGTGGCGTGGAGCAATCGGCCATGAGCGATTTCTCGAAGCTCACCCTCGACGGTTTCCTCGGCGCCCTCTCGTCCGACGCTCCGACTCCCGGCGGCGGCACGGCGGCGGCGGTCGCGGGGGCCATGGGCGCGGCGCTGGCCGACATGGTCTCGGCCCTGACGCTCTCGAAGGAGAAGTACGCCGCCTCCCACGAGGCCGTTCGCCCAATCGCCGAGGCGGCGCAGCTCGCCCGCTCGGAGTTCCTCGCCCTGGCGCGCGAGGACTCCGACGCCTACGACGAGGTGGTGGGCGCGAGGCGCCTCCCGAAGGAGACCGACGAGCAGAAATCGGCGCGCGCCCACGGGATCGCCCTCGCCAACCGCCATGCCGCCGAGGTTCCGATGCGGACTGCGCGGGCGGCCGTGCGGCTGCTCGCCGCTCTGCCCGAGCTCGCCGAGAAGGGCAACCCCAACGCCGCCTCCGACGTCGGGGCGGCGGCCCTGCTACTCGACGCCAGCGTCGAGGGGGCGCTCCTGAACGTCGGCATCAACCTGTCCGGCATCGAGGACGCGACCTTCGTGGCCGAGATGCAGCGCGAGACCGCTGTGCTGCAGGGGGAGTCGCAGCGGCTGCGCTCCCAGGTCGTGGCGCTCGTCCGCAAGCGGTTCTGACGTTCCATCCCACTCAAGAAAAGAGGCTTGTCACGCCGGCGCGCGGCCTAAAGAATTTCGTTGACACGGTCGTGCCCGTTTACTAGAATAGGAACGTTGAATCGCGCGACACCGGCAACGGGTCGCGCGTTTTGTTTTTTGTGCGCCTCCTTGCGCGGCCCAACCGGCTGAGCGACTTTCACTTTTCTCTCTCCGCCCGCGGCAGCCCTGCGCCGCGTCGGCGTCCTCGCATCGTCGAACGCCGCGCCAAAGCGCCCTTTCGGGGACTTCGGACGCTCGCGGGCGCCGCGCCATAGAATCCGGCTTCCATGCCCGAAGCGCGCCCGACCCTCTACCTCGTGGACGCGATGTCCAACATCCACAGGGCCTACCACGCCATCCGCGGCCTCTCGACCAGGTCGGGCCGGCCGACCAACGCGGTTTTCGGGTTCGTCACGATGCTCCGCAAAATGCTCCGCGAGCACCCGAGCCGAGTATCTGGCGGTCGCCTTCGACCGCAAGGAGAAGACCATCCGGCACGAAGAGTATGAGGGGTACAAGGCCAACCGGCCGGCCATGGAGGAGGACCTCGCTTCGCAGATCCCGGAAGTCCGCCGCGCCTGCGAGGCCTACCGAATTCCCGTCCTCGAGATGCCGGGCTACGAGGCGGACGACGTGATCGGCACGCTCTCGCGGCAGGCCCGCGAGGCGGGCTTCGACGTCGTGATCGTCACGGCGGACAAGGACATGCTGCAGCTCGTCGAAGGCTCCCGCGTGCGGGTCTTCCACACGGGAAAGGAAAAGTTCCTCGACGAGACGGGCGTCGCCGAGTTCTTCGGGGTGGCTCCCTCCCAGGTGGTGGACGTCCTCGCCCTGATGGGCGACGCCTCCGACAACATTCCGGGCGTTCCGCGCGTGGGCGAGGTGACGGCGAAGAAGTGGATCACGGAGTTCGGCAGCCTCGACCGGCTCCTCGAGAGGGCAGAGGAGGTCAAGGGCAAGGTCGGCGAGAGCCTGCGCGAGCACAAGGAGGACGCGCTGCTGTCCCGCCGCCTCGCCGCGATCCGCACGGACCTACCCATCCCTTTCGACCCCGAAGTCCTGAAGCGCTCGGCGCCGGACCCACAGAAGCTGAAGGACCTCTTCGTCGAGCTCGAATTCCACTCGCTCGCCGCCGAAATCCAGGGCGAGGAGGCCCAGGCGAAGCTCTCGGCGATACGGCTCTCGGAGGACGAGCCCTTCGACCTCGCGCGCGCCGGCGACTGGCCGGGCATCGCGCTTCTGACCCGCGACGGACACACGCTGCTCGCCGTCGGCGGCGGCAGCGAGGTCTTCATCGCCGAGGGGCAGGCCGCGCGGATCGCCGAGCGCTGGGCTGCCCTCGACCGGCCGGGCGCCCGGCTCGCGATCCCCGACGCCAAGCCGCTCGACCGCCTCCTCGAGGAGGCTGGCCGCGCCGTGCGCGGGGATCTCTTCGACGTCGGCCTTGCCCAGTACGTGCTCTCGCCCGGCGTCGGAAGCTCCGACTTCGAGCCGCTCGTCTTCCAGCGACTCGGGCGCAGGGTGACGCCCGACAAGGAAGCCGGCGTCGTCAACGGCGCTCTGCCCGCGCAGCAGGCGATCGAGTCCGCCGACCGCTGGCTTGCCGAGCGCGCGTCGGGGGCGGCGGAGCTCGCCCCGGTCCTCTCCGCCGAGCTCGCCGCGCGCCCGGCGCTCGAAAAGGTCTATCGGGAAATCGAGCGGCCGCTCACGCCCGTACTCGCGCGCATGGAGCGCGCCGGGATCGCGATCGACCCGGCGTTCCTGAACGAGATGTCGGCGCGCATGGAGACGGACCTGCGCGCGCTCGAGCGCCAGATCTGGGAGGAGGCGGGCGAAGAATTCAACATCAACTCTCCCGCGCAGCTCGGAACGATCCTCTTCGAGAAGCTGGGCCTCCAGGGCGGGAAAAAGACGGCCAAGACGAAGGCTCTCTCGACCGGAGTCGAGGTCCTGAACGAGCTCGCCGCGCAAGGCTTGTCGCTGCCCAGACGCGTCCTCGAGTACCGCGAGATCGCGAAGTTGAAGGGAACGTACGTGGACGCGCTGCCGGCGCTCGCCGACGAGGCGAGCCGCGTGCACACCTCGTTCCGCCAGACAGTCGCGGCAACCGGCCGCCTGTCGTCCTCGGACCCCAACCTGCAGAACATTCCGATCCGCACCGCGGCCGGACGCGAGATCCGGCGCGCGTTCGTCGCGCCGCCCGGCCGGGCGCTCGTCGTCGCCGACTACTCGCAGATCGAGCTGCGGATCCTCGCCCACATTTCGGGCGATGCCGCGCTCATCCAGGCCTTCTGCGGACGGCTCGGACATCCACCGCATCACGGCGGCGAAGGTCTTCGCCGTCGCGCCGGATCTGGTCTCGAACGAAATGCGAATCGCGGCCAAGCGCATCAACTTCGGCCTCCTGTACGGAATGGGGGCCTTCTCGCTCGCCAAGGACCTCGGCGTCTCGAACGCGGAGGCGAAGGCGTTCATCGACGCCTACTTCGGCCAGTTCCCGGGAGTGCGGGGCTGCCTCGACCGCATCCTGGTCGAGGCGCGCGAGAAGAAGGAGGTCACGACGCTCTTTGGCCGCGTGCGGCCGATCCCCGAGATCGCGTCCTCGAATGCCGGCGTGCGCGCGAACGCCGAGCGCATGGCCTTGAACGCTCCCTTCCAGGGCACGGCAGCCGACATCATCAAGATCGCCATGATCCGCCTCGACGCCGGCCTGCCGAAGGCGGGGCTCGAGACGCGGATCGTTCTGCAGGTGCACGACGAGCTCGTGCTCGAGGCACCCGCCGGGGAGGTCGCCGAGGCGAGCCGCCTCGTTCGGGAGGTCATGGAAGGGGCGGCGCAGCTCAAGGTCCGACTCGCCGTGGACGTCGGCTCCGGACAGAACTGGCTCGAGGCGAAGTGACCGGCGAAGCGCAAAGCGCCATCGCCGGTCATCCCGAGGCGCCGCAGCGCCGAGGGATCCCTTTCTTAGCGACACTAAGACTTCAAAGGGATCCCTCGCTGCGCTCGGGATGACAGATGACCGGTCGGAAAGCCCGAGTTACCGCGCGACGGAAGGACCGCGAAGCCCCTAAGACTCTTGGATATACTTTCCCCAATTCCATGCGACTGACGGTTCGGGCCCTGGCCGTAGCGGCACTGCTCGCCGCGGTGCCGACCCTGCCTGTGGAGGGGCAGGAGCCGTCTCCCGCGCCGACCCCCGCGCAGACGGCCGCTCCTGCCGCGGCCGCGCCCGAGACGACGCCGGCGGCGGGCGAACCGATTCTCCCGCGGCCCACACCAATCGCTCCGGCGGCTCTGAAGATCCGCGACATTCCCTCCATCACGGTCGAGAAGCTCGGGACCGACAACCCGCTCGGTAAGACTACGGAGTTGCCGGCGGCCCTTCCGCCCAAACTCGTCTTCACGGACGCGACGCTCACGGCAGCATTCTTCGTCTCGGTGCACGTGGACCCGAGCGGCAAGGCGCTGAACGCGCGGCGCGACCGCGATCCGATCCCCTCGCTCGCTGCCGAGTCGCTCAAGTCCTTTTCTCGCTGGACCTTCTCTCCGGGCCGCCGCGGCGGCCAGCCCGTGGACACATGGGGCGCCTACCGCGTGGACCTCGAGGTCGAGATCCGGTCGCCCAGGATCGCGCAGATGGCCCTGACTCCGGTGACACCGGCGACGCCGATCCCCAGGCCCTTCGAGTGGAAGAGCGACGCCGAGTGGGTGGAGAGCCGCCAGGTGCCGGCGCCGCAGGACGGCTCGGTGCCACTCGACCAGGTGGACCCGGCGCCTGTTCCCCAGAAGACTCCCTGGTCCGCCGACTCCTTCAAGGGGCCCTTCTCCGTGAGGTACTGGGTCAAGGTGGACAAGACCGGCAGAATCGAGCGCGCGATCCTGCTCGAAGTGAGCGACCCCCTGCTGTTTCCCTACTTTCGACGGGCGATGGGCGCCTGGGTGATCCGTCCGGCGCAGTCCGGCGGCCAGCCCGTCGATTCCTGGAACGAGCTGACGCTCGGCGGCCAGATTTCGTATTCCGACGACATCAAGCAGATCGTCGCCCTGCGCAAGAACATTGGGCCGCAACCCTAGAGGATCTCCCGGCGGTCCCCCATCCGACGCGTGACCTTCGTCGCGTCGAGATGCTCGAGCAACGGAATAGCGATGCGGCGCGTCAGCCCGAACATCTCCTTGAATTCGCCGACGTCGATCGAGGGTTTGCCTGACGCTTTCAGCCGCGCGACGACGTCGTCCACCGCCGAGCGCGAGACGAACCAGCCGCCGGGCAGGCGCGCGAGCTCGCCTTTCTTGACGAGGTACGCGATCAGGCCCTCGACGACTTTCGGCCGGTGACGCACGGCTTCGGCGGCTTCGAGCGGCGAGGGCGGATTGAGCCCCCGCTCACGGAAAACCGCGGCAATTCGGTCCGAGAGCTCGCGCTCGGCGCCGGCGAGCTCGCTGCGACCGGGCAGGCGCGCCTCGTCGCCGGCGATCGCGATGACGCCACGTGCGGCCAGGGCGGCCTCGACGGCCTCCGCCCAGCGCGGGTCGGCGCCCGGAAGAACTCGCTGCAGCAGCGTGCTGCGTGAGACTCCGACTCCGGAGCCTCCCCCGGAAAGCAGCGCCGCGAGCTCCTTCGGGGCGCGGGCCGCCACGCGGGACAGCGCCGTCTCGGCGACGTAGCGGTCCGGCGACCGACGCAGAGCGTGGAGGCGCTTTTCGGCGAGCGCGGGAGCCAGCGCCTCGCGCACCGTCTCCGGCCGAACTCCGGCGCGCCGCGCCAGGGCGTCGTCCGCGGCGCCGCGCTCGCGCGCCTGCTCGACCCAGAGAAGCAGGCGATCCGCGAGGGAGTCGGACTCGAGCGCGCCGAGTGCGTCCAGGGCCTCGACGCCGACGCGGCCTCGGAAGGCCGGCGGTAGAGGATCGAGCACGACGCCGCCCCCGATCGTCTCGACAGGGGAGAGACGCCGCACGACGAACCGATCGCCGGGCACCGCGGCCACGGGCGCCGAGAGCCTCAGCTCGACGAGCGCCGAGCCGCCCCGGGGGATCTCCTTTGCGCCGAGCACCCTCACGCCCGCCCGCGCCTCGCTCGCGAAGTGGTGAAAAGACATTCGGTCGCCGCTCTCGATCGCCGACGCCTCCGGGAGAAGAGAGAGCCTTGCGAGCAGACGCGCAGAGACCGAAAGCGCGCCGGGAGACGACAGAACCATCCCGCGGTGAAGGTCCGAAAGCTCTACGCCGACCAGGTTCACGCTCACACGCTCGCCGGCTCGCCCGACCTCCTCCTCGCGTCCGTGCACCTCGACCCGCCGCACGCGCACCGGTTTACGAGCGGGCAGAAGCTCGAGCTTCTGGTCGCGGGAGACCGTCCCGGACACGAGGCTGCCCGTGACGACCGGGCCGAACCCGGGAATGAGGAAGGCGCGATCGATGGGAAGCCGGATCGCCCGCGGCTCGCGCTCCTCGCCGCGCGTCCGCCCCGCGATCGAGAGCAGCGCCGCCCTGAGGGCGTCGAGCCCCTCGCCCGTCACCGATGAAACGGGCATCACGGGAGCGCCCTCGAGGAAGGAGCCCTTCACGAGGTCGCGGACGTCGGACGCGGTCACCTCGACGAGATCGACCGGCACGCGATCGATCTTGGTCACGGCCACCACGCCGCCCGCGATGCCGAGCAGGCGCACGATGTCGAAGTGCTCGCGCGTCTGCGGCATGACCGACTCGTCCGCGGCCACGACGAGGAGCACCGCCTCGATTCCGCCCGCGCCGGCGAGCATGTTGCGCACGAACTTCTCGTGGCCGGGCACGTCCACGAAAGAGACCCTCACGCCCTCCCACTCGGCGTGCGCGAAGCCGAGGTCGATGGTGATGCCACGGCGCTTCTCCTCGGGCAGGCGATCGGCGTCGATCCCCGTCAACGCCTTGACGAGGGCCGTCTTCCCGTGGTCGATGTGCCCGGCCGTGCCGATCAGGAAGCGCTTCACCCCGTCGCCTCCGCTTCGCTCGGGGTCTGCGCCTTCGGCGCACCGGCGCTCAGCTCGCCCAAAGGGGCTCGACCGAGCGCCTGACCTCTCGCTGCGCTTCGGCTCCCGCGGCGCAAACCTCCTCCCTCCCTTCGGTCGGGAGACTATTCGCGCCGCGAACGATAGGAGCCGTGCTTCTGATAAGAGTCATAACGTATAGCCGCTCGCAGATTCTTCGCAAGCGCGATGATAGCCTCCGGGCATGCTCGTCTCGGATCGAAGAGGATCTGAAGGCCGCCATGAAGAGCGGCGACAAGCGGCGCGTCGCGACGCTGCGCCTGCTGCTCTCGACGCTCAAGAACGAGAAGATCCAGGCGCAGCGCGACCTGACCGGCGAGGAGGTCGAAGCGGTCCTGCGCCGCTCGGTCAAGCAGCGCAAGGACTCGATCGAGCAGTACGGCCGCGGCGGGCGCCAGGACCTCGTGGACGCCGAGACCGAGGAGCTCGCCATCCTCGAGGGGTATCTGCCGAAGGGCCTGTCGGAGGCGGAAATCGAGGCCGCGCTCAAAGAGGTGATCCGCGAAAAGGGGCTTTCCTCCCAGAAGGACGTCGGCCTGGCGATGAAGGAGCTCATGGCGCGCCATCGCGGCCGCGTGGACGGAAAGCAGGCCCAGGAGATCGCGCGCCGGCTCCTCCCGTGAGCGGTCGCCCTTCCTCCCCGGCGGCGCGAGAAGAGATCGAGGTCAAGCTTCCGGCTCCGGAACTCGACGCGGTGCGCCGGAATCTCGCTTCCACCGGCGCGACGCTGCGCGCGCCCCTCCACGACGAGTCGAACGACCTCTACGACGACGCCGAGCGCAAGCTCTCCGGCAGCGGACGGACCGTGCGAATGCGCCGCGCCGGAGGCCGCGCCATCCTCACCTACAAGGGAAGCGCGCGCTTCGAGGGCGGCGCGAAGGTCCGCGAGGAACGGGAAGTCGAGGTCTCCGACGCCGGAGAGACCGAGGCGATTCTCGGGGCCCTCGGGCTCGAGAGGCGCTTCCGCTACGAGAAGCGGCGCGAGGAGTGGGACTGCGAGGGCTGCATCGTGGCCCTCGACGAGACGCCGATCGGCGACTTCGTCGAGATCGAAGGCGATCCGACGTCGATCCGCAGATTGATCGCGCTTCTCGGTCTGGACCCTTCCGAGGCCATTCCCTACTCTTACGCCGAGCTCTACATGCGGCGGCGCAAGGAGGATCCTTCGCTCCCGCCGGACATGGTTTTTCGGCGTGAACCGTGAACCGATGAAGAGAGGGACGCAAGTCGTCGCTTCCCGGTCCGCCATTTCCGATTTCCGATCCTCGTGAGGGCCATCCTTCTCTGCGCGGGGCGCGGCATGCGGTTTCGCCCTGTCACGGAAGCGATCTCGAAGGCGCTCCTACCGTTTCTCAACGTTCCGCTCGCGGTCGCGCACCTCCAGCGGCTTCAGGAGGCCGGCGTGGCAGAGGTGGCGGTGAATCTCCATCACCTGTCCGATCAGGTCGAGAGCCGCCTGCGCGAGCAGGCACCGCGCCCGCCAGAGCTCGCGTTTTTCCGCGAGCCGAAGATCCTCGGTACCGCCGGCGCCCTGCGCAACGCCGCGCCGTTCCTCTCCGGCGGCGATTTTCTGGTCGTGAACTCCGACGCGGCGATCGCGCCCGACTTCGCGCGCCTCGCCGCCCGTCACCGCGAATCGGGGCGCGCCGCGACGCTCCTCGTGACGGAAAACCGGTACCCCGAGCGGTACACGCCGCTTCAGGCCGAAGGGGACCGAATCACGGCCTTCGGCGTCCGGGGTCCGAGGCCGCTCCTGTACACGGGAGTCTGCGTGCTCGCGCAGCGCCTGCTCGGCCGGATTCCCCCGGGCGAGACCGCCCTGGTCGCGCATCTCTGGCAGCCGCTTCTCGACGAGGGGCGGGAGGAAATCGGCTTCGTGCTCCACGAGGGCCCGAGCGCCGACCTCGGCCGCGCGGGCGATTTCCTGCGCGCGTCGCTCGAAGCGCTCGCTCGCGGAAGGCCGTTCCCGACGGGAAGCGGAGACTTCGACGCCCGGCGGCGCGTCCTCTTCCAGGAGGCGCCGGCCGGCTTCGACGCCGACGAAAGCGTTCTGGGCCGAGCCGAAATCTGCGATGGCGCGAAGATCCTGCGCTCGACGGTCTGGGACGGCGTGGCCGTCGGCGAGGGCGCGCGCCTTTCGGACTGCGTCGCGGCTCGCGGACGCGTGCCGGCCGGAGCCCACTATGAGAAAGCCCTTCTCTGGGCAGCCGATGGCGGCAGCGTCGCCGCTTTCCCGCTTCCCGGACTCGACGGGGATGATCATGGCTTCCACCCTCTCTCTCCGCGGCGGTAGTAGAGGCTGCGGACTTTCGCCGTCCCCCCGAACACGCGCAGCACGGCCATACCGTCGTGCGAGTCCCAGAGGTACACGGAGCCCGGCGTGCACTCCCCCATGGCGGAAAAGGAACAAATGTCCGAGCTGTTGAAACGGATCGGATCGTCGACGCGATCGAGGTAATGGCCGGGGCTTCCGGGATCCGGCACCCGCGCGCCGGTCATGATCCCGGGCAGGACGTCGTTGCGGCTCCAGGGATAGGTGATCCCGAGGTACCGGTCTACGCCGCTCGTGATTTCGGCCGTGCGTAATCCGTTGCCGTTGCCGTCGGCATAGAGCGCCCACTCGTAACGGTCCCCATTCCTGCGGAACTTCAGCCCGACGTTGCGGTTCTTGGAGATCGCGTACGACCGCGCCAGGTAGAAGGCCACGCTGGCCTCGTGGACGGCGGACCGCAGCGAAACTTCCTCCCTCAGCCGCTTCACGCCGGGGGTCGCGATCGCGAGCATCCAAGCCGCCGCGGTCAGACCGAGCAACAGTTCGAAGAGCGACATTCCTGCGTCGGCGCGAAGAGGCCCGGGGCCCTGAGGGCCCCGGGCGGGCGTGGTGGTCACCGTCCCTTGCCCACCGGAACGGCGTTTGCGGGTTTCTCCTTCGGCGCCGCCGGGGGGGAGGAGCGGCGGGAGGCCGAGGAGGAGGAACGCACCTTGGCGCTGAGGGTCGTCGGGCCGCTGACGGCGACGTAGGGCTTGAGGGTGACGAAGAGCTTCTCGCCGATCCCCTTAACCTCCATGAGGTCCTCGGGGCGGGCGAACGGCTTTTCCTTGCGGTGCTCGACGATCCGTGCGGCGACCTTGTTGCCGAGCCGCGGCAGGTACGCGAGCTCGGACGCGGTGGCCGTGTTGATGTTGACCTTCTTTCCGGCGGCGGCCGGTTCCGTGCTTTCCGCGAAGAGCAGCGCTCCGGCGCCGAGGCAGAGCAGGACGGCGATGGCTGCGGCGCGAATTCTGGACGGTTGCATCGAGAACTCCTTCTTCAACTGCGGCGTTGGGTCCGTTCGATTCGGTGGTGTGCGAATGGGTGTGTCCTCATCGGGTCCTTGCGATCAGGCGTTCTCCATCGGCACCTCCTTTCGTTTCCTCGGCCGGGAATCGCGAAAGGCGTGCCGGTCCGGAGCACGGAGGCCAAGTGGCGAGCCGAGAAAGAGTTAGCCGCGCCACTACCGCTCGACGCCCGAGCGCGGCGTGACAGAAGCGCCGTCACCGACGGGCCTTCGCTCGGCGCAACGCTTTGACGCGCCGGGGCCCAACGCGCCGTCAAAGCGCCTTGCCAGGTGTCCAATTTCTTGTCAGCCGGCCCGTATAGACTGCCCGGCGTGGCGGGACGAGAGATCGTCGTCGGCATCTCGGGGGGCTCGGGCGCCCGCCTGGGAAAGCGATTCGTCGAGGTGGCGCTCGACTCGAAGGGTCTCTCGCGACTTCACCTCGTCGTCTCCGACGCGGCGCTCATCGTCGCCCGGGGCGAGATCGCGCCCGGCATCGTGTCCCCGGAAGCCTGGGCCGCGGCGCTCGAGGTCCCGCGCGAGTTCGCGCGCCGCCTCGAGATCCACCCGAACTCGGACGTTGGGGCCTCGATCGCGTCGGGCTCCTACCCCGTGTCGGGAATGGCCGTCGTCCCGTGCAGCGGCGGCACGCTCGGCTCGATCGCCAACGGCATCGGGCGCGACCTGCTGCAGCGCGCGGCCGACGTCTGCCTGAAGGAGCGGCGTACGCTCGTGCTCGCCCTGCGCGAGTCGCCGTACTCGCTCGTGCAAATCGAGAACATGCGCCGGGCGACGCTGGCGGGAGCGATCGTCGCTCCGCCGCTGCCGGCCTTTTACGTCGACTCGCCGTCGGTCGACCGGTTCCTCGACGCGTACTGCGTCCGCGTGGCGCGCATTCTGGGGCTCGAGCCTCGGGGCGAGCAGTTCCGATGGAACGGCGCCTCGACCGGCGCAGCGCGCCGGGGCAAACGCAAGCGGTGAGCGCCCGGGCGGGCGTCTTCCGGTCGCTCCGCACGACGCTCGAGATGATCAAGTTCTCCCACACGCTTTTTGCGCTCCCGTTCGCGCTCTATGCCGCGTTCCTCGCGGCCGGGGGCTGGCCGAAGGCGGCGACGCTCGGCAAGATTCTGCTCGCCATGGTCGGCGCGCGCAGCGCGGCGATGGCGCACAACCGCCTGGCCGACCGGCGGCTCGACGCGGCCAACCCTCGGACCGCCTCGCGCGCGCTGCCGTCGGGCGCGCTCTCGGTGGGATTCGCGAGGGCCTTCCTGGCTGCCTCGATCGTTCTCTTCGTCGCCGCCGCGGCGAGCCTGAACCGGTTGACGCTGCTTCTTTCGCCGGTCGCCCTGGCGCTTCTGTTCGTCTACTCGTACACGAAGCGGTTCACGGCGCTCTCTCACCTCGTGCTCGGGCTCTGCCTGGCGCTCGCGCCGGTCGGCGCGTGGATCGCGGTCCGCGGCTCGCTCGAGACGCTTCCGGTCCTCCTCGGCCTCGCCGTTCTGTTCTGGACCGCCGGGTTCGACGTCATCTACTCGCTCCAGGACGAGGAGTTCGACCGGCAGGCGGGGTTGAAGTCGATCCCGGCACGCCTCGGCGCCCGCGGGGCGCTCGCGGTGTCGGCGCTGTTCCACCTCGCGATGGCGGCGCTGCTCCTGATGGTCTGGAGGCTTTCGGGCGGAGGCGGGATCCTGCTCGCAGGCCTCGCGGCCACGTTCGCGGCGCTCGTCTACCAGCACGCGATCGTCCGGCCCGGCGATCTCTCCCGCGTCAACGCGGCCTTCTTCACCGCCAACGGATTCGTCTCCGTCACCCTCGCGATCTGCGGCATCGCGGACGTGTTGACCCGATAGGAGGGGGATTAGAATCCCCCCCAGCGATGCCGATCCCAACCGACGGCGACGTCAAGCTGAGGCACCTCGCGATCGACGGGCCGATCGGCGTGGGAAAGACCTCGCTCGTCGAGATGCTCGCCCGCAAGTTCCACGGGACGAAGATCCTGGAGGACGTGGACAACCCGTTCCTGCCCGACTTTTACAAGAAGAAGAAGGGCGCGGCTTTCCAGACGCAGCTCTTCTTCCTGCTCGCGCGATACCAGCAGCAGCAGGAGATCGCGCAGATCGACCTCTTCTCGACGCTCGTCGTGGCGGACTACCACTTTCCGAAAGACAAGATCTTCGCCTGCCTGAACCTCGACGACTCGGAGCTCCTGATCTACGACAAGCTCTACACGCTCCTGTCCGAGTCGGTGCGCAAGCCGGATCTCGTCATCTACCTGCAGGGTTCGCTCGAGACCTGCATGAAGCGGATCAAGAAGAAGAAGGGCTCGCTCGAGAAGGCCGTGACGCCGGAATACCTGGCGCAGCTCATCGAGGCCTACAACTACTACTTCTACCACTACGAGGAGACGCCCCTGCTCGTCGTGGACACCAACGAGATCGACTTCGTCAACCGGCCCGCCGACTTCGACGACCTGGTGGCCCAGATCCAGAAGGTCAGGAAAGGCGCCCAGTACTATGTCCCCGCCGGCAGCGTTCCCCGCTGACGCGGCTCGTCGAGTCCGGGATCCCTCGCTGCGCTCGGGATGACAAAGGCGAGCTCGGCTCCATCAGACTCGCCGACGCCCATACCCTCTCATCCCGAGCGAAGCGAGGGATCCCTTTAGGAGCCCCGCTGGAGCTGGACACGACGCTCGGAAATCGCCATATAATTCCCTCCTCGCCCTTTGAGGCGGCGATCCCGATCTCCGGGACGTCGACCTAAAGGAAAGGAGCGAACGATGGCCGTCCTTCCGGAACAGGATCCCCTGTCGATCCCGATGCTCGTGTCCGCCAAAGGCCGCGAGCGACTCTCCATGCTGACCGCCTACGATGCGCCGACGGCGGCGCTGCTGGACGCGGCCGGAGTCGACATCCTCCTCGTCGGCGATTCGGTCGAGATGGCCGTCTACGGCGAGCCGAACACCCTGACCGCCACCATGGACTCGATGGTCCGCCACACGCGCGCCGTCGCGCGCGCGACCAGGCGCGCGGTCGTCGTCGGCGACATGCCCTTCCTCTCCTATCAGGCCGAACCCGCGCGCGCCGTCGAGAACGCCGGCCGCTTCCTCGCGGAAGGCGGCGCGGCGGCCGTGAAACTCGAGGGCGGCCGCCGCATCCTGCCCGCCGTCGAGGCGATCCTCGCCGCGGACATCCCGGTCATGGGCCACGTGGGTCTGACGCCGCAGTCCTACCGCAAGCTCGGCGGCTTCAAGGTCCAGGGCCGCGAGGCCGACTCGGCGCTCCAGATTCGCGAGGACGCGCGGGTCCTGGCGGAAGCCGGCTGCTTCGCCATCGTCCTCGAGTGTGTCCCCGACTCGCTCGCGGCCGAGATCACCCAGGAGATCGCCGTGCCGACCATCGGCATCGGCGCTGGCGCGGCGTGCGACGGCCAGGTCCTCGTCTTCCACGATCTGGTTGGGCTGACACGCGACCTGCGCCCGAAATTCGTGCGCCGGTACGCGGATCTCTCCTCCGCGATCGAGAACGCCGCGCGCGCCTTCACGCACGACGTCAAGAGCGGAGAGTTCCCGTCGAAGGAGGAGTCCTTCACGGGCGCCAGGCCGACGCTGCGCCGCGTGCATTGATCACCGTCCGCGACCTTCCGACCCTGCGCGAGCAGGTCGCGCAGGCGCGCATGGCCGGAAGGCCCGTCGCCTACGTGGCGACGATGGGCGCGCTGCACCCGGGTCACCTCTCGCTCGTGCGCCTCGCGAAGCGGCAGGGCGGCCTGACGGTCGTCTCGATCTTCGTCAACCCGCTGCAGTTCGCGCCCGGCGAGGACTACTCGCGCTATCCCCGGCGCGAGGAAGACGACGCGCGTCTTCTCGAGGCGGAAAGCGTGGACATCCTCTATCTGCCGACCGAGGCCAGCCTCTATCCGCCCGACTTTTCGACCGTCATCGAGGTCGCGGGCGTCTCCGAGGGCGGCGAGGGCGCCAGCCGGCCCGGCCACTTCCGCGGCGTGGCCACGGTCGTCATGAAGCTCTTCCTGCGCGTGCTACCCGACGTCGCCGTCTTCGGACGCAAGGACCTGCAGCAGGTCGCGGTCGTGCGCCGAATGATCCGCGACCTCGACCTTCCGATTCGCCTCGTCGTCGGCGAAATCGTCCGCGAGCCGGACGGCCTCGCGATGTCCTCGCGCAACGCGTACCTTTCCCCCGAGGACCGCCGGCGCGCGGCCGACCTCTCCCGCACGCTCTTTGCCGCCCGGGCGCGCGCGGCCCATGGCGCCCTCGACGCGCGTCGGCTCGAGGAGGACGCCCTCCGGCAGCTCGAGGCGTCGCGCTTCCAGATCGACTACGTCGAAGCCGTGGACGCGAAGACGATGCGCCGCGTCGAAAAGGTCTCCCCCGGGGTCGCGCTCGCCGCCGCGGTGCGCCTCGGCTCCACCCGCCTGATCGATAACGTCTTCCTGCTCGACCCCCCGAAGGAATAGGATTCCGGGTGATGACCAGCCCGCCCACCCTCGACCCTCCCGCCGCGGCAGCGCCGGCGGCGGACCCGTTCGTCTTCGGCGGACGGCCCTTCCGCTCGCGCCTGATCGTCGGCACGGGCAAGTACGCGACCTTCCCGCTGATGAAGGAGGCGCTCGAGGAGTCTGGCGCCGAGATCGTGACGGTCGCCGTGCGCCGGGTCAACCTGACCGACCGCTCGAAGGAGTCGCTGCTCGATTACATCCCGAAAGGGATGACGCTGCTGCCGAACACGGCCGGCTGCTACAACGCGGAGGACGCCGTGCGTGCGGCGCGGCTGGGCCGCGAGGTCGGTCTCTCCAACTGGGTCAAGCTCGAAGTCCTCGGCGACGAGCAGACGCTCTGGCCCGACAACGAGGCCCTGCTCTCGGCCACGAAGACGCTCGTGAAGGAAGGGTTCGTCGTCTTCCCCTACACGTCGGACGATCCCATCGTCTGCCGCCGGCTCGAGGACGCGGGCGCGGCGGCGGTCATGCCCCTCGGGGCGCCCATCGGCTCGGGCCTCGGGATCCAGAATCCGAACTCGATCTCGATCATCCTCGAGCGCGCGAAGGTCCCGGTGATCGTGGACGCGGGCGTAGGCACGGCCTCGGACGCCTGCGTCGCGATGGAGCTCGGCGCGGCCGGCGTCCTCATGAATACCGGCATCGCCGGCGCCAGAGACCCCGTCCGGATGGCGCGCGCGATGCGCGATGCCGTCTGCGCGGGCCGCGACGCCTACCTGGCGGGCCGGATCCCGAAGAAGCGCTACGCCACTGCTTCGTCGCCGGTCCAGGGCGTCATCGGTTCGAGCTAAGTCTCGCAGAGGGAAGGGTTAATGCCAATTCCGGGGCCTCATTTTCCGGAGAACGAACTGCCCCCTGTCCAACCGTACAGATATTCCCCTTGCACGCCTTACAATCCGCGTGCTACTTTCCGCCAGCTTTTAGTTGAAGACCCCGCACATCGCAACTGCCACTCTTATGCTTTTCCTTCCCCCATCCGTCCGCCTTCGCGGGGAGGCGTGTGCGCGATCGAAAGGGGGTCGGTCCTAGAGATAGCGAATTCCCGGCGCACGGGCGCCGGCGTTTCCTCGTAGTTGTGTAACCGATTCACCATTTTTTTTCGCCGGCACGCGGCAACGACCGCTCCGGCCCAGGGATGAAACCCAGGAGATCTGTAAATTCCATGATGCAGCAATACACGGACAAGAACCTGACTTGCGTCGACTGCGGCGGCACGTTCCTCTTTTCGGCGGACGACCAGGAGTTCTACGCCCGCAAGGGCTTCACCAACGAGCCCAAGCGGTGCAAGCCCTGCCGCGACAAGCGCAAGACGTCCTCGGGTGAGGGTCGCGAGCGCACCTTCTACGACGTCACCTGCGACGGCTGCGGCAAGCAGACGCAGGTTCCGTTCAACCCGACCAACGGCAAGCCGGTCTACTGCCGCGAGTGCTACTCCGCTCGCCGCGCGCAGCAGTCCTACTGAGCCTTCCCTTTCGATTGCGAAGCCCCGGCGTCATGCCGGGGCTTTTTTTGTTATCGTCGAAACCCGTGCGAAAACAGGCGCATCCGTGAACCCCTCGCCCGTCGAAACGACCGCACGCCTTGGGAGGCCTCCTCGAGGCGATCGGCCACACTCCGCTCGTCGAGTTGAAGCGCTTCGCCCGCGGCGCCGCGCGCATCTTCGCCAAGCTCGAGTGGTTCAATCCCGGCGGCAGCGTCAAGGACCGGATCGCCAGGGCGATGGTCGAGGACGCCGAGGCGCGCGGGCTGCTCGGGCTCGGGCGGCACGATCGTCGAGGCGACCTCGGGCAACACCGGCGTCGCGCTCGCGATGGTCGCCGCGGTCAAGGGATACCGCTGCGTGATCGTGATGCCCGAGGGCTACGGCCACGTCAAGGCGAGGCTGATGCAAGCGCTCGGCGCCGAGGTCGTCCGCACGCCGGCCGACGCGATGATGACCGCCGCCGTGGACCGGGCGCAGCAGATCGTGGCGGAAACGCCCGGCGCCTACCTCGCCGACCAGTTCCACAATCCCGTCAACCCGCTCACCCACTACCAGACGACCGGCGCCGAAATCGCCGCCGCCTTCGACGGCCCGATCGACGCCTGGGTCGCCGGCGTCGGGACGACGGGGACCTTCACGGGCGTCGCGCGCCGCCTCTCCGAAGCGCACCCGCGCCTGCTGCGCGTGGCCGTCGAGCCGCAGGGTTCGATCCTGGGCGGGGGGCCGCCCGGCCCCCACGAGGTCGAGGGCATCGGCCTCTCGAAGATCTGGCCGATCCTCGACCGTTCGCTCATCGACGAGGTTCTCGAGATCCGCGACAAGGAGGCCTTCGACACGTGCCGGGCGCTCGCGCGGGAGGAGGGCCTCACCGTCGGAGGCTCAGCTGGAGCGGCCGCGGCGGCCGCGCTGCGCGTCGCCGAGCGGCTCGGCCCCGGCAAGACCGTCGTCACGCTCTTCCCGGACGGCGCCGAGCGCTATCCGGACCAGGGCATCTTCGCGGCCTCGCGGCCGAAAGGATAGGAACAGACACCATGGGCTTTTCGACCGACTGCATCCACGCCGGCAACGAGCCCGACCCTCGACCGGCGCCGTCGCCGTTCCGATCTACCAGACGTCCACGTACGTCCAGGAGGGGCTCGGCAAGAACAAGGGCTGGGAGTACGCGCGGACACAGAACCCGACGCGTGCGGCGCTCGAGAAGAACCTCGCCGTCCTCGAGGGCGGGGCCGGCGCCCGGGCGTTCGCGTCGGGCATGGCCGCGATCACGGCGATCTCGACGCTCGTCAAGCAGGGCGACCACGTCGTGTGCTCGAACATGACCTACGGCGGGACGTACCGCTACTACACGAAGATCCTGGCGCGCTACGGAGTCGAGTTCTCGTTCGTGGACACCTCGCGGGCCGAGGACGTCGAGCGAGCGATCCGGCCCGAGACGCGCATGCTTCACCTCGAGACGCCGACGAACCCGACGATGCAGCTCTGCGACATCGCCGCCCTCTCGGAGCTCGCCCACCGCAACGGCGCCGTCGTCGTCGTGGACAACACGTTCGCCTCGCCGTATCTGCAGAGGCCGCTCGCGCTCGGCGCCGACATCGTCATGCACTCGACGACGAAGTTCCTCGGCGGCCACTCCGACACCGTCGGCGGCGCGGCGATCGCGAAGTCGAAGGAGCACGTCGAGTGGCTCTCGTTCGTGCAGAACAGCTCGGGAGCGATCCTCTCGCCCATGGACTCGTGGCTCGTGCTGCGCGGCATCAAGACCCTCGTCGTGCGCATGGAGCGCCACGAGTCGAACGGCCGCGCCATCGCGAATCACCTGGCGAAGCATCCGAAAGTCCGGAAGGTCAACTACCCGGGACTGCCCTCCCACCCGCAGCACGCCCTCGCGAAGAAGCAGATGTCCGGCTTCGGCGCGATGATCTCGTTCGACCTCGGGTCCTTCGAGAACGCGTCGGCCTTCCTCGCGAAGGTGCGCCTGTGCTCGCTCGGCGAGAGCCTCGGCGGCGTCGAGACGCTCATCTCGCACCCTGCCACGATGACCCACGCCTCGATCCCCGAGGAGGAGCGCATCCGCCTCGGCGTCACCCCGGGCCTCGTCCGCGTCTCCGTCGGCATCGAGGACGTCGAAGACCTCGTCGCGGACCTCGACCAGGCGCTCACCGCGGTGAAATAGGACGGCGTCTCCAGGGGGCCCTCACCCCGTCCCTGTCCCGTGGGGAGAGGGAGCCCTTAGAAAGCAGCATGCGTTCAGTTCCCCTCTCCCCCACCGGGGGGAGAGGGTCAGGGTGAGGGGGGCCTCACCGCCTCGAGAATCCTCGCGACCACTCCATCGAGATTCTGCAGGACGTCCGTGTTCCAGAATCTCAGGACCCTAACCCCGAGCTCTTCGAGCCGTGTCGTCCTTCGAAGATCGTAGACGATCTGAGCCTCTCCCGCGTGCCCGCCCCCGTCGAGCTCGATCGCGAGCCCCGCCTCCTCGCAGAAGAAGTCCACGACGAACCCCCCGACGGGGTGCTGGCGCCGGAATTTGAGCCCGGCGAGCTCGCGACGACGGAGGCGGCGCCACAGTAGCGACTCCGTATCGGTCTGTCGGCGGCGGAGCTGTCTCGCGTAAGCTACCGCGGGAGGGCGCCCCTCACCCCTTCCCTCTCCCGCCGGGAGAGGGAGGTCTGATGGGAGATCCCGCTGCCTCCGAGCCACTCATCGACTAATTGTCGCGAGGGCGAGGCAGCCGCCAGTCCGGCCGCTACTTCTTCTTCGCCCGCGCCTTACGCGCCGGCTTCGCCTTAGCCGCAGCCTTGCGCTTCTTCGAGGCCGTCATCTTCTCGATCCAGGAGGCAAACCCGGGCGAGGACATGTCCACGCGATAGCCGAGGACCTCGGGCAGCTCGTACGTGTTGATGCGGTGGATCGTCTCGCGCACCGCCTCGAACTGCGAGGCCCGCGTCTTGACGATCAGCAGCATCTCGCCGTCGTCGCAGACGCGGCCCTTCCAGCGGTAGACGGAGTGGATGTTGGGGACGATGTTCACGCAGGCCGCGCGGCGGCTGCGCACAAGGGCGTGGGCGACGTCGAGCGCCTGCTCCTCGGTCCCGACGGAGGTGACGACGACGATCAGGTCATCCTTGGCCATGGCGAGGCGCATTCCATGCCGGTTCGCCCGCCGTGTCAAGAAGTCCTGAAGCGCATGGTAGAATTCCCAGTCCGATCTTTGAGTCTCGTTCGATCGACCGTGGGGGCGAAACGGCTTCGACGGGGACGATTGCGCGAGAGGTTGCATGCCGAGGTCTCACCCCTCCTCGTAAAAGCAGGGTGAAAAATAGTAGCTGCGAACAACAGCAACTTCGCTCTGGCTGCTTAATTAAGTAGCCTCGTTTGACGTGTAGCGCACCCGCCGCGCCGCGTCCGACGTCGCGAAATGCGGGTGTAGCGGCTCCGGTCCCCCGGACGGAGCTGCGAAATCAATTCGGGGTTGCCCTTCCGCCGTTTTGCCTCTTCTCGAGGCGGCGGGGCGAGAACCAAGAAGAGGCTGAGCATGGAGTGGCCTCTCCCGTAGCGCTTCCGGACGCGGGTTCAACTCCCGCCGCCTCCACCATTGAAATGAAATCGCACCCGACTCCGGACGGTCCGGAGTCGGGCCGACGTCGAGCAATGCCAGCACCTGCAGATTAGACAGCGCACGGTAGTAGGGTTTCCCGCCCTCCGGCGTTACCGGCTCGAGCCGGATCTTCCCCAGGAGAGCCCATAGAAGCAGCGCAGAACGCTCGAACTGCCGCCGTCGCCCGGTCTTCGGATCGCGCTTCGGAGCATTCGATGAACCGTGGCCGGGGACCATCCCCTCGAGCGGCGGCGCCCCGAGACTGATTGCTCGTTCAACCTGCGGACGATCCAAGCCTCCGAGCGGCCGTCGGCGAAATCCTGGTAAACGCCTAGCACGATTGCCGCTTACCGTGGCTCGATGACCATCCGGTAGCCTTCGGGCCGAAGCTCCCCTTCTTGTCCATCCGGGTCACGCGATCGCCCCGCACGAATCGTGCTTCTTCCCGATCTTGTCGCACGGGTTGTCGTACTGCGCCTCTCCGACGTTTTGCACCCAGTTGAGAATGCGGTCGCGCTGGCGGCACTCGAGCTCGAACGCGGCGTCCTCGAATGGGTTCTGGGCATATCCGCCGCCGAGCGCAAAGCCCGCTCCGTAGGCGCACGCGAAGTTCTCCTCGGTCACGAATCGGGTCATCTGCCGCACGTGCTCGAGCTCGTGCGCCGCGTTCGAGACGTGTCCGTACGCTCGCAGGTCGAGCATGGACACGTACACGACCGAAGACAGCCGGACGCCCTTAATCGTCACGCCGACGAAGGCCGCGCCACTTCGTCCCGCGATCCACGCGTCCTTCACGAGCCAGATGTTCGTCCAGCCGAGCCAAGCGTTCTGCCAGCTGCCGAACTCCGGGAACACCGGCGTCAGGAAGTCCTTGAGCTTCGAGGGGAACTGGCTCACCGGCTCGAGCGCGTTCGCGGTCACGATCGTCGCCTTGAACAGGTAGTAGCCGGCGACTCCGCCGAGGCACCCTCCGAGCATCGCCACCAGGTCGCCCAGACAGCGGACGATCCCGCCGAGGAAATAGACGATCGCCTCGAGGATGCGCGGGAGCGACTCGAGCGACCGCGCCGCCTGCTCGATCGAGGCGGACACACTCGCGAGGGTGTCCTGGAGGCTGCGCTCGAGCGCCTCGACCGGTCGGACGACGCCCTCCGTCGCGGCCGCGAGCGATTGGTCGATCGCTGAGAAGAGATCGCTTTCCGCGTCCGCGATTTCCGCGAGAGCCGCGCCGTAGCGGCCCGGGATCGCCGCGCAGGCTGCCGGCCGCGAAATCCACGACCGCGTCCGGCGCCGCTTCCGCCATCCGCTCCATCTCCGCGACGAGCCGACCGAGGTCCACGACGTCCTCGAAGGCGCCGCCGAGGGCGTCCTCGAGCTCACCGGACAGGGCGCCGGCCGCGCCTTCGAGAGCGTCCCAGGACGCGGCGGCCTGGGACTCGATCCAGCCGGCCGGATCCGAGAGGGCCGCGGCCGCGCTGTCCCACTGGTCGCCGGCCGCGCCCGCCGCGTCCGACGCACCGTCGGCGAAGCTGTTTGCCGCCTCCGACACCCAGGACATGGGCTTTCAGTGAGAGCGGGCGGAAAGCTCCGCGAGGATGATACGCATCGCCGACTCGGCATCGAAGCCGGCCGCCTCGAGCGCCTGCTTCTTCGCCCAGAGCAGCTCCGCGCGGCGGCGCAGGATCGCCTTTACGTCGCCAGATTGACCGATCAGGTCGATGCCCCGCCGAGCGGCGGACATCTTGTCGAGAAAGCCGTCGAAGAGGACGGCGCGGCCGGTCTCCTTCGCCGCCGCCTCGGCGTCGGCCTTCAGGCCGAGCTCGAGCGCGCTGCTGGAAGCCGAAGCGGCCGTCTTGTCGATGAGCCGGCTCATCTCGGACGGAAGCGGGTCGGTCTCCGAAAGGCCGAGCCGCTTTCGCAGGCTGCGGGTGATCTCGTCGCGGATCTTCCGGGTCAGAACGGGTGCGGCGTCGCGGGGGGCGGAACGGGGTGCAGGGGGCATGAGGAACCTCCGTGGAGCTTTTCGCGAGCATACACCGCCCGTGAGCGGAGGGGGCCCTTGAAGCGACTTCGGCCGGCCCCGCACGGCCGGCCTGGCCAGCAGCTTCTCTGTCTCGGTGACCTCCAGCGCGAGAACCTCCAGCAAACACAGTTCTGCCGCGACAGCTCCTGTGCCGGACCGGGCGGCTGGACTCGTAACAGATAGTCCCGCCCCCGTTTGCCAGACAGATCGGTGACCGGCGGGGGCACAACGTGATGCCGATCCAGAAGCGCGTGCCCCGGCGAGGAGCGCAACCTCGTGCCGAGTTGAGGGCCGAGCTTCTCGGCCCGGTTTTGCTAAGGTCGTCGTCATGTCCGAGCGTTCCACCGAGCAGATACGCGAATTGCTCGACTCCCTTTATCGCGTGGATTCGGGACGAATCCTGGCCACGCTGATCCGCTTGCTCGGGGATTTCGATCTTGCCGAGGAGGCGATGCACGAAGCCTTTGCGGCTGCGCTGAGCCTGTGGCCGAGCAGTGGAGTGCCCGGCAACCCGCGACCATGGTTGATTTCGACGGCCCGATTCAAAGCCATCGATACCCTGCGTCGACGGGCAAGATTCGATGCGTCTCAAGACGAGCTCGTGCGACATCTCGAAGCGCAATGGAGTTCGGCGGAAAGGTCCAATGAAGAGGACAGCCTCGAGGATGATCGGCTGCGCCTGATCTTTACGTGCTGTCATCCATCTCTCGCGCCGGAAGCGCGCGTTGCGCTCACCTTGCGTGAGGTGTGCGGGCTGACGACCGAGGAGATCGCAAAGGCCTTCCTCACCACTCCGCGCACGCTGGCGCAGCGCATCGTGCGCGCAAAGGCAAAGATTCGAGAGACACCGATTCCGTACGAGGTGCCGACGCCGCAGGAATTGCCGGAGCGACTGGGCGCGGTGCTTCAGGTCATCTATCTGGTCTTCAACGAGGGCTACTCTGCTGCGGCGGGAGCGGAGGTCACGCGGGCCGAGCTGACCGGCGAGGCGATTCGACTGGGCCGGTTGCTGACCGAACTCCGGCCAGAGCCGGAAGTCATCGGGCTGCTGTCCCTGATGTTGCTGCAGGAATCCCGTCGCGCCGCGAGAACCTCGCCGGCCGGAGAGCTGATCTTGCTGGAGAACCAGGATCGCTCGCTCTGGAACAGGGAGCAGATCGCGGAGGGAGTGGCATTGCTGGACAAAGCCCTGAAGTCCCGCCGCTTCGGCTCTTACACACTGCAGGCTGCGATTGCGGCCGTTCATGCGGAGGCGGAATCGGTCGCGGCGACCGACTGGGGACGGATTGTTGCGCTGTACGACCAATTGGTACGAATTCAGCCTTCGCCAGTCGTACAGCTCAATCGTGCCGTGGCAGTTGCAATGCGCGATGGTCCAGAGGCCGGTCTGACGCATATCGACGCGGTGTTGGAACAAGGCCGAATTGGCAAATTATTACCTGGCGCATTCCGCGCGTGCAGATATGTACCGCAGGCTCGGCAGGACAGCGGAGGCCCGGTCCGCGTATGAGAAAGCTCTGGCCCTGACCCAACAGGAACCGGAGCGTCAATTCCTGCAAGAGCGAATCCGGCAGTTGAAATAAAAAGGAAAAATTTCTCGGACGAGCTGTCGAATTCCGGCCCGGCCGTTCGACTATCTCGTGAAGGCAGCGCAACCGCCCGAAGACCGTTACAGGAAGAAGACCGTAAAAGGAGAAAATCATGCCGCTCTATTTGGCTCGAGTTACCTACCCGACGATTTCGACCCATCCACCGTGACCGAAGCGATGATCCGCGATATCGACCTGATGAACGAAGAGCTGGTCGCTGCCGGTGCCAGGATTTTCGGTGCCGGCCTCTCCGCGGCCAGCGAGCGCGAAGTCCCTGCGGGCGCAGCCCGATGGCAAGGTGGTCGTCACCGACGGGCCGTACCTGGAGACCAAGGAGCACGTCGGCGGCTTCATCATTCTGAAAGCCGCGAACCTGGATGAGGCACTGGAGTGGGGGCGCAAGTTTGCCCTCGCCTGTCGGACGCCGGTCGAGATACGCCCGTTCCTCCCGCGAACCGAGGAAGACAACCAGCAGATCCCCGGGATCGGTCAGGACTGAGGACCAACGGAAGGCGGGTGACCCAGGTCCTGATCGGACGTCGCGTCGTGGAGGAATGGATGAAATACATCTGCTTGGGCTATGTCGAGCCCGGCAAGTTCGAAAACATGCCGGAGAGCGAGCGCACCACCGTGCTGGACGAGTGTTTCAGCTACAACGACGAACTGCGGAGGAACGGACACTTGTCGCCGAGGAACCTCTTCAGCCCGCCAACACGGCGGTGACCGTGTCCTGGACGAACGGAAAGGTCGCAGTGACGGACGGTCCCTACGCGGAGACGAAGGAACATCTGGGTGGAATTCAGGTGCTCGACGCGCGAGATCTGAATCACGCAATTCAGCTCATCTCCCAACATCCGGGAGTGAAGTGGAAGTGTGGAACGGTCGAGATACGTCCAGCGGCGGGTTTGAACGAGATGATGAGGGAGAGCGAGCGGCGACGGCGAAAGGACGCCTCGCGATGAGGGCGGGAGACTGACTTCCGGAGAGCAGAATCATGTCATTCGTCAACGATCTGAGAGTTGCATTCCGCTCGCTGACCCGAACCAACGCCGAGAACGGCAGGGGGCGCGTGACATTTTCCATGCCACCACTCTAGCGCGTTTCTGCGCCGATTGGAGCGCTAGCCTGAACGAACAATTTCATTCACTGCCATATTCCCGCCATGCGGGACCGGACGCGCGAACATGTGGGATGTGGCAGGAGCCATGGGCGACCATGAACGAAAGCGCACCGCGCCCCCACGCCGGCCTTTGCGAGGCCGGCTCGCAACGCCCGCGATTATTTCCTCTTTTTCCCGATCATTTTACGTTGGCGACCATCGTACTCCGCCTAACCGGTCAGCGATCCATCTAGCGTCTTGAGATATTTGAGGCCTTCGACCGCCAGCTGCTCCGTCTCCCGGGCGCCCGCCTCCCAACGCTCGCCGATGAAGCGATGCAGCTGTTCCCTGCGCGCATCATTCTCATCGACGCCGCGGTTGATCAGACAATATGCGCCCCACGCCCGAGCGCAGGCGATCTCCACGATATCCCGGGTCAGCCATTTGTTCCTCCCCGCCATCAGCCAGCGAGAGCGCACATTGCCGTATTTTTCCCGAAAACTCACACCTGTGAAATTTCGGCCCCGGCATGATGCGGCGCAAACTGCAAGCGCCCGGCGTGTCCACGCCCATTATTCCTTCCCGCAGAACGGAACAAACGTTCTCCGGCACGCTTGTGGATGACGTCGCAATCACGCGAACGGGAGGAAATTTGATGAGACGAATCGCCCTGATTGGAGCCGCCTTGATTGCTTCGCTGGCCATGACCGTATCCGCGTCCGCCAGGCTGGGCATGGCCCCGATGGCCGCAGATGACGGCTCCGTCGTCCAGGTCAAGCATGGGCGTGGCCATGGCCACGGTCACATGCATCGCGGACGCGGTCACCACTACGGGTGGTACCGCGGCCGCGGTCGTCACAAGCACCGCCATTACCGATAAGCCATCACCGACAGGTTTTCGCTGAATTCGCGTTCGTCATCCCATTGCCCGGACGAACGCGAAGGGCAGCGATGCGAACGGGTCGCGCCAACAGGCGCGGCCGGTTCAGCGGGCAGCGAGCGCCGCAAGCACGGGCACCGAACACAAGCGCGTTCAGCCCAGCTCCATCTCCACCGCGATCCGGATCAGATCCGAATAATTCTTGGCGCCGAGCTTCTGCTTGAGCAGCGAAGTGGTGTTGGCGACCGTCTTGTAGGAAATCTCCAGCGCATCGGCGACCTCGACGATCTTGTCGCCACGGCCGAGCAGCCGCAGGATTTCCAGCTCCCGCGCCGTCATCTGCGACGCCGGATTGGCCTTGATCGACGCGCCTGAGAACGTCACCGCCTCCGCCAGTTGCGGTGAAATGAAATTGTCGCCGGCGGCCACCTTGCGCACCGCCTTCACCAGCATCCTGGGATCGTCGCTCTTCGAGACATAGCCCTGCGCGCCCATCTCGATAGCGCGCACCACGAACGCCGGATCGTCGTTCATGCTGAACATGACGATCCGGGCGTCCGGATCGTCCTTGCGGATGCGACGCATCAGCTCGAAACCTGAGACATCCGGAAGCTTGATATCGATCACCGTGACGTCGGGCCGCCTCGCCACGTAGGCGCGGTGGCCGGATTTGGCATCGGTGGCCTCGTCGATACGCACTGTATTGTCTGACGCAAACAGCGACCTGCAACCCGACAGGACCACCGGATGATCGTCGACGATCAACACCTTAGTTGTCGATCTGGTAATATTCTGCATCCACCCATCCCCTTCGGGATTAAATAGGCCGTTGGCGATTTTTTAAAAGAGAAATCTTGGGTTGCGAGGGGTTATATTAATTCAGATATGGGAAAGACTTTCTCTGCGCGCGCGGTTGCTGCTGCCGCTCGGTCTGGTGTTCGCAGTCGCGCTGCTCGCCGGCGGCGCCTCGCTGCAGATCTTTGCCACGTCGCAACTTATAGAGGAAACCGAACCAGCCGCACGTTCGGCCAAGGCTGTCGCGGCTGCGCTCAACGGCGCGCTTCAAGCCTCTCATAATCCGCAAGCGACGCTGGACGCGTTTGTGCAGTCGCTCGGCACTTCCGAAGGAATTCGCTTTCGACGCCTTGGGAGCAGCCTCGATGATCGCCTGCCCGAGGTGCAAACTCCGCTTGGCACGGTGCCCGACTGGTTCGTCCGCCTCCTCGTCCTGCCCGAATTCAAAACCGCCTTCCCCGTCGAGATCGGGGGAAAGCAGGTCGGCGACATTGTCGTCGCGCCCGACATATCCGCCGACGTCTACGAGAAGTCGATCGGGTTTCTCGCGATCGCTTGCTCAGCAATCGGCCTGATGCTGTCGACCGGTGCCATCGCTCATTTCACCGCACGCTCCGCGCTCAGCCGCTGCAAGACCTCGGCGACGGCCTGACGCGCATGCGGTCGGGCGAATACGAACAGCCGATTGCTCCCGCCGGTCCGCCCGAAATTCGCAAGAGCGCGCAAGAAGCCAACGAGCTGGCCCGCACCCTCAATCGGCTCAGCCAAGACAACCGTAGATTGTTGCGACAGATCGTGTCATTGCAGGACGACGAGCGGCAGGATATGGCGCGCGAGCTCCATGACGAACTCGGACCGCTGCTGTTCGGCATCCGCGCCAACACGGTAGCGCTGCTGGAAATCAACCCCGTCCGGTCAGGGCAAGTCAAAGGCGCCGCCGAAGGCATCTTGCAGTCGGTCGAAACGCTGCAGCAGGCGAACCGCCGTATCCTCGACCGCTGCGACCGCTCTACATCCAGGAGCTGGGCCTGGAACGCAGCATTTGGTACGCTGCTGCAGAATGCCAAGGCGCAGCCACCCGGCCTCAAACCACGTCACATATCGGCGCCGGTTGAACGGGGTCGACGGCCTGCTGTCGCAGACGATTTACCGCGTTATCCAGGAGGCGGTGACCAACGTGCTTCGTCACGCCAACGCGGGAGCGATGCACGTGACGGCAGACGTCAACGACCGCGAGGCGGTCGTGGGAAATATCCGACGACGGCATCGGCTTTGCCGCCGATCAGATGTTCGGCCGGGGATTGACGGGAATGCTGGAGCGGGCGCGGGCACTGAGCGGAACGCTCGAATTGTTGCGTGAGGAAGGCCGCACCT
>CAVRUT010000013.1:0-268389 GCA_963724465.1 uncultured Acidobacteriota bacterium | reverse complement strand
CGGCTGGCGTGCTGCGCCGCCTAAAGGGAGAAGACCGCGAGGCGGTGGAGAACTGGCTGGCGACGCTGCCGGCTAAGGCCGACAAGTCGTAGGGCGGCCCTTGGGCCGCCCTAGCGTTTCGTCTTCGCGTACGTCCCGTCGAACTCGGTCTTCCAAGTCTTCCCGCCGTCCGCCGAGGAATCCCAGAGCTGCCGCACGCGGCCGCCGGAAGGCGGCGTCCAGGTGATGCGCTGGCGCGTGGTCTTTCCGTCGCCGACGGGGCTTTCGCCCTCGAGCACCATCTTCCCGTTCTTGAATTCACCGGTCAGCAACAGCACCGTGCCGCCGTCGTCGACCCAGGTCTGACGCCACTTACGCGCCCCCGTATCGAACATGTTGAGACTCGTTCCAGGCGTGCGGCTCGCTCCGGTCCACTCCTCGCGCAGGGCGCAGCCGCCGGGGATCAGGCTGATGCGGTTGTGTCCGGCCACCCTGCCGTCGGGCTTCGTGACCTCCCAGTCGCCGAGCCAGAAGTCGAACTGCCGGTGGTCGGGCGTGGCGCACGGCTTTGGAGCAGGCGTGGCCTGCGCCGGGGGATCCGCCGCCCGGGCGACTTCGACGTCTCCGACCGTCATGGCGAGGACCGCGGCGAGACGTTGGGGAAGAGCGATCATCGAAGCGGCCCTCCGTTGCCGCGACAGTATGGGGCAGGCCGCGCGGCGGCAAAGGGCCCGGGACCGGGCGCCCGAATGCGTGTACGAAAGCCTCAGCGCAGCCTCCGAAAGGCGTGCGTCTTGACCGCGATCCAGGCCTCGAGGCCCGGCGCGAGCCCGAGCTCCTCGGCGGCGGAGCGGGTCAGGCGCGCCGTCCACTCGAGCCCGGAGGCGGCGATGCGGACCCAGGCCGTGGCGCCGGAGACCTCGCACGAGATCACTCTGCCGGGATGGACGTTGCGGGCCGAAATCCCCTCGAGCGGGTGAGTCGAGACCAGTACGTCGTCCGGGGCGACGGAGAAGACCGCTGTGCCCTCCTGCTTCGCGGCGTCCTCCGCGGGGACGGCGAATCGCGCGCTGCCGACCAGCAGCGCGCCGGTCTCTCCGCGCCCCGAGACGCCCGCGAGCGTTCCGGTCAGGATGTTGTCGAAGCGGGCGTCGGGATCCACGAGCGACATGGAACGCAGGGCCTCGTCGGGCGCTCCGGCGAAGACGAGGGCGCCCTCTCGCAGGACGAGCGCCTCGCGCGCCAGGGCCCGCGCCTCGCCGGCGTTGTGCGTGACGTAGAGAAACGGAATCTTGAGCGCGTCCCGGATGCGGAGAAGATACGGAAGGATCTTTCCCTTCAGCATCGGATCCACGGCCGCCAGCGGCTCGTCGAGCAGGAGCAGGCGCGGCTCGGTTGCGATGGCCCGCGCGAGGGCGACCCGCTGTTTCTCGCCACCCGAGAGAGTGGCAGGGAAACGGTCGAGCAGCGGGGCGATTTCGAGGATGGCGACCGCCTCGTCGAAGAGGCCCGCGCGGGCGACCTTCGAAATCCCGAAGCGGACGTTTCCCCCGGCGTCGAGATGGGGAAAGAGGCATGCGTCCTGCGGCACGTAGCCGATGCGCCGGCGCTCGGGCGGCAGGAAGAGTCGGGCGGCGGAGTCCATGAGGGTCTCGCCCTTGACGACGACCCGGCCCGTGGCCTTCGGCCGAAGCCCTGCGATGGCCTCGAGCAGCGACGTCTTGCCCGAGCCCGAGGGTCCCAGGACGGCGACCGTGTCGGTGGAAATGGTCGTCGCGACCCGGAGGCAGAAGCGTGACAGTGGCAATGTGACGTCGAGCTCGATCACGCGGCCGTCCGCCGTGTCCGCCGTCGCGTCAGAATCTCGGTCGTCCAGACCGCCGCGAACGCGATGACGACCGTGACACCCACGAGGCGCATGGCCGCGTCGTCCCGGCCGATCTGGGTCCGCTGGAAGATCGCGAGCGCCATCGTCTGCGTACGGCCCGGTATGTTTCCCGCGATCATGATGGTCGCGCCGAACTCGCCGAGAGCCCGCGAAAAGGCGAGGAGGACTCCGGCGAGGATCCCGCGCCAGGCGAGCGGGAGGGCGACGCGGCGGAAGGCCGTCGTGGGCGTGCATCCGAGAGACCGGCTCATCGAAAGCAGGCGCGGGTCCACCTCCTCGAAGGCCGCCCGCACCGGGCGCACGAGCAATGGAAACGACATGACCGCGGTCGCCAGGACGACCGCCTTCCACGTGAACAGGATCTCGATACCCGTCCGGTCGAGAAGCATGCCGAGGGGGCCGGACTTCCGGAGGGCTTCGAGGAGCAGCAGTCCGACGGCCGTCGGCGGGAGCACGAGGGGAAGCGAGAGGGCCGTTTCGAGGAACGTCCGGCCTGCGCCTTCGTGTCGCGCGAGCCGCCAGGCCGCAAAGATACCGACCGGCAGGATCAGGAGCGTGGCGATCGCCGCGACGCGCAGCGTCAGCAGCAGGATCGAGAGATCGTCGAGAGCCACGGCTCCTACTTCACGTCGCGGATGACGAATCCACGCTTCGTGAACTCCGCCCGGCCGTCGGGCCCCGCCAGGAAAGCGACGAAGGCGTCGGCGGATGGCAGGTTCTTCGAGGCGGCTACGGGAGCCACCGAGTAGACGATCTCGGGCCCGTTCGTGACCTTGAAGGCGACGCGCGCCGCTTTCGCGACCGCGGCGTCGGTGCTGTAGACCACGCCGGCCGGGATGGCGCCGCTCTCGACCGCCGCCAAAGCCGCCCGAACGTCGAGCGTGGGAACGACCTTCGGCTCGACCTTCTCCCAGAGGCCGAGCCCCGTGAGCCACTTCTTCGCGTACACGCCGGCCGGAACGGAAGCGGGATCCGCGAGCGCGATCTTCGGCAGGTTCGCGAGGTCTTCGGCCGTCGAGACTTTGAGCTTCGAGTCGGCCGGGACGACGACCACGAGGCTGTTGGAGAGAAATTCGCGCCGGTCAGCGGCCTTGACCAGCCCGGCCTTTTCGAGTGCGTCCATCTTCGCCGTGTCGGCCGAGAAGAACACGTCCGCGGGAGCGCCCGCCTGGATCTGCCGCGCGAGGTCGCTGGAGGCGCCGAACGAGAAAACGACTTTGGTGCCGCTCTTGGCCTCGTAGGCCTTGCCGAGGTCCGTCAGCGACTCGGTCAGGCTCGCGGCGCCGAAGACGAGAATCTCCGGCTTCGGGTCGGCGACGCCGAGGGCAAAGAGGGCGGCGACCAGGGAAATCGACAGCAGGGACTTGCGCATGTGTATCTCCTCCTTTTCGGTCAGGCTCGAATGATCATGACTTCCGTGGCTTTGACGAGGGCGTACGCCGGCGCTCCCGGCTTCAATCCGAGTTGTCTCACGGCGGCACGGGTGATGATCGAGGTCAACGTCTGGCCGCCGACGTCCAGCGTGACCTCGGCGAGCAGGCCGGATTCCCGGATCCTCGTCACCCTGCCGAGGAGCTTGTTGCGTCCGCTGATCGCATCCATGCCGACGGGGGCTGTCGTCGATCCCGGCGCCGCCGCGCTGAGGCGCCGGATTTCGCTCGCCGGGATGCGGTGGTGCCCGCCGGGAGTCCGGACCGAGCGGATCTGTTTCCTGTAGATCCACTGTTTGACGGTCTGGTAGCTGACGCCGAGCAGCTTTGCGGCTTCGGCGGGTGTCAGTGGGTCTCGAGCGGCGGCCTTCATCATCGCGAGGCGATTCTATACGGTTCCATACGATTCCATTTGCAAAGGACCGCATAAAACAGGATGCTCCGCGCAGAATTCAGGAGGGACAGACATGAAGACCCTGGCGGCGGCGATTCTGTGCGGCGCGATGCTCGGATCGACGGCCCTGGCCGAAGAGGGGCCCGACCCGGCCGTCCCCGCCGAGCAGGACAAACCCGCAACGCCCCAGGCCCCGGCGCCGGCGCCCTGGCTCGAGTACATCCCGATGCGCGGATTCGCCTTCCGGACCCCCGACAAGCTCTTCGAGTTGGCGATCGGGTTTAACCTGCAGGCCCGCTTCACGAGCTTTGATTTCGACCAGAGGGTTCCCGCCGCCGTCGCCGACGCGGACGAGTTCCGGATCCGGCGGTTCAAGCTCTATTTCACCGGCTATGCCTTCGACCCGAAGCTGACCTACCGGGTGCAGCTCGCCTTCGAGAACGTGAACAACACGAGGCTCCTGCTCGACGACGCCTGGGTGAACTACAAGTTCGTGGACGAGATCTCGGCGCAGATGGGCCAGTCGAAGACCCCCTACAGCCGCGACGAGCTCTACAACGACGGCGTCATCCAGTTCCAGGAGCGCGCCCTGGCCGTGGACACCTTCAAGCCCGGGCGCGACACCGGGGCGGGAATTCTCGGATCGCTGTTCAAGGGCGGGCTCACGTACATGGCGGGCGTGTTCAGCGGCGACGGCCAGAACACGTTGCGCGCGACCGACCACGTGATGCCCATGATCCGGCTCGTCGCGAACCCGATCGGCCAGATGGGCAACGCGGAGGCGGACATCGAGTGCCACTCGACGCCCGCGCTCTCGCTCGGCGTCGACGGGTTCACGAACACGCTGCGCAAGACCACCGACATTGCTTTCGAGACCAACACCCACAACTACGCCAGCGTCACCGGCTGGCTCGGGAGGAACATCGGGCTCTTCCGGACGGGCGAGGACGTCTTCATCGAGTCCGGGAGCGCCGACGTGCAGTTCAAATGGCTCGGGCTCTCGGTGCAGGCCGAGTACTTCTTCGGTCACGCCGAAGGCGACACGAGCGGAGTCACCCTGCGCGCGAACGGCTGGTACGCTCAGACCGGGTACCTCATCATCCCGCGGACGGTCGACCTCGCCGTCCGCTACTCGGTCGTGGACTACAACCAGGGTGCCCCGCACAACGAAAACTCGGTGGTGACCGCGGCGGCGGACTGGTACGTCAAGCGCAACAACGTGAAGCTGCAGTTCGACTACTCGCGGACGCACCGCCAGCGCACGGGCGAGCCGGCGAACGACAATCTCTACCGGTTCCAGGTGCAGCTGATGCTGTGAACGGCTCTCGGACGTCAGTCCGAACGCGACCCGGATGGAGTTGAGCGCCCGTAATCGGATTCGAGGCCGTGTCACCTCGGTCAAGCTGGGGACCGTCATGGCGGAAGTGGCGATCGAAATTGGAGGAGGGCAGACGATCGTTTCCAGGATTTCCCTGGCTTCGGTCGAGCGGATCGGGATGCGACGGCAGGGCGACTCGGTTACCGCAATCAGCGAGGATTGTTGGAGCCGATGACCGGACTTGAACCGGTGACCTGCGGTTTACGAAACCGCTGCTCTACCGACTGAGCTACATCGGCCCGAGGCGCGGATCTTACGGAAAGCGGAGAGTGCGGTCAAACCCGGGCGCCCGGGGAATCCCGTTTTCAGTCGAACTTGACCGACACGATCTTCGAGCAGCCTGGCTCCTCCATGGTGACGCCGTACATCACGTCGGCCGTCTCCATCGTGCGCTTGTTGTGCGTGATAGCGATGAACTGGGTCTCTTCGGTCATGTCTCGCAGGAGCTTGGTGAATCGGTCGATGTTCGCCTCGTCGAGGGGGGCGTCCACCTCGTCGAGGATGCAGAAGGGTGACGGCTTGAAGCGAAAGATCGCCATCAGAAGCGCGATGGCAGTCAGCGCCTTCTCGCCGCCCGACAGCAGCAGAATCGACTGGTTGCGCTTTCCGGGTGGGTGAGCGTCGATCTCGATGCCGGACTCGAGGAGATCGTTCTCGTCGAGGAGCTTCATCTCGGCGGTGCCTCCCTGGAAGAGGCGCTCGAACATCTGCTTGAAGTTGGCGTTGATCGCCCGGAACGCCTCGGCGAACCGCTCGGAGGACGTCGCGTTGATCTTGCGGATGGAATCCTGGAGCTCGGCGATCGACTTCAAGAGATCGTCGCGCTGCGCCGTCAGAAAGGTCAGGCGCTCCGACATCTCCTTGTGCTCCTCGAAGGCGAGCACGTTGACGGGCCCGAGCCGCTCGAGCGAGGCGACGAGCTCCGCGACCTCGGCCTCGAGCGCGGCCAGCGCCTCGGGCGACCCGTCGGGGGGCGCCTCGAGGGCGTCGGGCTCGACGCCGAACTCCTCGCGCGCCTGGGCGACGAGGTGCTCGAGGTCCGAGGCGCTTCGTGTGGCCGAGACCTCCGCCTCGAAGCGGCCCTCCCGGGCGGCGTCGAGCGTGGCGCGGTCTGCGCGCGTCGCCGCCTCCGCCGCCTCGACCCGGCCGGCGGCCAGCCTGGCCGTCTCGACCGAGACAGAGTGTCCGTTGAGCCTCTCGTCGCGAGCCGCGAGGTTCGTCTTCTGCCGCTCGCGCGCCTCGGATTCCTCCTGCGCCAGCTCCGCGGCCCGCGACGTGATCCGCGCTTCCTCTTCGGTGGCCTCGGCGAGGCGGCGTTCGAGCGTCGAATGGGTCTCGCGGAGGGTGTCGCGAGCGGCCTCCATCGCGCGCCGGCGCTCGGCGGCGACCTCGGCCTCGGTGCGGCGGTGGGCGAGCTCTTCGGAGGCGGACGTGGCGAAGGCCCGCGCCTCGGTGAGCGTGGACGACAGCATCCCGATGCGCTGGTGCGCGGCGTCCTCGTCCTCGGCGTGAGATCTCTCCCGCTGCTCGAGCGCCCCGCGCTGCGTCTCGAGGCCGGCTGCCTCGTCGCGCAGCGCGCCCTGCTCCTCGTCGAGCGTGCCCCGCTCGCGGCGCAGGCGATCCCTCTCGGCGAGCCTCTCCTCGAGCCTTGCGGCGTAGGCGCTGTGAGCCGCCCGGGCCTCGCGCTCGGCCTCGCGCAGAGCCGGAAGCCCGGCCTCGGCGCGCTGACGGGCGAGCCGGAGTTGGCCGACGCGCCCGTCGGCGGCCGCCAGGGCCCCGCGGGACTCGTCGAGCCTGCGCTTGAGCGACGCCTCCTCGCGGCGCAGCGCGAAGAGGCCCGACGCCTCGGCGGCGGGGCCGGCGACGCGGACGACGGGTCCCCGGACGACCTCGCGCCGGCGCGTGACGAACGTCATGTCCGGGTGCCGTTCGGCGAGGGCGAGTGCCTGCCCGAGGTCCTCGACGAAGGCCGTCGCCGGTAGCGCCGCGCGCTCGGCGGGGGAGAGCTCCGCGTAGCCGTCCACGACCGAGTCCCACCCGAGCGCCCCGTCCGGCCGCTCGGGGCGCGCCTCGTGGCGCCAGTCCGCGCGCACCAGGCGCCCGGCGGACAGCGAGCGCATCGCCTCGACCGCGCGCCCGATGTCGCCCGTCGCGAGGAGAGCGTCCGTGTCGGCGCCGAGCACGAGCCCGACGGCGTCTTCCCACCCCGCGCGCGGCCGGATCCGCTCGGAGAGCGCGCCGGTCTCGAAAATTCCGGCACCGCGCAGCGCCTGCCGGACCTCGTTGACGCTCGTGTCTCTTGCCCGAAGCGTCTCGGCGATCGCCGCCAGCCGGTGCTCGAGCGAGCCCGCGGACTCGCGGGCCGACTCGCGCGCCGCCTCCGCAGCCGTCAACTGCGCGGCGACCGACGCGAGTTCCTCCTCGACGCGCGCGACCCGTCGGGTCGCTTCGGAGGCGGCCTCGAGGAGCCGCGCCGCCTCGCGCTCGGCGTCGGAGGCTTCCCTCTCGCGGCCGGACAGGTCCTCGGCAATCTTCGCCGCGGCCTGGCCGAGGCGGGAGAGTGAAGCGGCCACGCGCTCGGCCGCCAGGTCCACCTCATGGCGGGCGTTGCGCGTCGCGATCCGCTCTCCGGAGGCCGAAAGGGCGCGGTTTCGGGTCTCCTCGAGCTCGCGCTCGAGCATTGCGCAGGCGGAGGCGGCTTCCGAGGCCCTCCGATCGGCCTCCTCGCGCGCGAGCGAGCGGGCGCGGGCCTCGGTCACCGCCCGGTCGAGGCGCTCCTCGAGGTCGGCCAGGTCGCGTGCCGCGCGCGTCTGCTCGGCCGAGAAGTCGCGCCCCTCGCGCTCGAGGGCGGCGCGGCGGGCGGCCAGATCCAGGGCGGCGCGCTTGTTGGACTCGAGCAGGGCGTCGTCGCGCGCGACGGAGGCCTCGAGAGAAGCCAGAGCCTCCCTCAGGGAGTCCCGTTCGGCGGCGGCCTCGGTGGCGGCCAGGCGCGCCGTCGCGAGCTCCGCTTCGGCCGCGTCCGAGAGCGGCCGCGGCCTCCGCCTCGCGGTCGCGCCGCTCGTCGCGCAGGCGCTCGGCGGCCGACAGGGTGGCCTGCAGGATGTCGGCGCGGGCGCGGGTCAGCGAGGCCTTGCGCCGACGGAGCTGCTCGGACTGCTCCTTGTAGCGCGCGGCGCGCGAGGCCTGGCGCTTCAAGGACGTGACGTTTCTCTCGATCTCCGAAATGATGTCGGAGAGACGCAGGAGGTTACCCTTGGTCTCCTCGAGCTTGCCCTCCGCGAGGCGCTTCTTGAGTTTGTACTTCGTGATCCCGGCGGCCTCCTCGATGAGGCGGCGCCGGTCCTGCGGCTTGGTCGAGAGGACCTGGTCGATGCGGCCCTGCTCGATGACCGAGTACGCGCGCACGCCAAGGCCCGTGCCGAGGAGCTGATCCTGGATGTCGCGCAGGCGGACCTGCTTGTCGTTGAGGAAATACTCGCCCTCGCCGTCGCGGTAGACGCGCCGGCCGACGCGCAACTCCCCTTCGGCATCGGCCTTCTCGCTGTCGCCGTTGGAAGCGGCAAGCGTCAGGATCACCTCGGCCATGCCGAGCGGGCGCCTCTTGGCCGAGCCGTTGAAGATGACGTCGTCCATCTTCTCGCCGCGCAGCACGCGGGCGCTCTGCTCGCCGAGGGCCCACGCGACGGCATCGCTGATGTTGGATTTTCCGCAGCCATTGGGGCCGACGACGGCCGTTACGGAGCCCGGAAAGGCCAGATCCACCTTCTCGAAGAAGGACTTGAAGCCCGAGATTTCGACCCGCTTGAGTCTCAGCATCTGTCCGGAAATGTAGCAAATGGGAAGGGGTGCTGCCACAACTTATTGGGGTCGAGAGACCGGATCTCCCCAATAGCCGGTGTCGGAGCGCGCAGCCTGCTAGGATCCGGGCGCGATGAAATCCGACATCGAGATCGCCCAGGAAGCGAGGCTGCGCCCGATCGAGGAAGTCGGCCGCGCGGCGGGAATCGATCCGGCCGACTTCATTCCGTACGGCCGGGACAAGGCCAAGGTCGCGATCTCGGCGATCGCTCGCGCCGAGGGACGCCCCGAGGCGCCTCTGGTGCTCGTCTCGGCGATCACGCCCACGCCGGCCGGAGAGGGCAAGTCGACGACGACCGTCGGCCTCGGCCAGGCCCTGAACCGGCTCGGCAAGCGGGCGATCATCGCCCTGCGAGAGCCCTCGCTCGGTCCCTGCTTCGGCGTCAAGGGCGGTGCGGCGGGCGGCGGCTACTCCCAGGTCGTCCCGATGGAGGACATCAACCTTCACTTCACGGGAGATTTTCCCGCGATCACGGCCGCGCACAACCTGCTCGCCGCGATGATCGACAACCACCTCCACCACGGAAACGCGCTCGGGATCGACCAGCGCGACATCCCGTTCCGCCGCGTGCTCGACATGAACGACCGGGCGCTGCGCGACGCCGTGATCGGTCTCGGCGGCAAGATCAACGGCGTGCCGCGCGAGACCGGCTTCGACATCACGGTCGCCTCCGAGGTCATGGCAATCCTGTGCCTGGCGCGGGACCTGAAAGACCTGAAGCAGCGCTGCGGGGCGATCGTCGCGGGCTACACACGGGACGCCGAGCCCGTCCGCGCGCGGGACCTCAAGGCCCACGGCGCGATGGCGGCGCTGCTGAAGGACGCGATCCACCCGAACCTCGTGCAGACGCTCGAGGGCACGCCCGCCCTGGTGCACGGGGGGCCCTTCGCCAACATCGCCCACGGGTGCAACTCGATCCTCGCGACCAAGATCGCCATGCGCTACGGCGAGATCGCCGTCACCGAGGCCGGCTTCGGCTTCGACCTCGGCGGCGAGAAGTTCCTCGACATCAAGTGCGCGTACGGCGACATCTGGCCGTCCGTGGTCGTGCTCGTGGCGACCGTGCGCGCCCTCAAGATGCATGGCGGAGCGCCCAAGGACATGCTCGGCGTGGAGGACCTCGCGGCCCTCTCGCGCGGGGTCCTGAACCTGGAGCGGCACCTCGACAACGTCCGGATCTTCGGCCTCCCCGCCGTGGTCGCGATCAACCGCTTCCCCTCCGACACGCCTGCGGAAATCGCCTTCCTCGAGAAGCGCTGCGCGGAGCTCGACGTCAAGGTCGCCCTGTCCGAGGTCTTCACGCGCGGCGGCGCCGGAGGAGAGGACCTCGCGCGGCTCGTGCTCGCCGAGATCGCCTCCGGGTCGGCCCGCTACCGGCCCCTGTACCCCTGGGACCGTCCCCTGGCCGAGAAGATCGAGATCATCGCTCGCCGGCTGTACGGCGCCGGCGGCGTGTCCTTTTCGAAGGAAGCCGAGAACCGCCTCGCCCGCTACGAAAAGCAGGGCTTCGGCAACCTCCCGATCGTGATCGCCAAGACACCGTACTCTTTTTCGGACGATCCGAAAAAGGGCGGCCGCCCTTCCGGGTTCACGCTCCAGGTAGACAAGACGCGTCTCTTCGCGGGCGCCGGCTTCGTGGTCGCGATCTGCGGCGACATCATGACGATGCCCGGCCTGCCGAAGAAGCCCGCCGCCGAGACCATCGACGTCGACGACGACGGCCGCGTGTCGGGCCTGTTCTAGTCTACGCTCGCCCCCGTCCGCCCCGGTGACCGGCGGTCGATCAGAAAGATAAAGGTATGAACCGCTGTTGCGCAGCCCGGCGAAATGTGTGTAGTGTCGGGGTGGACCACGGAGACCTACAGTCATGTTGACACTCGAAGTCAGGAGGCGTCCGGGTACGGGTGCGGAAATGCACCGCATTACGGGCCCGAGTGCGACCGTCGGTGCATCCTCGGGCAACGAAGTGGTGGTGCGGGCGCGTGGCGTCTACGGCCGCCACCTGCGGCTGCTCGAGAAGGACGGCGCCTACCACCTCGATCTCTTCCGAGGGATCGGGGCCGTCCAGGTCAACGGCCGCGAGTTCGCCGGCGGCGCGATCGCGCCGGGCGACCGGATCACGATCGGCGAGGCGACGATCACGGTCATGGATGCGGCGCCCTCGATGCGTCCCACGCCCGTCGGCGAGGTGTCCGAGGGCGACACCGCTTCGCCGGCTCCGACGTCCCCTCCCCAGCTGCCCGTGACCGAGGTCGAGTACCGGGGACTCCGCCTGGCCGCCTACCGGCTGTGCCGGCAGGGCCTGGCGGCCGAGGACCTCGCGATGGAGTTGACGGACTTTCTGGACCGGGAGTTGCCGCCGTCGGAGTGGGCGGTGGGAGAGTTCTCGAGCGTCGCGGGATTCCGGCCGCTCGCTTCGACGTTCCGCGAGAACCCGGCGCTGCCGCCCAAGATGGTTCAGGACATTCGGGCCGGCGAGCGTCTGGCGCGCTCGGAGAGCGTGGCGGGCGTGCTGACCCTTGTCGTCGAGCCGCCGCCGGATGGCGCCGGCTGCGTCGGGATCCTGGTGCGCGAGTCGCCGAGGCTGGCCGCGCGCGCCATCCTCTTCCTCGAGGAGCTGGCTCAGCTGGCCGGCCTGGCCTTTGCGGCCCTTGTCCGGGAGGCCGGCGCCGTCGAAACGTCCGTACGGCAGACCCCGGAGGTCCCCAGCGTGCCGCCGCCGGCCGCGGCCGAGGCGAGCCCGGCCGAGGTCGTGCTGCGCTCCACCGACGACCTGAAGAAGATCGTCGAGACCGTCGAGCGCGAGGTCATCGACCGGGCGATGCGCCGGGTCGAGGGCAACCAATCGCGCGGGGCCCAGATCCTCAACATCTCGCGAGGCTCCCTGATCGCGAAGCTCAAGGAGTTCGCGATCCCCGACTACCGGTACCTGAGGCGCGAGCGAGGGCGAAGGGGCTAGCCGCGAAGTTCGAATTTCGAATTTCGAAATTCGAAATTGTCGAGTCCCCACCACAGCGCAAACGGCGCCGCGAAGCGGCCGGCGATCTGGTAGAAGTGAAAGCCGCCGGCCCAGAGGTTGCGCGCTACGGCTCCGTAGTGCGCCTGGCTCCAGGCCCCCAGCCGCGTGGCGTAGAGCGCCTCGACCTGGAAGACGAGCGCCACGACGTGAATCGCCCAGAGCCCGGCCGCGGCGATCCAGAACCGGCCGAAGCGGCGCGGCTCCAGGGGATGGGGGGCGAGCGCGAAGAGCGTCGTGAGCAGCACGAAATTGAAGTGGAGGTCGTCGGCCGGCAGCCCCGGCCGCGGAGAGGCCGGAGGAAAGTCGGTGCGATCGACCCGGAACTCTCCGCCGGGCGCCGAGAGCGCGGTGACCGCCGGGCTCTCGAAGAGTCGGATCAGCAACCCGGCCGCCCCGGCGACCGCCTTCTCGTAAGGCGCCGAAAACGCGAGCCAGAAGCCGAGGCCCGCGGCGAACCCGACGGCCATGCGGACCGCCGCCCGGCCGTCGAGCCTCAACCGGGGGTTGGCGGAACCCCTAGCCCGCATCGTTCGCGGCGGCGGCCGCCTTCTGCTCCCGCGAGGCCCAGAAGAGAAAGAGCAGCACGCTGGCCAGAACGACGGCCGACTGCCACAGGACCGTGTGCGAAGAGGAGAAGAGGGCCGGGCGGTGGGCGCCGATCCAGAAGAGCGATACCACGCGTACGAGATTCAGGGCCTGGATGGCCGCAAAGCCGGCCACCAGCCCGTAGAGGCGCCCGCGCCAGGGGGCAGGGAACGCGAGGACCGCGGAGCCGAAGAGAAGCGCGGCCTCGACCCCGTTGCAGCCGTTCTCGATCTGGACCGCGAATCCGCCGGAACGGATCTCGGTGCCCGAGACGGAGACCTTTTCGCCGATCGCGTTGAGCACGACCGCCGACGTGCGCGCGATCCCCGCCGTCAAGGGCACGATGACGGCGTCGTTGACCGGGTTCCAGGCGACCACGGCGTAGAAGCCGACGAGCAGCGCGAGGAACCGCGCGAGAAAGAGCAGCGAGCGTCGGTTGGGAGAGCCTTCGGACTTCGCGGGCTTCACGGGGCGCCCCGATCCAGCGACTCCTGAAACTCGAGGATCGACGCGCAGAGGGCCCGCAGCCCGGCCGGCAGTGTCAGAAGCAACTCGCCCTGCCTGTTGACGACGACCTGCTCGGTCACGGCCGAGGCGAGAAGGTTTCCGGACTCGCTCCGGATCTCGTAGTCCATGACGAAACGCGCCACACTCGGCGCCCGCAGCCGGGCGGTGACCCGGATCGTCTGGTCCGGCATCGCGGGGGCGCGGTACTTGAGCTCCATGCGCGTGACGGGAACGCGATAGCCCATGCCGAGCGCCCGGGCGGCGGTGAACCCGAAGCGCCCCGTGAGCGCCTCGCGCGCGTGCTCGAGATAAAGGACGTAGTGGCCGTGCCACACGACGCCGTACGGGTCGCACTCGGCGAACCGCACCGGGATTTCGAGGGTCAGGCCTTTGAGGGGCTCGGTCTCGCGCACCGAGGCCGTCACGCCGCCTCCAGGACGGCGGCGAGAAAGTTGCCCCCGGCGCCGAAGGAGTTGACGAGCGCGCGGCGCGGGCCGCCGGCGGCGAGGGCGTGCGAGGCGGCGACGAGCTGCGCTCCGCCCGCCGCGGCCATTTCGCCGATGGCGTCCTTGACCGAGAGTTCCGGAGGCAGGGCTTCCCCGAAAAGAGAGCGCATGACCTCGGCTTCGGCGCGGTCCATTTCGAGGACCCCGTCCCGGGAGGAGAACCAGAGATCCACGTCGGAGGGCCTTGCGCCGGCGTCGTCGAGTGCGCCGCGGATCGCCCGGCCGATGGCGGAAGCATCCGGCGCGAACCGGTAGGGCTCGGACGCCACACCGGCCGTGGCGATTCCGGCCAGGCGAGCCAGAGGCCTGGCCCCACGGGCGCGGGCGCTCTCCTCCTCCTCGAGCAGGACGACGAAGGCTCCTTCGCCCTGCACGATGCCGGAAGGGCGCTTCTCCCCGCGCAGAGCCCCGACGCGGTCGAAACCCATCGCGTAGTAGAAGTTCCACTCGTCCACCGCGCCGGCCAGCATCGCCTTCGCCCTCCCGGAAGAGAGGGCGAGCGCGGAAAAGAGCAGGGCGTTCAGGGCCGACGGGTCCTTCTGCGTGATCGTGACGTTGGGACCGAAGATCTTCAGCTCGATGGAGGTCTGTGAGGCCGGGGCGTTGGCGACCGTGTTGGGGAAGTGAAAGGGCGGGGCGGCTTCCGGCGACTCAAGAAAGAGCACGCGCAGAAACTCGGTCAGCGCCCCGGCCCCCGCCGAGCCCGTGCCCATTGCGATGCCGATCGCCTCGGGAGCGTCGGCGATCCGATAGCCGGCCTCCGCGACGGCCTGCATGCAGGCGATGAGGGCGAACTGGCTGCCCCGGTCGAACCGGCGCGCCTTCATCGCCGGGATCTCGGGCTGGGGCGAAAAGCCGTCGAAGCACGCGGCGTGCGTGGCCTGGAGGTCGCCGCGCTCTTCGGGAGCGAGGGGGCGGATGGCGCTCTCGCCCGCGGTCAGGCGCCGGAAGAACTCGGGTGCGCTGCGCCCGAGGGGGGAGACGGCTCCGCTGCCGGTGATGAGGCCCCGGCCCCGGGACTCGTTTCCGTCGGCGTGAACCACTGGTCTCTGATTGCCTCCGGCCGCGTCGGGCCCGCGCTACGCGTCGTACCGCACGAGCACGACGACCGAGCTGTTGCCCCCGAACGCGAAGGAGTTCGAGAGCGCCACGCGGACCTCGCGGTCGCGGGCCGCGTTGGGGACGTAGTCGAGGTCGCACGCGGGGTCCGGGTTCTCGTAGTGGATGGTCGGAGGCACTTTCCCGTCGCGCACGGTCAGTGCGGTCGCGACCGCCTCGATGGCGCCGGAGGCGCAGAGACAGTGGCCGATCATGGACTTGATGGAGGAGATCGGGATCTTCCGAGCGCGCTCGCCGAGGGCAGCCTTGAGCGCGGCGGTCTCGGCCGAGTCGTTCTGGGGGGTCGCGGTGCCGTGGGCGTTGACGTAGTCCACGTCCTCCGGATTCAAGCCCGCGTCCTCGAGAGCGGCCGCGATCGTGCGGCCCCCGGCCGAGCCCGAGGGGTCGGGGGCGGTCATGTGGTACGCGTCGGAGGTCACCCCGTAGCCGCGGAACTCCGCGATGACCGGCGCTCCGCGGCGGCGGGCGCGCCCTTCCTCCTCCAGGACGAGGATGCCGGCGGCTTCGCCGATCGACAGCCCTTTGCGCTCCCGGTCGAAGGGTCGGCACGGGTCCGGGTCCACCGAGCGCAGGGAGTTGAAGCCTCCGTAGGTCAGCCGCGCCAGGACGTCCGAGCCGCCCGTGACGACGACGTCGGCCAGGCCGGCCACGATCGCGTCGAACGCGTAGCCCAGGGCGTTGGCCGAGGACGAGCACGCCGTGGTGATCGTGGACTTGATTCCCTCGAGCCCGAAGCGCTGGGCGACCCGGTCGGTGATCGAGTCGGGGAGGTGGTTGAGGACCTTCGAGGGACGCGCCTTGCGGCCTCGCAGGTACAGCTCGAAAAAGGCCTCCGAGTCGATGAGGCCGGACGTGCCCCCCCCGAGGATGACGCCGAGGCGCGTCGGGTCCTCCCGCGAGAGGTCGAGGCCCGAGGCGGCGATGGCTTCCCGCGCGGCAGCAACGCCCATGCGATCGGCTCGGGACATCCGGCGCCGCTCGGCCGGCGTCAGGAACCCGTCCGGGATGTCGCCGACCTCCGCCGCGGTCTGAGTGCGATAGGCGGACGCGTCGAAGAGCGAGAGAGGGCGAATTCCGCAATCGCCCGCGAGCAGGCCCTTCCAGGACTCATCGAGGGTCGGCCCGAGCGCGGTGACGGCTCCCATTCCGGTGACGACGACGCGGCGAGCTCCTCTCACGCTCCGATTCTGACATAGCCGGGCGCGCCGCGGGGTTTGCCGTCGGGGTCCGCGGCCCGCCGCGTTGACAGGCGAGGCATAATCGCCGGATGGGCGAGCAACGCGTCGACTGGCACACGTACTTCATGAACATCGCGCGGCAGGTCGCGACCCGCTCGACGTGTCCCCGCAAGCACGTGGGCGCCGTGATCGTCCGCGACCGCACGATTCTCTCGACAGGCTACAACGGCTCGATCCGGGGCCTGGCCCACTGCTCGGACGTCGGCTGTCTGATGGAGGACGGCCACTGCGTCGCCACGGTCCACGCCGAGGCCAACGCGATCATCCAGGCCGCGAAGAACGGTGTCGCGATCCACGGAGCCGAGATCTACACGACCGCGAGCCCGTGCTGGCCCTGCTTCAAGCTGATCGCGAATTCGGGCCTCACGCGCGTCTACTACGGCGAGTTCTACCGCGACGAGCGCTCCGTCAAGGTCGCTCGCGACGCCGGGATCGAGCTCGTCGACCTTTCGTCGCCTCCGCTTCGCTCGGGGCCTGGCTGACGCCACTGTCGAGCGGCACTGCGGCTGTAGTTCGCGGCGTGCGAAGTCTCCCGACCGGAGGGAGGGAGGAGGCGCACGCCGCGGGAGCCGGAGCGCCGCGAGGGATCAGCCGGCCGGTCGAGCCCCTTTGGGCGAGCCGGACGGCGGTGCGCCCCGCAGGGGCGCAGATCCCTCGCAAGCGAAGGCGACGGTTACGCCGGCACGTCGCCCAGCGCGAGGATGCGCAGGCACTCCTCGAGGTTCTGCCGGGACGCCGCGGACAGCTGGAAGAACCGGCACCCGAGCCCCTGGTCGGCGTCGCGGCCGAGCCGGACGACGATGGCCTCGGCCACGATGGTCTTGACCCCGCGCTCGACCGGGACCTCGAAGGAGACGTCCAGCCTCGCGCCGACGGGCTGGCGCACCGGCGTGCGCACGAAGAACCCTCCGCGGGACAGGTCCCGGATGGTGCCGGTGTGCTGCATTCCGTCGCGCCAGAAGGTGATCGACCACTCGACCGAGGCCCGCGCCTCTTCCCGCGGCATGACCTGCAGGAAACGGCGAATGACGGCGAAGAACGCCTCGGGATCGAGCGGCAGGGCGAGCATCGCGTCCGCTCCGACCCTGCGGGCGGCGTCCTCGGTGCCCGGCAGGCCGACGAGCGCGATCGGCGTCTTCGCGAATTCGGGATCGGCCTTGAGCACGCGGCACAGGTCGAGCCCCGTCATCGGGGAGATGCCGGCCTTGACGACGATCATCTGCGGCTTCTCGCGCCGGGCGATGTCGAGCGCCTCGGTGCCGTTCGAGGCCGTCAGCGTCTCGCACCCGGTGCGCTTCAAAACCTCTTCCGCCGCCCCGCGAAAGAGGCCGCTGTCGTCGACGAGAAGGATGGAAGGCATGAAAAAAGTATAGCGGGGTCTGGCCCCCGAAGGGGGTCTGACGCCGGGGTGACTCGGATCACACCACCCGGGGGCGCAGCACAACCTCGCCGTGGAGCACGTTCGGAGGCGAGGTCAGCACGTACAGGAGCGCCCGCACCGCGTCCTCGACGCGGAGCATCTGCGGCCGCTCGAGCGTGGGCCGGAAGCGGTCGAAGAAGTCCGTCTCGACGGAGCCCGGGCAGAGCGCCGTGACCCGGATGTTGGCCGGCTTCAGCTCCTGGGCGAGGGCCCGCGTGAAGCCCACCAGGCCGGCCTTGGCCGCGCAATAGACGGTCCCCTCCGCGAAGCCTTCCAGGCCCGCGATGGAGGAGACGTTGACGACGTCCGAGGGCGCGGACTTGAGCAGGGCGTTCAGGCAGGCCTGCGTCAGGTAGATCGCCGCGTTCAGGTCCGTCTCGAGCATCTCGGCGATCTCCGACCGCCGGGTCTCCAGCAGGGGAGCCCGGTACCCGAGGCCCGCGTTGTTGACCAGGATGTCGAGGCGCTTGTAGCGGGACAGCAGAACGTCGACGAGGTCGTAGAGCGCGGGCACGACGCGCACGTCGACGACGTGGTACACGGCCTCGCCGCCCTGCCGCGCAATCTCGTGCACGACCTCGCGCAGCTTCTCCTCCCGGCGCGCCGCGAGGAAGACTTTCGCGCCGGCGCCGGCCAGGGCGACGGCGAAGGCCCGGCCGAGTCCCGAGGACGCTCCCGTCACGAGAGCGATTTTTCCGTGAAGCGACTGCTCCGTCATGAGCTGATCGCTGGCAGCCGAGAGCCGACAGCTCGTGGAAATGTATCATTCGCCCTCGCATGGACACGATCTCGCACGGGATCGCCGGGTCGGTTCTCGGGCGGTCGTTGACGGACCGGCCCGGGGCGCGCGTCGCGCTCCTGGCAGGCGCGGTCGCGGCCATGGTTCCGGACCTCGACTTCCTCTTCATTTCGACCCGGCTCGACTACCTGCGCGACCACCGCAGCTGGACCCACTCGTTTCTCGTCCTGCCCTTTCTGTCGCTGGCCGTCGCGCTCGCCCTGAAGATCTTCCTGCGGCGGGCGCACCTGACGACGCTCTGGCTCTTCACCTCGGTGGGCCTGGCATCGCACATCCTCTTCGACTGGATTACGAGTTTCGGCACGATGTTCTGGACGCCCGCGTCGCGGGCCCGTTACTCGCTCGACTGGGTTTTCATCCTGGACCCGTACTTCACCGGGACGGTGCTCGTGACGCTCGTCCTCGCGCTCCTCTTCCGGGACCGCGGCCGGCGCATCGCCGCCGCGGGTTCGGTGCTGCTCGCCGGCTACATCGGTTTCTGCGCGGCCCTCCACGCCCGAGCCCTCCGGACCTGGAGACGGATGGACGCCCCGCCCCCCTCGGCGAAGGTCGCCGTGCTGCCGCAGTTTCTGTCGCCCTTCCGCTGGCTCGGCCTGTCCGAGCGCGAGGGCGAGGTCCACGCGGCCTTCTTCGACATCGGTCCCTTCGCGGAGGGCTCGGACGACCCGCAGCCCCCGAAGAAATGGAGCCAGGTCATCTCGAGCCTTCGGGACTATTACCCGCCGCCCGAAAAAGCGAAGATCCGGAGCTTCGAGCGACCCTCCGACTCGCCGGTCCTCGAGGCCGCGCGGGCCCTTCCGGACATCGGCGTCTACCTCGCGTTCGCGCGATTTCCGCTGGAGACGGTGTACCCGTCGCGCGACGGCGGCACGGAAGTCGTCGTCCAGGACCTGCGATTCCTGCCGTGGTTCACGGGGCCGTGGGAGCCGGGCGGCAAGGACGGCATCCGCCGACAGCCGTTCGTGTACCGCGTGCGCTTCGACCCCGCGCTACGCGCGATCGAGCGGGGCTTCGTCCGCGGCGGCCGGCGCTAGGCCGGCGGGGCCCGGGGCGCCCGCCACGTACGAATACTCGGGCGAAGGCGCGCGCGTCAGCGCCTCGGAGATGCCGGCGTAGTAACCGATCTTGATCAGGAGCCGGACGAAAACGAAGACCTGTTGAGTCAGGATGAGCGGGACGAGCGCGAACCGCGCTTCGCCGCCGGCCGACGGGTCGAGCACGAGCCAGATCAGGTACAGGCCGGCCGTCGTGACGGCGTACATCCCGAGGATCCCGAAGAGCCGCAGCGGCCGCCCGACCGCGCCGCCGATGCCGAAGAGAAAGCGCGAGACCGGCGGAAGATCCGGCCGCGCCACCCACACCGTGCGCACGGAGTCTGCGAGCAGCTTGATCACGGCGAGCGCCAGGGCCACCGCCGCCAGGCGCAGGCCCGTCACGGCGAGTGCGGCCTGCTCGGTGTGGAGGTCCTTGACGCGCGGGCCGAGCGCCTCCCCGGACCCGACGTAGATCCACTGGTAGGCGGCGAACGCGGCGCCCCAGGCCGCGAACGTGAAGACGAGAAAGGCCGGCATCCGCCGCATGCCCTCCCGGCCGAAGGTCACGAGCGAGGCCGACGGCTCCCGCAGGGCGCCGAGCGTTCCGCCGAGCGCGAAGGCGTGAAGCACGATCGCCAGCAGCGCGAGCGAGAACGCCGTGGCGCCCACGCCGCGCATCCCGGGCAGCTCCGACCAGCGTATGCCTTCGGGAGAAAGCAGGCCCGTGGCGATCTCGGGGAAGTTTCCGAGGACGTCCGGGTGGACCCGCCGGACGGTCTCCCACCAGCCGTAGTCGGGGACGGCGACCATCTTCTCGCCCGAGGGGGAGCGGTCGAGCAGGGCGTGCATCTGGTTGCCGATCGGAAGGATGAGGGCCGCGGCGAGCATGAGCTGGATGAGCCAGAGAGCGACGGCGAGGTAGGGCTTCGAGAGCGAGAAGCCGAGCCCGCGCAGGAAGCAGGTGACGGCTCGAGGGCCCCGGCGGCTCACCACGCCACCGTCATGAAGTCGATCATGTTCTGGACCCAGAAGACCGCTCGCGCCGTCCATCGCGTCGCCGCGCGCAGGTCCGGCTCGGGGCGGCAGCCGTTGTTGGTGCGGTCGGCGTCGAGGAGGATCTTCTCGTCCGGGTCGACGATGGCCTCGAGCAGGCGCGGCCCCTCTGCGACACGGAAGCGCTTCCAGCGCGCCTCTCCGTCCCAGTGGGAACGGTAGACGTGGCCGCCGTCGAAGCGCAGCAGGACGTCCACGGGCATGGGCGCGTCGCCGCGACGCACGACCGTCACGAGGCTGTCGTAACCGCGCGCTTTGGCCAGAGCGGGCGGCGGCGCGTCCACAAGCTTGCCGTCCCGATCGAAGAGCCCTCGCGGCGGCGTTGCCGGCTTGCTCTCGGCCTCGGCGACGGCGTAGTCCACGATGGCCGACGAGAAGAACGTGCGTTCGAAGAACCAGCTCCAGTCCGCGCCCGCCGCCTCGTTGACGGCTGCGATGAAGTCCTTCGTCGTCGGGTGCCGGAAGCGCCAGCGGTCCGCGTAGAGCCGCAGCGCCCGGTCCATAACGGGCGTCCCGAGCAGGCGCTCGAGGGTCGCCAGAGTGAGCGCGGTTTTTGCGTAGACCTGGCCGCCGTAGGAGGTCCGGCCTCGGAACTTCCAGCTTTCGGAGGCGAGAACGTCCCAGTCGGCGACCGCGAAGTACCGCCGGTTGACGTCGAGCGGATAGCGAATCTCGATCCCGAGCGGGAAGTGGAGGCCGAAGACGCCCAGGTCCACGTGGTTCGGGCCGTAGGCGGCGCCGAGCACCCGGTCGCACACGTAGCTGTTGAAGCCCTCATCGAGCCACGCCTCCTCGAACTCGTTGGAGGCGAGCAGGCCGTAGAAGAACTGGTGCCCGGCCTCGTGAACGGTGACGGCCTCGGGCCGCTGGATGCTGCGCGGCGCACTCCAGGCGGTGCCGCCGGTGACGAGCGTGGGGTACTCCATGCCGCCCGCGCCGCGGGCGCCCCACGGCGGGTCCACGATCGAAAGCGTGGGGTAGGGGTAGGGCCCGAGGAGGCGCCCGTAGCCCGAGAGCGCGGCCTTCGCGGCGCCGAAGTATCGCTCGGCCTGGTCGGCGTGCTCGGGCTGCAGATAGAGCAGGAGCCGGACGTCGCCGAGGCCGGCCTCGCGGAAGGCGTCCTCGAGGACGAGATAACTCGGGTCTGCGGTCCAGGCAAAATCGTGGACGCCCTGCTGTCGAAAGCGGTAGAGCACCCGCCCGGCCGAGGTCTCCCGCTCGTCGATCCGCTGGCCCGTCGCCCCGACCTTTCCCTTGTAGCGAGCCGGGACGTCGATGGACACGTCGTAGTTGCCGAAGTCGGAGAAGAACTCGCTCGAGGCGTGGAACTGGTGGCAGTTCCAGCCCTTCTCCTCGAAAACGCCGACCTTCGGGAACCACTGCGCGACCATGAGGAACTCGTCCTTGTATCCGGTCCGCACCGAGACCCGGGGCAGCCGCGACACGAAATCCATGGCCACCGAGATCGTCTCCCCCGGCTGAACGGGCCTGGGCAGCACGACCTCGGCCACCGTGCGGTCGTCCGGATTTCCGTCGTCGGGCGAGACGAAGTGCATCGCGGGCAGAAGGTCCGCGCCGTCGGGTCCGGTCATGCGCGTGATCTCGATCGAGCCCCACGAGTTTGGCAGCCTTCCGTCGCGATGCTCGCCGCCCGACTCGCGCCAGAAGGTGGAAAGGGTGTTGCGGAACGCGTTCAGGTAGAGGTGGAGCCGCAGGGTCGGAGCCGGCCGCGACGTCGTGTTCTTCCAGGCGAGAACCTCTGTGGCCTCCACGGTCTTCTTCTCGGCGTCGAGGCGGCACGTGATCTGGTACGAGGCCACCGGGGGCGGAAAGGGCTGGGAGAAGAGCCGGGCGGCCGCCGCGCTCGCGCAGAGCGCGAGGACTCGCACTTTTGCCGCGGACATTGCGGTGACTGTAGCATGGCGCCGATGCCGCCCGAGAGCGCCCCTCCCGCCGTCCGAAAGCGCGTCGAGGCGCTCCGCGAGGAGATCCGGCGGCACGAACGGCTCTACTACGGCGACGGCCGGCCGGAGATCACGGACGCGGAGTTCGACGCCCTCATGCGCGAACTCATCGCTCTCGAGGCCGAGCACCCGGCCCTCGCAAGCGAGGATTCGCCGACGCGCCGCGTGGGCGGCGAGCCGGCAGAGGGCTTCGAAACGGTCGTCCACGCTCGGCCCATGCTCTCGCTCGAGAACGCGTATTCTTGGGAAGACGCCGAGGCCTGGCTCGCGCGGGCCGCGCGCGTGCTGGGGCGCGAGCCCACCGGGTTCGTGGCGGAGCTCAAGATCGACGGGCTCTCCATCTCACTCAGGTACGAGGGAGGACGGCTGGTGCGCGGCGCGACCCGGGGCGACGGCGTGCGCGGCGACGACGTCACGTCCAACGTCCGGACGATCCGGACGGTCCCGCTCACGATCTCCGAGACGGGGGCCCTCGAGGTCCGCGGCGAGGTGTACTACTCGAAGAAGGCCTTCGAGAGGGTCAACGCCGGGCGGGAGGCCGAGGGCGAGCCCCTCTTCGCCAACCCGAGAAACGCGGCCGCCGGGACGATGCGGCTGCTCGACTCCCGGATCACGGCGAAGCGCCGGCTCGACGCCTGGCTCTACGCCGTGGTGGAGGCGAGCCCCCTTCCGGAGAGCCAGTCCGCGGCGCTCGAGAAGCTCGCGGCGCTCGGCTTCCCGGTCAACCCGCACTGGCGGCGCTGCGAGACCTTCGCCGAAGTGGGCGCGTTCGTCGAGGCGTGGCGCGAGAAGCGCCACGCTCTCGACTTCGAGACCGACGGCGTCGTCATCAAGGTGGACGACCGCCGGGCGCAGGAGGCGCTCGGGACGACCGCAAAATCGCCGCGCTGGGCCCTGGCCTTCAAGTACCCCGCCGAGGAGGCCACGACGGTGGTTCGGGAAATCGGCGTCAACGTCGGCCGCACCGGGACGCTCACGCCGGTGGCCCACTTCGACCCCGTTCTCCTGGCCGGCACGACGGTCAAGCGCGCGACGCTTCACAACTACGAGGACCTCTCGCGCAAGGACGTCCGCGTCGGCGACACGGTCGTGGTCGAGAAGGGCGGCGACGTGATCCCGAAGGTCGTCCGCGTCGTCCTCGGGAAGCGGCCGAAGGGCGCCGCGCCCTTCCGGATGCCCGAGACGTGCCCGATCTGCGGCGACTCGGTCGTCCGCGAGCAGGGCGAGGTCGCGACCCGGTGCGTGAACCCCGGCTGCCCGGCCGTCGTCCGCGAGGCGCTGCGCCACTTCTGCGGGCGCCGCTCCATGAACATCGAGGGGCTTGGAGAGAAGCTCGTGGACCAGCTCGCGACGGCGGGCCTGCTGTCGGACGTCGCCTCGATCTACGACCTCCGGGCCGAGAACCTGGTCGAGCTCGAGCGCTGGGGGGAGAAGTCCGCGGCGAACCTGATCGCCGAGATCGAGAAGAGCAAGCAGAACGACGCCTCCCGCCTGCTGTTCGCCCTCGGGCTCCGGCACGTCGGGGAGAAGGCGGCGAAGACCCTCGTCGGGCACTTCGGGACGATCGACGCGATTGCGTCGGCCGCCCCGGAGGAACTCGAGGCGGTCGAGGACGTGGGCCCGAACACGGCCGCAGCGATCCGGGACTGGTTCTCGCACCCGAGGCACCGGGAGCTTCTCGAGAAGCTGCGGCTCCACGGCGTGCGGTTCGACGGAGAGAGGCGCGAGCGCGCGGCCGCCGGGGCCCTGGCGGGCCGGACGGTAGTCCTGAGCGGGACCCTCGCCGGGATCACGCGCGAGGAGGCCGCGGAGAGGCTCGCGGCGGCCGGTGCGAAGATCGCGGGCTCCGTCTCGAAGAAGACCGACTACGTGGTCGTGGGAGAATCACCGGGATCGAAGCTCGAAAAGGCGAAGGCCCTCGGGGTCCCCGTGGTCACGTGGGAAGAGATGCTGGCGATTCTCGGGAAGGAGTGAGTCGGACATGCCGTCCAACGTCATCGTGTTCTGCCCGCTGCTCGATTTCAAGAACAAGCCCGCCACCCTGATGACCATTTCCCCGCTCGGCTACTACGAGTGCCGCGTGGACATGGCCGCGGGAAATCACACCGTCTATCTGCCGATCGCGGGCACGGCGATCATCTTCACGGACGCGAACGTCATCGGCGCGATCCCGCCGGACGTGGAGCGCTACGGATAAGCCGTCGCCTCCGCGCAGCGAGGAATCTGCGGCCTACGGCCGCACCGGGTTGCGGCTCGCCGGGATGCCGGCTCGACCGCAAGCCTGATCCCTCGCTGCGCTGCGGCTCCCGCGGCGCGAGCCTCCTCCCTCGCTTCGCTCGGGAGACTTCTCGCGCCGCGAACTGAATCGAGACTGCCGCTGTCCCTACGCCCTCTTCCCCTGAAGTCGCCCGAGGTGTCCCTTCAGCTTTAAGGCGAGGGCGACGAGCAGGATCCCCCAGGCGATCGCGAAGGTGGCGATCAGCCAGACGACCGAGAGCGCCCCCGCGCCCGGCCGCGCGATGAGCAGGCAGCCGAGGACGACCGTGCAGAGGCCCGACAGGATCCAGAGCCACTCGCCCTCGATCTCCTTGCGCAGCCGGAAGGCCGCCGAGATCTGCAGCACGCCGGCCACGATGGCCCAGAACGCGATGATGTAGAGCAGCGCGATCGCCGTGATGCCGGGCCAGAAGAACGTCACTACGCCGGCCGCGACGCCGAGGATGCCGAGCAGGACGAGCGGGCCGTATTTCGCGCGCACGCCCGCGACGATCTCGAAGACGCCATCCACGAGGGCGTAGGCGCCCCAGATCAGGACGAGCACGGCGATCGTCACGCCGGGCCACGCGTACGCCATGAGCCCGAAGAGGATGGCCGCGATTCCGCGCAGCAGGACGACCCACCAGTGTTGCGCCAGGGCGCCAAGCATTGGAGCCTCCTTCCACCCGCGCGGCGACGCGGACTACTTCTTTTTCGCGGCCTTGCCCCGCTCGGACTTGCTCTTGTGGGCGAGGTCCGCGCGGTGCGCGCGTTCGTACGTCTGGATGTCTTTGAAACGCCCCTTCGAATCCCTGACCGCATAGAGCTTCTTGCCCGCGACGCTGCGGTGAGTGGTGCGCCTGGCCATGAAGGCCTCCTTTCCATTGGCGAGACCGGGTATGTCGGCCGGAAATTCTATGCGAATCCCGGGAACAGGGGGTCGAGGGAGGACAGGCTCGGGACGCGGAGCACGGACTCCGGCGCCGGCGCGTCGCCGAGAAGGATGCCGGCGAGGCCCGCCCTTTCGGCGCCGACGACGTCGATCTCGTAGATGTCCCCGACGTAGGCGCAGGTCGAGGGGGGCAGCTCGAGACGCCCGGTCGCGACGTGGAAGATGCGCGGGTCGGGCTTCTCGACGCCGACCTCAGCCGAGTCCAGGACGAACTCGAGCAGGCGCGCCAGGCCGGCGGCCTCGAGCAGACCGCGAACGCGCCCGTCGGCGTTGGAGACGACGGCTACGCGGTAGCCGCGCGAGAGCAGCGTTTCGAGGATCCGCACGGCGCCGTCCCCGGGACGCGACCAGAGGTTCGCCCGGTGGTGCTCGCCGGCGACGCGTCCCGCCGCGAGGCGGCGCCCCGCCTCGTCCGCGAGCCCGAGGCTCTGGAGCAGGGTTTCCAGATAGAGGGGGAGCCGCTCGGCGTCGCGCGACTCCGGATGCGCCACGACGAAGCGCCGAACCGCGCCGACCGCCGCCGCCTCCGCGGCACGGAAGGCGCCGGCATCGAACGAGACGCCCGCGGCGCCGCAGACGCGCTCGCCGTCCACGTGTATGAGCGTGCCCCCTGGCGTCGAAGAGGACGGCGCGGATGCCCTTCAGGCGAGCTCCGCCTTCACGGTGGCCTCGATTTCGTCGGCGACCGACCGAACCTCATCCGCGTCGGGGCCCTCGACGAGGATCCGAAGCAGGGGCTCGGTTCCCGAGTAGCGCAGGAACACGCGGCCGCGCCCGCGCAGGGCGTCTTCGGCCCGAGCGACGGCCTGGCCGATCCGCGGCCGGTCCTCGATGGGGGCGCGGCGCGCGACGCGGACGTTGCGCAGGGTCTGGGGCATCTTCTCGAGCGTCGCCAGCTCGGACAGGCGCCGGCCGTCGGCGCGCACGATCGAGGAGAGGATGAGCGCCGTCAGGATCCCGTCCCCGGCCGGCGAGAGCGGGGCGAGCAGGACGTGCCCCGAGGTCTCGCCGCCGAGCGCGGCCCCGGTCTCGTCCATCAGGCGGGCGACGTTGCGGTCGCCCACGGCAGAGCGCCGGAACGCGATGCCTTCGCGCTCGAGCGCGGCCTCGAGGCCGAAGTTGGACATGACCGTCCCGACCACGCCTCCCTCCGGCAGGCGGCCGCGAGCCTTCCAGTCTCGGGCGATGATCCAGAGCACGTCGTCGCCATCGAGGATCCGCCCCGTCTCGTCGGCGAAGATCGAGCGGTCGGCGTCGCCGTCGAAGGCGACGCCGAGGCGCGACGCCCGACTCGCGCGTGGCTCGCGCCATCCCCTCCGGGTGGAGAGCGCCGCAGCCGAGGTTGATGTTGCGCCCGTCGGGGGTGTCGTGGATCGCAGTGACCCGCGCGCCCGCGCGGTGGAAGGCCCTCGGGCCGATCTGGAAGGCCGCGCCGTTGCCCGTGTCCATCAGGACTGCGAAGCCGTCGAGGTCCCCCGGAAGGCTCGCCTTGAGGCGCGAGACGTACGTCGCCACGAGGCCCGGGTCGGGGTCGGGCGGCGGCGGCGTCACGACGTGCTCGGCCGATGCGCGCCCCTCCTCGAGCCGGTCCTCGAGGTACTCCTCTTCCGCGTCCGGCCACTTTCGCCCGTCGGGCCCGAAGATCTTGATGCCGTTGTCCTCGTACGGGTTGTGGGAGGCGGACACCGCGATTCCGGCTCGCGCGCCGAGCTCGAGGACGAGCTCCGCCACGCCGGGCGTCGTGATGACACCGGCCGGCGCGACGTTGCAGCCGCCCTCCGCGAGGCCTGCGGCGACGTCGGCGACGATGCGCGGCGTGGACTCGCGCGTGTCTCCGCCGACGACGACGCGGGCGGGGCGGCCGCCCGAGAGCCGACGGCCGAGCTCGCGCCCGAGCAGGCGCACGGAGGCGGAGTCGAGCGGGAACTCGCCCGCCTTGCCCCGCAGCCCGTCCGTGCCGAAAAGCTTCACGATCTCCCCTTCCTCGACCGCGCTGGCGTCGGCCGGGCCGTCGGCTCGGGCGTGGGCGCGGGTCGGATCCTCACGCGGACGGTGACGAGCTGGCCTTCCCGCACCCGCACCCCGGCCGCCGGGAGCGCGAGCGTCGTCGTTTCGGTGAACGGCGCGTCGCGGCCCTCGATCGAGACGGGCTGGGTCGGAAGGTTGACGAGCCTCGCCAGCGTCTTGGCGGGCCCGAGGATACGGGCGGTGCGGGGATCGACCGCCACCTCGTCCAGGTATGCCCCGGCGGCGGGCTCTCCGGCCAGTTCGGCCACGATCGGCAGCGTCTTCTCCGCGACGGCGTCGAGGACGAGCCGGACCTCGCCCGGAGCGATCGCAACGACCTCCACGTCGGCGGGAACGTTGATGTCGGAGGGCCCCAGCGGGTAGCGCTTTTCGCCGGGCGCCGCGTCGGCGAGGTCGAGGACGGCCTCGAGCTTGGCCGGCTCGAGGGTCCGCAGGGGCGTGAAGGCGCCCCTGATCCGCACGTCCACGGCGTCCGGCAGCGGCGAAACGATCATCGTGCCGGCGGGAAGGTTCACGATCGAGAGAGGGATCCGGTAGCTGCGCTCCGAGATGCGCTCGCGCCGCTGCCCCGAAAGCACGAACCACGTGCCGCAGGCGATGGCGAGCGCCAGCAGTTTGGTTCCGAAGTTACGAAAGAGGATCCCTGACAGCTGCATCGTTTCCGTCCTACCTGTGCGCCGCGAACTCGCGGAAGAGAAGGTCGCGCAGGGACTTGGCGTCGAGGTCCTCCTGGAGCTCGCCGCCGCGCGCGAGCGAGATGGTGCCCCGCTCCTCCGAGACCAGGACCGCCAGCGCGTCGGTCTCCTCGCTGATGCCGATTGCGGCGCGGTGACGGGTGCCGAAGCGCTTGGGCAGGCTCTCCTTGAGCGAGAGCGGCAGGAAGCTCGCGGCGGCCGCGATGCGGTCGCCCGAGACGATGACCGCGCCGTCGTGAAGGGGCGTTCCGGGCGCGAAGAGCGTCACCAGCAGCTCGTAGGACACCGCGGCGTCGATGCGCGAGCCGTTCTCGATGTAGGTCTTCAGGCCCTCGCGCCGCTCGAGCACGATGAGCGCGCCGACCCTCCGGGCCGAGAGCGACGTCACGGCGAGGACGATCTCGGAGACCGTCTCTTCCGCGTGGTAGCCGGAGAAGAGGGCGAAAAACGGGGTGCGTCCGAACGCGGCGAGCGCCCGGCGCAGCTCGTGCGAGAACAGGACGATGATCGCGAAGGGCACGTAGAAGATGAGCGCCTTCAGGACGGTCGTCAGCGCCACGAGATTGAGAAGGCTCGCCACGGCGTAGACGGCAAAGATCGCGAAGAGCCCGAGCATCATCTGGGCGGCCCGCGTGCCGCGGATCAGCCGCAACAGCGCGTACGTGATGACGGCGACGATCGCGATGTCCAGCGCGTCGCGCCATCCGAAATTCAGGTGACCGAGCGCGGAAAACCGGGAGGCGAAGGCCTGCATCACCGGACGGCGGCTCCGGCCGGGCGCGGCTCCGGCGCGCCGGCGCGGGCGATGGCGCCGGAGAGGCGGAGAAATCGGACGGACTCGGGCACGTCGTGGACACGCAGGATCCTCGCGCCGGCGTGGGCCGCCGCCGAGAGCGCGGCGAGCGAGCCGGGCAGCCGGTCGGCCGGGGGAGCGCCGTCCGCGACGCCCGAGAAGCGCCGGACGAATGCCTTGCGCGACGCCCCGACGGCGACCGGCAGCCCCAGGGAGGCGAAGGCCGAGAGATGGCGCAGGAGCAGGAGGTTTCCCTCGGGGCTCTTGCCGAAACCGAGGCCCGGGTCCAGCGCGATCGCGTCGGCCGACAGGCCGGCCTCGGCGGCGCGGTCGGCGGCGTCGGCGAGGAAGGCGGCAATGTCGGCGAGCGGGTGCGCGTACGCCACGTCGTCCTGCATCGTCCGCGGATCGGTGCCCTTCATGTGCATGAGGATAGCGCCCGCTCCGGCCCCGGCGATCGCGGCGGCCATGGCGGGGTCGAAGCGCAGCGCCGTGACGTCGTTGACGAGGTCCGCGCCGGCGGCGAGCGCCTCGCGGGCGACCGCGGCCTTCCGCGTGTCGATCGAGAGCGGAGCCTGCGAGTGCGCGCGGATGCCCGCGACGACGGGAACGACGCGGGCGATCTCCTCGTCGGCCGGAAGCTCCCGGGCCGTCGCCGTAGGTCGAGGGCCGCGTCGACTCTCCGCCGACGTCCACGATCGCGGCACCCTGCTCGAACATGGCGAGCGCTCCCTCGACGGCGCGGCCGCGGTCGAAGTGGACGCCCCCGTCCGAGAAGGAATCGGGTGTCACGTTGACGACACCCATCACGACGGGGCCCGCCGTAAGGTCCAGGCTGCGGCCGTGGGCCAGGCGAAGCGCGGCCGGCCGGCGGGCGGCCCGCTCGAAGGCCGCTTCCGCGCGCGACCGCAGGCCGGCCGGAAGGGCCCTGAGCGTCTCGGCCCGCCTCGACCGGGACAGCACCACCGGCGGGGAGCTCGTGCCGCCGAAGCGCACGACGTCCACCGGAAAGTCCGAGGCCGGAAAGGTCGCCAGGCGCAAGCCGTCCCAGGCTGCGATCTCGCGGAGTGTCTCCGGGTCCGGGGCCGGGATGACGAGATCGGCTGCCACCCGGCGAGTCTAGTGGATGCCCGCAGGCCCCGGAAGCGAACACGCGCTCGGCGCGCCGTTCGACGCCCTCGCCGCCCCGTGGACGGGCCGCACCGGCCGCTCGCCGACCGGGGGGCGCCGCCGGGCGCCACTTCCCGTACGACGTCGCAGGAGGAAACCGTCATGAACCTCATTGCATGGACTCTGGCGCTGGCCGTGCTCGCGGCGCCCGCGCCGGCCGGGAAGCCGGAGATTCGGCTGGGCGAGCTCGCTCCGGCGGTGCTCGAGGCCGACTACCGCGGGGACCGAGCGGCGCTCGCGCGCCTGGATGCGGAGCTCGCGGCCCTCGACGCCGGGGCGCTCGACGACTACCGGGAGTACTGGAGGGGCTTCGCCCGTCTGGCGCCGGGCCCTGAACGGCTTCAACGAGACGCCACCGCCGGAGGATCTCGGCCTCGGACCTGGAGACGGCGGTCGCGCGTTTTCGGGCGTCTCTCGAAAGGCGGCCCGACTGGATTGAAGCGAGGCTCGCCATGGTAGGCTGCTGGGGAAACCTGCTCTACGTGGTCGGCAAGGACGAGGTCCGGCGCAAGGCGATCCTCGACGAGGCCCTTCCCGGCCTCAAGTGGCTCATGGAAAACGCCGGTGACAATCCGCGGGCCCTCTGGATCAAGGGAGGGTACGAGTTCTACCAGGCAAGCGCTCCGCCGCCCCGGGGCGGGGATTTCGGGAAGGCGGCGGCGACGCTGCGCCACGGCCTCGCCTGCGCCTGGCGAGAGGCGGCGTCGGCGCCGAACCGGCCGCCCTGGGCGCCGGCCTGGGGAGGCCCCGAGAACCTCATGAACCTGGCCTACCTCTACTCCCACATCCCGAAGCCGGAGCGTGCGGCGGCCCTGGCCTACGCCGAGGGAGCGGTGACCGCGGTGCCGGAGTGGCACTACGTGCGCGATGTCCTCCTTCCGCAAATCGAGGCGCTCCCTGCGCCGCCCGCGCCGCCGGTGCCGACGGCGGCCCCTGTGCCGGCGAGGTGACCTGACGGGCCCGCAGGCGCCGCCGCAGAGGCGGCGCTTGCGGTCCGGACGCGCCGCCGCGAGAATCGGAGCCTTGGAACATCTTTCGCCGTCGCCGCGAGGGCCTCGGTCGGCACGCGAAGCGCTCCGGGCGGCCTTGGCCTACGCGGGGGCCTGGACGCTGTTCGCAGCGGTCTACGCCGGCCTCTTCGCGTCGAGCGGTGTGGCGATCTCCATGGCCGCCCGAGGCGCGGTCGCCGCCGTTCTTCCCAACGCGCTTCTCGGCGTCGTCTCGCTGCGTCTGGCGCGGCGCTGGCCGTGGCCGATGGAAGGCCGCGGGCGCCTGGTGACCCGCCTGGTCCCCGCGTTGCTGGGGATCGCGGTCGCCGCATCCGCCGGGTGGCTCCTGCTGGTCCAGGTGGACCGGTGGTTCGAGGCCGGCCCGACGCGGCCTCTGGCCGGGCCGGTCGTGTTGTGGCAGACGGTCGTCAACATCCTGATCCACGTGGCCCTGGCCGGAATCGGCTACGCATGGCACACGGCAGGGGCCCTGCGTGAAGCGAGCGAGCGGGCGGCCCGGGCCGACGTGCTGCGTGCTCGGGCCGAGCTCCAGCTCCTGCGGTCGCAGCTTCACCCGCATTTCGTGCTCAACGTGCTCCACGCCTTGCTCGGTCTCGTCCGTCGCGATCCGGCGCGCGCGGAGGATGCCCTCGAGCGGCTGGGCGAGCTGCTGCGGTTCGGGCAGTGGGTCCATCAGACCGGCAGCGACTGGGTGCCCCTGTCGCGCGAGTGGGATTTCGTCGGCACCTACCTCGAGCTCGAGCGCGTGCGCCTTGGCGACCGCCTCCGGCTCGAGATCGAGGCGGACCCGTCCGCGCTGGAGGTCGCCGTGCCGCCCTTCGCACTCCAGCCGGTCGTCGAGAACGCGATCGTCCACGCCGTCTCGGCGCGCGCTTCGGGCGGGCGCGTCGAGGTCTCGGCCCGCCGGTCCGGGGGCCGGCTGCGCCTCCAGGTCGTTGACGACGGGCCGGGGGCCTCGGAGGCAGAGATCGCGGCGAGCCCCCGGATGGGCCTGCGCCTTCTCCAGGAACGCCTGGCGGCGCTCTACGGCGGCCGGGCGCGAGTGATCTTCGAGTCGCCCGCGGGCGGCGGCCTGCGCGTACGCCTGGAGCTGCCCGACGACGCCGCGCCGGAGGTGGCGTGAGCGCGCCGCGCATCCGTGCCCTCGTCGCCGAGGACGAGGCGCCCGCGCGGGAGAGTCTCCGCGAGTACCTCGCCGAGAGCCCCTGGATCGACGTCGTGGCCGAAGCCGTCGACGGCCGGTCGGCCCTGGCTCTGGCCGACGAGCACCGGCCGGACCTCCTGTTTCTCGACGTGCGCCTGCCCGAGCTCTCCGGGCTGGAAGTGGCGCGGCGGCTGCGCCACCCGGCCGAGATCGTCTTCACCACGGCCTACGACCGGTTCGCCGTGGCGGCCTTCGAGATCGGCGCCGTCGACTATCTCGTCAAGCCCTTCGGGCGGGAGCGCCTGGCTTCGGCCGTCGCGCGAGTGCGCGCCCGGCTCGGGTCCACTCCGGTGCCCGCGAGCGACCGCGTCCGCAGCTGCCTCGCTCCCGGGCCGCTGTCCCGCCTCTTCGCGCGACACGGGGACCGCATCGTTCCGATCGCCGCCGAGGGGATCCGCCGGATCCAGGCCCAGGGCGACTACGCCGAAGTGCATGCCCCTGAGGGCGTCTTCCTGCTGCACGTGACGCTGGCCGAGCTCGCGACGCGCCTCGATCCGGCCCGGTTCCGCCAGGTCCACCGCTCCCACATCGTGAACCTCGACGCGGTCGAGCACATGCGGTCCTACGACGACCGGCGGCTGGCGATCACGCTGCGGGACGGGAGCGTCGTCGTCGCGAGTCGGGCCGCCTCCGAGGAGCTGCGCCGTCTGGCGCGGTAGGTCCGGGCTGCCGGGGTTAGAGCTTCCGCGCGTACAGGCGGATCGCGGGGGCCCCCTCGGAGAGGCGGACCATCCTCTCGAAGGCGAGGCCGAGCTTCTCGAGGACCCGGATCGACCGCTCGTTTTCTGGATTCGTGATCGCCACGATGCGGGAAAGGCCGACCTCCTCCTTCGCGAACCGTAGGACGCTGCCGGCGGCCTCGCAGGCGTATCCGTTGCCTCGAAACTGCGGCAGGAAGGCGTAGCCGACGTCCACGTCCTCCAGGGCCTCTCGTTTGGTCAGGCCGCAGAGGCCGATCGGAGTGCCGCCGGGCTTGAGTGCGGTCAGGAAGAGTCCGAAGCCGTGGCGCGCGTAGCTTTCGACCGGCCCGGTCAGGATGTACTGCCTCGCGTCCTCGAGCGTCCGGACGCCCTTGTCGCCGATGAAGCGAAGCCAGTCCGGATCGTTCAGGAGCTCGAGGATGAATGGAGCGTCTACGACCGCGAGGCGGCGCAGGGCGAGGCGGTCCGTTTCGACGGCGGGCATCGGTGCGGCGATTCGGGACCGCCTCGGTCAGGACGCTTCGTCGGCCGTGGGGCCGTAGATGGACGGTACCGGGACGTCGTTCAGGCGAAGGTAGACCGACAGCTGGCCTCGGTGATGGATGGCGTGGCTCAGAAGGACGCGCCGCAGGAGCGACCTGCGCGTCAGCTTGAAGAAGACCTCGCCGTCGGGGCGAAGGACCGTGAACTCCCGCTCCATCTCGTCGTCGGTCTTTCGCGCGATCGCGGCGCGGCTGCCGGCGACGTTCTCGTCGAACCGCGCGAGAAATTCGGCCGCGGTCGTCATCGGGGGCGCCTTCTCGCTGCCGATCTGGAAGCTGTCCCTGTCGAACCGGATGCCGAAGCGCGTGAGCTCTGTCACGTGCGTGGCAAGCTCACCGAGGCTGCGGGATTTCGGGTGCGGCTTCCAGCCGAGCCGGCCGGCGGGTATGCGCTCGAGCAGGCGGCGCGTCGTCGCCATCTCGGTGTCGAATTCGGGGAGGAACGATTCGGCGATCGTCACGCCGGTTCGGGAACCAGCGGGCCGATTTTCCCGTCCGCGATCTCCGGCGTGGCGCCCGGGAGGATCGGCGGCTTGGGAGGGCCGGCCTTCCGCAGCTTCGAAATGTCGATACCGGACTCCTCGGCGATGATCTGAAGGACCTCGTCGCCGTCGAGCACTTCCTTCTCGAGCAGGGTCCGGGCAATGCGGTGCATCGCCTTTTCGTTGTCGTCGATGAGCTTCTTCGCCCGCCCGTAGGAGCTGGTGACGATGCGCTTGACTTCGGCATCGATCTGGTTGGCCGTCGACTCCGAATAGTCCTGGGTCCGCCCGAAGTCGCGCCCGAGGAAGATCTCCTGCTCCGGACGGCCGAAGGTCAGTGGTCCCATCTCGCTCATGCCCCACTCGCAGACCATCTTGCGCGCGAGGTCGGTCGCCTTCTCGATGTCGTTGCCGGCGCCGGTCGTCATGTGGCCGAGGAACTTCTCCTCGGCGATGCGGCCGCCCATCATCACGGTGATCATGGCCTCGAGGTACTCCTTCGTGTGGGAGTACTTGTCCTCGGCGGGAAGCTGCATCGTCAGTCCCAGGGCCCGGCCGCGCGGGATGATCGTGACCTTGTGGACCGGATCCGCGTCGGGCAGCATCGCCGCGACGAGCGCGTGCCCGCCCTCGTGATACGCGGTGTTCTTCTTCTCCTCCTCGGTCATGATCATGGACTTGCGCTCCGGCCCCATCATGACCTTGTCCTTGGCGTACTCGAAGTCGATCATCTCGACCTTCTTCTTGTTGAAGCGCGCCGCGTTCAAGGCGGCCTCGTTGACGAGGTTGGCGAGGTCGGCTCCCGAGAATCCCGGCGTGCCGCGGGCGATGACGGAAAGGTCCACGTTCTCGGCGAGCGGCGTGTTGCGCGTGTGGACCTTCAGGATCTGCTCGCGGCCGCGCAGGTCGGGCCGGTCCACGACGACGCGCCGGTCGAAGCGGCCGGGGCGCAGCAGGGCCGGGTCGAGGACGTCGGGCCGGTTGGTGGCCGCGACGAGGATGACGCCCTCGTTCGTGTCGAAGCCGTCCATCTCGACGAGCAGGGCGTTCAACGTCTGCTCGCGCTCGTCGTGCCCGCCGCCGAGGCCGGCGCCGCGGTGGCGGCCGACCGCGTCGATCTCGTCGATGAAGATGATGCAGGGGGCGTTCTTCTTGCCCTGCTCGAAGAGGTCGCGCACGCGCGAGGCGCCGACGCCGACGAACATCTCGACGAAGTCCGAGCCCGAGATCGTGAAGAACGGAACGTTCGCCTCGCCGGCCACCGCCCGCGCGAGCAGCGTCTTGCCCGTGCCGGGAGAGCCGATGAGCAGCACGCCCTTCGGGATCTTGCCGCCGAGCTTCTGGAACTTCTGCGGGTCCTTCAGGAACTCGATGATCTCCTGGAGCTCGACCTTGGCCTCCTCGACTCCGGCGACGTCCTTGAACGTCACCTTCTTCTGCGTCGGCGTGAGCAGCTTCGCCCGCGACTTGCCGAAGGAGAGGGCCTTGTTCCCGCCGGCCTGCATCTGTCGCATGATGACGAACCAGATCGCGACGAGCAGGATCAGGGGGCCGTACATGACGAGCGCCGAGACGAAGGTCGAATCCTTCAGGGGCGTGATCTCGATCTCGACGCCCTTGGCGCGCAGGTCCTTGACGAGGTCGGGATAGTTGGCGGCGTAGGTCTTGAAGAGCGGGTCGCGCTTCCCGGCCGACGGGGCGTACTGGCCGCTGATCTCTTCACCGCGGATCCGCACCTTCTGGACGTGGCCCTGGGCGACCTGGTCGAGGAACTGGGAGAAGGTGACCTCCTCGATGGTCGTCGCGCCCGTCTTGAAGACGTTCCAGGCCAGGATGATCAGCACCAGGATGACCATCCAGAGAAGCAGGTTCTTGATCGTTGCGTTCAAAGCGGGTACTCCCTTCCGGGCCCGGGACCCGGTCTCCCAGTTTAACGGACTCCGGGGGGCATTTATTGCTCCGGGACGACTTCGTAGATGTCCGGCAGGTGGGCGTGCAGGCCCTCGTGCTCCATCCCGTAGCCGGCGAAGAGCCCGTCGCTCTCGGCGGAAAAAAGGGAGAAGTCGACCGCCACGTTGGTCTTGCGGTCGAGCGGCTTGTCCACGACCGCGCCCAGGTGCAGGGACGCCGCCCCGGCCCCCCTCAAGTGGTCCATGAGGTAGGTCTCGATCACACCCGTGTGCACGACGTCTTTCAGAAGTAAGACGTGCTTCTCCCTGACGGTGAATCCGCTCGCGAAGTCGATCTGCAGCACCTCGCGGGCGCCCTCGGCGCGCCGCACGTGCAGGAACTCGCAGGCGAACGGCCCGCGCAGCTTGCGCGCGAGGTCGGCCATGAAGAACGCCGAGCCCTTGAGGATGGACACGACGATCAGCGGCCGGTCCCGAAGGTCCCGGTCCACGGCGCCGGCCACGGCTTCCACGCGCTCGGCGATCTGGCGGGATTCAAAGCGCCGTTCGAGTTTCACGGGACGACCTCCGGCATCGAATGCCCTGTCGAGCTTTGGTCCGGAGAATCGTACACCGGCTCCGAGTCTCGGCGCCGGATCGTGAGCGTCCCGCGGCGCCGCTCGAACCGGATGAGGCGCCCGGCCTCGAAGCGGAAATTGCCGCCGGCGGCCAGCCGCTCCAGCAGGCGCTCGCGTTCGCGCCCGGTCATCGGAGGCTTTCCCGGGCGGGCGAACGGGGCGGCGAGACGGGAAAGCGCCAGCCGCTGAAGCTCCGGCGAACAGCCGGCGAGAAGCGCGGCGTCGATCGCGGCGCCGTCGGGCGCGATCTTCGCGGCGGGAAGGATTCGCTCCGCGAGCTCGGCCTCGAGGAGGCGGCGCTCCTCGCCGAGCCTTGCGATCTCGAGGCTCATCGCCCGGAGCGCGTCCTCTCCGCCGGGGGCCTCGCGCAGGCGGGCGAGCGCGCGGCGGACGCGATTTCGGGCCAGGCGCAGGTCGCCGTTGGAGGCGTCGCGCCGGAACGCGACGCCGCGCTCGGCCAGAAACCGCAGGATCTCTTCGCGGGTCACGGCGAGCAGCGGGCGCACGACGCCGTCGGCCCGGATCTCGCGGGGCCCCGCGAGCGCCGCCACTCCGCCTTGCCGCTCCCGCGCGAGCACGTGCGACTCGACCGTGTCCCCGTGCTGGTGAGCGGTCGCCACGATCCGGGCCCCCGCTTCCATGGCCATCGCGCAGAGCGCCCGGTAGCGAACGTGCCGGGCCCCTGCTTCCGGCGAGAGGCCGAGATCGCGCGCCGCGCGCCGCGCGTCGCAGCGCCGGGAGAAGAAGGGGAGACCGAGCCGGCGCGCCTGGTCGGCCACGAAGGCGAGATCGCGATCGGCCTCGCGGGGGCGCCAGCCGTGGTGGACATGGCCGACCGACAACCGCCACCCCGTCCGATCTGCCGCCTCGGCCGAGCCGTAGAGCAGCGCCATCGAATCCGGGCCGCCAGAGACGGCCAGGAGAACGGCGCTGCCGGAAGCCATGAGCTCTTCGTCCGCGGCTCGGAGCAGGGCAGACGTGACCGGGTCCATCCTCCAATCCTAGCTCCGGAGAGAGCGAGAATGCAGCCCGCGCTCCGAATTCAGGAGGAAGACCTCGCGGCCTGTTTGTCCCCTATGCGTGGCTCATCGCGGCCATGCGCTTCTTCATTTCCTCGGGCGAGACGTCTTCGATGTGCGTCCCGACGTACCAGCGGTGCCCGAACGGGTCCGCGACTGCGCCCATCCGGTCGCCATAGAACTTGTCCTCGACCGGCTGCTCCAGCTTCGCTCCCGCGGCGACGGCGTTTTTCACGGTCGCGTCCACGTCTTCGACGTAGATCAACAGCGAGATCGAAGAGCCGCCCACAGTCTTGGGCGAGCGGGCGTTCATCTCGAGATTCTCGTCGGCGAGCATGACGTGCGAGTCGCCGATCTTGATCTCCGCGTGGCCGATACGGCCGCCGGGGGCCGGCATCCGCATCACTTCGGTCGCGCCGAAGGCCCTCTCGTAGAACTCGATGGCCGCGGCGGCGCGGTCCACGATCAGGTACGGCGTCACGGCGTGGTAGCCCTCGGGAATCGGTTTCACTTTTGAAGCCATGGGAACGCTCCTTTCACCAGGATCCGAAATCTACACCTGGACCGCGTGGCGCAGACGGTCGGCCGACCGCCTCCCCGACACCGGGATCGCCGAGACCTCCCGACCGGGAAGCCCGTTGCGTCCTCCCTCCGCCAACACGCATTCACTTGCCCGGCTCAAGCCACTTCGTCGGAGCCGCGTCAAATTGTCGCCTGGTGGTCGATGGAGCAGAAATAGTAGGTCTTGCCGTCGAGCACGGGTTTCGACGCCGTCGCCGGGTCGACATCCATCTCACACACGGGACAGAGGGGATGGGCGTCGGTCGAGACGAGGCGTTTGGAGTAGATCGCGTTCGAACCATCCATCCCTGGCCCTGGTATTCCATCTGGTAGGCAGTGTCGCTGGCCGCCTGGCGGCCGAAATACCGTTCCATGACGTGAAGGGCGAGGTCGATTCCGGAGGTAAGGCTTCATGTCGTTCCTCCTGTCGAAAACCTACAGGACTTACGGCGGGCCTCGCACAAGGTTCTTCGAAATTCATCCGTCTGGCTCGAGATCGATCCCAACCTCGACGGATCCGGAATGACCCCGTTATGATCCTCAACTTCCGGAGGTGCGGGAATGAGGAAGTCCTTTGCGAGCGCGCATCGGGTGACGGCGGCGGCGCTCGCGCTCGCGGGACTGGCGGGCCTGGGCGCGGGCGCGGCTCCACCCGACGATGATCCTTTCCAGTGGCTCGAGGACGTGCAGGGGGAGAAGGCCCTCGCGTGGGCTCGGGAGCACAACGCGAGGACGATCGCGGTCCTGGAGGCCCGGCCGGAGTACGAGCCCGTCTACGCCCGGACGCTGGAGATCCTGGATTCGAAGGAGAAGATCCCGACGCCCGAGCTCCTCGGCGAAACCGTGTACAACTTCTGGAAGGACGATAAGCACGAGCGCGGGATCTGGCGCCGCACGACACTCGCTTCCTATCGCACGGCCGCTCCGCAGTGGGAAACGGTGCTCGACGTCGACGCGCTCGCGAAGGCGGACGGCAAGTCGTGGGTCTTCCACGGGGCGACTTGTCTGGCGCCCGCGTACGTGCGGTGCATGGTGAGCCTCTCCCCCGGAGGCTCGGATGCGTCCGTCGAGCGCGAATTCGATACGAAGACGAAGGAGTTCGTGTCCGGCGGTTTCGTCCTGCCGGAGGCCAAGTCCTTCATCGCGTGGCGCGACCAGGACACGCTCTGGCTCGGTACGGACTTCGGGTCCGGGTCGCTGACGTCGTCCGGATATCCCCGGATCGTGAAGCTGTGGAAGCGTGGCACCCAGGTGTCCGCCGCCCGGACCGTCTTCGAGGGCCAGGCGGCAGACGTCGGCTCCGGCGGGAGGACCGAAATCCTGAGCGACGGCCGATACGACCTGATCACGCGGACTCCCGCGTTCTTCCGCGAGGAGTCCTTCCTCATCCTCGGCGATCGCCTGGTCAGGCTGGACCTGCCCGAGGACGCCCGTCCCCGCCTCTTCTTCCGCGACCGGCTCCTCTTCTCCCTGCGAAGCGACTGGACCGTCGGCGGCAAGACCTACCGCGAGGGGTCGCTTCTTGCGGGAACAGTCGACGACCTCCTGCGCGGCGTGCGCCGGTTCGACGTGCTCTTCGAGCCGAGCGCGCGCGTTTCGCTCGCCGGCGTGGACCGCACGCGTGACCGCGTGCTGCTCCAGACGCTCGACAACGTGCGCAGCCGCCTCACCGCGCTCTCCTTGAAAGACGACGACGACGGCTGGACGCGCTCCGAGATCCCGACGCCAGGGATCGGCACCGCGGAGCTGACGGCCGCGAGCGACGAGTCGGAATCCTTCTTCTTCACGTACGAGGACTTCTCGACGCCGAAATCCCTGTGGCTCGCCGAGAAGGCCGCGGCGCCCGTCCGGGTCAAGACGATGCCGGTGTTCTTCGACGCGAAGGGGATCACGACCGAGCAGTTCGAGGCGACGTCGAAGGACGGCACGAAGATCCCGTACTTCGTCGTGCGACCGAAGGGGGTGAAGTCGGATGGGGCTACGCCGACGCTCCTCTACGGCTACGGCGGTTTCGAGGTCTCGGAGGTCCCCACCTACAACGGGGTCATGGGCTCCGCGTGGCTCTCGCGCGGAGGCGTGTACGTTCTCGCGAACATCCGTGGGGGCGGAGAGTTCGGCCCCGCCTGGCACAAGGCCGCGGTCAAGGAGCAGCACATCCACAACTTCGAGGACTTCTCGGCGGTTGCGCGAGACCTCGCGGCACGGAAGATCACCTCGGCGCGACACCTCGGGATCATGGGCGGCTCCCAGGGCGGTCTGCTCGTTTCCGGAACGCTCGCGCTCTACCCGGACCTCTTCCACGCCGTCGTCGCGCAAGTGCCGCTGGCCGACATGCGGCGGTTCAGCCACCTCCTGGCCGGCGCGAGCTGGATGGCGGAATACGGCGATCCGGACAAGGCCGAAGACTGGGCATACATCCAGACATGGTCGCCGTACCAGCTCCTGAAGCCGGACGCGAAGTACCCGACGCCGTTCTTCTGGACGAACACTCGCGACGATCGCGTGCACCCGGCCCACGCCCGCAAGATGGTCGCGAAGCTGGAGGAGCTGGGTCACCCGGTCTATTACTTCGAAAACACCGAGGGAGGCCACGGGAGCGGCGCGGTGAACAAGCAGACAGCGCAGGTCACGGCGCTGCAGTACGCGTACCTGTGGATGATGCTGCCCTGACCCCGTTTGCCCTCTCGCCTCGTCGTCGATTTCAACTCGACCCGCTCACCGAACCCCGCCCGACGCGAGAATCCGCTTCAGCTCTTCTGTCCGGTTGACGGCGCGCAGGTTTCCGCCGTTGGCGCCTCGTCGGAGCATCATGAATCGGCCATCGAATGCGGCGGCGCGAGGCGGCGAGGGGCGAAACCCGGGTGATTCGCTAGCCGTACTGTCTCCTGGAGGTGCCCATGCGTCTTCGCTTCACGGCAATTCTGGTCATACTGCTGTCGTCCACTCTTGGTTCGCAAGCCGCACCGCTGCGCGAAGTCAACGGCGGCACTCTGATTTCAACGGCCGACCCCACCGCTTCGTTCATACTCGACAAGTCATTTCGTTACGCTGGCGGGCAGTCCATCGACATCTTGAAGGTCGCCGCCGCAGAGCAATATTTCTTCATCGACGCCGCGGCCGATCGGTCGATCCGTCGCTTCTATTGGATCCAGTTCGAGCACTATTATCCGAACAACACAGATACCTACGACTATTCGGGAATCGCACAGAAGCCCGTGGCAATCGGGCGTCTCGCATTCATGGGCGATGTCAGGGTGAGTCCCCATTTCTTCGCCATGGATGATCGTCCCGGCTCCGACTCCAAAGCCGCCGCGGACTTCCTCCGCGCCCGAGGCTTCAAACTCGATGGCGCTTTCGTCACTCTTCGCCTCTTCCATCTTCCGGACGCGACCAAGCGCCGGGAACTCATGATCATCTACGGCGAGATCCTCCCGGGTGGCGCATCCGAAGAACGAGCCACATCGGAGATCACGGCACGCGCACAAGCGAACATCAAGGTGCCTTGAATCGCATGCAAGGAGGGGCGGGGGTCGCAGCCCGACATGGGCCCGTAGTTTGCGGGCTCGAGCAGATAGGAGCCCGCCGGAAGCCTCACCTCTGGCTTCCCCGCAGGCCCGCGGATGAGGGTGCCTGACGGGGTCACAATGCGTTCCTCCTGGGAGGACTTGTAGAGCGCCGCGGAGAAGCCCGGAGGAGATGACGCCGAACGCACCCTCGGTCGGATCGCCCCACAGCATTGTCGGTAACCTTTTGACGGTTTCTCGCGTATCCGCAGGAGGGACCATGGGCGGCTTCTGGCAGGATTTCCGACGCGCCGCGCGAGGGGCCGGCAAGAACCCCGGCGTCCCCGCGATCATTGTCGTTACGCTCGCCCTGGGCATCGGTGCGACCACGACAATTTTCAGCGTCGTATACGGCGTATTGCTGCGGCCGCTGCCGTACCCCGATTCGAGCCGGATCATGGCCGTCTTCGAGGTCACTTCGAGGGACCGGCCGTCGCGCGTGGCGGATCCGAACTTCGACGACTTCCGCGATCAAAACCGCAGCTTCCAGGCGATTGCGAAGTACGTGGATGGTGTCGCGTCCGTTGCGGGAGCCTGGCAGCCGACGCGCACGACGGTGGCAGACGTCTCGCCCGAATTTCTCAGGGTCTTCGGTCTCCGGCCGGTCCTCGGGCGGGATTTCAACGCCAGCGACGCGAAGAAGGGAGCCGGCCTCACCGTCCTGGTCAGTTACGGATACTGGTGGCAGCATCTTGGAGCGCCGCGGGATCTTTCAAGGTCGCACGTGAAGATTGACGGCGCGATCTTCTCCGTGATCGGCGTGCTCCCGGCCGGATTTCGGTTCCCGGCAGACGTGGATTTGTGGCGGCCGGCCGATTTGGACGGCGAAAACCCAAGTCGGACGTCGCATAACTACAACGCGATCGGGCGTCTCCGCGACGGTGTGACCGTCGAGCAGGCGAATCGAGACATCAGCGCGATCGCACGTCGGATTCACGATGCATCGAACGACCAGGGCGACTATCTCCTCAAGGACGGAATGGTCGTCCCGCTCCAGGACTCGATCACGGGCAAGGCTCGCTCGGCGCTGCTGATTCTGCTCGGCGCGGTGGGATTCCTTCTGCTGGTGGCGTGCGCGAACGTGGCGAATTTGCTGCTGGCACAGGCCTCGGTGAGAGACCGTGAGCTCGCCATTCGCAGCGCGCTCGGCGCGGCGCGCGGACGGCTGATCCGTCAATTCCTTGCCGAGGCATTCCTGCTGTCGCTGGTCGGCGGCGGTCTCGGAGTCCTGGGAGCGCTCGGCGGCGTAGCCGGATTGGTTGCCCTGGCTCCGGACAATCTGCCGCGGCTGGACAGCGTCTCGATCAATATTCCCGTGCTGGTGTTCGCGTTCCTCCTGTCCACCGCGGTCGCCGCAGGCCTTGGAGCGTTCACCGCAATCCGCGCGACGTCGGGGGAACTGCGCACGGGCCTCGCGGAGGCCGGGCGCGGCCAGGCGGGCTCGCGAGGCAGCCAGCGCGTCGGCCAGGTCATCGTGGCGGCGCAGGTCGCGATCACCTTGGTCCTCGTGGTCGGAGCCGGATTGCTCGGGCGCAGCCTGATGAAGGTGCTCGAGGTGAACCCCGGGTTTCGCGTGGACAAGATCGTCACGATGGATGTCTCCCTCCCATGGGCGGACGACGCACAAGCCAGGGCAGGCCAGGCGGTCTTCTATTCACGCCTGATCGACCGGATCAAACAAGTCCCGGGCGTGCGGAAGGTCGGCGCGACGAGCGGCCTGCCGCTGGATGGCGGTCTTCCGGACGGAATGTTTCTCCTGACGACCCCGGCCGAGGCCCCCAGGACCATGGAGGAGCTGGGTCCGCTGTTCCAGCAGAAAGAACGGCTGGGCAGTGCGGATTTCTGCGCCGCAACCGACGGGTACTTCCAGGCTCTGGGAATTCCGCTGATTCGAGGGCGCATCTTCGACGAGCGGGACGGCGCGAATTCCCCGCATGTTGCGGTGATCAGCGAATCGCTCGCGCGCGACCGGTGGCCGGATCGGGACCCGATCGGCCAGGCGATCGAGTTTGGAAACATGGATGGCGACCTGCGCTTGCTGACGATCGTCGGGATCGTGGGCGACACGCACGAGTACGGCCTCGATGTGCCTCCGCGCCCGACCGTTTTCGTGAATCTGTTCCAGCGGCCGCGCTCGGCGATCACGTTGACGATGCTGAGCGATGCCGATACGCGACTGGTCACATCGGCGGCCAGAGGAATCCTGCAGGACCTCAACCCGGAGCTTCCGGCGAGGTTCCGGACGTTTTCGCAGGTGTATGCCGCGTCGCTCGGCTCGCGGCGATTCAACGTCGTTCTCATCGGATTCTTCGGGGTTACCGCCCTGCTGCTCGCAACCGCGGGGGTGTTCGGTGTGATGGCCTATTCGGTGAGCCGCCGCATCCGCGAAATCGGCGTGCGTGTCGCTCTCGGGGCGGGTTCCGGCGACGTTCTGAGGATGATCCTGGGCCAGGGTTTGCGCACGGTCTTCATCGGGGTGACGATCGGAATTGCCGGGTCGCTGGCCCTGACGCGCTCGGTGGAGTCGCTGCTCTTTGGCGTGACGGCCACCGATCCACTGACGTTCTGCGGCGTGACGCTGCTTCTCGTTGGAGCAGCCCTGCTGGCCTGTTACATTCCGGCGCGGCGGGCCACGAAGGTCGATCCAATGGTTGCTTTGCGGCACGAGTAGAGGCCGAAGGTTGGTGGCGGTGCGGGGATTTGAACCCCCAGAGGATTAGTCGCTGCCCGTCGCCGTCTGGCACTGAGGCGCTGGGAATCCTCGGCTTCCCAGCGCTTTTTCCTTTCCGCTGACCCTCTAATCGCCGGGCATCCCCGGACAGTTCGCAGAAAGAGTCGCAGAAAGAAACCGTTGTCCCTGCGGCATGGAATCACAACGCAGTCATTCGATGACACTTCCAGCCGGTACCCTACCTGGGACCAAGGGAAGAGGCGATCCGAGAGGGCGAGCAAGCCCTCGCGCTGTCGGAGGGAAGCGAATTTGTTCAACGCAGGCTCGTGCAGATCTATATCCTCGTCGGTGAGGCAGAGAAGGCCTCACGCGTGGAGACGCGCCACTTCTCGCAGCCAATCCCCGAAAAGGCTCCAAGCGGGGGATCACGTGGGGAGCCAGGTCTCTTTCGGCCGCGTCAAGCTGGCGGCTCTTCAACGCACGACGCGGACGTTGAAGTCGGTCGTTTTCAGCGAGCCGTAGAGCTGTAGCCAGAGCAGCAGATACGCCTCCATGCCGCGCGCACTGCGGATGTCGCCGAGATCATGAATCGTCTTCCAGCCGAACGCGACGAGAATCTCGGTTACTCGCTTCTTTGCGTCGGCTTCGTTTCCCGCAATGAAGAGATCGCTCTCGCCGTGGAGCTTCTCCGGCGCAATCATGATTCCCGCGTTGACGGCGTTCAGCGCCTTGACGACTCTCGCTTCCGGGAACTCGCGCTGGATCTGCTCACCGAGGGAGTCTCCCGGCGAAGTGAAGAGCATGGGTGGCATCCCCTGGAGAAATCGAGCGGGTTCGAGACATCCACCACGATCTTCCCGCGCAGGTTCGCCGCGCCGGCCTGCCGCAAGGCCTCGATCGCGCTTGCCCCGAGCGTGCAGTGGAAGACGATCTCACCGAAGGACGCCGCGTCGGAAAAGCCCCCTCCGAGGCGCCTCGCCCCGTCTTCGTGGCCCAGGTCCGCGCCTTCTCGCCACCTGCCTTGCGGCCTCCCATCCTCACTTCATGGCCGAGAGCCACGAGTTTGGTCGCGATCGCCGCTCCCACCATTCCGCTCCCGAGCAGTCCGAATCGGATGGTCGCCTCCTGCCGAGTAACTACGCCGCCGGGCGAGGTGAGGGTGCGGCCCGTCGCTGGCACAGGTGGCCCTGCCTACGCGGCAGCGAGAAGCCCTTCCCTCAGCCAACCCATGAAAAGGTTCCCACTGGGATCCATGTGGGGAGCCACGACTCTCCGCTGTCTTCGGGCGCAGGGCCGCAGTGTAGCTTGAAGGACCACCAAGGAGCGCGATAGAGTCCAGGAATACTGGCGATGCGCCGCCCCGGCGCGACGAGGAGGAGTGCGTGGCGAAGCGGACGACCGTGCCAAAGTCGAAACGAGCCCAGAAGAAGGCGGTGCTCAAGCCGAGCGCGGAAGAAATCAAGAAGGCGCTCGGCCCGGCGAGAGATGCACGGCGGGCACGAGCGGCGCTGGGCTTCCCGGCGGCCCTCGTACCGCCCCGCCCCACACCTGAAAGGGTCAAGTCCGTGCTCGCAAAGTCCGGTCTCGAGCTCGTCGAGCTGGACGAGCTCGCGACGAAATATCGCGACGACATGCGTAAGCTTGGCGACGAGCGAGCCCGGAAAGGCCGGGCGCAATCGACGTCGCTTCAGGCATTTCTCGACCGCGAGATCGATGCTCGGCGCAAGGCGGTTGAAATTCTGTCAGGACTCCTGCCCGCGTCGCGGTATCAGGTGATCGACCGGCCGACCGGAATCTTGACCACCGGTGGTCTACAGTTCGATCACGCTCGGCTCGAGTCCTACAAGAGCTGGGCGAAGGTGAGACACCACCTCGCCTCGTACGATCCGTCCCTCCGGGAGCTCATCTTTTCGTACTTCTGGCAAAACACGACCAATGCGGACATGGTCATTTCCGCGGATGGTTTCATCGTGCTGAACGGCCTCGTGAAGGCCGACGACAACACGGGGTTCTGGATTTTCTCGCATGAACACACCACCCTCACGCTCAACGTGCAGATGGAGGTCTTTCACTGGCCGGTGACCAGCCAACAGGACCCACACGTGAACTCGTGGTCCGAAACCGCGGTGTACCTAGACGCGTACGGTCCTGGTGGTTGGCCTCAGAGCGTGGGCGCCATACTCGTCAAGAATGTCTTTCGCGGCTACGACCTCCAGGTCCAGGACCAGATAGTGAAGGCCGGCGAGGCGAGGGTATTCGACGTTGTTCTGGCCATCACGTCCAGCGTCGGCGATGGCGACATCGACGTAGACTTTTCGACGAACGACTTTCAGGTCACGTCGCCCTTTCTTCAGATCGCCATTACCAGCTGAGGAGCCAGGGTGTCCAAGGGCGCGTGATTCGGAACCCGATCCGAAACCCGTGTCGCAGGGCTCTTCGAGTTCGATTGCGGGCGTGTTGAGCGGTGTCGGGGGCCGCCACGGCAGACCAGCTTGTACGGGTACGTCGGGGAGGACGGTCTGCCCGGCAAAGACCGGGCCCCCGGTCGACCGGAGCGAAACGAGGTGCCGATGAAGTACGCGACCCACCGGCCCGAGATCGAATAGGCGACCGTGGCCGGGCGGTGCGCTTGGTTTGCTGCCCACGGCCTACTCCCCGGAGTTTGAACCGAGAGCAGGGAGAGCTCTAGGCCCCGAGAGCGGGACGGAGCGCGGACCTGTCGAAACCACCTAAGGTGGGAGGAGTACGATATCTGCACGATTCCGAGAGCCCTTGTCGAGCGAGGAAGGAGTGTGGAGAGGGGCACGACTTTCGTGCGCGTTCTGGGCCACGGCGGTGGCGGGGTATGCAGCGCGGCCGTTCCCAGGGCTCGTGGTGGATTTACGGGACCTCCAAGGCTTACCCGATGGACTTCGCAGCCTAAGTCACCGTCTCCTGTGCTTCCGTGGGAGCGTCAGCTCTTGCTCGCTCAGCAGGATGGCGACGACCGGGACCATGCGGACGTAGATGAGATGGGAGACACGTTTCGCGATGCGCTGGGAATTCTTTAGGCTGTCTAAGTCCATGTTAGGGAGCAGGCGAGGGTGGATCCGATTCGGAGCCGCGCTGTTTTCCGGATGGCTGATCGTGGCTATCGCCCAGGCTACTGCGCAGGGGGAATCCAAAGGGGAGGCAGAATCTCGGACAGCGTCTTGGGTCATAACGCCGGGCGGAAGCGTTGGGCCCATCCGGATTGGAATGCGCCAGGAGGAAGTAAAGTCAACGGTAGGCGAACCGAAGACGACGGAAGTAGGTTGGGACTATCCTTCTGATGCGTTCACAATCACTTTCTCCGCGGAAGGCACGGTGATCGCAGTGTTTGGCGGTATTGGTTCGCCCTCGCCGGCGTCCGAATCGTTGGGCGAGTATGCCTACAGGTTCAAAGCCCGCACACAGGGAGGCGTCGGGATCGGCTCGACCCGAGATCAGGTGCTAGCGGACCTGGGAGTCCCATCATCCGACCGCAAGGACGACTTCGGCGCGGAATACCTCCGATATCGCGAAGCGGGCTTGAATGTCTCACTGTGGCAAGGCCGCGTATACAACATCATGGTTTGCAGGCCTGCTCCCTAACACGCGCATGCAGCGGACTCGCTCATCGCCTTCGGCTCTTCGCTCGCCGCTGACGCGCAGCCCGTTAGGCAGCACGAAGTGACAGCCGTGCATGAGAGCGAGTTGACGTTTGGGGAGTGGTCGCGGCTTGGGCGTAGGCAAAAGCTCGGCATCATCCGGAGACAGTGGGATCCTTCTCGTCCGGAGCGAGGTGAGGCGACTCGGTGGCTCGATACTCGAGGCGTTCGGATCCGCTTATCCCGGATTGCTCGAGAGCGCGGTGGCGGGAACGGCCTATTTCTCAGGCACGGGCTGGAGCATCGCCGTAGTCGTGACCGATCCGTCGGTTCGAGTACCGAAGCGTTTCGACGTGTTCCCCGTAGTCAAGGGGATGGCTCGAGACGTCAACGATCCGTGGGAGGCGGTCGAGTGGGTATCGCGTTAGAAACCGGGGGCGTGCTGCCTAACACGCGCGTGCAGCGGACTCGCTCATCGCCTTCGGCTCCTCGCTCGCCGCTGACGCGCCGCCCGTTAGGCGGCCTTGGACGCCTTGACGTCATAACGTCAAAGCGCTAAGATGGCGGCATGAGTAGCGTTAAGCGAGCCACCGTCTATTTCGAACCTGAGATCCATCGGGCTTTGCGGCTTAAGGCAGCGGCATCGGACAAGTCGATCTCCGACATGGTGAATGACGCCGTCAAGCTGACCCTGGCTGAGGACGCCGAGGACCTACAAGCGATCGAGTCACGCAAGCGGGAGCCGAATCTCGACTTTGAGCAGTTCGTAAAGGCTCTCAAACGTCGTGGCAAGTTATAGGGTCCTGATCAAGCCGTCCGCGGCCAAGGAGATCGAGGCCGTTGACCAAAAGAAAGACCGGCATCGCATCGTGGCGAGCATTCTCGCGCTGGCCAACCAGCCGCGCCCGGTCGGGTGCGAGAAGCTGGCGGGAGAGGGCGATCGCTGTAGGGTCCGCGTCGGCCGATATCGGGTTGTGTACACGATCGCTGACGCCGAGTTGCAGGTGCTCGTCGTACGAGTCGCAGATCGCAAAGACGTCTACCGATAGGCCGCCTAACACGCGCATGCAGCGGACTCGCTCATCGCCTTCGGCTCTTCGCTCGCCGCTGACGCGCTGCCCGTTAGGCGCTACCGACACAATTCTCGGTGGGGTAGAATTGCGAGCCTAGCCATGGATGTCCAGTTCACCGCCGTCTTTCGCCGCGTTCCGAAGGGTTTCATCGCCTTCGTTGAGGAGTTGCCCGGCGCGAACACCCAGGGTGCCACCTTGGACGAGGCGCGTGCGAACTTGGAAGAGGCGGTTGCCCTCATTCTTCAAGCCAATCGAGAGTTGGTCGAGGAGGATCTGAAAGGAGCGGAGGTAATCCGTGAGCCTTTCACGGTCACCCGTTGAAGCGGGCGGACCTGGTTCGACATCTCGAGCGACTCGGCTGCGAGTTTCTTCGCGAGGGCGGCAGGCATTCGGTCTACATCAATCGGCAGGCGCGCAGGACGTCGACGGTCCCGCGGCATCGCGAGATCAACGACCACCTCGCTCGCAAAATCTGCCGAGACCTCGAGATTCAAGAACCTTAGCGCCTAACACGCGCGTGCAGCGGACTCGCTCATCGGCTTCGCCTCCTCGCTCGCCGCTGACGCGCCACCCGTTAGGACACAAAGCACATCATGCAGAAGATCTTCCCGATTCTTCGATATAACGACGCTCGGGCAGCCATTCAATGGCTAGGCTCGACGTTTGGGTTCGTCGAAGTATTCTCGGTTCCAGAGTCTGGTCCGGTGGTGCGGCATGCGCAACTGAAGCTTGGAACGAACCTCATCATGCTTGGGTCCGTCAGGTCCGACGAAGGGATCGCGAGCCCGCGCGTGCTGGGCGCCGCTACACAGGGCCTCTATGTGTGCGTTGCCGACGTGGATGCCCATTTCAGACGCGCCCGGTCGGTCGGCGCCGAAATCAGGAGCCCACCCGAAGACACAGATTTTGGTTCACGTGACTACCACGTGCGAGACCTGGAGGGGCACCCGTGGACTTTTGGCACGTACCTCACCGGATGCGGCCAAAGGATAGCTTGATAACCGATGATCCAGATTCAAGTGCGGCCTAACACGCGCGTGCCGCGGACTCGCTCGTCGGCTTCGGCTCCTCACTCGCCGCTGACGCGCCGCCCGTTAGACGGCACGAAGGGTATAGGATGAGCACGACTGATCGTAGCCATGTGATCCATCTCGCCGAGGCTCAAGCTGGTATACCCGCCGGCGAGCGCTCCGTTGGCGTTCTGCAGCGCGGCACCCTCGATGTAAGCCTTGGGACACCAGCGCACCCGAATGAACAGACGCCACACGAGCAGGACGAGGTCTACGTCGCGATTCGCGGACGAGGCGTTCTATTTCACGATGGCAGGCGTGACCCATTCGAGTCAGGCGACTTGCTTTTCGTGGCGGCCGCAACCGAGCATCGATTCGAAGACTTCAGCGATGACCTGCTTGTGTGGCGCGTGTTCTACGGACCCCGGGGAGGTGACATGACCGACGATCCAGGTTCAGGTGCCGCCTGACACGCGCGTGCAGCGGACTCTTTCGTCGGCTTCGCCACCTCACTCGCCGCTGACCCGCCGACCGTTAGGCAGCGCCACTCACTCGCATTCAGCACCTGCCAACTATGGCGCCTCTGGATATCCTCTCTCCACCACGTGGCCGAGGTAGAAACTTGAAGAACGTTGCGAACTCCCGATTCACCATCAAGAGCTGGGACGAGAAGCCTTATAGTGAAGGCCAGGACCTACCAAAGCTGACTCGGGCCGCCGTCACAAGGACATTTGCCGGCGACATCGCGGGCGAGGGGCATGTCGAATACTTGATGATGTACCGCAGCGACGGCTCGGCTACATTCGTCGGCCTCGAGCGGGTCGTCGGTCAGCTTGCAGGCAAAGCGGGTAGCTTTGTGCTCCAACGCACTGGAATATTCGAGAACGGCGTGGCGAAGGAGTCCTATGTCGTCATTTCCGGCTCCGGCACAGGAGAGCTTCGAGGCCTGCGCGGCGAGGGCACGTCGGCTGTTGGGCACGGGACTGAGCATCCTCTAACGCTGACCTATGAGTTGGGCTAGCCTGGCGCCATTCAGATGCTTCAAGGCACTGCCTAACCTGCGCTTGAAGCTGTCGGGGTGCGGCGGCGGCCGGCAAGTGACCACCCGACCGTCATCGCGCAGCGATTAGAAAACACGACGAGTTCTTCGGAGAAGCGTGTCGCAGACAGTCGGGGGGTCGACGCAGACAGGTGACCCCGAGAAGGCGTCCACGGTTGTCGACGTTTGGTGGCGGTGCAGGGATTTGAACCCGCGAAAGGATTAGGCTCGGACCTGCGCTGCTCTGCACCTAACGCCGGAAATCCTCGGGTTTCCGGCCTTTTCTTCTTTCCGGCGACCCCTCAAGAGCAGGGCAAAGCAGGACGGTTCGCAGAAAGAGTCGCAGAAAGAAACCGTTGTCCCCGCGGCATAGAATCACGGTCGCAGTCATTCGATGACCCTCGCCGCCGGAACGAGGCTCGGTCCCTTCGAGATCGTCGCGCCCCTCGGCGCGGGCGGGATGGGGGAGGTGTACCGGGCGCGGGACACGCGGCTGGAACGGACGGTGGCGGTTAAGGTGCTTCCGTCGCACCTGTCCGCGTCTCCGGAGAGTCGCCAGCGGTTCGAGCGGGAGGCGAAGACGATTTCGCAGCTCTCGCATCCTCACATATGCGCGCTCTACGACGTCGGGCGCGAGGGCGAGACCGAGTACCTCGTCATGGAATACCTGGAAGGGGACACGCTCTCGGATCGGCTGGCGAAGGGAGCGCTGCCTCTCGAACAGACGCTGCGGTACGGCGTCGAGATGGCGGATGCGCTGGACAAGGCGCACCGGCAGGGGATCGTGCACCGGGACTTGAAGCCTGGGAATGTGATGCTGACTAAGTCCGGAGCAAAACTCCTCGACTTCGGGCTCGCCAAGGCGATGGCGCCAGCTGGGCCGCGCGGCAGCCTGACGTCTCTGCCGACCCAGCAGGGCTTGACGCAGGAAGGGACGATCCTCGGGACGTTCCAGTACATGGCTCCGGAGCAGCTCGAGGGTAAGGAGGCCGACGCGCGGACGGACATTTTCGCGTTTGGCTGCATGCTCCACGAGATGGCGACGGGGAGAAAGGCGTTCTCCGGCGCGAGTCAGGCGTCGCTCATCAGCGCCATCATGACGGGCGAAACACCTTCGATTGCCTCGGTCCAGCCCATGTCGCCGCCTTTGCTCGACCGCGTCGCGAGAAAGTGCCTCGCCAAGGATCCGGAAGACCGCTGGCAGAACGCGGCGGACCTCGGAAGCGAGCTGAAGTGGATTGGGGAGGGCGGTTCGCAGGCCGGGGTCCCGGCGCCAGTTGCCGTGAGGCGGAGGAGCCGGGAAAGGTTCGCCTGGGCCGCGGCACTGCTCGCCGCGGCCGCGGTCGCCTGGATGCTGGGCCTTCGCTCGCGACCCCCGAATGCGGCGCCAATCCGCCTGTCTCTTCCCGCGCCGGAGAAGACGAACTTCGGTCCGGGGTCGGCGCTCTCTCCCGACGGCCGCTCCCTCGTTTTCGTAGCAACACAGGGGGAAAAGCGGTCCCTCTGGCTGCGGTTGCTCTCCGGATTCGAGGCGCGGCCTCTGTCAGGCACCGACGGCGCCGTAAATCCATTCTGGTCGCCCGACAACCGGTTCGTCGGGTTCTTCGCGGACGCCAAGCTCAAGACGATCGAGGTCGCGACCGGCGCGGTGAAGAGCCTGTGCGATATGACCGCTCTCGAGCCCTTCAGCGCGGGAAGCTGGAACAAGGAAGGCGTCATCGTGTTTTCGCCCGACGCGCACAGCCCGGTCTACCGGGTTTCGGCAGCCGGCGGCGTGCCGACGCAGGTGACCGAGCTCGGGAAGGCTCAAAAGGAAGGGGCGCACCTGTTCCCCGAGTTTCTCCCCGACGGACGCCACTTCGTCTTCTGGGTTCTCGGAGGAGAGAAGGATGGAATCGCGATCTCCTCGCTCGATTCGAAGGAGAAGAAGCTTCTGATCCCCCGGGCCTCGAGAGCCGTCTACGCTCCCCCCGGTTTCCTGCTGTTCGTGCAGGGGGAAACGCTCATGGCTCAGCCCTTCGACGCGGCCCGCTTACGGCTTTCTGAAGAGCCCCTTCCGATAGCCGAGAGGGTGGACTGGTACTTCTCGACCGGGTCGCACGGCCTTCTGGCCTACCGCTCGGGGGCGATCGACGCCCGGCAGTTGCGCTGGTTCGATCGGAGCGGCCGGGAGCTCGCGAAAGTGGGCAAGCCGGGAGATTACTGGGAGCCCTCCCTTTCGCCGGACGGAACGCGCCTGGCCCTTGGCATCGGAGAATATACGCCGGTCGGCGACATCTGGCTGCTCGAGCTCGCGCGTGGGAGCTTCTCGCGCCTCACGCCTCATCCGAACGACGACGTCACGCCCGTCTGGTCGCCCGACGGCAAGGAGATCGCCTACTCGTCGAACCCGAACGGCCATTTCGATTTGTACAAGAAAGATGCGGGCGGCGCCGGCGGCGAAGAGCTGCTCTTCCTGTCGAGCAAGGACAAGTTTCCCGGCGACTGGTCTCGGGATGGGAAGTACCTCATCTACTACGACATCGATCCGAAGACCAAGTCCGACCTCTGGGTGCTTCCGATCTCGGGCGAGCGCAAGCCGACGCTCTTTCTCCAGACCGAATTCAACGAGACGAACGGCGTGTTCTCACCCGACCGGCGATGGGTCGCCTATAACTCCGACGAGTCCGGCGCGATGGAGATCTACGTTCGACCTTTTCCGCCTTCTCGCGGGAAGTGGCAGGTCTCGACAGCGGGAGGAGGCCAGCCGGCGTGGAGGAGCGACGGGAGGGAGCTGTACTACGTCGCGCCCGACAGAAAAATCATGGCAGTCGAGGTCAAGCCCGGAGGCGATTTTTCGGCCGGTCTTCCCATGGCGCTCTTCGAAGCGCCGATCCGAATCGAGGGCATCACGGAATCCCACAGCGCGTTCGCGGTCTCTGCGGACGGGCGGCGCTTTCTTGTGAACGCCATTGCCGAGGAGGCCGCCCACGTCCCGATCACCGTGGTCGTCGACTGGACAGCGGAGATCGGGAAGAAATGACGCTCGCCGGCGGAACGAAGCTCGGCCCCTACGAGATCCGGTCGCCGTTGGGTGCGGGCGGGATGGGTGAGGTGTATCGGGCGCGGGACACGCGGCTTGGGACGCGAGGTGGCGGTGAAGGTGCTCCCGTCGGCGCTCGCCTGGGATCCGGAGCGGCTGAAGCGGTTCGAACGGGAGGCGCGGTCGGCGTCGTCGCTCAATCACCCGAACATCGTCACGATCTACGACATCGGGTCGACGGATTCGGTCTCTTACATCGCGATGGAGCTGGTGCAGGGAGAGCCGTTGCGGGCCCTGTTCACGGAGGGAGCGCTGCCGACGCGACTTCTCCTGCAGGTAGGTACGCAGGTCGCCGAGGGGCTGGCGAAGGCCCACGCGGCGGGCATCGTTCACCGGGATCTGAAGCCGGACAACGTCATGGTGACCGAGGACGGCCTCGTCAAGATCCTGGATTTCGGTCTGGCGAAGCTGACCCAGCCGGACACGAGCGGAGATGGCAGGACACAGGCGCCGACGGTCTCGGGGTCCACCGAAGAGGGGATCGTTCTCGGAACGGTCGGCTACATGTCTCCGGAGCAGGCGGCCGGGAAATCGGTGGACTTCCGGTCGGACCAGTTCTCTTTCGGCTCGATCCTGTACGAGATGGCGACAGGGCGGCGCGCGTTCCAGCGCGCTTCCGCGCCACAGACACTCGCAGCCATCATTCAGGAGGAGCCGGAGCCGATTGCAGCGTTGAATCCGAAGATCCCAGTTCCCGTGAGATGGATCGCGGAGAGGTGTCTGTCCAAAGAGCCCCGGAACCGATACACGTCGACGGATGACCTGGCCAAAGAACTGGCGACGGTGCGGGATCATCTCTCCGAAACAACCAGCGCAGTCGGGCTCCCGGCGGACCTGCACGTTCCGGCGCGCCGGCGTCGTTGGTGGATCCCCGCTTTGGTCGCCGCGGGCTTGCTAATGGCACTTGGGGTCTTCGGATGGCGGCTCCACCGCGCCGACTACTTCTGGAAGAACCCTCTCGCGGGCGCCCGCTTCAGCCGCTTCACCGACTGGGAGGGCTCCGAGCTCGATCCGAGCCTCTCCCCGGATGGCAAGTTCGTGGCCTTTCTCTCGGACCGCGATGGTGCCTTCGACGCCTGGGTGGGTCAGGTCGGCAGTGGCGAGTTCCTGAATCTGACAAAGGGCCAATATCCGTCCGTCGCCAACGCGATCCTACACAACGTCGGATTTTCCGGCGATGGAGCGCTTGTGTGGTTCCGGATCAACCCGCCCGACGGAAAGGCGAACAGTGTCTGGCTCGTCCCCGCGATCGGTGGAGCGCCGCGCCCTTTCCTGCCCAACGCCGTCGAGGCGCAATGGTCACCGGACCGGACGCGGATCGCCTACTACGCGCCCGACCCCGGGGATCCGATCTTCATTGCGGACCGGAACGGGGCAAACGCCAGGCAGATCTGCGTCGGCAAGCCCGGCATCCACGAGCACTATGTCACCTGGTCGCCGAACGGCCGATTCGTGTATTTCGTCCGGGGGATACCCCCAGACCAGATGGATATCTGGCGGATCGCCGTAGCCGGTGGGATTCCCGAGCGTCTGACGCATCACAATTCGCGAGTTGCGTATCCGAGTCTGCTCGACGAGCGCACCCTCATCTATACCGCCACGCGCGAGGACGACTCCGGTTCTGGTCTCTACGCCATGGACGTCGAACGGCGGGTTCCGCACGTGGCGAGCGCCGGCCTGGAGGAGTTCGTCTCGGTTGGAGCCAGCGCCGATGGCCGCCGGCTGGTCGCGACCGTGGCCAATCCGGTCCGGGACCTCTGGACCGTGCCGATCACGGACCATGTCGTCGATGAGTCCGGTGTGAGCCGCTTCAAACTGCCGACAGTGCGGGCGGCCGCGCCTCGCTTTGGGCCCGATTACGTCCTGTACGTGGGATCGAAAGGAGCAGCGGACGGGCTGTGGAAGCTCAAGGACGGATCGGAAATAGAGCTGTGGAAGGGCAGCGAAGGCACCGTGCCGTATGCCCCGGCCGTCTCGAGAGACGGATCGCAGGTCTGCTTCGTTGTCCGCAGCGACGGACGTGCGCGCCTTTACATGATGGCGGCGGATGGCACTAACGTGCGCCCTATTGCAGAGTCGCTCGAAGTTCGCGGCGCGCCATCGTGGTCTCCGGAAGGCAAATGGATCGCCATCGCGGCCAGCGACGGGAAGTCGTACCCGCTCGTCAAGGTACCCGTCGATGGCGGGGCGCCGGTACGCCTGGTCGACGGAGAGAGCTCCGTCATTTCCAATCCGGTCTGGTCTCCCGATGGGCGCTTCATCCTCTACTCCGAGGGCAAGGGTTCCGCGACAGTCCGGCTGCAGGGCATCACGCCGGACAAACGGCCTTTCCCGCTGCCGGAGATCTGGGTCGGAAACACCGGCGACCGGTACCGGTTTCTCCCCGACGGGAAGAGTCTGGTCGTGAATAAGGGTGTGTTGTGGCAGCAGAACTTCTTGCTGCTGGACCTTACAACCGGGCAGCAGCGCCCGTTGACGAATCTGGGCCGCCAGATCGTCATGAAGAGCTTCGACGTCTCGCCCGACGGCAAGCAGATCCTCTTCGACCGCTACCGCCAGAACTCCGACGTCGTGCTGATCGATCTGCCCCAGCGCTGAACCTATCCGGCCGCGCCCGTTCGTGGCGGCTCAGTAAACGCGCTTTCGCTGGCTCAAGATCGACCCCAACTTCGATTCACCGCCCCGACCAAATCAGGGAGACCTCGAGAACAGGCATGACGGCCAGACCGATCAGACTTCCGATTGCTCCCGCTATGTCGCGCCTGGGGGTCCGTTTGACGCTATTGCCCCGATTCACTTCGTCACATGCGCCCAGTTGTCGGTTCAGCCCGACAGAAACAGCAGCGCGAGCAGGATCAGCGCCAGCTTGATGGCGATATGGGCTGGGGTCGTCTTCATGACAACTTCCCGCAGGGTCGCTTCCGTTGAGAGACAAGGCTGCCACATAGCGTACGAGCGGAGCGTGATCGCTTTGGATCAGGGACCTCTTGTCGCGCCACGCCAGGCGGTCTGCGCAGTCCGACCGAGCCGCCGGGTCGAAACGACGGTCTGTAAGCCTCGCCGTTCCAGCAGCTTGGTAGGCTACTCTTCGAAGGTCGAGCGATCCGAGCCCTGGTTCCGGGAACCTCAACGGTCCGCCTGCGTTAGAGGCAGGGGAGGTCATCATGTTCCAATCGCTGGAGATCCTGCTTCTTTCCACGACGCTTCTGTCCTCTGTTCAGGGCGTGGAGGTTACGACCTCGAAAGGCAGCGCAACGGTGAAAAACGAGGCGGACCTCAAGGAGATCGGATTGCCGATCTATCCGGGGTCACGCCTGCGCGAGAATTCGAATGACAGCGCTCAAACGACCCTGGGTTTCTGGGTCTCCGACAAGGGATTCCGGCTCGTTGTCGTGAAGTACGAGTCTATCGACGGCCCCGAGAAGATTCTCGCCTATTACCGGAAGGCGCTTGGCAAGTTTGGAACGGTGCTTCAGTGCCCTGGTGGCGAGACGACACCTTCGGGACTGACCTGCAAGGATCACGAGACGAATAAGGGAGAAGCCGAGCTGATGGTCGGCTCTAAGGAGAAGAGGCGAATCGTCGGCGTCCAGCCCACGCCTCACGGCGGCACCTGGTTCGAGCTTGTGTATTTGCAATCGAAAGGCGTCGAAGTTCACTAGGATCCTGCTGAAAAGCCGTGAGTAATCGAGTCTCGGTGCTTGATGAATCGGCGCTCGTACGGTCGTGTCCGGTAGCACGGTCGCAGAAAGACTCGCAGAAAGAGAATCGGATCTAGCTGGCTCTCCGCCGGGAAGCTCTCCGCCTCCGACGTGATCGCCGCCGGGCGGCGCGCTCCAGACATAAGCTCGACGCGGACAACCGGGCATCTTCCAGCGCTACGTGGTCAAGAGTTCCGCTCGGCACCGCGAGAGTGCGGCGCCGCGACGAGTATCTGGAGCGGCGCCTCAACGACCGGAAGCCCGAGGCACAGACGGTCGAGTTCCCTCGGATGGGAGTCGACAGCTTCCCTGACGGATTAGGGATTCCAACACGGAAGCTCGCCGGGCCTGTTCAGGGGCGGAATCCCTTAGGACTTCGCTTTCTTCGAAGATTTCGACTTGCCAGAACTGTTGAGGGCGACCGCTTGGCGAACGAGCGCCTTGAAGGCGGACTCGTCAACTTCTTCTCCTTCGTGGATGTCGATCGCGCGGCGTGCGTTTCCGTCGAGACTCGAGTTGAAGAGACGGGCCGGATCCTTCAGAGACGCGCCCTTGAAGAAGGTAAGCTTCACGACATTCTTGTAGGATTCGCCAGTGCAGATGATGCCGTCGTGCGACCAAATCGGAGTGCCCATCCACTTCCACTCCTCGACGACGTCCGGGTCTGCTTCCTTGATGAGCTTGCGCATTCTGCTGAGGGTTTCCCCGCGCCAGTCCCCGAGTTCGGCGATTCTTTTCGAGATGAGCTCCGATGCCGACTGACCTTGGCTCGCGCCTGACTTTTTCATGTTCTCATCGTAGCAACGATGTGTTCGAAAAGCGCGGCGCAGACTGTCGGGGGGTCTGGCGCTGACAGTCGCGAGAAAAAGACGAGCCCGCTTGGGTTTCGTGGGTATCAGAGTGGTGGCGGTGCAGGGATTCGAACCCAGATTTGAATGCGGCAGCGCGAGGCCACGAGAGGCAGGAAAAGCCGCCCGTCCGTTCTTGCGGGTGTTCTAGGCGCCGCCTAATCCCCCGGCTGTGGCGACCCGCGGCAGCTGTGGCGCTGACAGCGGCGCAGACAGTCCGCAAATAGCAGCCCCTCTAACTTCGGGGTCGCGAAGTCCAGCCGCCGGGCCGGTTTCGGTCCTCGCGCGGGGTATGGGCCGCCCCATCGAGGATGGGCGATTGGGCGCCTCGAGTTCCTGCAGCGATCTTTTCTCTGACACGACGAAAAAGCGGTGGCGCCAGCAGCCATGTCGCGAACACGTGGCGGCGTTCCTTTCGTGGAGGGGCCAAGTCGCACCGAAGCAAACGTAGTTCAACCGTTGACATACTCTTGCGGCGCTTGAACCGCCGCCCGTCTTTCGGCCGCCCCGTCCTCTGCCGTCGCCCATTTCTCTGGACGCTGGTCGCCGCAGGCGCCGCGCTCCGCATCTTCCAGTACACGTCCGACACGTCGCTCTGGTACGACGAGCTGTCGATAGTGCGAAACCTCGTCCACCGCTCGGCCACGCGGTTGCTCATGGAGCCGCTCGGCTACGACCAGGTGGCGCCCGTCGGGTTCATGGTCGCCGAGAAGGCGATCAGCGGGGTGCTTGGCGAGAGCGACCTTGCATTCCGGTTTCTTCTGCTGCCCGTCGGCCTTGCGGTGCTGGTTCTCTTTCTGTGGCTTGCGGAACGCCTGCTCGATGGCTACGCGGTGGCATTCGCAGTGGCGATGTTTGCGATTGGCGCGCCGTTCATCCGCTACAGCGCGGAGATCAAGCCGTACGGAATCGACATCGCCGCGATGGTCGCGCTCTCCCTCATCGCGCTCAAGCTCCGCGACCCTGACTCGATGGCGGTGCGCTGCGGCCTGGGCGGTATTGCGGGAGCGATCCTCGTCTGGTTCTCTCATCCAACTGTTTTCGTGCTCGCCGGCATCGCGGGGGCGCTGCTGCTGGCGTGGCTACGCGACCGCGACCCGCAGACGAGCCGCGCGCTTCTCTTGGCCGTCCCCATCTGGGGGATTGCTGCCGTAGCCGCGACGCTGGTGGCCATCCGCCGCATCACGCCCGCCACGCGGGCACACATGGACCAGTTCTGGGGGTACCGCTACGGCTTCTTCCCCCGGCCGTTCAGGAAGCCAGAGGACGCTTTGTGGCTCTGGGATCGGGTTCTGGAGCTCTTCGCCGATCCGACGATCCTCCGCTACCGATGGCCCGCGCTTTACGGGGGCCTCGTGATTTTGGGTTTGATCGTCCTGTGGCGGCGCAATCACTTCGGGGCTCTCGTGCTTCTGGGGCCGTTCGCGGTCGCGGTCCTGGCTGCCGCCGCCCAACAGTTTCCCTTGAAGACCCGGGTGGCGCTGTACCTGCTTCCCATCCTCATCCTTGCCGTGGCCCAAGGGGCGGAGTGGCTCCGGCGCCAGGCGTCGCGCCTTCATCCCGCCGCGGGCGGAGTCTGCATGGCAGCTCTCTTCGTCGTTCCCGTTTGGGCCTTCGTCCAGACACCACCGCCGTACTGGGTGGAGGACCACAAGACCGCGCTGGCCTTCTTTCGCGAGCACCGCCAGCCCGGCGACGCCGTCTTCGTGTTCCCCTACGAGGTCGAGGCCGTCGAACGCTACGGCTCGGTGTACGGCCTGGCATCCGATGACTACCAGGTCGGCGCCTGCTCGCGCGAAGACCGCCGCGTGTTCCTCAGGGACGTGGATCGCTACCGCGGCCGTCGCCGCGTTTGGCTGCTCAGCGCAAGTGTTCCTTCCATGACCGCCGCGCGCAAGAGTCTCGAGATGTACCTCGCGACGATCGGGGTTCGCAAGGAATCGATCTCCATCCCGTCCGAGAAACCTCTCGATCCCGTGAGCGCCCAGGTCTTCGACTTGAGCGACCCGACGCGGCTTGCGGCGGCGTCGGCCGAGGCGTTTCTCCTGGAGCCGCCGGGCCCTCTGGTGCCGCCGTGCGGGGACCGTGTGCAGCCGCTGCGGTAGACGATCTGGAGTCCCGCAAGGACGATCACGGCCGGCGGGCTCTTACAACGACACCGGGGCGGAGCGCCTGGGCGATGGTGAGCTCGAGCAGGTGCTTTCCCATCCTCCCGGCTCCTGCGCGCGGGTAGAATTCGCGCAAGCTGATGACCCTCGCTGCTGGCACTCGCCTCGGGCCCTACGAGATCCTCGCTCCAATCGGTGCGGGCGGGATGGGCGAGGTCTACAAGGCGCGAGATACGCGTCTCGGACCGGACCGTGGCGGTCAAGGTCCTGCCGCAGCATCTCTCTTCCCCGGAGGTGCGACAGCGCTTCGAGCGGGAGGCGAGAACCATCTCGCAGCTCTCGCACCCGCACATCTGCGCGCTCTATGACGTGGGACGGGAAGGCGAGACCGACTACCTCGTCATGGAGTACCTCGAAGGCGAGCCGCTGTCGGATCGACTGGCCAAAGGCCCGCTGCCGCTCGAGCAGACGCTGCGCTACGGCGTCGAGATCGCGGATGCCCTGGAGAAGGCGCATCGGCAAGGAATCGTTCATCGAGACCTGAAGCCCGCCAACGTGATGCTGACGAAGGCGGGGGTCAAGCTACTCGACTTCGGGCTCGCGAAGGCGATGGCGCCGGTGACTCCAGCATCGGAGCTTTCGGCTCTGGCTACGGTGACCGGCAAAGCCGACAACCTCACGCAAGAAGGCACGATCCTCGGGACCCTTCCGTACATGGCGCCGGAACAAGTGGAGGGGAAAGAGGCGGACAGCCGCACCGACATCTTTGCGCTGGGGGCGACGCTCTACGAGATGGCGACGGGGAAGAAAGCGTTTTCCGGGTCCACTCGAGCATCGCTCATCTCCGTGATCCTGCGCGACGAGCCGAAGCCGGTCTCGCAGATTCTGCCGACGTCGCCGCCGGCACTGGACCGGATCATCGGGACCTGTTTCGCCAAGGACCCGGACCACCGCTGGCAAAGCGCTGCCGACGTCGGCCTGCAGCTCGCGTGGATCGCGAGAGGCGGGACGGACCAGACCTCCGGCGCCGGCCCGTCGAGGCCTCTCCTCCACTCCTCGATGGCTCTTGGGTCTTGCCGCCGCAGGCATCCTGGCCGCCGCCGCGCTGATGGCGCTCTACGCGCTTCGTCGTCCGTCGAGCCCGCCCGCGGCGCCCATCCGGTTTGCCGTCCGAGCGCCGGTCGGGACCCGGTTCACCTGGAACCGATCAGCACGGATGTGTTCGCCGTTTCGCCGGATGGGCGTCGCCTCGCCTTCGTCGCGCGCAGCGCGGACGGGCAGGATTTTCTGTGGGTGCGCTCGCTCTCCGAGCCGTCGGCCGTGACCCTCCCCGGCACGGAAGGCGCCGCGGCTCCCTTCTGGTCGCCGGACAGCCGCTTCATCGCCTTCTTCGCGGACGGGAAGCTCAAGAAGATCGATTCGTCGGGAGGGCCCTCCGGTGACCCTTTGTGACGTCCCGAGCGGCGCTCCGTCGGGCTCGTGGGGGAGCCAGCACTCGATCCTCTTCGCCGGTCTCGGGGACCCGTTCGTGAGCCTCGTCGCGGAGGGCGGAGGCGCTCCCAGGGTCGTTCTGAAGGCGGATGCCTCCCGGCAGCGAGAGGGCCGTCTGCTGGCCGAGATTCCTTCCCGATGGCCGCCACTTCCTTTACCTGGTGAAGAGCGCGACCGAGAAACAGCTCGAGCTCCGTCTGGCGAGCATCGAGGACGGCAAGACGGACCCGCTCCTGACGAACTGTTCGCGCGCGCAGTACGTGCCGGGCGACCCGAACGACCCCGCCAGCAGCCGATCCGGGTATCTGCTCTACGCGCGCGACGGGAGCCTGCTGGCACAGCCATTCGACAGCCAGCGGATGCGGCTTGCGGGCGACGCCGTCCCGGTAGGGCAGGAGATCGGGCAACACGCGCTCACTGGGTCCGGCTGCCTTCTCGGCGTCGAACAACGGTGTTCTCGCCGCTCGGGGCCGGGCAAGCCCCGCGCGGCTGGCCTGGATCGACCGGGCCGGCCGGGAGACGGGTTCCGTCGCGCCGGCAGCCGGATTCGAATCGGTGCGACTCTCTCCCGACTCCCGAAGGGTCGTCGTCAACCGTGCCGACCCGCGTACGGGCTTAAACGACCTGTTGATCGGTGACCTGTCCCGGGGCGTGCTCACGCGGCTGGATCTCGCCTCGGGCGACTATCCGCAACCCATCTGGTCGCCGGACGGCACTCGCATCGCCTACGGCTTGATATCGATGAGCCATCCTCCCGCACTGCAATGGCTCGCCTTGCGCGGGTCGGGCTCCCCGGAGCCGATCCTTCCGCCGGGCGAGGTCCAGCGCTCCGGAGGACTGGTCACCCGACGGCCGTTTCGTCCTCTACTTCGGCGGCACGCTCACCAAGGCGGGCAGCGGTCTCTGGGTCGTGAATCTCGAGGGCGAGCGCCAAGCCGCGCAAGCTTCTCTCGCAGGACGACCGACTCCCAGGCCCAGTTCTCTCCCGACGGCCGCTGGATCGCGTACTGCTCGCCCGAGTCCGGCCGCTCGGAGGTGTACCTCACCTCTTTTCCGGAGCCGGGAGAGCGAATCCGCGTATCGGTGTCCGGCGGGTCGCGGCCGCGCTGGAAGCGGGATGGCCGCGAGATCTACTTCATGTCCGCGGACAACGAGATGATCGCGACTCCCGTCCGGCTGGCGGCAGGCGCCGAGGTCGGCCAGGCGCGGCCTCTCTTTCGCATCGATCCGGCAGGCTGGAGGGACTACGACGTGACGCCCGACGGGGAGCGCTTTCTCGCCGTCGTCAACGTTCCGGTCCAGGACGCGGACGCGATCGCCGTGACCGCCAACTGGCCTTCCCTGCTCCCGCGCTGACCCGATCCGCAGGCGACGACGCTCAAAACCGCACGAAGCCGGTGAGCGTCGCCGAGATCCCGGGCGCGAGCGCCGAGGCGTCCATCGGGGTGTTGAAGTACGTCTTGTTCAAGACGTTGCGCACGTAGGCCTGGAACTCGAAGTGCTCGGAAAAGCTGTAGCCCGCGCCCAGATCCAGCAGACCGTAGCCCGGGCGGGCGACCTCCGTCAGCCCGGGGTTGTCGTCGCCGGCGTAAACGACCCAGCGGGCCTGGGCGAAAGCGGGACCGAAGCCCTTGCGCACCTGCAGGTTCAGCGACTCCGGCGGAATGTCGTCGATCGGCTTGTCGTCGTCGACCGTCACCCCACGCTCGATCTGCCCCGCCAGCGCCACCGCGAAGCCGGCGGGAAGAGCCACCTGCGCTTCGAGCTCCAGGCCCTGGAGCTTTGCCCCTGCCGAGCGATTGCGTAGGAGGAAGTGACGGACGGCCTGTCAGTAGCCGGTCAGGTAGACCTCGATCAGATTCTTGATGTGGTAGTCGTACATGTAGAACGCGGTGCGGAACCCGGCGTTCGTGTACCGCAGGGCGATGTCGTACTGGTCGCTCGTCTCCAGCTCGAGGTTCGGGTTGCCCGTGATGAAACCGCGCCCGAAGAGCCCGCTGAAGTATCGATCCGAGAGGACGGGATCGCGGAAGCCGTGCGCGTACTGGGCGGTGGCGGAGAAGCCGCCGAAAGATCCCGCCGTCAGCGCCACATTTCCGGCGACCTCGTTGTTTGAGGTGGAGTGGTCCCCCAGGTCGCCGCCCTCGTTCGCCGTCTTCATGAAGTCGCCGCGCACGCCGCCCTGCAAAGCGAGCTGCGGCAGGAGCGGCGCCTCGGCCGTCAGGTACACCCCGAGGTCGGTGCGATGCGCGTCGACCACCGAGGTTTTCACGGTCCCGTTCGTGTCGTCGACGGCGTGCAGTCCGTAACGGCCGTTGAGATCCAGGCCGACGTCCACCCGGACCGGGCCGACGAACCGCTCGGCGAACGTGCGGACCTGAAAGTCCTTCGCCGACACGTCGACGCGCTCGGTCGAAGAGGGCGCGACGAGGGCCGTGCTCACGTCGTTGGAGCCGATGAATCCGAGGAAGGCAATGCGCGAAAAGCCGCCGACCGGCTGCGTTTCGTACGCGAGCGTGAAACGGCTCGAGTTCTCCTCGGGAAGAGACATGCGCGTGGTCTGCGCTGGCGGCGTCGGCAGGCCGATGTCGCGCGCGTAGTCCCCCTCCCAGCTCGCCTTCAGCGTGCCGGGGCCGAGGTTGTACGCCGCGCTCGCGAGGACGCCGCTGTCCCGGTAGCCCGAGTTGGGCACCTCGCCGTCCGGGCTGTCGTAGTTTCCGTAGGACCGGTAGTGGCCGGCGACGAGGATGCCTCCCTCCTGGCCGATGGGACTTGTCACCTCGACTCCCACGCGCCCGCCGGGAATCCCGAGGCCGTAGTCGCCGATGGCCTCGACCTGGAGCGGCGCTCCCGGGGCGACGTCGCGCGTCCGCGCGGAGATGACGCCGCCGAAAGCGTCCGAGCCATACGCGACCGAGCCCGGGCCGCGCGAAACCTCGACGCCGCTCAAAACGAAGGGGTCGAGGTACCTGGCGCCCGGTCCGGCGCGCTGCTCCGAGCTCACGCGGGCTCCGTCGATCAGAATCACGCTGCGCCCGTGCGCAAGGCCGCGAATGGCCGGAACCGCGTTCTGGGCTGCGGCAACCCGCGAGAGGCCCGCGACGTTCTCGACGGTCTCTGCGAGATTGGCGGGCTGGCGCGATTCGATGTCGGCCTTCGGCACGATCGTCGTCCCGTTGGCCGGCGGCGACTCGATCGAAGGCGCGGCCCCCGCCGTGACGCTGACGCTTTCCTCGACGATCGGCCGGACGGTGATCGTCACCACCCCTCGGCGGGAACCGACGTCACCAGGAAAGGCTTCATGTACTGGCCGCCCGGCAGAACGATCAGCACCTCGAACGGCGCGACCGGATCCGGAAGCCACAGGAATCGGCCGTCGGTGTCGGTGCGCTGCGCGCCGGTCAGGCCGAGCACCGAGACTTCCGCTCCCGCGATGGGAGCCCCGGTCGCCTCCATCACCACCCGCCCCTGCAGGCCGAGAGCAGAGCCGGCGGCCAGGAAAAGAGCAACGGCCGCAATCGAGACGGGAGCCACGCGATGAAGGACCCGCCGGTGGGCGCCGAAGTGTTCATGGGCGCAGCAGTCTCATGCGGTGTTCATGGGCGCTCCGGATCGGCGCGCGGGCGGCGCCCCGGCGCCACGCGATAGCGTGAGGAATTGGAAAAGCACGTCCCTGCAGTATAGAGGAAGCCTTTCGGGGCTGCGGCTGGCTCTAACCTTCGCCGCTGCTCCCGTCGTTCTGTCTCCGCAATTGGTGGGAGGTGAGGGTTTCTTCGGCCACGGCGGAAGTCAGGAAGAAAGGAGAAAGGCGGCAACGGCGGTGAACAGCCGGAAACGAAAGCCTCCACGGTCGGCGAAATTTGGTGGCGGTGCAGGGATTTGAACCCCGATTTGAATATGGCAGCGGGAGGCGACGAGAGGCAGAAAGCGCCGCCCGCCGCGTTCTTTTTGGTATTCTCCGCGCCGCCTGACCCTCCGCTGTGGCGGCCACCGGCAACGGTGGCGCAGACAGTCCGCAGACAGCCCCGGGCCACCTTGCGTCCGGCCTCTAGGACCGGAGCGTATGATTTGGCCGGCAGGACCTACCAATTCGCTCCCCATCCGCCCCGGATCCGGTCAGGAGTGACCGGCGATAATTGACAAGTACGATAGGAGGCTACGTTGCCGAGGAGAACGCAGGCCAAGACGGACCGCGCCGTCGAGTGCTCTGCCCCCCGATTTTCTAGACACCTAAGCTTACGCATTGCTGGGCACGAAACTCCTTTGGCGAAAGAAAACCGAGGGAGGAATGGGGTGCGTTTTCGTTGTAGTCCTGGATCCAGCCCGGAAGCTGCCTGAGGACGGCCTGGGCATCCGTGAGGTCCGCCCCCCGGACGTAATCGCGCTTGATCGTGTTGACGAAGGCCTCGGCCATACCATTGGACTCGGGGCTGTAGACCGGGGTCGTGACGGGCTTGAACCCGAGGGTCTCGGCGTAGAGCACGGTCTCGACGGAGACGTACGGGCCCCCGTTGTCCGAGAGGAACTGGATCTGGACCGGCGTCTTCAATGCGGCCTCGCCGAAGCGGGTCCAGATGGAGCGATCCAGAAGAAGCCGAACGTCGGAGCCGTTGAGGGCCCGGGCCTCGGCAACATGGCCGAGCACCTCGCGATCGTGGCAGTCCAGAGCGAAGACGGCCTGGACCGTCTCTCCGTTCCAGCACGGGATGTTGAACCCGTCGGAGCACCAGCGCTGGTTGGAGCCAGGCGTTTCGATCTTGCCGGTGTGGGCCCGGTCGATCCGCCGCCGCATCTTGCCCGGCAACATCAGGTCGTTGATCCGCATCACCCGCCGAATCCGCTTGCGGTTATAGGCCCTCTCTCCACGCTCGAGCCTGGCCCGGTTGACCAGCCGCCAGACGCGTCGATACCCGTAGCTGGCCCGCTTCTTGGTCACCCAGAGGATCTCGAGCAGGACTTCCATGTCCTCGCCCCGGCGGTAGAAGCCACCCCGACGCGGCCCAGATCGCAGATACGCCGTGCTCCGAGCTACCTTCAGCGTCCGGCAGACGGCCGCCATCGGCCGACCCGTCACCGACCGGATCCTTTGAACAAGTGTGGACTTTTTTTTACCAGGTCCCGAGCCGCCTCGAGGATCTCGATGGTCATCGCCTGCTTGCCGATCAGGCGCTGGAGCTGCTTGACCTGCTGCTCGAGCTCTCGAACCCGGCTGGCCGGCACCACGTCCTCGCCCGCCGCCACCGCCGTCGTCCCGCCTCGATCCACCAGGCCGATCCAATTGCGAAGAACGGAAGGCTGGATCTCCAGCTCCCTTGACAGCTCCGCCAGAGTCTTCTCGCCCGAATGGATCTGGGCCACCACCGACCGCTTGAACTCAACCGAAAAGATGCGCCGACCGTCAGCCTTCCGCTTGAACCCTTCCATCGCCGACCACCTTTCTGAGCCCCATTCTAGGACTCCAAAAAGTGTCTAGGCCAAATGGGGGGCAGAGCACGAGCTGCTGGAGAAGATCTTGGTGGTTCAACTTCACGTGCTAGTGTCCTGTAACTGAAGTCTCATTTGCGTGGCGGATGCGTTTACGGATCTGGGCTGCGGTCTTGGTCCAGACGAAGGGTTTTGGGTTCTCGTTCCAGGTTTTCGTGTAGCGCAGGATGGCTCGCTCGAGCGCCGCGACGCTGAGGAAGGTGCCTCTTCGGATGGCCTCCTGCGTGATCCGTGCGAACCAGCGTTCGACGAGGTTGAGCCATGAGGCGCTGGTGGGGGTCAGATGGAGATGGAAGCGCGGATGCTGGGCCAGCCACTCTCTGACCGTCGGGTGTTTGTGAGTGCCGTAGTTGTCGCAGATCAAGTGGATCTCTTTGCGCCGGTACCTCCGGTCGAGGATCTTTAGGAAGGCCAGGAACTCCTGATGCGTGTGGTGCTGGAAGCAGCGTTGGGAGACCTTGCCCGTGGCCACCTCCAGAGCCGCAAAGAGGCTTGTTGTGCCGTGCCGAACGTAGTCGTGAGTCATCCGAGCTGGAAGGCCCGGTCGCATCGGCAGGATCGGCTGCGTACGATCCAGCGCCTGGATCTGAGACTTCTCGTCCACGCAGAGCACCAGCGCCTTTTCCGGCGGGTTCAGATACAGCCCGACGACCTCCGCCATCTTCCGATCAAAGTCCGGGTCCGTGCTGAACTTGAACGTCTCCACTCGATGCGGCTGCAATCCGTGCTTCTTCCAGACGCGGTGGATCGTCATGTGGCTGACCTTCAGGTGACGGGCCAGGCTGCGTGCGCTCCAGTGCGTGGCCGCCTTGGGCGGCTTCATCGTCGCCGCCACGATCCGGGACTCGTCGCTCGCCGTGAACCGGCGTGGTCGTCCGCTGCGATGCCGCGTGTGCAGCCCGGCGATCCTCTCCTCGGCAAACCGGCTTCGCCACTGACAAACGGTCATCTGCGAGACGCCAAACTGCTGCGCCATCGCCCTCACGCTCGTCCCCTCGGCGCTTGCCAAAATCGACCAACTCCAGAGACGTAGAATTCGGCTCATGGACAGTCCGAGGAGGACGACGGTCGATTGTCCCGTCTGCAACGAAATGACCGACGTGACCATCCCTAAAGAAACCCCGCTCGGCACCGTGATCAGCGTTCCCTGCCCCGCCGGGCACCACTTCCGCATCCGCGTCGGCCAGACGGGAATCGACATCCTGCCCGAGGGGCGCGGCACGCCGTAGGTTCCGGGTTGCGCGCCCGAGACCCGTCTCGGCAAAGCAGAATCGCTCCGTTTACCGGCTCCCCTCCGACGACAGTCCGCGGCCCTTGCGAGCCGCCGGCCCTGAGTCGAGGAATAGAATCTCCGCAGCAGTCCTCCGATGGCACTTCCAGCTGGGACCCGTCTCGGCCCCTACGAGATCCTCGCGCCGCTCGGGGCGGGCGGGATGGGGGAGGTGTACCGGGCGCGGGATCCGCGTCTTGGCCGCGAAGTGGCGATCAAGGTTCTGCCCGCGTCGTTCTCGTTGGACGCGGACCGCCTTCGTCGTTTCGAGCAGGAGGCCAGAGCGGCCGGGGTCCTCAACCACCCCAACATCACGATCGTCTACGACATCGGAAGCCACGACGGCGCGCCCTATGTCGTCCAGGAGCTTCTCGAGGGCGAGACCCTCCGTGCGGAACTCGCGTCAGGGCGCCTCTCCCCGCGCAAGGCGATCGACTACGCCCTGCAGATCGCCAACGGCCTCGCGGCGGCGCACGACAAGGGCATCGTCCACCGCGACCTGAAGCCCGACAATCTCTTCGTCACGAAGGAGGGCCGCGTCAAGATCCTCGACTTCGGCTTAGCCAAGCTGACGCAGAAGGAGGCAGGATCCAGCCCGCAGACCGACCTGCCTACAGCGACTGCGGGCACGGAGCCGGGCGTCGTGATGGGCACGCTCGGCTACATCTCGCCCGAGCAGATCAAGGGCAAGCCGGCCGACGCGCGGTCCGACATTTTCGTCTTCGGCGCGAATCTCTGGCATTCAGCCCTCCTGGCACAGCGCTAAGGACCCTGCCAGCGCCAGCTGTAGATGGTGCCGTGGCCGTCCACGTAGAACTTGGAGTCGCCGTGTACCCGTTCTGCCGGGGTGCCGTGTAGTACCCATTGCTGTAGATCCTTTCCGGCGTCTGTCCGAAGTCCCGGTAGGACTGGTAAATCAGGATCTTCCCGCCGCACCCGTCGCTTGTCACTTGCTCCGGCTGCCACCACGAAGCGCTCAGAGCGCCTTCGCTCAACCCGACCCAAGATTGCGTCGCCTTGTCTATCGACGCGCACCCGGACGCAAGCAGGACGATCGCCAGCGCAACCGCCACCCACTTCGTTTTCATCTTTCCCCTTGCCTTTCACGCTGCAGTTCCTTTTCGTTTTGGTCTTACTTTCCGTGCTTCCACACCACGTCATCGGGCGCCAAAAGAGGCCCTCGGCTCACGGAAAACCTCCCTCGAAGGGACTGGCGCCTCGCGAAGTCACCCACCAACGGCTGCTGAACTTCCTCCCGGCAAGGTGTCTCCTCTGGAATCAGCTCATCCAGATCCGCTTGCCGCACCCAGTTGTGGATCGCCTGCGCCGACGGTTCAAACTCCCGAGAAAGCTCCTCCGGGTTACGCCCAGAGCGAACCAGCTCGACCATAAGCCACCGAAACTCCTCCGGGTATGGCGCATGACTCCCTGGCATCACGAACTCCTTTCCCCCAAGCCTGAAGGGGAAACGGGGCTGAGTTGCGCGCAAGGCGCCTCGCCACCGCCCGACAAGGTGTCTCTCATCGGGAGGACAAACGTATCACGTTTGTAGTACGTTATCAACTACAAACGTCTTACGTTTGCAGCACGTTGTCAAGTGGGTTATCATGCGCCACCAATGGCGAAGAGACCGAAGAAGGCTGCTACCGTCCGGTTCGAGGAAGCCCTGATCGAGCGGATCGCGGCCATCGCGATGGTCGATTACCCCGACCTGTACTTTGCGGAAGTCCTGCGTGGGCTGTGCAGGAAGGGGCTGATCGCCTACTACGCCGGGGACAAGGAACTGCCGATGCAGCTTCCGAGGACCGTGCCGCCGATGCCCCGGAAGTCGGGTTCGCCCTCACTCATCCAGGAGGTCCTGAAGCCCGCCGCCAGGCCGAAGCGGCGGCGCCGCTAGCCGCTCCGATCCCGGACTCGAAAGAGTGGCGAAGCGGGCAGCGATTTGGGGTCAGTCCTGGCCCTCGCCGCCGAGTCGCACATGGGCCATCCTAGCCCGGCCAGGACGCGGCGCCTATGACGCCCGTCATGCTAGGGCTTCGCGAGACAAGCGAGCGCCATTCACCAGGGCTCGTCTCTATGCCGCTCTGAAGGATAGGGCCGCCGGTTCAGAATGGCTTTATCGTAATGGTCAGGCGTAGAGCGTCCACGCGTGGCATGTCGGCAGGAGTCACTAGGAGAATGACATCAGCGTTCTCGCCGGACTTGGCTCTTGCTTCAAGCTTGTATGTCCTCTCAGCTGTCTGGATAACCGCCTTATCGTTGTCGAGGATCTCGTAGGCGAGGGTCACGAGCCGATCTCCATTGCCCTTGGGGTTGAAGAGTGTTGCCTCAAGGGTCACTTCGTAGTTGCCGGTCGGCAGGTGCCGAAGTTCGGAGATTCGAAGGCCAGGTTCCTCCCACTCCGTGCCGTGCTTCTTGACTTCCTCTCGTAGAGACACGCCGTCACAGGTATAGCGACCAAGGGCGTACCATTCGGGTATGCTTGTTTCCTTGCCGAGCACTTTCGGCCACGCCGCCAAACCGAGGGGTGATCCCTTGGCAAAGCCTTCCATTGACTTTACACGCTTCCATTTTGAGGCGTCACCCAACGGAAAGACGGTCTCGATCACGAGGGGAGACTGGTGGGCGAAAGTCTCTTGTGCCCAGCAAGGAACTGGAAGCAGCAGAATTGCGATGAGGAGAATCTTCATCTTCATTTGCGACATCCTGCCAGCGCGCGTCGCGGTCGTTCTGATTTGAACGCATCAAATTGACCAGCCGCAGAAGCTTGAATCGATCCCCGGCCAGCGGACCGCAGGCATGCGGGAGGCGCGTCGGGGGTAAAGCCCCGGCGTTCACTTCACCAGTTTCTTTGCCGCCGTGATCGCGGCCCGAATGCCCTTCTTCTCCCGGATCGCCTTCACCTTTGCCCGGTTTGCCGCCGAGAGTTGCCTCACCGCGCCGAGGTATCGGCCCTGGGCCTTCCAGGCCGCCCTAGCCTTGGCGGACGCCTTGCGCCGCCGCGTAGCTTTCGGCGCCTCAGGGCCGTTGGACCGGTCAAGAACCGCAATCCTTGACCGCCTAGCGCCTGCAGCTTCGCCTTGATCTCCTCGACCAATTGCTCGCGCTTCCGAAGGGCAGCGGCGATCTCCGACGCCCTCACTTTGCCCGTAGCGTGTAGCCAGCGCAGCGCCGCGTGCGCCTGCTCGGCGGAGAGCTTGGGAAGCCTCTGCTTTCGAGCCACCCTCACCTCTCAGCTTGTATCGGCAACCATAGGGCTTCCAATCATTAGAAGGCCGCGGTGTCGGCAACGCTTGCGAGCTGACCACTTGGGTTTGTGTAGGTCTTGAAGGTTCCAGTTTCCGTATCGGTGACCGTGATCGTGTACTCGACGTTCGTGAGGGCACCGTAGAAGACCCAGAAGTGGCCGTTGATCGCCTGGCCGTCGAGTACCTTGATGACGAGGTCGATGTTGTCGAGGGTGAAAAAACTTAGATAGCCGGTGTCAGGAGTGATCGGGACGATAAGGCCGGTGCCGGATATTCCCTGGCTCGGGACGCTAAAGGTCACCGTGACGCGAAAACGTCCGTTGTAGAGGCAGAGGTGCTCGCTATCGCATGGTCCGGCCGTTGCCGCAGGCTTCACCTGACTTAAGGCTGCATACATGGCATATAGCTCAGCGGCCGAGCGGGTTTCGATTCTCTCCGTCAATCCGGCCCTGGGCATGCCTTCCATGCCCTCGGGTTCCGAAGCCTCCCGGCTAAACGCCGAAGTGTCGGCCACGCTCGCGAGGGTTCCGCTGGGATTCGTATAGGTCTTCACGATTCCGGTGACGGTATCGGTCACCGTGATCGTGTACCCGACATCGGAGAGCGCGCCGTAGAAGACCCAGAAGTTCCCGTTTATGGAGCCACCATCCAGCACCTTGATCATCAGCTCGACGTTGTCGCTGTTGAAGAACCAGAAGTAGCCGGATTCGCGCGTCAGCCCCACCGCCGGGGCGGGGAACGTGGGACCCGTAGGCGCGACCTGGAACGACGCCGTTACCGAGAAGCGGCCGTTGTTCAGGCACAGCGTGTGCTCGTCCGGCGTGCAGGTGGGCGAGACACCTCCGGTCGTGATGCGGCCAATCTTGTTGCCGTGGAGCTCAGTGAACCAGAGGTTTCCGTCGGGACCGGCGGTGATCCACGTCGGGTCGCTCCCGAGGGTCGGGATCGGAAATTCCGTGATGACGCCGGTCGTCGTGATTCGGCCGATCTTGTTGGCGGCCCGCTCGGTGAACCACAGGTTTCCGTCGGGACCGGCGGTGATGCCGCTGGGCTGGCTGGCCGGCGTCGGAATCGAAAACTCCGTGATGATGCCGCCGGTCGTGATCCGGCCGATCTTGTTGACCGCGAACTCGGTGAACCACAGGTTTCCGTCGGGACCAGCGGTGATGCCGCTGGGCTGGCTGGCCGGCGTCGGAATCGAAAACTCCGTGATGATGCCGCCGGTCGTGATTCGGCCGATCTTGTTGGCGTAGTGAGTGAACCACAGGTTCGCGTCCGGTCCGGCAGCGATGCCCGCTGGATAGCCCTGCGTCGGAATCGGGAACTCCGTGATTACCCCGGCCAGCGTGATCCGGCCGATTTTGTTGCCGTTGATGTTGGCCTCGGTGAACCACAGGTTTCCATCGGAGCCCGCGGCGATACCGAGAGGTCCGCTCAATGGGTTGGACAGCGGAAACTCGGTAATGGCGCCGTCCGGAGTGATTCGGCCGATCGCGGCGGCCTCTCCGAGATCGAAATCGGCGAGAGTAAACCAGAGGTTTCCGTCGGAGCCCGTCACAATCCCGGCACTCTCCATCTCGATGCTCCCTGGAATGGAATACTCGGTGATGACCCCGGCGGTCGTGATCCGGCCGATATTGTTGCTGCTGGCATTGAACTCGGTGAACCAGAGGCTTCCGTCGGGACCTGTTGTGATGCTGATGGGTCCGGCGCCGGGAGTGAGGATCGGATACTCGGTGATCGCTTGGGCGCCGGCTGTGGCGGGGGCGAGAAAAAGCAGCCAAAACAAGGATCGAAACGTCATCAGCAGGAGTCGAGGATCCGGGCGGCGCGGGAGAGACGGCATAGGACCTCCTTTGGGAGCGCCTGCTGCGGATTCTAGTCCCGTCAGCGAGAGGACGAACCAGCTGAGCTAACGGCCTACCGTCTCTCGCAACAATGGGTACGTAGAAGCCCGCGAGGCCGACCGAGCGCGGCGGATGAAGCGACTTCCGCTCCCCGCCAGCGGCCTCGGGGCCTCGCTCCAATCCGAGCCTTCCTCTCACTGACTTGGAGCATAGAATCCCCGCAGCGGTCGTCCGATGACACTTCCAGCCGGGACCCGCCTCGGTCCCTACGAGATTCTCGCGCCTCTGGGCGCGGGAGGGATGGGGGAGGTGTACCGGGCGCGGGACACGCGGCTCGACCGGGACGTCGCGATCAAGGTTCTTCCCCAGAGCGTCGCCGGCGACGCCGCGGCGCTCGCCCGGTTCGAGCGCGAGGCGAAGGCAGTCGCCGCCCTCTCGCATCCGAACATCCTGGCGATCCATGACGTCGGCACCTCCGACGGCATCACGTACGCAGTCATGGAGCTGCTGGAGGGAGAGTCGCTTCGGCAGCGTTTCCAGGAAGGGCCGCTTCCTCAGCGGAAGGCGCTCGAGATCGCGCGGGAGGTCGCCCTCGGACTAGCAGCGGCGCACGAGAGGGGAATCGTCCATCGGGACCTGAAACCCGAGAACCTCTTCTTGACCTCCGACGGGCGCGTCAAGATCCTCGACTTCGGGCTGGCGCGGCAGCTCTCTCTGCCTTCCGCCGGCGACACGCATTCCCCGACCGCCGCGCCGGCCACCGAGCCCGGCACCGTCTTTGGGACCGTCGGTTACATGCCGCCCGAGCAGCTCCGCGGCCATCCGGCCGATGCGCGGAGCGACATCTTCTCGTTCGGCGCCGTGCTCTACGAGATGTGTTCAGGTCGCCGCCCATTCAAGGGCGACACGGCAATCGAGACGATGAACGCGATCCTGAAGGAGGATCCGCCCGAGCTTTCGGCGAGCGGGCACACCGTCGCACCTTCCGTCGAGAGGGTCGTCCGGCACTGCCTCGAGAAGAACCCGGGCGAGAGGTTTCAGTCGGCGCGCGATCTCGCATTCGACCTCGCGTCGCTATCCGGACTCTCGACTTCCGGCGCCTCCGTCACGGTGGGCGCCGTCCCGGGCCGCCGCCGGCTCGCGGTTCCGGCCCTTGCCGCGGCCGCGCTCGCCCTGCTCGCCGCGGGCGCTCTCGGCGGCTGGCTTCTCTTGCGGCGAGCTCCGACGGCGCAGGAGGTTTCGTTTCACCAGCTGACGTTCCGACGCGGCAACATGCTGTCGGCTCGGTTCACGCCGGATGGGCAGACGGTCGTCTACGGGGCGGCCTGGGAGGGAGCGCCGGCTGAGATCTTCACCGTCCGCACCGACGGCACCGAGTCCCGTCCGCTCGGGCTGTCCAGGGCGGACGTCGGCTCGATCTCCTCGAAAGGAGACGTCGCGATTCTGCTCAAACGCCAGGAGCTCTTTAGTTTCCAAGGCAGCGGGACACTCGCCCGCGTCCCCTTGAACGGCGGGACACCCCGCGAGGTTCTGGAGGACGTGTTCTTTGCGAGCTGGGCGCCCAACGGCGAGGACCTGGCTGTCGTCCGCCGCTCGGCGACCGGACAGCAGCAGCTCGAATATCCCATCGGTAAGACGCTCGCCAAAGCGCACGACCTCTCGTTGGTGAAGGTGTCACCGCGGGGAGACCTGGTTACCGTGTCGGAGTCTGACTCTAGCTTGGAGTACAGCATCAGCGTCTTCGACTCGAAGGGAGGCAGACGCACGCCGGTGAGTGGGCTCAGCGAGATCTGGGGACTTGCGTGGTCGCCGCGCGGTGACGAGATTCTCTACGTCGGAGGGCGGGGGCGGCAGCAGCAGGCGCTCGCGCCGTCTCTCTGGACGGCCGCGGCCGGGTCCTCTTGCCCGGCAAATATTTCCTCCACGATGTCTCGTCGACGGGTCGCATCCTGCTCGAGAAGTGGACCGATCGCACGGGCCTCGTGTGTCTGCCGCGTGGCGAGACCCGCGAGCGGGAAGTGTCCTGGCTCGACGGGTCAGTAGTCACAGATATCTCCTCCGACGGTCAGCGCGTGCTCTTCTCGGAGACGTCAGAATCGAGGTGGGGCGCTTTCCTGCGCCGCTCAGACGGCGCGCCAGCCGTTCGCCTCGGAGACGGATGGCCGCTCTCGCTCTCCGCGGACGGCAAGTCGGTCCTGACGCTCCAGAGCGGTCCGGCACGGCTCGTTCTGCTGCCGACGGGAGCCGGGCCGCCAAAGCCGATTCCGGTCGCCGGCGTCGAGCCCGTCGCGGGAGGGCTGCTTCCAGGCGGAAAGGGCTTCCTCGTGTCGGTGCTTCGGAACGGTCTGGGCGAGATCCTCTTCGTCCCTCCGGAAGGGGGAAAGTCCCGGCCGATCCCGACCCCCGATCTTGAAATCGGAAGCGGCTGGTTGATCAGTCCCGACAGCGACCGGCTCCTCTACGTCGCGAAAGACCGGAGCCTCCGGATTGTTCCCTTGGCCGGCGGCGAGGCGCAAAAGGTGCCCGGAGCTCCCCTGGAGCGAGAGGAGTACCCGATCCAGTGGGATGCGGACGGCCGGACCCTCTACGTCTGGCGCCGCGGAAACCTTCCGGCGGCAGTGGACAAGCTCGATCTGACGACCGGTCAACGGCGGCCCTGGAAGCAGCTCATGCCCGCCGACGCGGCCGGCGTCATATCGGTCGGCCGAATCGTCGTCTCGCGCGACGGCGGCTCCTACGCATACTCCTACGCGCGCGTCACGTCGTCGGACCTCTACGTCGTCGAAGGGCTGTATAAGTAGGCGAGCCGACAGCGTTCCAGCAGCCGGCGCCTGAGCCGTTACTCCCAGTTTCTAACGAGGCCGGCCTCCTGTATCCAGCACCAGCTCGTGAGGATCTACATGCTCGTCGGCGAGCCGGAGAAGGCGCTCGATCAGCTCGAGCCGCTCCTGAAGATCCCGTACTTACTCTCGCCTGGCTGGCTGAAGATCGACCCCAATTTCGACCCGCTGCGCAAGAACCCGAGGTTCCAGCGGCTCGTCGGGGGGAAGTGAGTCGAGGATAAGGTCCTGTCCTCGCCCCGTTAGGCCGCAGCCTCAGCCCCGGGCCGCACTGCCTGGCAGCACTTCCCAGAATGATGCGTTCCCATCAGCCCATGGTGGCCCCTGATGTGTGATACGGTGAAGTTCCTTCAGAGAACCAGCCGGCCTCGGAACCTTGTCGTCGCCGTCCTTCTTCCCTCGAAGTCGGGGATTTCCCGACGAAGGCCAATCACTCAAGGGCCAGGAGTACACGCCATGCGATTCGCACGTAACGTCCATTTCCAGATCAAGAGCGGCAAAGAGCAGGAGTTCACCAGCCTGTTCGAGAAGGACGTCCTTCCGATGCTTCGGAAGCAGAGCGGCTTCCTCGAGGAAGTGACGCTGGTCAACCCGAAGGGCGCCCACTCCATCAGTCTCTGGGACAACCGCCAGAACGCCGACACGTATCAGACGGCGACCTATCCGCAGGCCCTCGCCAAGCTCACGCCCGTCATCGAGGGAACTCCGACGGTCGAGACCTTCGAGAACGCCACCTCGTACGCGCGCGCCTAACGACTTTCGAACGGGCGACAACGCTCGTTCAACTGAGGCCCCGATTGGGGCCTCTTTCTTTTGCGGGCCATTCTCAGAAGATTTCCTGCTTGCGCACGCCCGGCTGGCTCAGGATCGACCCCAACTTCGATCCCCTGCGCAAGAACCCGAGCTTCCAGAAGCTCGTCGCCGGCGGGAAGTGATTCTCGGCGGACATCGCGCGTAGATGAGGAAGCGCGTCGAGTTGTTCCAGAAGTGCGGCGCAGACAGTCGGGGGGTCTGGCGCAGACAGTCGGCCACGAAAGGCCTCCACGGTTGGTGAGTTTTGGTGGCGGTGCAGGGATTTGAACCCCGGACACAGCGGATATGAGCCGCTTGCTCTGACCAACTGAGCTACACCGCCTTCGGGACGGCGGATGATAGCAAAAGTCAGCAGGCGGTCGGCCGTGTGCGGGTCCTTGCCGTTCACTGCTCATTGCGACCGCTTGCCACGTACTCCTCCCTTCGGGCCGGGCCTATACTTTCCGCATGCCCAGCCTCTCGGACCGTTGCGGGGTGTGCGGTACGGAGTTGGCCTTCGCCCTGCCCGTCTGCCCGATCTGCAAGAAGCCGGTTTGCGAGTCCTGCGCCTTCCGGATGGGGGGGAGCGTGTTCTGCGGCAGCGCCTGCGCCAACGCGTTCTTCTTCGGGGGCCAGGAGGACGTCGAGGACGAATCCGACTTGCACCTGCTCGAAGATGGAGAATGAGCGCGCCTGAACCCCAACCCCCGTCGCGGCCGTCCCGCTTCGGCCGCTTCTTCTGGCGCGACCCCAACACCCAGTTCCTGATCCTGGCGGCGGCCGCGGGACTGCTCGGCGGCTTCGGGGCGATCGCTTTCCGGATGCTGACGCACTGGCTCACGCGTTTTCTCTACGGAACCGAAGACATCGTCCGGGGCGTCGGGATGGCGCAGCCCTACGTGAGGGTTCTCCTGCCCGCCGCGGGGGGCCTCGTCGGGGGGTTCATCGCCCAGTTCTTCTTCAAGGAGAAGGGGCCGAGCGGGATCTCCCACATGATCGAGGTCGTCTCGCTGGGACGCCGGACCGTTCGCCTGCGGCCCTCGCTCGCTCGCGGCGCGTCGTCGGTGGCCGTCATCGCCTCGGGCGGCTCGGAGGGCCGCGAGGGGCCGATCATCCAGATCGGCGCGGCCTTTGCGTCGGCACTGGCGCGCCGCTGGAAGGTCTCGCCCGAGCGCGTCCGGATCCTGACGGCGTGCGGCATGGCCGCCGGGGTCGCCGGCGCCTACAACACGCCGATCGCGGCGACCCTCTTCGTGCTCGAGGTCGTCGTCGGATCCTTCTCGATGGCGCTCTTCGGTCCGGCCGTCGTCGCGGCCGTCGTCTCGACGCTGCTCGTGCGCTCGGTCCTCGGCGACGAGCCGGTCTACCGCGTGGCCCCTTTCTCGGTGGCGTCGGTTCTCGAGTATCTCCCGTTCCTGGCGATCGGCCTGGCCGCGGGTCCCGTGTCCGCCCTCTTCGCGCAGGCGCTGTCCTTCGGAAAGAAGCTCTTCCGGGCGACTCGCCTGCCCGTGTGGGCGACCATGGCGATCGGCGGTGCGCTGGTCGGAACGATCGCGCTCGCGTTTCCCGAGGTTGCCGGCAACGGCTTCGAGGCGACCGACGGCATCCTCCATGGCAATCCGACCGCGGTCTTGCTCCTCCTTCTTTTCGCCGCCAAAACCGTTTCGACGTCGGCCACGATCGGCTCGGGAGGCGTCGGGGGAGTCTTCACGCCGTCGCTCTTTCTCGGCGCGACGGTGGGCGGCCTTGTGGCTCACCTGTGCCACGTGATTTTCCCGACGCTCGACGCTCCGATCGGCGGCTACGCTCTTCTCGGAATGGGGGGCCTGCTCGCCGGGGTGACGCGGGCGCCGCTGCTCGCCGTGATCATGATCTTCGAGCTGACGCAGAACACGGCCGTGCTCCTTCCGATGATGGTCGTATCCGTCCTCGCCGTGGCGACGGCGCGCCTCTTCCATAGGGAGTCGATCTACGTTTCGAGCCTGCGCTCGGCCGGCATCGTCTGGGAGAAGACTCCGGAGGCCACGGCCCTGGCGAGCCTCAAGGTGGCCGACATCATGAGGCGCGACGTGCCTCTGATCCCGCGAACGACTCCGCTGCCGGAGGTCGTGGCCGCCTTTCTGCGTTCGCGCAGCCTCTTCCTCTACGTCGGCGACGAAGAGGGCCGCCTCGTCGGCGTCGTGGACATCCACAACGTCAAGGAGTCGTTCAGCGAGCGCGAACTCTCCGGCCTCGTCGTGGCCTCGGACCTCGTGACCGACATCCCCTTCGCGACTCCCGAGGAGCCGCTGACGTCGGTCAACGAGAAACTCTGGTTCCGCGACGCGGGACAGCTGCCCGTGGTGGACGGCCCCGAGAGCCGGCGGTTCCTGGGGATCGTGACGCAGCGGGACCTGCTCGGCGCCTTCGACAGCGAGGTCTTGAAGAGCAGCCGCCTGCTGGCCCGCGTCCGCACGCTGGGGGAAACGGGAGAGGTGGATTACCTGGAGCTGCCCGAGAAGCACCGCCTCGTGGAGGTGGACGTCCCCCGGGAGATCGAGGGGCTGACGGTCGCCGAGGCGGCCCTCCGCTCCCGGTACGGCGTTTCGGTCCTCGCCGTCAAGCGCCTGACCAGGGAGGGCGTCGAGCGGCGGTTCGTGCCGGAGCCCGCGGACCGATTCGCGCACGGCGACCTCCTCGTCGTTCTCGGCAGCGACGAGGCGATTGCCCGGCTGCGCGAGGGCGTGCCGCTGCCGGCCGCGGCCGGCCCCTGACCCGCCCGCCCGGCCAGTGCTATTCTGAGGGCGAAGCGTGGACAAGGAACGTCAGGCCGCGCTGGCCAAGGAAAAGCAAAGCGAGCTTGTCGCCCTGCGCGGCAAGTGGTTCAAGGAGCGCACCCGTCTCTACGACCGGGAGACGGGTTTGCCCACCGTCGCCGTCCTCGTGGACGATCTGCGGGCGCAGCTCGAGGAGCGCGGCAACATCTCGGTCCTGGTCTTCCGTCCGAGCTCGGAAGGCCACGTCGAGGAAGTCTGGGGCTGGGAGGCGTACGACGACCTGCTTCTCGACTTCGTGCGGCGCCTGAAGGCCTTCCAGACCGACGGCATCGTTCCGGGCGGGACGCTCTGCCTGCCCTATGTGCGCTCGGACGAGATCATCCTCTTCGTCAGCTCCGACGGAGGGGGACTCATCGACGGGCCGACGGCCCTCGGCCAGAAAGCCGCGGAGCTCGACCAGCTCATCCGGGGGTACCTCGCCGAGCGTGCGGACGTCTCGGCGCGCTTCCGGTCCTTCGTGGGCTCTTCGCGCATCATGAAGGACCCGAAGCACCGCATCGAGCGGCTCTTGTACAGGGGTATCCAGGATGCGCGCGACCAGGTCACGCGCCAGACGGTCCGCGCCGAGATCCGAGGCGGCGAGCTGCTGCAGGACGTCATCTCGCGCGGCGATATCCGGCCCGTGTTCCAGCCGGTCTTCGACCTCGCGACCGGGAACATGATCGGCATGGAAGCCCTTTCGCGCGGACCCCGCGGCAGCGAGTTCGAGAGCGGCGAGACGCTGTTCTCGCTCGCCGACCGCACGGAGCTGCTCGTTCCGCTGGAACGCATCTGCCGCCAGCGCTCGCTCGAGGCGGCCGCGGAGGCAAACCCGAGACGCCAGATCTTCCTCAATCTCTCACCGGCCGCGGCATCGGACCCGGAGTTCCTCGGGCCCGTCTTCCGCGACCAGGTCCGGGCCCTCGGCCTCGAGCCCGACCGCATCGTCCTCGAGATCACCGAGCGCACGTACGCCGTGTACGAGGGGCTCTTTCGCGAGGTGCTCTCGAAGTTTCGGTCGCAGAACTTCCGCATCGCCGTGGACGACGTCGGGACGGGATACTCGAACCTTTCGTCGCTGGCCGACATCGAGCCCGATTACCTCAAATTCGACAACGTCTTCGTGCGTGGCATCGACCGGCGCCAGGTCAAGCAGGACCTGCTCGAGGCCCTCATGAGCTTTGCGCGGAAGATGCACACCAAGGTCATCGCCGAGGGCATCGAGACCCGCGAGGAACTGCGCGTCCTCCAGTCGCTCGGCGTTCCCTACGGACAGGGCTTCCTGCTCGCGCGGCCGATGCCGGTCGCCGACATCGAGCGCTTCTCGTCGATCGCGATCTAGCCCGCCGGACGGGGCCGGAAGGGCCTCGCGCGGCACACCGATCCCGCTGGTCCGCGCCCGGCGCTGCGGGGTCGGCCGGAGGGACTTACAATTCGGAGGAATGGCACGGCGCCATTCCTCCGTCTCTTTTTGGAGCGGGAGGTTAGCTCAGCGGTAGAGCGCCTGTTTTACACGCAGGTGGTCGGGGGTTCGATCCCCTCACCTCCCACCAACATCTAAGCCTCACGGTACCGAAGCGTCCCGCGGCTTTCTGGGAATAGGTAACAAGCCTGCGAACTCGGTTGGAGTTCACGGCGGAGTTCATGACCGGGCCTCGTTCCGGCTGCCGGAGTGCGCGTTTTCGGTTGACACAGACCCGACCGAATTGGAGGCACCTCGGAATCGGGCCGAGGTAAATCCGCATCAACCGCTCTCGGGTCGTCTAAGAAGGTGATCGACGCATCATGGCGTTTGTCAGTCGCGACGTGCGGGACAGCTTCCTCGCAAGGTGCGACGGGCTGCTTCCACTGAGCCACGTTGAGATGCTGCTCTCTGATTCGCGCTCGCCGCAAGCCTTCACCGGGACGCGAGGCGTCGCGGTATCGGCGACGCAAATGTGCTTGCCGATGTGAAATCGCGGTTGCATGCGCTCGATTGGATGTAGATTGACGGCGACGCGGCGTCCAAGGCCGACCCCGCCGATCTGCAGGGTCCCGGCCACGGGCGAGATCGAAGAGCGATCGGGCGATACCGACGATCGTCGAGCTTATGGGTGAAGCTGCAACGGGTCTTCCCGAGAGGCCGGCGAGAAGACGGCCCCCGACACGAGCGCCGCCCGATGGAGGCACCGGGCGGAAGTTTGGGCGGCGCCCGGGACCGGGTTCATCCGCCCTGGACCCTTAACAAGGAGAACCAACGATGAGAAAGACGGTGAGACGGGGAGTTGCGAGGAGAAGGCTGCGGAGGGCCGTTCGCAGGGTACGCAGAGTGAGGCGCGTCGCGAGGAGGGCTGTGACCAAAGGCGGAGTTCGGGGGGCCGTGGCTCGCGGGCGGCTTCGCCGGATCGCCAGGAGAGTCTCACGCCGCCGCGCCCGGAAGGGCGCCAGGCTGCGCCGGGTCGTCGTCCGGAAGGCCGTGGCTCGCCGCGGTGTCCGCAAGGCCGTGGGGCGCGCCAGGGTGCGCCGCACCGTCAAGAAAGCCGCCGTGCGTCGCCGCGTGCGGAAGGCGGTGGGTCGCGCCCGGGTCCGCCGGGCCGTGAAGAGGACCGGGGCTCGCCGGGTCGTCCGGACCGCGAAGAGAAAACTGGCCGCGGCCGAAATGGGGTTGGGCTCGCCCATGTTCCCGTCGAGCTGAATCTCATCGCGTCCACGTGAATGCAATCTGTCGCCGCGAGGCGGCAGATTGCTTCACGCGGATCGCGGCCAAACTACGGTGCCGTGAGGCGCACTGGGACGATGAGCAAGACGGTCTTTACACGCAGGTGGTCGGGGGTTCGATCCCCTCACCTCCCAACAGCCTTTCAGCCCGCTCACGCCACGTCTCCTTCTGGTCATGCCCTCGGCCGAGATGGGCCTCCCCCCGGCTGACGGTATAGGCTTCGCAGAAAATCAGGGAGGCACGCGGAACGCCATGACGCGAAACGAACCCCTTCTTTCCGATGACCTTCTCCGCCGGTTCCATGAGCGGGCGCCCCTCTACGACCAGGAGAACCGCTTCTTTGCCGAGGACTTCGAGGATCTCCGCAAGACCGGCTATCTCACGATGGCGGTGCCGCGCGAGTACGGCGGCCTCGGGCTGACGCTGGCCGAAGTCGGACGGGAGACGCGCCGACTCGCCTACTGGGCGCCGGCCACGGCCCTCGGCACCAACATGCATGTCTACTGGTGCGGCGTGGCATCGCAGCTGCGCAAGGCCGGCGACTCGTCCTGCGACTGGGTGCTCGAAGCGGCCGGCAGGGGCGCGATCTTCGCGGCCGGCCACGCCGAGAGCGGCAATGACCTGCCTGTCCTCATGTCCACGACGCGGGCCGAGCGCGGCGGGGGAGGGTATCGCTTCACGGGACGCAAGGCCTTCGGGAGTCTTTCGCCGGTCTGGAACTACCTGGGTCTGCACGGCCTGGACGCGAGCGATCCGGCCGCTCCGAAGATCGTGCATGGCTTCATGGCGCGCGACGCGAAGGGCTACCGCATCGAGCCGACGTGGGACGTGATCGGCATGCGGGCCACGCGAAGCGACGATACGATTCTGGAAGGTGCCTTCGTGCCCGAGGATCGCATCGCGCGCGTCGTGCCGGTGGGCGGCGCGGGCGTCGACCTGTTCGTCCTCTCCATTTTCGCGTGGGCCCTGATCGGCTTCGCCAACGTCTACTACGGGCTCGGCAGGCGCGTGCTCGACCTGACGGTCGAGTCCCTCAAGAAGCGGACTTCGCCGGCGGTCTCGGGTTCCATGGCCCATCATCCGGCCATGCAGCACGGCGTGGCGGAAATGACGATGGAGCTCGAGGCGATCGAGCCGCTGATCGACCGCACCGCCGAGGAGTGGTCGACTGGCGTCGACCACGGTGGCCGCTGGCCGGCCAGGATCATGATGACGAAGTACCGCGCGACCGAGGCGGTATGGAGGGTCGTCGATACGGCCATGGAGCTGTCCGGCGGCTTCGGCATGTTCAAGAAGAGCGAGCTCGAGCGGCTCTTCCGCGACGCGCGCGCGGGCCGCTTCCATCCGGCCAACTCCGCCCTGACACACGAGATCGTGGGCAAGACGGCGCTCGGCATCGGCCTGGACGACCAGCCGCGCTGGGGTTAACAGGCTTTAAGACACGATGTGTCGCCGCGCTCCCGGGGAACAAAGCTCGCCGGGGCGCGTACCTTCCAGGCAGTGCCCGGCCCGTTTCCCGGGCTTCTGGGGGTGACACTTGCGGAGCTTCTGGCAGGATGTTCGATACGGGCTCCGGGTTCTGGGCAGGAACGCGGGCTTCACGGCCGTCGCGGTGCTCACGCTGGCGCTCGGGATCGGCGCGAACACGTCCCTCTTCTCCGTGGTCAGCGGGGTGCTGCTCAATCCCCTCCCGTTCCCGGCTTCGGAGCAGCTCTACGCCGTCTACGCGCGGACGGGGACGTTCGGGATGGGTTCGGTCGCCTACCTCAACTACCTGGACTGGCGGAAGGACAACCGCGTCTTCGCGGCGCTCGGCGCCTATCGCTCGGACGACTTCAACCTGACCGGGGCGGGCGAGGCGGAGCGGCTCCAGGCCTACATGGTCTCGGCCGAGCTCTTTCCGCTGCTCGGCGTCAAGCCGGTGCTGGGCCGGACGTTTCTTGCGGAGGAGGACAAGCCCGGTGCCGGGCCGGTCGTCGTGCTGGGGGAGGGCGTGTGGAAGCGCAAGTTCGCGATGTCGCAGGACGTCGCGGGCAAGAGCATCACGCTCAACGGCAAGCCCTACACCATCGTCGGCGTGGCGCCGGCCCGTCCGACCGTGACCGACGAAGCGGACGTCTACGTACCGATCGGACAGTGGACGGATGAGACCTTTCGCGACCGCCGGGTCAGCATGGGGACCCGCGTCATCGGTCGCTTGCGCCCGGGGGTGACCCCGGAGCAGGCCCGCACGGACATGGACCGGATCGCGCGGGACCTGGAGGCGGCGTACCCGGAGGCGGACAAGGGGACGGGGATCGCCCTCGTGCCCCTCAAGAAAGACGTCGTCGGCAGCGTCCAGGGCATCCTTCTCGTGCTGCTCGGAGCGGTCAGCTTCGTGTTGCTGATCGCCTGCGCCAACGTGGCGAACCTGTTGCTGGCGCGCGCGACCGGGCGGAGTCGGGAATTCGCCGTCCGCGCCGCTCTCGGGGCGAGCGCGTGGCGTGTCGTGAGGCAGCTTCTCACCGAGAGCGTGATCCTCGCGGTCTCGGGTGGGATCGTGGGAACGGTCCTCGCCAAGTGGGGCACGCGGGCGATCCTGGCGGCGCTGCCCGACACGCTTCCCGCGGGCGGCGGAGATCGGCCTCGACGGCCGCGTCCTCGTCTTCACGCTGGCGATCTCGGTGCTGACCGGAATCGTGTTCGGCCTGGCGCCGGCGCTCAAGCTCCTGCGGACCGACCTGCAGGAGACGCTCAAGGAAGGGGGGCGGGGATCGAGCGGCGCGCGGCATCGCGTGCAGAGCCTGTTCGTGGCCGCGGAGATGGCCCTGGCTCTGGTGCTCTTGATCGGAGCCGGGCTGATGATCCGCAGCCTGCAGGCCCTGTGGGCGGTCAATCCCGGCTTCGACCCGAAGGGTGTCCTGTCCTTCTACGTCTCGCTGACGCCGGGCCAGGGCCTGACCGCGGCGCAACTGCGGGCAAAGTACAGGGAGGCCCTGCGGCAGTTCGGAGGCGTGAGGGGTGTAGGGACGGTGTCCCTGCAGGGCGGATCGCTGCCGATGACGGGCGATTCCGAGCTGCCGTACTGGCGGGAGGACCAGGCGAAGCCCGCGAACCAGAGCGACATGCCGCTCGCTCTCTTCTATCTCGTGAGCCCCGGATACCTGCCGGCGATGCGGATTCCGCTGCGGCGCGGCCGGTTCGTCTCCGAGCAGGACGACGAGCGCGGCTCCGCCACGGCGGTGATCGACGAGGCCTTCGCGAAGCAGTCTTTTCCCAACGAGGATCCGATCGGAAAGCGGATCCACATCGCGCTGCTGGACATCCAGCCGGAGATCGTGGGTGTCGTCGGCCACGTCGAGCACTGGGGCCTGGGGAACATGGAGCACCAGAACCTGCAGGCGCAGATCTACCTGCCGGTGTGGCAGCTGCCGGACCGATTCTGGCCGCTCGTCTCGAACGGCATCGGCTTCGTCGCGCGCACGGAGGGCGCCCCGCTCGACGCGGCGCCGGGGATTCGCCAGGCGGCGGCGCGGTTCGACGGCAGCGCAGCGATCTACGAGATGCGACCCATGGAGGCCATCGTCGCCCGCTCGATTGCCCGGCAACGGATGGCGATGATCCTGCTGAGCGTGTTTTCGGCCCTGGCGCTGGTGCTCTCGTCCATCGGCGTCTACGGCGTGATCGCCTACCTGGCCGGACAGCGGACGCACGAGATCGGAGTGCGCATCGCGCTCGGGGCCACGCGGGGGGACGTTCTGCGCCTGGTGCTCGGACAGGGAATGAAGATCGCGCTCGCGGGAATCGGAGCGGGAATCGTGGCGGCGCTGTGGCTGACCCGGCTGCTGACGAAGATGATCTACGGAGTGGGAGCGACGGACCCCGTCACCTTCGGGTGCGTTGCCCTGCTGCTGACGGGCGTCGCCCTGCTCGCGTGCTACCTGCCGGCGAGGCGGGCAATGGGGGTCGACCCGATGGCGGCGTTGCGCTGCGACTAGCCGCCGGCGCGCGACGGCAAGCCGTTGCATCGACGGCTAGCGCACGAGTTCGATTTCGCTGGGCCGCCATTCCTTCGTGAAGAACGGCTCGAGCGGGCTGTACAGACGCAGGATCGTGAACCAGCCCTTGCCGGGCACGGTCTGGATCCAGTTGCCCCGCTTGACGCCGTCCGGCTGCTTCGGGCCGAAGTAGACCGTCGTAGACCCATCGGCGTTGGGCTCGGCGGCCGGCGACGGATAGGTCTGGCTCCCCGCGCGGGGGTAACGCTGCGGCGTGGCGAGCATGGAACGCGTCTGGTTGTCGTACAGCGTGCAACGACCAGAACTTGGCTTGCGGGATGCCCTTCGGCAGGTCACCGTGTACCGTTCACTCCGCCGGACGTGGAAGTCCGCTGCGCACCGCGACGCCGCAGGCCTACGCGTTCCAGCTCCTGAATCGCCCCAGACGACCCGTCGATCAACCAGGCCTTCAATCCGTATGGGACGTTCGTCACGGACCCGACGAGCCCTTTCTACGGGCAGGCGGGCGTTCAGCCGGGAACCACGGGGCCGAACGGCAATCCGTGCCCGGCCACCGCGGCGAGCCCGTGCACAGACAATCCGAACTACAAGAAGACGACCGGGCAGATCAAGCCGAGGCAGTTCCGGTTCGCCCTCAAGGTCAGCTTCTAGCTCGCGCTCGGCCGCCTCAGAGGTAGCGCAGCCAGGCGTCGTGGCGCCGCTGCTTGAGGTCTCCCATCCAGCGGCACGGCAGGTAGAGGGCGGCCACCACGGCCGCGGTGACGAAATAGAGGAGAGGCAGGCTCCACGCATACCCGGCCGGGGGCGGAGGATTCCCCATGGGGTGGTTCGCGAAGAGCCACGGATTGACCCGCCCCTCGCGCAGGAGCGAGACGACGAGCGCAGCCACGTGGATGAGCGGGATGTGCAGGACGTAGTAGAAGAACGGAACGCGCCCGTACACGATGAGGACCCTTGCCACGGCGCCGTGCGCCGTCTCGAGGAGGGGAATCGCCAGGATCATCGGGCCGAGCGTCATGAGGAGAAACAGAAGCGACGCCGGGTACTTGTTGACGTTCAGGAAACGCAGCGCCGGCGGCATGACCGGGCGGGGCGCCCCGGCCTGGGTCTGGCTCGATCCGGGGTCGGGCGTCGGGCGCCACGGGTTGGGGTCGCCGTAGAGGTCGAAGCCGCGCAGGGCGAGGAAGAAGACGATCGCGCCGCCGCCGAGTCCCAGGCACCAGCGGCGCCGCCTCGCGGCGTCCCAACGCATGATCGGGCCAAACGCGTAACCCGCCGCCATCACGCCGATCCAGGGAACGAGCGAGTAGAGAACCATCAGTTTCGTTCCGAAGGCGTCGATCGGGCCGGCGGCAAAGCCGAAGTACAGGATCTTCCAGAGTTCGGCGAGACTCCGGTCGTTGAGGGTGTCGGCGAGTGGCCAGAATCGCGCGTCGATGAGGTCGTGGAGGGCGAGGATCGCCACGGCGAGAGTGCCGACGACGGTCAGAGGCAGGTACACGAGCCCCGCCATCAGGATCATGCACCAGCCGATCGCCCAGATGACGCCCGCGAGCGCGTAGTGGGCGTAGTCGAAGTTGAACGTCCACGAGAACCGCAGGACCGTCAGCTCGAGCAGGATGAGCCACGCTCCCCGCAGGAGGAGGAAACGCGCGAGCTCGCCGCGCCCCTCGCGCCCGCCGAGCTTCTGTCCGTAGAGAAAGATGCCCGTCCCGGCGAGGAAGAAGAAACCCGGCGCGCAGAAGTGCGTGATCCAGCGCGTGAAGAAGACCCCGGGCGTCGGCCCTCCGGCGGGAACCCCTGAGAACACACGGACGTGGTCCACGGCCATGAGCACCATCACGGCGCCGCGCAGGATGTCGAGCGAGGGGATGCGGCCGCGCTCGTTCACGATTCGCGGATGGTATTCCGAAAGCGGCCGTCTGGGATTCGCCGGGTCGACCGCTAGGGCTCTCTCGGGCCTTCCTGGCGGCGCAGGTGGGCATAGAGGGAGTCGTAGAGAAAGCGGGCGCGCTCCAGGATGTCCGCGTCGTCACGGCCGACGTCCGTGAACCCCTGGCTGATCGCCCAGAGGCCCGCCGACTCACGGGTGGCGTCCATCTCGTCGGGGAAGTCCGCTCCGTGGACGATCCGCGCGAGGCGCACGAGGGCGTGATCATCGGGGAGCCTCTCGGCGACGAGCTGCTCGAACGAGCAGCGGCCGAGAGAGTCCTTGTGCGGATGGCGGGCGCCCGGAGCGTCGAAACCGATCGCCCCGTCGCGCTCCTGAACCGCCGCAACTTCCGCCGGTTCGACGAACAGAATCTCCGCCGCCGGGGTCCAGAAAGCGGCGGATGAGCCAGCCGGTCGCCGTGCGGTTGACGTGGATCCGAGTGCGAGTCACCCACTTCATGAGAGTTGCTCCTTCAAGGGCGAGGATCGGGCAAGAAGAGCGCTGCCCAGAGCGTTCCGAACACCCCGAGGCCGGCCGCTGCGAGGAACGTCAGGGAAGGGCGAATGGTCCAGAGCGCGCCGCCGATCGCCGCGGCCCCCGCCACGGCGAAGCCGCGGATCGAGTAGTAGAGGCCGACGGATCTTCCCCGCGCGGCGGGCTCGGCCAGATCCACGATCAGCGCCTTGCGGGCCGGCTCGCCGATCTCGCGCAGACCCCCGAGCGCAAAGGCCAGCACGAGATGCTCGAACGACCTCGAGGCCAGAACGGCCAGGGGAAAGAGCGTGAAGAAGACGTAGGTCAGCAGCACGAACGGCTTCTTCTCGGCGCGTCCGGCCAGCACCGCCGCCGGAACGTACGAGGCGATCGCCGTCGCCATCAGGACGGAGACGAGAACGCCGAACTGCGCCGGCGAGACGCGGACGATCTCGATCGCCCAGACGACGAGAAAGACGTCGGGCAGGCCCTCGCAGAGGCGGATGAAGCAGTCGGCGACGAGCAGTTGCCGCAGCGCCGGCCTAAGGCGCACGGCGGCCGGGGCTCGGCAGCCTCGGAGCTTCCCGCGGGCGCCCGGAGAGGGCCCGCGCGAGGCCGGCGAGCATCGCCAGGGAGAGCGCGACCGAAATCGCGAATCCGATCCGCATTCCGTTCGCCATGCCGTAGCGCTCGAGGAGGAGGCCTCCGAGCGGGAGGCGCGAGCACGATCGGGATGCGCTTGAGGACGGCCTGCACGGTGAATCCCACGACGCGCCGGCTGCCGTCGAGCTCCTCGCCGACCAGGGAAAAGGTCGCCGGAAGCCCGAGCGAGGCCCATGCCATCACGAAGAAGAGGGCCGCGAAGACGGCGACGACCGACGACCACAGCCAGAGAATGGCGAAGCCCGCCGTGCTCAGCGCGCCGAAAAGCAGGAGCGCGCGGCGCGTTCCGAGCCGATCGGACAGGGCGCCCCCGGGGTAGGCGTAGGCCGCGTCGAGGAGATCCTTCAGCGTCCCGAAGAGGCCCACGCCGAAGGCCGAGGCCCCGAGGCTGCGCAGATACGCGGGCAGGTACCGAAACCAGAGCTCCTCGCCGAAGCCGAAGACGAAGAGCGCCACGGCGAGAGTGTTGGCCCGACGCGAGCCCGCCGCGGCCGCCCTCGCGGGTCCGTCCACTGGCTGACGTCGCCTAGTTGCCGGGACTCTTTGCCGTCGTGTCGGGAGGCAGGAGGGTCAGAGGGGGAAGAGTCGTCATCGCGCCCGCCGTCACGGTCGCGCTGAGCGGCCTCGGCGCGGTGAAGCCGGCAAACGTGGTCGTGACCTGGTATTGGCCCGACGGGGACGTCCTGGAAGCTGTAGGAGCCGTCGACGAGCGTCACGACCGTCTGGACGAGCTTGCCCCCGGCCGATTGAAGCGAAACCGTGACGCCCGGCAGGGTGTTCCCGTTGCCGTCGACGGCGATTCCGTTGAGCGAGCCCACGGGCCCGGGGGAGCTGCTCGCGCAGGCGAGACCGAGCAGGAGCCCCGCGGCGGCCAGTGCGGTTCGGGTCATGCTCGCGGAGCCTAAACCATTTTCCTCTTTTGACGCAGAGCGTCGAGGCTCCAGTCGCCTCCGCCCCGGGCGGCCATGTACAGAAAGAGGAAGCAGAAGAGGACGGCGGGCTGGCCCTGGTTGACGATCGGCCAGAGGCCGTTGGGCGCGTGGAACTGCCAGTAGGCGACCGCCATCTCGCCGGACAGCACGAAGGCGACCGGCCGGGTGAAGAGACCCAGCATGATCGCGACGCCGCCAACGACCTCGAGCGATCCGCCGATCCAAACCTGCGAGAGCAGGGGAGGGGGAGACGGGGCGCCGCCCGGCATGCCTCCGAACCAGCCGAACATCTTCAGAGCCCCGACCTGGAAGAAGAGCAGGCCCGCGACGATCCGAAGCAGGAAGTACGAGATCCGAACGGCGCGCTCCGCATTCATCGGCCTCCGACCTCCTTTGCCAGGTGCTGTTCGAGTCGGGTGAGCGTCTGCCTGAGGCCCTGGTCCGCGGCATAGGTCTTGACGACGTGCTCGAGCGCGGCGGGCGACGCGAAGAGGCTGCGCATGGTCAGTCCCGTTCTTGCCGCCCTCGTCGGCGAAGGTCACCGTCACGTTGAAGGTCACGGGTTCCGTGTCTTCGTCGCCGGTGTGCCTATAGACCAGGCGCTCCGGTTTCACGACCTCGAGAAAAACGATCCTGTTCGTGTGGTCCCTGCCGTCGGGGCCGTGCATCACGAGGCGCCAGACCCCTCCCGGCTTCACGTCCATCTCGGAGATCGTGTTCGTGAAGCCATTCGGCCCCCACCACCGGGCCACGTGCTTCGGGTCGGTCCAGGCCTGCCACACGAGCTCGCGCGGCGCGTCGAGAAGGCGGATTTCGACGAGCTCTCGGGCGGTCGTGGTCGCGGCGTCGGGGCTCTTCACGTTCATGAGACCTCTCTTCGTGTCGATGTATCGGCGTTCGGATTTCTTCCAACAGGGCGTCGAGCTTGTCGCAGACTCTGCGACCAGCCTTCGGTCATTCCCATCTTGAGCATGGCGTCGAGGAGCGCGACGGAGCCGAACCGCGTCCGGACGGTGACCCTCGTCCTTTCGCCGAGGTCCTCGAAGATGACCGTCGTGATCAGCTCGCCGGCCGGGTTGGTCTCATCCCTCCGGCGGTTCGGCTTGACCAGGTCGTGCCACTCGGCCGGGTGCTCGGAGAGGTCCATCGTCATCACGATGCGCTCGGGCTTGACGATCTCGCGAAAAACGCCCGTCATCGGGTATTGGATGCCCTCGGGGGAGCACATGACGAGGCGATAGGCACCGCCCGGCCGCGGGTCGATCTCGCAGACGGGGTCCGTGAAGCCCTTCGGGCCCCACCATCGCGCGAGGTGCCTCGGTTCGGTCCACGCTGCGAACACGAGCTTTCGCGGCGCGGCGAGAATCCGTTCGAGGCGGAACTCGGGCTCGGACGGTTGGGGAGCGGCGGCGCTGACCGATTCACTTCCTTCCACGGGCACGTTTCTTCTCCTTGCTTTGAAGTGTGCGGAGGTAGACCTCCAGGCGATCCAGGCTCTCCTCCCAGAAGCGGCGATATTGCTCCACCCAGTCGGCGACGTCTCGCAGCGGCGCCGCCTCCAGCCGCGCGGGGCGCCACTGCGCTGCGCGGCCCCGCGCGATCAGGCCCGCGACCTCCAGGACCTTGAGGTGCTTGGAGACCGCGGGAAGGCTCATGGCGAAGGGCTCGGCAAGTTCCGTGACAGTGGCCTCGCCCGAGGCCAGGCGCGCCAGAATCGCCCGCCGCGTGGGATCGGCGAGGGCCGAAAACGTCCTGTCGAGCTGCTCGGGTGCCATCGTTTTATGTAACCAAATGGTTAAATACAGGAGGACCCAGTGCCGTGTCAAGCCTGGTGCGAACGCATCATTCGGACGCGGGAGCCCGGGACCAGAATGGCCCTGACGTCCGGAGGCGTCCGCATGACCCAAGTCATAGACACGCAATCTCTTCGCGTCACATCCTGGAGATGCCGATGACCGTCTTCGCGCCCCGGCCTGCTGCCTCCCTTTCCTTCCGGGAGATCCTCTACGGGAAGGCGGCCGGCGTCGCCCGGATCACCATCAACCGGCCGGACCGTTACAACGCCTACTCGACGGCCTGCCTGGAGGAGCTCGCGTCGGCGCTTCGCGACGCGGCCTTCGACGACTCGGTCGGCGTCGTCGTCCTGACCGGCGCCGGAGATCGCGCCTTCTGCACGGGGGGCGACGTCAAGGAGTACGCCGAGGCCTACGTGGCCGCGCCGCGCGACTACTGGAAGTACATGGCCCTCTTCCGCGCCTACATCGACGGGATCCTTTCGACGGGAAAGCCCGTCGTCGCCCGGATCAACGGCGTGGCGGTTGGCGGCGGCAACGAGACGGTGCTCGCCTGCGACCTGGCGGTCATCGCCGAGCACGCCTACGTCGGCCAGGTGGGAGTCCGCGTCGGCTCGGTCGCGTGCGGGGGAGCCACACAGTGGCTGCCGATCACGGTGGGGGACAAGCGCGCCCGGGAGATGCTCTTCACGAACCGCCCGATTCCGGCGAGGCTGGCCCTCGAATGGGGGCTCGTCAACCGGGTGGCGCCGTCCGTACGCCGCGGCGCCGAGTTCGTCGAGAACGCCTCGCCCGAAGAGGTCGAGAAGGCCCGCAAGGGCGCCGACGGCTACTCGATCGACCTCTCGCGTCTCGACACCGAGGTGGATCTGCTGGCGCAGGAGCTCCTGCGCAGCTTCCCGGAGTGCGTGCGCTACACGAAGCAGCAGACGAACTTCTGGAAGGACTTCTCGTGGTCGCTGACCGTGCGGCACGCTCAGGACTGGCTGGCGCTCCACTACACCGACTACGAGCCTTTCGAGGGGATGAGCGCCTTCGCGCACAAGCGGCCCGTGGACTTCGCCGCCGTGCGCCGGCGCGCCGTCGAGCCGGGCGGCTCTCCGGAAACCCCGTGGGGCGCCCACGTCCGGGCCTGCAAGTCCTGCGGGGCCGAGGGGCTGCCGGCCTCCTTCGCGCATTGCGGCGTCTGCGGAGGCAGGCTCGCATGACCGCGCGTCGCGCGCTCTCCGGTCGGGTGGCGCTGGTGACCGGCGGGGCGAGCGGCATCGGCCTGGCCTGCGCGCGGCGGCTCAAGGCCGAAGGCGCCCGCGTGGCGGTCGCCGACGCCGACGGGCGACGGCTCAACACGCTCCGGAAGAGCTTCCCGCGCGCGGACCTCTACGAGACCGACGTCGCCGACGCCGCTGCGGCGCGTCGGACGGTCGAGGACGTGCTCCGGCGGCGCGGGCGGCTGGATCTGCTCGTGCTGGCCGCCGGCATCTGCCGCGACGCGGTGCTCTGGAAGATGACCGACGAGGCGTGGGACCGCGTGATCGCGGTGGACCTCTCGGGCGCGGCCCACTACCTGCGCGCGGCGGCGCCGGCCCTGCGCCGGGGCCGTTCGGGCCGGGTCGTGCTCATTTCCTCGATCAACGGCCGGCGAGGCAAGTTTGGCCAGGCGAACTACGCCGCGGCCAAGGCGGGTCTACTCGGCCTCGCCCGGTCGGCCGCTCGGGAGCTCGCTTCGAGCGGGGTGACGGTCAACGTCGTCGAGCCGGGGTTCACGGACACGCCGATGACCGCGAACCTTCCGGCCGACGTCCGGCGGCGTGCTCTGGAGCAAACGCCGCTCGGCCGCGCCGCGAGGCCCGAGGACATCGCGGCGGCGGTCGCGTTTCTCGTCGGCCCGGGAGCCTCGCACGTCACGGGCCAGGCGCTGGCCGTGGACGGCGGGCAGGCCCTCGGAGCGTGACGCGATGACGGCGCTCTCGGGCTTCCAGATGACCGCGCCGGGGCAGCCGCTCGCGCCGGTACGCCGCGAGGTCGCCGCGCTATCCGCCGACGACGTGCTCGTCCGCGTGGCGGGCTGCGGCGTATGCCACACCGACCTCGGGTTCCTTTACGACGGCGTCCGCACGCGCCAACCGCTGCCCCTCATCCTCGGCCACGAGATCAGCGGGTACGTCGAGGACGCGGGCAGCAGGCATCGCGCGCTCGTGGGAAGCGCCGTGGTCGTGCCGGCGGTGCTGCCCTGCGGCGAGTGCGCCCTCTGCCGCATGGGCCGCCCGACGATCTGCGCGGCGCAGGTCATGCCGGGCAACGACCGCGACGGTGGGTTCGCGACGCATGCGGTGTTGCCCGGCCGGTTCCTCTGTCCCGTGCCCGGCGCCGCGTCGGACCCCGACGCACCGCTCGGTGCGGCGCCCGGGCTCACCCTACGCCACCTCGCCATCGTCGCCGACGCCGTGTCCACCGCGTACCAGGCGGTCGAGCGCTCGGGCCTCGCCCCCGGTTCGCTCGCCGTGGTCGTGGGCCTGGGCGGTGTGGGGACGTTCGCCGCGCAGGTGGCCGCCGAGCGAGGCGCGGCGGTGGTGGGTCTCGACGTGGACGCGGGGCGGCGGGAAGCGGCCTCGAGAACGGGCGTGGGACTCGCCCTCGACCCGCGGGAGGTCTCGGGCAAGGAGCTCAAGGCGCGCGTGGCCGAGTTCGCCCGCTCGAGCGGGGCCCCGGCGACCGGCTGGACGATCCTGGAATGCTCCGGCACCTCTGCAGGACAGCAGACGGCCTTCGGCCTCCTCGTCCACGGCGCGACGCTCATGGTCGTCGGCTTCACGCTCGAAACCGTGTCCCTGCGTCTCTCGAATCTCATGGCCTTCGACGCGCGGGCCCTCGGCAACTGGGGATGCGCCCCGGAGCTCTATCCGGCCATCCTCGAGAAGGTGCTCGCCGGAAAGATCGACGTCGTATCGCACGCCGCTCTCCGGCCGCTCTCGCGCATCGCCGAGGCCCTGGAGGAAGTTCACGCGCGCCGGGTGGACCGGCGCATCGTTCTGGTCCCTGACATGGAGGCACTGCCATGACCACATCGGTCGAAACGGTTCCGATCCGCTGCGCCGCCGAGCGCTCCGGCGAAATCCAGAGAATCCTGCTCGACCGGCCCAGGGGCAACGTGCTGGACCTCGAGATGATCTCCGCCATCCGGGCGCGCCTCCGGGAGCTCGCGGAGGACCCGGGTCCGCTGAAACTCGTCGTCTTCGAGGGCGCCGGCGAGCACTTCAGCTTCGGCGCTTCGGTGCAGGAGCACCTTCCCGGGAAAGTGGACGAGTTGCTGCCGGCGTTCCACGGCCTCTTCCGGGACCTGGAGGCGCTCTCGGCGCCGACGGCCGCCGTCGTCCGCGGACAGTGTCTGGGCGGCGCCTTCGAGCTCGCGCTCTGGTGCGGGATGGTGTTCGCCGAGCCCTCCGCGCGGTTCGGCGTGCCCGAAACGCGGCTCGGGGTCTTTCCTCCGGTAGCCGCGATTGCCCTCCCCTGGCGCACTACGGGTGCGCGGGCCACGCAGCTGATGATCGCCGGCGACACCTTCGACGCTCAGGGCGCCGCGGCGTGGGGCCTCATCGACCGGTGCGTGCACGACGTGGAGGCGGAGCTGCAGCGCTGGTTTCAGGAGACGGTGGCCGACAAGTCGGCCGTGGCGCTGCGCGCGGCGTGGGGCGCGTCGCGGCGGTTCCTCGCCGCGGCCCTGGTCAACGATCTGCCCGTTCTCGAGAGGCAGTACCTCGGGGACCTGATGTCCCACCGCGATCCCGTCGAGGGGCTCACGGCGTTTCTCGAGCGCCGGCCGCCGGTCTGGTCGCACTCGTGAGACGAAGCGAGATCGTCGACTGGGCGGCCGAGATCTGCGAGGACCTCGACTTCGCCGCGCCGCGGCGTTGGATGGCCGAGAAACCCGGCCGGAAAGCCGTGGGCTACCTGCCCGTCTACGCGCCGCGCGAGATCATCCGGGCCGCCGGAATGCTCCCCGTCGGAATCCACGGGGCCGGAGAGCGCCTCGAGATCATCCGGGGCGACGCCTTCTACCAGTCCTACATCTGCCATCTTCCGCGGTCGGTCGTCGAGCTCGCCCAGTCGGGGCGCCTCGACTTTCTCTCCGGGGTCCTCTTTCCCGCCACCTGCGACGTCATCCGCAACCTGTCGGGCGTCTGGCAGCTGCTCTACCCGAAGCTCTACGTGCGCTACCTCGACCTGCCCCAGGTGGCCGAGCCCGAGCTGGCGTCGGATTTCTGGCGCGAGGAGCTCGGCGTCCTCGCGCGAGACCTCGGGGAGGTCGGCGGCTCGCCGCTGACCGACGCCGCCTTGCGCGAGGCGATCGTCTCGTACAACGCGGCGCGCCGGCTCGTTCGGGAGCTCTACCGGGCGCGCCGGGACGCTCCGTGGAGCGTGCCGACCGAAGAGCTGTATCTGCTGCTGCGCGCCGGGGAGACGATCCCGCTCGAGGAGTTCGTCGAGCGCGCCCGCGCCTATCTGGCCGCGGTCGAAGCGGAGCCGGGGCGTGTGCGCGACCGGGCGCGCGTGATCGTGCTCGGCGCCTTCTGCGAGCAGCCGCCCATCGGTCTCATCAAGACCATCGAGCGTGCCGGCTGTTTCATCGTGGACGACGACTTCCTGCTCGGGAACCGGATGATCGGCGACGACGTGGCGCTCGACGGGGACCCGCTCGCGAACCTGGCGGAGGCCTTCGTGAGGCACTCGGTCAGGAACTCGACGCTGTACGAGCCCGACCCGGCGGGCAAGCGGCGCCTGGTCCGCGAGCGCGCCGAGTCCGCGCGCGCCGACGGCGTTCTCTTCGCCTCGGCCAGCTTCTGCGACCCGGCCTTGCTCGATCGTCCCATGCTCCGCGCCGGGGCGGAGGAAGCCGGGATTCCCTGCATCGCCTTCCAGTTCGCGGAAAATACGGGGCAGTTTCAGCAGTTCCGCGAGCAGGCCGGCACGTTCGCCGACGCGATCAAGCTCTGGGGGGGCGCCTGATGAGCGATGCCGAGAAAGACCTCTCCATGCTCCTCCAGAAGGACATGCTGGCCGAGCACTACCGGCGCCTCGAGGCGGCCCCGGACACCCACGAGCCGGTCGTCTACACGTTCGTGCCGGGCAACCTGACTGAGCTCATCCGCTCCTTCGGCGCCCTGCCCGTCCTGCCCGAGATCAACGCGCTGCAGTCGGCCATGCGCGGCAAGAGCCAGGCCTACATCGCCGCAGCGGAGAAGGCGGGGCATTCGGAGGACGTCTGCTCGTACGTCAAGTGCGACCTCGGGATGCTGAAAGCCGGCAACGTCAGCCCCACCGGGACGCGGCTTCCCAGACCGGACCTGCTGCTGCTCTCCTACACCGGCTGCTACACGTTCATGAAGTGGTTCGAGCTGCTCCGCGAGGAGTACCAGTGCCCGACGGTGTTTCTCCAGATTCCGTACCAGGGCGACGGCGAGCAGTCGCCGGCGATGCGGACCTACGTGGCGCGCCAGATCCGCGAGAGCCTGATCCCCGCTCTCGAGAAGGCGACGGGCCGCCGCTACGACGAGGAACGGTTGCGCGAGAATCTCCGCCTGAGCGCCGCCGCGGAGGACGACCTCGTCGCAGTCCTCCAATCCGCGAAGAAGTCGCCGAGCCCGATCGACGCCTATTTCGGGGCGGTCTACTACGTCGGGCCGATCTTCTCGGCCTTCCGGGGAACCGAGGAGGGCCTGGCGTACTACCGCACGCTGCGCCAGGAAGTGGAGGCGCGCGCCGCCCGCGGCGAAGGGCCCATGACCCCATCCGGCCGCCTCGACCGGCAAAGGTACCGGCTGGTCGTCGAGGGGCCCCCCAACTGGACGCACTTCCGGGAGTTCTGGCGCATGTTCGCCGAGGAGGAGGCCGTCGTCGTCGCGTCCACCTACTCGAAGGTGGGGGGGACGTACGACTTCGGCTTCCGCCACGACCCGGCGGACCCGCTGGGCACGCTCGCCGACTACTGCAGCGGCTGCTACACCAACCGCAACCTGCCGTCGCGCGTCGAGATGCTGGCGCGCTACGCCGAGGAGTACCGGGCCGACGGGTTTCTGATCCACTCCGTGAAGTCCTGCAACTCGTTCTCGGCGGGCCAGCTGCCGATGCTGCGCGAGGTGGAGCGCCGGACCGGGATCCCGGGAGCGTTCATCGAGTCGGACCTCGTGGACCCGCGCTACTTCTCGGCCGCCAACCTCAAGAACCGGATGGAGAGCTACTTCCAGATGCTCGACGCCCGCAAGTCGAGGGTCACGGCGTGAGCTGCGTCGTCGGGATCGACCTCGGCTCGACGACGACCAAGGCGGTCGTCCTCGACGAGAAGGGCGAAGTGCTCGGCCGCGGGATCACGAACTCGCGCTCGAACTACGACCTGGCGGCCGAGCTCGCCCGGACGGAAGCCTTCATCAGCGCCCGGTTCCGGCTTCTCGAGCGAGAAGTCGAGCGGGTCGCCGGAAGGGAGACGCTCGCGCGCCTGCTGCGCGCTTTTCGCCTCGAACAGATGGCCGTTCAGCTCGCGACCCTGCGCGCAAAGATCGAAGAGGAGATCGGGCGGGGCGCGCCCGGGGAGCGCGGCGCGCTCGCCGCCGCGGTCGAGACGATCTTCGCCCGGATCCGGGCGGAAGAGGAGGAGCGTTTCCAGGACCCCCATCCCCCGGAGCGGTCCGACTTCTTCCGCGACGCCGCCGGATCGGCGTACGCGCGCCTCGCCCAGGCGGTGGCAGAGGAGGCAGGCGCCGGAGTCACGTTCGACAGGCTTCTCGGCCTCTACGACCACTGCATCGTCCGCGTCGAGAACGAGCCCGTGGCGCTCGGCTTCCGCGAGAACATCGGCAAGGCCCTCGATCGCGCGGGGGAAGCTCCGGGTGTGCGCGCGGCCGTTTCCGCGGCGCTGGCGGCGGACCTCGGCGTGAGCGCCACCGTCGGCACCGGATACGGGCGGGCGCGCCTGCCGTTCCCGAAGGAGCAGATCCGGTCGGAGATCCTCTGCCACGGCCTCGGCGCGCACGTGCTCTTTCCGGGAACGCGGACCGTGCTCGACATCGGCGGGCAGGACACCAAGGCGATCCAGGTGGACGGGAGCGGCATCGTCACGAGCTTCCAGATGAACGACCGGTGCGCGGCCGGGTGCGGGCGGTACCTCGGCTACATCGCCGACGAGATGAACATGGGCCTCCACGAGCTCGGGCCCCTCGCGCTCGAGAGCCGCCGTCCGGTCAAGATCAGCTCCACCTGCACCGTGTTCGCGGGTGCGGAGCTGCGCGAACGGCTCTCGCTCGGGGAGCGACGCGAGGACATCCTCGCGGGGCTCCATCGGGCCGTCATCCTGCGCGCGATGAGCCTGCTCGCGCGCTCGGGCGGAATCGCGGACGAGTTCACCTTCACGGGAGGCGTCGCGCGCAACCCGGCCGCCGTCCGGGCCCTCGAAGGGCTCGTCGCCGAGAACTACGGCAGGCGCAAGATCAACATCTCGGCCGACAGCATCTACACGGGAGCGCTCGGCGCGGCCCACTTCGCGCTCGGGGGGGCCGCCGCGTGAGCGTGACGGCCGGAATCGACGTGGGCTCGGCGGCCGTCAAGGCGGCCGTGATGCGTGTCGGAGATGGGGAGGACCGGGTCCTCTCCCACGCCGTGGCCCGCGTGCGCCGCCGCAACATCGCCGACGTCGTGGCAGAGGCATTCGAGGAGGCGGTCGCGGCGGCGGGCGTCGAAGAGCTCGACTACGTGGCAACGACCGGAGAAGGCGAATCGACGCCTATCGCGACCGGCCACTTCTACGGAATGACGACGCACGCTCGGGGGGCGCTCTACCTCGAGCCGCGTGCACGCTCGGTTCTCGACGTGGGCGCGCTCCACGCCCGGGCCGTCGCCATGGATTCCCGCGGCAAGGTGCTCGGTTACAAGATGACCAGCCAGTGCGCCTCGGGGTCCGGCCAGTTCCTGGAGAACATCGCCCGGTACCTCGGCGTGGCCCAGGCGGAAATCGGGACGCTCTCCATGTCGGCGGACAAGCCCGAGGCGGTCAGCTCGATCTGCGCCGTGCTCGCCGAGACCGACGTGATCAACATGGTGTCGCGGGGCCTCGGCGCCGCCAACATCCTGCGAGGCATCCACGACAGCATGGCGGGCCGCTTCGCCCGCCTGCTCCAGTCGCTCGGCGTCGAGGGGGTCGTGTTCGTCAGCGGCGGCCTCGCCGCGGACGACGGCCTGGCCGCGGCGCTCGAGAAGGCCCTGGCCCAGGGCTCGGCGAAGGGCTCGGCACCCCTCGAGGTGGCCCGCCATCCGCTTTCGGCCTTTGCCGGCGCGATCGGCGCCGCGCTCTGGGGCGCATTTCGCCGGCAGCGGGTCGGCATGGAGGCAGCGGCATGGACGAAGAACGCGATGGCGTGACGGTGCGCCTGCTCACCCTGGCGGATGCGCCGCGGCTGGTGCGGATGGACCAGGCGATCACCGGCCGCAACCGGACCGCCTGGTACGAGGGCAAGTTGAAGCGCGCGCTGGAGGAGTCCGACCTGCAGATCTCGCTCGGCGCGGAGGTCGACGGCTTTCTCGTCGGCGCGGTGCTCGGCTCGCTCCACTACGGCGAATTCGGCCAGCCGGAGCCGATCGCCGTCCTCGACACGATCCTCGTCGACCCGGGCTTCGCCCGGCGAGGCATCGGCTCCGCCCTCGTCGAGAACCTCACTCGCAACCTCCGCGCCCTCGGGATCGAGCGGCTGCGCACCGAGGTCGCCTGGGACGAGCACGAGCTCAACCGCTTCCTGGGGTTTCAGGGGTTTGTTCCCGCGCCCCGGATCGTCCTGGAGCGGCCGATTTGATGCAACCGAATCATGAGATTGCCGCCCGCAGGCGGCACGCTATGCGAGGAGGCGGCGTATGAGCACGATATGGGTGGCGTTCGGCGTTCTCTTGCTCCTCTCCCTCGGCCCGATGGCCTGGGTGGCTCTCCGGGCCTATCGGAGATTTCGTGGAACCAGGGTGATCACGTGTCCGGAGACGGGCTGCGCGGCGGCCGTCGAGGTGGACGAGAAGCACGCCGCGGCGACCTCGGCGGTGGGCGAGACGGAGCTGCGCCTGAGCTCCTGTTCGCGCTGGCCGGAGCGGGAAGGATGCGGCCAGGAGTGCCTCTCCCAGATCGAGGCCTCGCCCGAGGGATGCCTCGTGCGCAACATGCTCGTCGAGTGGTACCGCGGCTCCGACTGCGCCTTCTGCCGCAAGGAGATCCCGGAGATCCACTGGTCCGACCACAAGCCCGCTCTGCGGACCCCGGAGGGCAGGACGATCGAGTGGAGCGACGTGAGGCCGGAAGACCTCCCGCGGGTGCTCGCCACGCACGAGCGCGTGTGCTGGAACTGCCACATCGCGCAGACGTTCCGGGCGAAATTCCCGGGGCTCGCCGTCGAGCGCCCGGCGCAGAAGCGCGCTTCCTAGGCCGATCGGATCGGGCGGATCCGCCCGGGAGCCTCAGATCGGCGGAGAAAGAGCCGTCAGGATTTCGGCGGTGCTGGAGACCTTCCCTGCGTGGCGGGCCTTCTGGCGGACTTCGTCCATCCGCTCACACAGCGACGGCTGGCGCACTTCGTAAAGGACGCCCGTCGTCAGGACGTCCGTCTCGCGCGTGTAGCGCAGGGCGGCCGCGCGGTCGGTCGGGTCGTGGTCGGGGGGGAGAAAAGCGAGCTTGGCCTTGAGGAGCTTGAACTGCTCGTCCCCGCGCCAGGTCACGCACGGGGACATGACGTTCAGGAACGCGAAACCCTTGTGGCCCATCGCGGCGGTCATGAGATCCACGAGGGTCTTCGGGTCGCCGGAGAATCCGCGGCCGACCCACGTCGCCCCGAAGGAAATCGCCAGCTCGCACGGGTCCACGGAAGGCTCCGGGTTGCCCCAGAACGTGGACTTCGTCTTGTCTCCGGCGGGAGTCGTCGGAGCCGCCTGGCCCTTCGTCAGGCCGTAGATCTCGTTGTCCATCATGAAGTAGGCGATGTCGAGGTTGCGGCGCGCCGCGTGGAGAAAGTGGTTGCCGCCGATCGCGATGCCGTCGCCGTCGCCGCCGACGGCGACGACGTTCAACTCCGGACGGGCGACCTTGACGCCGCTCGCGAGTGTGAGCGCGCGGCCATGGACGCCGTTGAATCCGAAGGTCGAGACGTAGCCCGGAAGGCGCGACGAGCAGCCGATCCCCGAGACGACGACCGTGTTCCACGGTTCGAGCTGGAGCTTCGCCATCGCGCGGTGGAGCGAGGCGAGCGCGCCGAAGTCGCCGCAGCCGGCGCACCACACGGGCTTCAGGTCCGACTTGTAGTCGGCCGGCTGGAACGCCGGCAGGTCGACGGTCGTGCTCATACGGCCACCCTTTCCCGCGCCGTCGCGGCGCGCGCCTTCGAGACGGCTTCGAGAACCTCGGCGCCCGTCAGGTCCTTGCCGCCCGAGCGCTTGAAAACGTGCGTGCGCCCCGCCGGCAGGTCGAGGAAGGTCCGCAGGTACTTGTAGAACTGGGCGGTGTAGGAGAGCTCGACGATCAAGAGCTCGCCCACGCTCGCCAGGAATTCCTCGAAGTCCCGCTTGGGGAAGGGGTAGAGCGTCTGCGGGACGAAGGCCGAGACCGTTTCCCCCCTCGCGTTGGCGGCGGCGACGGCCTCCTGGACGGGCCCCTTGGAGGATCCCCAGCAGACGACGCCGACGTCGGCCTTCGGCGGCCCGAACCGCCGGAAGGCGTGGTAGCGCTCGCGGATCGGCCACATCTTGCGGTAGCGCTTGGCGTTCATCGTTTCGTGCGTGAGGTAGAGGGAGTTGGGCCTGCCCTGGGCGTCGTGCTCGAGGCCGTTGGTCTGGTACATCCCTTTCTTCATCCCCGGCACGCTCATGGGCGAGACCCCGGTCTGCGTCTCGCGGTAGCGCTCGTAGTTCTCGAGCTCCTCGGCGGTCGGCTTCAAGCGCTCGCGTACCTCGTGGCGCAGCGCCTCGGCCGGGATGGTCTCCTTGCGCTGTCCGACGGCCTGGTCGGAGAGGACGAGCACGGGGAGCTGGAACTCCTCGGCGATGTTGAAGGCCTCGACGGTGGCGTGGAAGCAGTCCTCGACGTCCGAGCAGGCGAGGACCACCCGCGGGGCGTCGCCGTGGGTCCCGAAGAGGCTCTGGAGGAGGTCGGACTGCTCGCTCTTGGTGGGGTTGCCCGTCGAGGGCCCGCCGCGCTGCACGTCGATGATGACGACGGGAACCTCCGCCATGGCGGCCAGGCCGATCATCTCGACCATCAGGGAAAGGCCCGGGCCAGAGGTCGCCGTCATGGATTTGACGCCCGAGAAGGACGCCCCGATCACGGCCCCGATCGCCGCGAGCTCGTCCTCGGTCTGGAGGAACGAGCCGCCGGCGCGGGGCATCCACTCGGCCAGGAAGTGCAGGATCTCGGACGAGGGCGTGATCGGGTAGCCGGCAAAGAACCGGCACCCGGCGTGGAGGGCGCCGATCGCGGCGGCTTCGTTTCCCGACATGAGCAGCCGGGGCGCGGACGGCGCGTAGTCCAGGCGCCTGGCCGCGAGGGCCTTCGCCTGGGACGCCGCGAATTCCCGCCCGGCCTCGAAGGCCCGCGCGTTGGCCTCGAGCACGGTGGCCTTCTTGCGCCCGAAGCGGCGCGCCATCGCGCGTTTGAGGGTCTCGGCCGGCAGGCCGAGGAGCTCGCCCAGGATGCCGAGAGTCACGATGTTCTTCGAACCGGGCGTGCCGGAAGACGTCTTCGAGACCCCGGCGAAGGGCACTGGGATCCAGGCGAGGTCCTCGCCGCTGACCAGGCCGAGCTCTTCTCCGGAAGGGTGCTCCTCGGCCGCCTCGCAGAGCACGAGCGCGTCGGGTGCCACCGAGATCTCGCCCCGGAAGCGCCCGAAATCGGCCCAGCCGAAGACGACGAGCACGTCGACGCTCGCACCCTGCGAGAAGACCTCGTCGGCGGCCACCCTCACCGTGCAGGAGGACTCGCCGCCCCGGATCTGCGGCCCGTAGGCCTCGGTCTTGATGACGTGCAGGCCTTCCTGCGCCGCGACCTGGGCGACGAGGTCTCCGAGCGTGACGACTCCGTCTCCGCCGGAGCCCACGATTGCGATCGTGACGTCCCTTGTTGCCATGCGCTCCCTTTCGGCGCGTCCACGCGCCGGACCGAGTTTCGGACGCCGGCCCGGGAATCACATGATGTGAATGAATCAGGCCCCCCGCCTGGCCGGCCCGGTCCGAAGATAGAATCCTTCGGGTTCCCGCGCAACTTCCAAAACCTAGGAGAAAACCATGAGGCCGATCGCCCGGGTCCATGTGCCGTCCTTCTTCGCGCCGGCTTTCTGCGCCCTGTTGCTCGCTGGCGCCTCCGTGGCGCAGGTGCCGCCGCCGAAGTACCCCGACTTCCCGAGCGAGATGCCCGCGACGCTCAAGCCGGTGCAGGAGGGTTTCGACTACGTCCGGCGCGACCTGATGATCCCGATGCGCGACGGAGTCAAGCTCCACACGGTCATCCTCGTGCCGAAGGGCGCGAAGGGGGCCCCGATCCTCCTGACGCGCACGCCCTACGACGCGACCGTTCTCACGACGCACGCCGAGAGCCCGCACCTCGGGCCCACGCTCTACGGCTACGACAACGCCACCGACGTGATCGTGGACGGCGGCTACATTCGCGTGGTCCAGGACGTGCGGGGCAAGTACGGCTCCGAGGGCGACTACGTGATGAACCGGCCGCTCAGCGGCCCACAGAACCCGACACCCGTGGATCACGCCACCGACACGTACGACACGATCGACTGGCTCGTCAAGAACGTCCCGGAGTCCAACGCGAAGGTCGGGATCATCGGCATCTCCTACGACGGTTTCCTGCCGCTCATGGCGCTCGTCAACCCGCACCCGGCGCTCAAGGTCTCGGTGCCGATGAACCCGATGGTGGACGGCTGGATGGGAGACGACTGGTTCCACTACGGCGCGTTCCGCCAGCAGGGCATGCAGTACATCTACGAGCAGGAGGCCAACCGCAAGAACGAGGCGAAGTGGTGGAAGGGCCACTACGACGACTACGACGAGTTCCTGGACGCGGTCTCGGCAGGAGAGCTCGGGCGCCGGCACGGCCTCGAGCAGGTCGGCTTCTGGAGAAAGATCCTCGAGCACCCGAGCTACGACGCCTACTGGCGCGACCAGGCCGTGGACAAGCTCCTGGCGAAGGAGCCGCTGAAGGTCCCGGTGATGCTCGTCCACAGCCTGTGGGACCAGGAGGACATCTACGGGGCGCCGGCGGTGTACCGAGCGATCAAGCCGAAGGACACCGGCAACGACAAGGTCTTCCTGGTGCTCGGGCCATGGCACCACGGTCAGTCCATCGGCGACGGCAGCACCCTTGGCGCACTCAGGTTCAACAGCGACACGGCGCTCGCGTTCCGGCGCGAGGTCCTCGGGCCCTTTCTCGCACAGTACCTGAAGGACGGCGCTCCCAAGGCGGACATCGCCCCGGTCACCGCGTTCGAGACGGGCACGAACGTCTGGAGGCGCTTGCCGGCCTGGCCGGCCGGCTGCGCCTCGGGCTGCACCGTCAAGCCGACGCCGCTCTATCTCGTGCCCGGCTCGAAGCTCGCGCTCACCGCGCCGGCCGGGGGCGCCGAGTTTTCCGAGTACGTTTCGGACCCGGGCAAGCCTGTGCCGTTCATCTCCCGCCCGGTCAACGCGAGCGGCGCGCGATGGTCGAAGTGGCTGGCGGACGACCAGCGCGAGGCGTCCGGCCGCACGGATGTCGCGGTGTTCACCTCGGACGTGCTGGCCGCCCCCGTGAAGATCAGTGGTCAGCCGATCGCCAACCTCGTCGCCTCTACGAGCGGCACCGACTCCGACTGGGTCGTGAAGCTCATCGACGTGTATCCGCCGGAGGTGGCGGGCGACGCCGCGATGGGCGGCTACCAGCTCATGGTCGCGGCCGACATCTTCCGCGGCCGCTACCGCGAGAGCTTCGAGACGGCCACGGCCGATCGAGTCGGGCAAGCCCCTGCTCTACCGCTTCGCCCTGCCCACGGCCAACCACGTCTTCCTGCCGGGGCACCGGATCATGGTGCAGGTGCAGTCGAGCTGGTTCCCGCTCTACGACCGCAATCCCGCAGACGTTCGTGCCGAGCATCTTCTGGGCGAAGCCTGGCGACTTCAAGGCGGCCACACAGCGGATCTACCACGCACCCGGCAACGCGAGCTTCGTCGAGCTGCCGATGGTCTCGGCGCCGTGAGGATCGGCATGGTGCGGACGATCCTGCTCGGGCTCGCGGCGGCCGTGCTGGCCGCGTCGGCCGCCGCCGGCCAGGAGGCCGTGCTCGGGCGCGCGGAGTTTCCGACATCCGGCTCCGGCGCGGCGCAGCCGGCATTCCTCGAGGGAGTCCTGCTCCTGCACAGCTTCGAGTACGCCGATGCGGCAGAAGCTTTCCGCAGGGCTCAGGCCGCGGATCCGGGGTTCGCGATGGCCTACTGGGGCGAGGCGATGACCTACAACCATCCGCTCTGGATGGAGCGCGACCGGAGCTCCGCGCGCAAGGCCCTCGAGCACCTTGCGCCGACGAGGGCGGAGCGCCTGGCAAAAGCCCCGACGGAGCGCGAGAAGATGTACATGGTCGCGGTCGAGGAGCTCTACGCCGACGGCGAGAAGGCCGATCGCGACCGCGCCTACGCGGACGCCATGCGCCGGCTCCACGAGCGGTTCCCCGACGACCTCGAGGCCGCGGCCTTCTACGGGCTGGCGCTCATGGGGACCTGCGAAGACAAGCGCGACGTCGCGACCTACATGCAGGCGGCCGCCATCTTCGAGGAGGTGTTCGCGAAAAACCCGCAGCACCCGGGCGCCGCGCATTACCTGATCCACTGCTACGACGACCCCGTTCACGCCCCGCTCGGGATGCGGCCGGCGCGCGTCTACGCGGCGATCGCCCCGGCGGCGGTCCACGCGCTGCACATGCCGTCGCACATCTTTTTCGCGTCGGGGATGTGGGAGGCGGCGGTCGCCTCCAACGAGGCGTCGTGGAAGGCCTCCGTCGATCGCGCCGAGCGGAAGTCGCTCGGTCCAGGCGACCACAGTTTCCACGCGCTCTTCTGGCTCGAGTATGCCTACCTCCAGCTGGGCCGCTGGCACAACGCCCGCGCGAACCTCGCCACGATGGAGACGGACGCGAAGGCGGCGAACTCGGGCCGGACAGGCGCGAGCCTTTCGGAGATGCGCGCGGCATGGATCGTCGAGACGCGAAGGTGCGGCGACGGCGTGCAGCCCCCGGCCTCGGCCACGGCGGCACGGGACCATTTCGTCCGCGGCCTGTGCGCGCTCGACGCGGGCGATCGAACGGGCGCGGAGGCGGCCCTCGCGGCGCTGAAGGCCTCTCCGGCGGCCGCGGAGGAGGGCCACGCCCACGGCGGGTCCTCGATGACGACCTATGGGAAGGAGCGCGTGGCCTTCGAGGTGGCCGGCGTGCTTCGCACGGAGCTCGAGGCGATGCTCGCCCTGTCGCGAGGCGACAAGGCCGGGGCAGTCCGGCTCGCGGGCGAGGCCGCTGCGGCGGAGGATGCGATGGCCTTCGACTACGGGCCGCCGACGGTGGTCAAGCCGGCCCATGAGCTCGCGGGCGAGGTCCTCCTCGCGGCCGGCCGGCCCACCGAGGCCCGGCACGAGTTCGAGGTCTCGCTGGCGCACGTCCCGGGCCGGTCCCTCTCGTTGCTCGGCCTCGCGCGCTCGGCCGCCGCGTCCGGAGATTCGGCGATGTCCCGCGATGCGTATGAGCGCCTGGCCGCGCAGTGGAGCCGCGCCGACGCCGAAGTGCCGGGACGCGCCGAGGTGATCGCGGCGGCGAAGGGGAAGTAACTCCAACGAAACAAGTGCTGCCATCCCGAGCGCAGCGAGGGATGGGCACCGGCCCGCTAACCGACCAACGCCTCGACGCTCTCGCGGAACACGCGCGTGTGGAGATCGATGTCGGCCTCCGTCGTGTCGGGCGAGATCAGCGCCATGTTGTGAAAGGGCGTCATGAGAATGCCGCGGTTCAATGCCGCCAGATGCATGTACCGGTCGAGCTCCGGATCGATCGCCGCCGCGGCTTCCGAGCCGTTTTTCGGAGGCGTCTGGCGGAACCAGTACTCGGCCCGGCAGCCGAGTCGTGTCACGTGCCAGGGGAGGTGGTGCTCGGCGATCACACCATCGACCCCTTCGGCGAATCGCTGTGCCAGCGGGATCGTGTGCGCGTACGCCTCCTCGGTGAGGACCCGCTCGAGGGTGGCTCGCATCGCGGCGAGAGAGAGCGCGTTTCCGGCGAGGGTGCCGCCGATGCCGCCCGTGTCCGCGCCCTCGACGGTCGTCATGGCGCGAATGCGCTCGGCGACATCGACCGAGAGCCCGTAAACCGCGGCGGGAACGCCCCCGGCGAGCGGCTTGCCGATCGTGAGAACGTCGGGCGACAACCCGTGGGCGCGCGTGTAGCCCCCCGGCCCCGCCGAGATCGTGTGCGTCTCGTCGATGACGAGAAGCGTCCCGGTTCGGCGCGTCGCCGCGCGCAGCGCCTCGTGGAAGCCGGGCTCGGGGTGCACGATCCCGACGTTCGTCATGACCGGCTCGGCGAGTACGCAGGCGACGTCGCGGTGGGAGAGCGCGGCCTCGAGGGCGGGGACGTCGTTGAACTCGACGACCCGCGTCGTTACGGCCGGGTCGACCGGCGGCCCGAGGTTGCCGTCGCGCGGCCCGACGGCGCCCCCGCGCAGGGTTGCGAACGTCTCGTCCACCGTCCCGTGGTAGCACCAGTTGAACACCAGGATCTTCGGCCGACGCGTGATGTGCCGGGCGAGGCGGATCGCGAAACGGTTGGAGTCGGTCGCCGTCAGCGTCGTCTGCCAGTAGGGGAGGCCGAAGCGTCGGGCGAGCTCCTCGCCGACCCGGATCGCGTCCTCGGTGGGCAGCATGAGGGTGATGCCTCGGCGGGCCTGCCCGGTGATGGCCTCGACGCAGGCCGCGGGCGCGTGTCCCGTCATGGCTCCCGTGTCGCCCAGGCAGAGATCGAGGTAAGGATGGCCGTCCACGTCGGTGAAGTGAGCGCCGGAGGCTTCCTGGACGAAGATCGGGAACTTGCCGGCCCAGCGAGCCATCCAGTTCATCGGCACACCGCCGAGAAGGCTCTTCTGTGCCCTCTCGAAGAGCGCCTGCGACCGCGGGTGTGCGGTCGTGAATCGGTCCTGCTCCCGCTCGAGCAGGCCCTCCAGCCGCTGTCGATCTATGGTCATCGAACGGACCGAATCTTATGCCGGCCGCGAACTTCGGCCGGGGCCGCCCGTACCAAAGGCGAACACAAGCGAGCGTCACGAAGGAGACCCCATGCGCGCCGTCAAAACCCTGCTCTGCCTGTCCTTCGCTTCCGCGGGCGCCCTGGCCCAGGAGACCGCCCAGAAGGGAATCGAGCTCGCGGACATGAACCGCGGCGTCGAAGCCTGCTCGGACTTCTTCGAGTTCTCCAACGGGGTATGGAGGTCCATCAACCCGATCCCGCCCTCGATGGTGCGCTGGAGCCGGCGCTGGCAGGCCGGAGAGGCAGCCAAGGACCGGTTGAAGGGGATTCTCGAAGAGGCCACCGCGGTGAAGAACCCCCCCAAGGGCAGCATCGAGCAGCTGATCGGCGACTTCTACGGGGCCTGCATGAACGAGGCCGAGCTGAACCGTTTGGGCGCGAAACCCCTCGAGCCCCTGCTCGCACAGGTCGCGGCGATGAAGAGCGCCGGCGACGTCGAGCGCATGATCACACGCTTCCAGCAGATCGCCATTCCCGTCCCGTTCGCGGTCACGGCCGGCTCCGACAACCACAACCCGGCGGACGTCATCGCGCAGATCTACGCGAGCGGCTTGAGTCTGCCGGACCGGGACTACTACGTGAAGACGGAGCCTCGCTTCAAGGAGGCGCGCGAAAAGTACGTGACCCATATCGAGAACATGTTTCGCCTGGCCGGATCGACCGAGGCCCAGGCGAAGGCCGCCGCCGCGACCGTGATGCGAATGGAGACGCGGCTCGCCGAGGCTTCACTCGACAACGTCGCCCTGCGCGATCCGAAGGCGACCGACCACAAGACGTCCATGGCGGACCTGCAGAAGCTCACGCCGCGATTCGACTGGGCGGCATCGTTCAAGACGCTCGGCATCTCGCCCGGGGACGTCAACGTGGCGGAGCCCCGCTTTCTCCGGGAGGTCAACGAGCAGCTCGCCGCGGTGCCCCTCGCCGACTGGAAGACTTACCTCAAATGGCACCTGCTCGACTCGGCCGCGCCCTCGCTCTCCGATGCGTTCGTCAAGGAGGACTTCGCCTTCAACGGCGCCTACCTGAACGGAGCCAAGGAGCTCAAGCCCCGCTGGAAGCGGTGCGCGGAGTCCACCGACAGCCTGCTCGGAGAGGCGCTCGGAAAGAAATACGTCGAGAAGTACTTTCCGCCCGAGGCCAAGGCGCGGATGGAGGAGATGGTCAGGAACCTGCGCCTGGCGATGGGCCAGACGATCGAGGGCCTGGACTGGATGAGCGCCGAGACCAAGAAGAAGGCGCTCGAGAAGCTCTCGACCTTCAACCCGAAAATCGGATATCCGGACAAGTGGAAAGACTACGGCAAGGTCCCGATCACCAGGGCCTCGTACTGGGGCGACGTCGTCGCGGGCCGCGAGTTCAACGTGGAGGACAGTCTCGAGACGATCGGCAGGCCGGTCGACCGCGGGCGCTGGGGTATGACGCCTCCGACCTCGAACGCGTACTACAACCCCCTCCTGAACGAGATCGTCTTTCCGGCCGGCATCCTGCAGCCTCCAGCCTTCAGCATGTCCGCCAACGACGCCGTGAACTACGGGGCGATCGGCGTCGTGATCGGGCACGAGATCAGCCACGGGTTCGACGACCAGGGAGCGCAGTACGATGCGCAGGGGCGCCTCCAGAACTGGTGGACCGATGAAGACCTCAAGAAGTTCCAGGAGAAGACCGCCTGCGTCGTCAACCAGTTCGACCACTACGAGGTCGAGCCGGGAGTCCCCCAGCGCGGCAAGCTCGTCGTCGGAGAGTCGATCGGCGACCTCGCGGGAGCGCGGATCGCCTACCGCGCGTTCCAGATCTCGCAGCAGGGTAAGCCCCCGCTGCCGACGATCGACGGCTTCACACCCGACCAGCAGTTCTTCATCGCCTGGGGGCAGTTCCGCGGCGACGCGATACGCCCCGAGGCCGCGCGAACGATGGCCCAGGGCGACCCTCACCCGATCGGCAAGTTCCGGGTCATCGGGCCTCTCTCGAACCTGCCCGAGTTCCAGAAGGCGTTCGGTTGCAAGCCCGGGTCGCCGATGGTGCGCCCGGAGGCCGAGCGCTGCGAGGTCTGGTAGGCGGAGCCGGCCAGGGACTCCGGCGAGGCCCTTGACATATCAACTTTTGTTGATCTAATATTGCCCCCCGTGCTGAAGGCTCGGAGCAAGGCGGCAGGGAAGACCAGAGTGGACGCGGCGGGGATCGCGCGGATCTGCCACGCCCTTTCCGACGAGACTCGGCTGGCCATCCTCGAGAGGTTGAAGAACGGCGAGCAGTGCGTCTGCAACCTGGCTGACGTGCTCCGGAGCGGACAGTCGCGCCTGTCGTTTCACATGAAGACCCTGAAAGACGCCGGGCTCGTCCGCGACCGGCGCGAGGGTCGCTGGATCCACTACTCCCTCAATTCCGAGGCCCTGGACGCTGTCGCCGACTTCGTCGCGGGACACCGGGGTGGCCGATGAGCTTTTCTTGTGCCCGATTGATCAAGTTTCCTTGATGCAGACAAGGAGGATGACATGAACGAGCAAAACATCACCGACATCGTCCGCGAGAAGTACGGCAAGGCCGCCCGGCAGGTGGCGACAGGGAAGACCTCCTGTTGCGGGACCGCGCCTTCGGCCTCCGGCCTTTCGGGCGACCCGATCACCTCGAACCTCTACGGCCTTTCCGAAAAGGCCGAGGTTCCCGAGCAGGCGTTCCTCGCCTCGCTCGGCTGCGGCAACCCGACGGCGCTCGCGAAGCTCGAGCCGGGCGAGGTGGTTCTCGACCTCGGATCGGGCGGAGGCATCGACGTGCTCCTCTCGGCACGCCGTGTGGGCCCGACGGGCAAGGCCTACGGCCTCGACATGACCGACGAGATGCTCGAGCTCGCCCGCAAGAACCAGCGCGAATCGGGCCTGACGAACGTCGAGTTCCTCAAGGGCCAGATCGAGGACATCCCCCTGCCGGCCAACACCGTGGACGTCATCGTGTCCAATTGCGTCATCAACCTCTCGGCCGACAAGGACCGCGTGCTGCGCGAAGCCTTCCGGGTCCTGAAGCCCGGCGGCCGCTTCGCGGTGTCCGACGTCGTCGTCGCGGGGGACGTGCCCGAGGCGATCCGCAAGAGCGTTCTCCTGTGGGTCGGCTGCGTCGCCGGCGCCCTCTCCGAGGAGGAGTACCGCGGCAAGCTCGAGGCGGCGGGTTTTTCCGACGTCACCGTCGAACCGACTCGGATCTACTCGGTCGCCGACGCCCGCGACTTCCTGTTGTCCGCAGGGATCGATGCGGACGCGATTGCTCCGGAGGTGGACGGCAAGATCCGCAGCGCCTTCATTCGGGCCGTCAAGCCGCGGCTCTGACCCGCGGCCGGGCCGCGTTTGACTGCCGGGCCCTTTCCGGTATCATTCGCCGTTCCCTCGCGGGGTCGTAGTTCAGTTGGTTAGAACGCCGGCCTGTCACGCCGGAGGTCGCGGGTTCGAGTCCCGTCGGCCCCGCCAGTCCCAGTTTGCCCGTGTGGCGGTTCGAGAACGCTCCAGGACGGGCAACGAGCGGGCTCTCCGATTCCCGAATTTCAATTCACGGTTTCTCCACCCTCACTGTCGCGTTGTAGTCGGGTTCGCCCGATTCGGGATCGACCGCGGACCCGGACAGCAGCGGCATTCCCTCCGGCCAGTGGGCCTCGAGATTGCCCGGCTTGATTGGGGCAAGGCGCACCCGTCCCCGGAACTCGCCGGTGTCGGAGACGAGACGAACGGTATCCCCGTCGGATAGAGAAAGCTGCCGCGCATCCTCCGCGCTCATCAGGACGTCCTCGCGCCGAGCTCCGGTCAGGGGGTCTTGCTCATGTTGCACCATAGAGTTGAACTGTTTGCCGCGACGTGTCGACAGGAAGAATGTGGAGCCCCGCTCCCGTTTCGGCAGATCCACGACCGCGAAGTGCGCCTTGCCGTCCGGGGTCGCGTAGCGACCGTCCGCGAATAGCCTTTCACCGCCCCACTGAGTCTGGTCTCCCTGCTGCGCGAGGGTCTCGATACCCCGGTAGAGCGGGATCGCGCGAGCGATTTCCTCCCGGATGGCCTTGGTCGAGGCGAAGCCGATCCTTGCTCCGTCGTTCGGGCGTACGCGCGCGGCGACCTCGCAGAGAACTTCCCATTCGGGGCGCGCGCCGCGGATTCGCCTTCCCGGAATCTCCGGCGAAAAGATGATCCGGCGCTCGGTCGAAGTCTCGGTGACGCCGCCGGGAGTCTCGTACCGCGTGGCGGCGGGGAGGAGGAGGACCGTGTCGGAGGGCTCGACCAGCATCGAGGAGGAGACCATGATGTCCTGGTGTATGCGCAAGGCCGGATTCTCGAGTGCCCGGCGGTTGCGAGCAGCGTCCGGCACGGTCTCGAGAAAGTTGCCGCCCACGATCCAGAAGACGTCGATCGCGCCGGACGCCGCGGCTTCGATCTGTGCGACCGCCGCCATGCCCGGGAGACGTGGCGGGGGGAAGCCCCAGACCTCTTCCCAGAGATCGAGCGTTTTCTTGTCCGGACTCGGGGCGCAGCCAACCTCGGCCCCGCCTTGGACGCCGGAGTGCCCGCGGATCGGCATGAGCCCGCGGTTTGGTCGCCCGGGGAGCCCGCGCGCCAGCCCCACGTTGACGAGCGCGCGGATCGTTTCGGATCCGTTGGCGCGTTGCGTCAAACCCATCGACCACACGAAGTGGGCGTTTGGGCGCGCGATGAGGAGTCGTGCGAGCTCTCGCATACGCTCGCTGGAGGTACCGCTGCCGCTCTCGAGCTCCTCCCACGTCTGACTCCGGACGGCGGCCGCGGCCAGGTCGAAGCCCGCCGTGCGGTTCTGAACGAACTCGCTGTCGATTCCCGAGGGCTCATCGAGGAGCGCCTTGAACACGCCGTTCAGGAACGCCAGGTCGCCCCCGGTGTCCACCTCGAACCAATGGTCGGCGAGTTTGGTTCCGAAGAAAGCGGACTCGGTTACCGAGGGGACCCAGTAACGCTCGAGGCCCGGCTCGCGATACGGGTTGACGACGGCGATCTCGGCGCCATTCTTCTTCGCCTCGTAGAGATACTTGGTCGTCACCGGCTGATTGTTGGGTGTGTTCGACCCGAAGAAGACGATCAGGTCCGCCTTCAGCCAGTCCCTGTAGGAGCAGGTCGCCGCGCCGTATCCGAGCATTCCCTTCATCGCAGTCGTCGAGGCCGCGTGGCAGAGGCGCGCGGAGTTGTCCACGTGGCTCGAGCCGAGGAAGCGGGCGACTTTTTGGGCCACGTAATAGGTTTCGTTCGGGATTCCGCGGGAGGTCAGGTAGAAGGCGACCCGGTTCGGGTCGGCCGCAGAGAGCCGCGCGGCGGCCAAATCCAACGCCTCCTCCCAGGAGAGGACGCGAAAACCGGGGTCTCCCCGCCGCCGGATCATCGGTTGCGACAGCCGTCCCAGCTCCCGGAGCTCGCGTGAGGAAAGGTGCGAGAGTGCCTCGGCCCGCTCGAGTCGGCGGGGATCTAGCGCGGGCATCGTGTTCAGACTCAACAGCTCCAGTCGAATCATGCAGAGGTGAATCCCGTCGATCGTCCAGTCGCGCACGCCGGCAGTACCGAGCGAGCAGCCGTCGCAGACTCCATGTGTCAGGATCCGCCAGGCGAAGGGGAGCTGGTCCCGGTTTTTCCAGGCGGCTCGCGCCATTTCGGCGTAATGCCGTGGCTTGACCTGGCCCGCGCCGAAGGGGGAGAGCGAGGCCCAGAGAGACGGCTTCCATACCATGGGTCGCGATTCTAAGGCCTCCTCATGGGCGCCTCGTCAACTTTCCGTGATGCCGGGCCGCGGCGAGCGCCAGCGCGTCCGGATTGTGCACCTGCGTCCGCAGGAACCACTCCTTCGTCATTCCTCTCAAGCTGTACGTGCCGCTGGCTTGGAAGACTCATGGGAATGCTCCAGCGAACATGAGAGCCGAGCCCCGCAGAGGGTTCCGTTCGGTGCATCGCTAGGCTTGCAGCGACGGCGTCGGCCCATCGGCGGAGGCCCGCGAAGCCCCGGGTTCGAGCCCCCTCGGCCCTGCCTTACCAGGGATGACGAGGCGACTCGCGCTTCTGCGATTTCCCTTTCCTCCCAACACTTATTCATCGGCGTCTCAAATACCCGCTCCCGCCCTAGAGAAAGCGCAAGGTAGAATGTTGCATGGCTGCGGCCCGCGACGCCTTACCGTTGGAACGCACGCAGATGCTCGACGCCGCCGGGCGGTGCCGGGCGCCTGAAATCGCCCACTCGAGCGCGCGATGCGCGAGAACGCGATCGGCCGATGACGCGTCGCAGCTTGCCGGGTTCCGGCAAGGGAACCACTCGGCTTGGTCTTGCATGAGACTCCCTTTCCGGATCGCTTCATGAGCCTGAACCTGGCGCTTCCGTTCCGTGTGCAGGCCGGAGCCAACCCGGACCGACCGGCGCTCCGGATAGATGGGTCGGAAACGACCTACGCGCGCCTGGCGGAGATGGCCGGGCGAATTGCGGCCTGGCTCGAGGAGAGTCCGACTCCCGGTCAGGCCCGCGTAGCCGTTCTGGCCTCGCGAAGCCTGGAAGCCTACGCGGGAATCCTGGGAGCCTGCTGGGCCGGCGCGGCCTACGTGCCGCTCAGCCCGAAGGCGCCGGAAGAGCGCTTGATCCGAGTGCTGGACATCGTCGGGCCCGAAGCGTTGATCGTCGACGAGGCGGCGATCGCGCTTCTTTCCCCGCGGCTGCTCGACCATTGCCCTGCGCGCATTCTTTCTCCATGCCGTTCCGACTCGCTGGCGCTCGAGGCCGAGCGGCGCGGTCGCGTGACCGTGCACGGCCGCGACCGTCTCCCGTCGCCCGACGCGATCCCGGAGCCCCGGCCGGTGGGGCCGGATGAACTCGCGTACGTCATGTTCACTTCGGGAACGACCGGAGTGCCCAAGGGAGTCATGGTTTCCGCAGGCAACGTGCACCACCTGCTTTCCGTGCTCGAAGAGCGATATGCGTTCGGCCCGGACGATCGGTGCTCGCAGGTCTTCGAGCTCACATTCGATCTCTCTGTGTTCGACATGTTCATGACGTGGGCCGCGGGCGCCTGCCTCTGCGTCGTCCCCGCATCGCAGCTCATGGGGCCCTACCGCTTCATCCGCGAGCAGGCCCTGACCGTCTGGTTTTCCGTCCCGTCCACGGTCGCTTTCATGCGCCAGATGAAGATGCTCACACCGGGCGCCTTCCCCTCGCTTCGGTACTCGCTCTTCTGCGGCGAGCCTCTGCCCGCCAGCAGCGCGAAGGCCTGGCAGGAGGCCGCGCCTGCCAGCATCGTCGACAACCTCTATGGCCCGACCGAGGCGACGGTCGCGTGCCTCGTTCAACGGGTCTCCGATCCGGTACCGGTGACCCGGAATCGCGGAATCGTGGCGATTGGCGAGCCCTTCCCGGGCATGGAGGCGGCGATCGTCGATCCCGATCGGAAGTTCCTGCCCAGGGGCAGGGAGGGCGAGCTCGCCCTCTCCGGCGCTCAGGTCGCCCGGGGCTACTACGCGGATCCGGGTCAGACGGAGGCCCGCTTTCCCACTCTCGACGGGAAGACCTGGTATCTCACGGGCGACGTCGCCTACCAGGACGCCGACGGCCTCTTCCACCATCTCGGGCGCATCGATCACCAGGTCAAGGTGCTCGGCAATCGAGTCGAGCTCGAGGAGGTCGACGCTCATTTGCGGGAGGTCTGTGGATCGGACCTCGTGTCGTGCGTGGCGTGGCCCGTCGAGGCGGGGTCGGCAAGAGGCATCGTCGCCTTCGTGAGCGGCACGAACGTCTCCGCGGCGGAGATCCGGGAGTCGATGGGTCGGAGAGTTCCCGCCTACATGGTTCCCTCTCGCATCGAGTTTCTCGAAGCGCTGCCTCTGGGCAGCAGCGGCAAGGTGGACCGCAAAGCGCTCTTCCAACGCCTCGAACGGGAAGGCAAGACGAACGGGAAGCAGGACGGATGAGGATCATTCCCGGATCGACCGCGATCCCCGGATCGTGGCTTTCGTGCAAACGCCGGCGGGCAAAGCGGTGGCCTTGGCTGTTTTTGCCGCGTTGCTCGCACCGATGCGGTTCCGGATCTTCTTCGAGATCCTTGCCGTTCTCGGCCTGATGACGCTCTTCCCGAGCCATCGGAGGGCGCTGCTGAGCCTCGGCGTCGTCTACTGGACGTCGTGCACCGATCACGTCGTATGTCACCAGAGAGTGGTCAAACAGGAGGGGCTCGGGACGCTGAACGTTTCCTTTGTCTACCGGGTCGTTCTTCTGGTCACGCTGGCCCTCTTCACCGTCGGAGTGCGAATCATTTTTCGTGGAGGATCCTCTCTGCCGGTGCGGCGACCTCTATTGACCCTCTACCTCTACTCATACCGCTCTCGTCTTGTGCGCCTCTCTCGCCCCCCTGTCGGGTCTCTGGCGCGTCCTCGCCTGGACCTTCGTCTGCCGTCGGCAGCCTCTACCTCTGGTATTTCAGCTACGCACTGCTCGATCGAAACTCCCCGGACCGGGATCCGGTCCCTCAGTCCATCTTCGCCGCGCGACGGGGACAATCCAGGGCGGCGGTCGCAGGGATGCTCACTCTTGGAGGTTCAACCCTCTGCGTCCGGGACCCGGTTACCTTGTCCTTCGTCACGGAGGGGGCAACGGCAGGGACGCCTGGCCAAACACGTACCGCCACCCTGTCGGCGTGCGCACGTACGTGTCGCTGAACCACAACTTGCGGTCCGACGTCTTGCCATCGGTCGTGCCCTTGATCCAGAGCAGCGCCGTGACCACGGCCGTATCTCCCCACACGCGGACCTTCTGTTCCAGCTCCTCCTGGTGCTCGTAGACCGTGCTCTTGTCCCGGGCCTCCTTGAGGAGGTCCGCCTTGCTGAACGTCTGACCCCGACCGGTGACCAGCACGAAGTCGTCGGCCAGAATTCGGTCCATCGTGGCGGCATCGTTGGCTTTGACAGCCGCCTGGTATTCCGTGTCGAGCCTGGCAACGATCTTCGCGGCCTCCGCCGGGGACTCCCCATGCAGGGCCGATGAGAGCGTTATGGACGCGCTCATGAGCAATCCGAGCCTCGCGCCGTGTTTCATTTTTCTCTCCTTCGAGGCGTCGCGAATTCTACCGGAGGTGCCGACGCAACGGAGCGGATGAGTGCGGTCGCGTCTCGTCCCGGCCGGATGTAGGATCGCGCCGAAAGCGAGGCCCTCATGCCGCTTTACGTGCTGGCGTTCCTGATCGGTCTGGTGGCCGGGCTGCGCGCGATGATGGCGCCGGCTGCGGTCGGCTGGGCGGCGCGCCTGGGCTGGCTGAACCTCCAGGGCACGCCCCTCTCGTTTCTGGGGGCCGCGGTGACGCCGTGGATCTTCACCCTCGCGGCCCTGGGCGAGCTCGTCAACGACAAGCTGCCGAAGACGGGAAGCCGCAAGGCGCCGCCTCCGTTCATCGCGCGGATCGTCAGCGGCGCTCTGTGCGGCGCCGCCCTCGGCGCGGCGGCGGGGGAGGGCCTCGTGGCCGGCCTCGTCGTCGGTGCGCTCGGCGCCGTCGCGGGAACGCTCGGCGGCTACGAGTTCCGCGCTCGCCTCACGCGGGCGATCGGGGGAAAAGGCCTGCCGATCGCGCTGCTCGAGGACGCGATCGCGATCGGCGTGGCGTTCTGGGTCGTCAGCCGGCCGCACTGACGAAGGCCGCGCTCGGCTTCAGGGCGCACGCAGCTCTCCGAGCATCGTCGGCACGAGCTCCGACACGGTGGGGTGGATGTGCATGGCGCGCTGGATCACCGTGTAGGGCGCGCGGGCATACATCACGTCGAGCAACGAGTGGATCACCTCGTCCCCGCCGACGCCGAGGATCGCCGCGCCCAGAATCTGCTTCGTCCCGGCGTCCACGACGACCTTCATGAACCCGAGGGGCTCTCCCTTTTCGACGGCGCGCTTGACCCTCGACATGGGCCACGTGCCGACGAGAACTGCGCGGCCCGACTGTCGGGCCCTCGCTTCGGTCATGCCAGCGCGTCCGAGCGGCGGATCGATGTAGAGAGCATAGGCCTCGATGCGGTCGCCGACGCGCCGCGGGTCGCCGTCGAGGAGATTCGCGGCGACGATCTCGAAGTCGTTGTAGGCCGTGTGAGTGAAAGCGCCCCTGCCGTTGCAGTCGCCGAGCGCCCAGATCCCAGGAACGGACGTGCGGAGCTCGTCGTCGACCGTGATGTAGCCGCGCGCATCCAGCGCGACCCCGGCCCGCTCGAGCCCCAGATCATCGGTGTTGGGGCGGCGCCCGACCGCGAGAAGCAGATGGGAACCCTCGACGGCGGGCTCTCCCTCTCTGCAGTCGACCCGTACGCGTACGCCCGACGGCGTCTTCGCGAGAGCGATGCATTCGGCGCCCACGCGCACGGCCACGCCCTCGCGCTCCAGAATGTCGCGAATGGCCGCCGACGTGTCCTCGTCCTCGCGCGGGACGAGGCGCGCCGCCATCTCTACGACCGTGACGGCGCTTCCGAACCGGCGATACATCTGGGCGAACTCGAGGCCGACGTAGCTTCCGCCGACGACAACGAGATGCCGCGGCACGAAATCGACCGACATCATCGAGGAGTTCGTCCAGAACGGGACGTCCGAGAGGCCCGGGATCGCCGGGGCGGAGGCCCTTCCGCCGACATTGACGAAGATGCGCTCGGCCGTCAGGAGGGCGTCGCCGACCCGCACCTCGCGCGGCGACTCGAGCCGCGCGTGGCCGACGTGGACCGTGCCGTTCGGGAGATTGCGTAGCATCGACTCGACCCCCGTCCGCGACTCTCCCGAGATTGCGTCCTTGCGCGCTTTGACCGCCTTCATGTCGACGGAGACGGGGCCGCGGACCGCGACACCGAACTCGGAGGCCCGGAGGACCGCCCGCGCAGCCGCGGCGCTCGCGACGAGGGTCTTCGTCGGGATGCAGCCGGTGTTGACGCACGTGCCTCCGAACGCCCCGCGCTCGACGATCGCGACCCTCATGCCGGCCGCCGACAGACGCGCCGCGAGCGGCGGTCCGGCCTGGCCGGTGCCGATGATGATCGCGTCGTGTCGGGTGGTCATGATTCCTTTCAAGCCAGGCCCTGGGGCCGGGGTTAACCTTCGCCACGCTATCCGATATGGCTTCCGGAGTTCCAGCTGGATGCTGGCAGGGACGGAAAGTCGCGCGAGCTGCGCGAGCCGGCGTTTTCCCTCCGCGTGTAGTATCCACCGCGACTCCTGACGGAATCGCAGGCGATGCTCCTCGACCCCATCCGAAGGAGGCGATCTTGAATTACGGGACTTCGCGTCGCGCAATGCCGAGGGGGAGTCGGCGGTCAGGGGAGTCGTTTGGCCGGATCGGGGACCTGGTCCGTCCAGGACGAACGCCGGGGACGGCGGGGGTGGACTTCTGCTCGTGAAGAAGGCCTTCGCCGCGATCCTTTTCGCGACCGTTCTGGCTGCCGCAGGGATGAACACTCCCGGTCGGGTCCGCGCCGCGGTTGCGGGCGGTCCCCCCCGCTCTTTCCGCCCGACCTCCTCCGATCCGCAGAGGAGGTGGACCGCCGCCTTCCGCCTGGAGCGCCACTCTTTTACGTCAGCGCCGATACCGACACGTGGACGTGCGGTCTGTGGCAGCGTGCGCTTTACCCCCGGGCGGTCTTCTGCCTTAGGACCGCCAACCCCCGCCACGAGGAAATCTTTCGGCAGCTCCGCAGTCAATTCGCAATCCGCTACGCCGTCGGTTCCGCGGAGGCCCCGCCCGAGACGATTCTTCGGAGCCGCGAAAACCTCTCGGCTACAACCTGGATCGGCGAGCTCGCACCGTGAAGAAGCTCGTGACGGACGCCCTGCCGGCGCTGCTCACCGCGATGGGTTTCGCGGCATTCGCGGAGGTGCTCCTGCGTCGCCGCTCGCGGGGGATCCTCGCCTGGAATGAGTCTTTCCTCATCGGTGCCGCGGCCGCGACGACGCTTCTTTTCCCTCTCTCCGTTCTGCTCCCCCGGGGCGCTCTTGAGGCGATCGGGATCATCGTCGCGCTCTCGACCCTGCTCCGGCTGCTCCCGACCCGATCGAACCAGAGCACCGCAGCTTCGATCGGCCAAGCGCGCGATCCGCTGGCCACGTGCCTGGTCGTGCTCATCGTCCTCTTTACGGCCGCGTGGATCTTCATCGACCTGCGCGCCCCCTTTGCCTGGGACGGCTTCCAGATCTGGGCGACGAAGGGCTTCCTCCTGTTTCACGACCATGCCCTGAAGCCTGAGATGTGGCCCGGGAGCGTGAACGAGGGCCGTTTGGGCCGGACCGTCAACTACCCGGCGCTGGTGCCGCTCTTCGAAGCCCTCGTCTCGAAGTTGCGTGGCAGCTTCGATTTTCTGGCGTTGAAGCCGATCTTTGCCCTCTTTTTTGTCTCGGTCCTGCTCTCGACCTATCGGGCCGCTCGAAGCGCTGCCTCGAGACGCACGGCCCTTGGAGCCACACTCCTGCTCGCCCTCCTGCCCACCTGGACGAGCCGGCAGAGTGCTGGCGGCAACGCGGACATGCCGCAGGCCGCGTACGTGGCGGCACTGGCGGCCGCGTGGATGGAGGAGAGCGAGTCGGCGTCGAGCTGGGGTTCCCCGATCCCCTGGCTTCTCGGCGCGCTCGTGTCGGTCAAGCCGGAGGGGGCCGTTCTCCTCGGCATTGCCTGTCTGGCCGGGCTGACGGCCAACGTGACGGGCGAGGGCCTCTGGTCTCGCCTCCGGCGCAACTGGAGGGGCGCCGCGGTGGTCGTCGCCTTCGCCGCCTCGAGGATCGGCTACCTGGGGTGGACCGCGATCGCCGACCAAACTTTCGGCCCCATCAATGGCGAAAGCATCCTGCGCGGCGGCGGGCGGTTGGGCCTGGTGGCGCAGCTCTGCACGCAAGAGCTCCTGAAGGTGCCGGTGTGGGGACTCCTGTGGCCCGCATTCGCGCTTTGCGCGGGCCTGCTTCTGGTCCGGGGAGAGCCAAACGCGCGGATCCTCGCCGCCGCAACGGCGCTCTCGCTGCTCGCCTATTCCGGCATCTTCCTGTTCACGAACTGGCCGGTCGCACTTCACGTGGCGCAGGCATACCGGCGGCTCATAACCCAGCTCGCGCCGGCCGCGGTTGTTACCCTCGTCGCGGCATTCGGCATTTCCTGGACGAAGGCCTCCGATGCGGGCCCACGGGCCAGATGACTCGAGATCGCCTGAAACGAGTGCGAGGAAAGGTTCCTCCTGGCGGGCACAACGGACCGCGCAAGCGGTCTTTCAGGCGCGTGGTAGGATGAGTCTCTGCGATTTTAGATCCGACGGTAAGTCTGCCAGCCTGCGGCCGCCCGTCGCTGGCCATTTCGGCGAGAAAGCAAGGAGCCCGATGAAGACCGCTCGGCGCAAGTGGACGTGCCGCAACTGCGGCCGGCGCAACAAGACCGCCGTGGGCGCGGAAGGCCCGGTTCAGTGCGAGTACTGCACCGAGGTCTCGGGCGCGAATCCGACGGAGGTCCCTCCGCGGCAGTTCGTCGATGGCGCCGGCAAGCGCGAGGTCGTCGCCCGCCTTCGCGAGCGGTATGGCGAGGCACTGGAGCTCATCAGTCCGGAGCAGCCGCAGGAAGCACGGCCTTTTGCCCACCTCGCGTGGATCCTCGGCGAGCAACGCAACATCGACCACGACGAGGCCGCATTCAGCACGGCTATTTCAGAACTCGTCGTGCTGTGGCTGCAGGATCTCGCCCTGGAGCTCGACAGTGATGGCCTCGCCCCGAGGGCTCGGAACTCCGACGGCGGCGTCGCCTCGACCGCGAATCCCCGGCAGGCCGCGGCGCAGGACCTCCGAATCGCGACGCGTGACTTCGCCAATGCCTTCCTGAGCTCTCGCGCCGGCCCGGTCCGAGAGCCGTGAAGACGCAGCAGATCTTCGCCCTGAAGTTCAGCCGCCTCCCGAAGGTGGACGACATGCCGGGACTCGTCTTCATGGCGATCGATGCATCCAACGGAACCGAGCCGCCCCGCGGTGTCGGGGCGCTCACCGACGTCGCTCTGCGCGGGAGGCTCGCGCACTACGACCTGCATTCGGCCAACGAGATCGCCGCGATCCGCAGGGCGCTCCAGCTTGACCGCGGCCAGGTCACCGTCTACGAAGGCTGGTCGGGCCTCGGCAGTTGCCTCCAGTTCTGGCGCGGCTTCATCGGCTCCCAGATCCGGCCGGTCGAGTGGACGTGCGAAAAGTGCACGGCTCTGAACCGGCAAAACGTGGGCGCGAGCGTCGGCGAGACCTATTCGCGAGCGTGCAAGTGCGGCAAGATCGAGCGGATCACGACCGCTTCGCATCTGCCGCCGTTGACGTAGCGTCCGAGCTGCGCTGAACTACGACTTTCTCGAGATCCCGCGCGACAGCGGGCGCGAGAAGACTCTTCTCGCCACCCGATTCGACGAATCGCTGTCCTTCCTCTCGTCCGACCGGAGGTGGCTACGACGTGTCGCCGGATGAGCGCCGGTTCCTCATGCTGCGCCTTCCCTATGCCGCCACCGCCGACCGGGTGACCTGGTCCTCGGCTGGCCGGCCCTGCTCGGAGCTTCGCCGCCGGCCAGGGCCGCCCTGTCGGTAGCCCTCAGAAGCGGAAGCTCACGCCGAGGCGAAAGTCGGTCTGCTCGAGGACGTGCGAAGTCCCCTGGTAGGTGCAGACCAGCATCGCAGCGACGCCGAGAAGCGCGGCGCCGAGAGTTGCAACGAGCTGACCTGCGCGATTCGCCATGGCGGCCGGGCCCCGTCCAGGTGCCCGCCCCTCCGGTCGCAGCATGCCCCGGAGCCCGGCTTGGCGAATCATGCAGACGCGCATCACGGGGGCGCCGTGGCGCCGCCCGGCCGCGCGCCTTCGGCGTAGCATTGGAGGGATGCGTCGAGTCGCCGCGCTCGTCCTCGTTGGCCTCCTGATCGCCGGACACGTCCGTGCGCTTCCCGAAGCCGACCCGAAGAGCGACGAGATCCCGGCTCCCTGTTCGGACGAGAGCTCGCCAGCGGAGGCGCCAGAGGACGCGTCCGGCGGAGAGTCCGCTCCGGGCATCGGTACGATCGCCCTCAAGGACACGATCACGATCCTCGGGGCGCCCCGGCACTGGAGCGGGAAGGACTGGCTCGTCTTCGGAGGCATCGCCGCGGGCGTTACGGCCGTCGGCTTCGCGTTCGACGTTCCCATGCGCGATAAGACGCAGGCGCACCAGACGTCCACGCTCGACGAACTCACCAAGGTCGTGGAGCCCTTTGGCGCCGAGTATTCATGGGCGGTCATCGGGGCCTACGGGGTCGCCGGTTTCGTCTTCCGCGACCCGGAGGCGAAGGACATCTTCTTCGACAGCACGATCGCGAGCATCCTCGCTTCTGGAATCATCACCCCCACTTTGAAGTTCGTGATCGGACGCGAGCGGCCGAACCAGTCACTGAGCAGCACGTCGTTTCATCCCTTCAGCGGCAGCGACAACTCCTTCCCGTCGGGCCACGCGACCCAGGCCTTCGCCGTCGCCTCCGTGATCAGCGCGCACTCCGACGAGGTCTGGGTCAGCGTGACCGCCTACACGATCGCCGGGCTCGTCGGGTTCGCTCGGATCTACCACAATGCCCATTGGACGTCCGATGTCACCGCGGGAGCGCTCATCGGGACCTTCGTCGGCCGGGGCGTGGTGGCCCTCAACAACAGACTGCGCTCGGGCGAGGCGAAGGTGCGCGTCGCGTTCGCCCCGTTCGTGACCGATCGCGCCCGAGGCGCGGGCGTCCTAGTCGAGTTCTGAGCTCGCCCCGCTCCCGGAGGCCGAACCCTCACGGGCTCTCGACCGCGGTCTGCGCGCCCGCCGCCGGGACCGAAGGCACGTCCAGCGACTGGCCGTTGTCGAGCGCGACGAAGTGCTCCGCGACGTCCGGCGACCCCGAGAGCAGCGTGGCGAAGCCCGTCGATCGGATCGAACTCTCGCATCCGCGGCGTTCGGGAACGTGCCGAAGTGCATCGGGATGGACGTGGCCGCGCCAAGGATCCGGTGAGCTTCGACGGCGTCTTCGGGGCCGAGATGCTGCTGGCGCATGTACCGGACGGGCTTGAAGCCGCCGATGGGCAGGAGCGCCAGGCGCAGCCCCGGGAAGACTTCCGCTGATCGCCGCGAAGTGAGCGCCCCATCCCGTGTCGCCCGCGAAGTAGACGGAGCCCGACGGCCCCGATACGACGAAGCCGCACCAGAGGGTTCGGTCCTGCTCGAAGAGGCTGCGGCCGGACGAGTGGCGCGCGGGCACGGCCGTCACCGTGACGCCGGGAGCGACCTCGCGCGGTCTGCCACCAGTCGAGATCGCGCGCGCCGCCGATCCCGTTTCGCGCCAGGAACCGCGAGTTGCCGAGGCCGGTGTAGATCGCGGGGATGCCACGCGGCCTGGAGGCGGGCGAGCGTGGGCAGGTCCATGTGGTCGTGGTGGTCGTGGCTGACGACGACCGCGTCGATCGGAGGCAGGTCCCGGAAGCGCAGGCCGGGAGGGCGCCGCCGGCGCACGCCGACGACGGGAGCCGAGCGTTCCGACCAGGTCGGATCGGTCAGGACGTTCACGCCGTCCATCTGGACGAGGAGGGTCGCGTGGTTGACGAAGGTCACGCGCAACCGGCCCCCGGTGACGCAACGGGGTGGAGGCGGCCCCGGGGGCGTGTCGGTGAATTCGCGCCAGGGCCCGCGGTGCGAGGTCAACGCGCGCTCCAACCGATCGATGAACCCGGTCGTGTTCGGTTCGGGCTGGTGGAAACGCCGGCCGTCGAAGTAGGCCGGATCCGTCCAGCCGCGCGGGACCGATGCCGTCTGCGCCGCGAGAACGGCGATCGCAACGACCGCCGCCCCCGTCCTCCTGTGCGCCATGCACCTCCAGTCTAGTCGGGGGCGAACCGAAACCCGGAGGGTCTTCGCGCGTAGGATGAGGAGGATGACTGGTCTGGCCCAGGACCTGCGGTTTGCGGCGCGCTCGCTGCGAAAGAGCCCCGGGTTCACGGCCGTGGCCCTCGCGACCCTGGCGCTGGGGATCGGGGCGAACACCGCGATTTTCAGTGTCGTGAGCGCGGTGCTCCTCCGGCCGTTGCCGTTTCCGCAGCCCGACCGCCTCGTCGCCGTCTTCGAGACGAACGCCGCGCAGGGGGCGGCGCAGAACGGAGTCTCCTACCCGAACTACGCCGACTGGGTGGCCCGAGCGCAGTCCTTCGAGGCTCTCGCCGCGATCCGCATGCACGACTACACGCTGGCGGGCGACGGCGAGCCCGTCCTCGTCCCCGCGGGCACGGTGACCTCCAACCTCTTTCGCGCCCTCCGCGTCGAGCCGCTTCTCGGGCGGGGTCTCGTACCTGAGGACGACGCTCCGGGCGCGGCGGCCGTGACGGTGATCGGCGAGGGCCTCTGGCGTTCGCGGTACGCCGCTGATCCCGGGATTGTCGGCAAGTCGCTCCTGCTCGATTCACGCGCCTGCACGGTCGTGGGCGTCATGCCGGCCACTTTCCAGACGCCTCCACAGAACCCTCCGGCCGAGCTCTGGCTCCCTCTCTCGCACGATCCGGTCTTTCCCGACCTGCGCCAGCGCCGCGCGGGCCACTACCTTCGGATCGTCGGTCGGCTGAAGCCGGGCGTCGAGCTTCGAAAGGCCGAGGCGGAGCTCGCGACCATCGCGGGCGCGCTCGCCCGCCAGTACCCGAAGGAAAACGAGGGCTGGAGCGTGAGGCTCCTTCCCCTGGCCGAGAGCCTCGTCGGGGGCACGCGGACCGCCATGTTCGTCCTTCTCGGCGCGGCCGGGCTCGTCTTCCTGATCGCCTGCGCCAACGTGGCCAACCTCCTGCTCGCCAGGGCGACCGCGCGGTCGGGGGAGGTGGCGATCCGCACGGCCCTGGGCGCCGGGCGGCGCCGGCTCGTGCAGCAATCCCTGACCGAATCGCTCCTGCTCGCGCTGACGGGCGGGGGGCTGGGGCTCGCCCTGGCGGCCGCGACCCTGCGAACCCTGCAAGGCTGGCTCCCATCCGACCTGCCCCGCGTCGGCGAGATCCGTCTGGATGCGTCCGTCCTGCTCTTCGCTCTGGCGGTGTCGATCGCCGCGTCGGCGGTCTTCGGTCTCGCGCCGGCCTTCCAGGCGTCGGGCTCGAACCTGGCAGGAGCGCTGAAGGAGGGCTCTCGGGGGGCGGGTGAGAGTCGGTCCCGCCGCCGCCTGCGGGGGCTGCTCGTCGCAGGAGAAACCGCACTTTCGCTCATCCTGCTGGTGGGCGCCGCGCTCCTGGCACAAAGCCTGTTGCGCCTCCAGGACGTTCGGCTCGGCTTCCGACCGGCTCGCGTGCTCACGGCCGGCATTTCGCTTCCGCGCGCGCAGTACTCGAGCCCGGATCAGTGGATCGGCTTTTACGGGCGGCTGGTCGAGAGGCTCCGGGCGGAGCCCGGCGTGGACGGCGCCGCGGCCGTTCTTCCGCTGCCGCTGACGGGCGGGGGCTTGAACTTCGCCTTCACGATCGAGGGCCGGGCGGCCGACGGGCCGGGCAGCGACATGGCGGCCAATTACACCGCCCTCACGCCGGACTACTTCCGGGTCCTCGGCGTGCCCCTGGTGCGGGGCCGGCTGTTCGCGCCCGGGGACGCGGCGGCTGCACCGAAGGTCTGCCTCGTCTCGGCGGCGTTTGCCCGCCGGTACCTTCCGGGCGAGGATCCCATCGGCAAGAGGCTCGTTTTCGGGTTCAAGGACAGGGTGCCGCGCCAGATCGTGGGGGTCGTGGGCGACGTCAAACGCGACGGCCTCGCGTCGCCGTCGCAACCCGAGATGTACGTTCCCTTCGAACAGGACCCCTGGTGGGCGGCATACCTCGCCCTGCGGACGCGGGGCGATCCGGACCGACTCGCTTCCGTCCTTCGCGCGCACGTGAGGGCCCTGGATCCCTCGCTGCCGGTCGCGGACGTTCAGCCGATGACGGCGATCGTCGCCGATTCGGTCGCTCAGCCGCGGTTTCGCGCGACCCTTCTCGGCCTGTTCGGCCTGACGGCCCTGCTGCTCGCGGCCATCGGCATTTATGGAGTGATGTCCTACGACGTGGGCCGGCAGTCGCGCGACATCGGAATCCGGCTCGCGCTCGGCGCCCGGGCGTCCGACGTCCTGGGGCTCGTGCTCGGCCAGGGGCTCGGCCTCGCCGCGGCCGGGCTCCTCGCGGGCCTGGCGGGCGCCGCTGTCCTGACGCGGTTCCTGTCGAGCCTCCTCTTCGAGATGAGCCCGCTCGACCCGGCGACATACGCCGTCGTCGTCCTGGTTCTCTTCGCCGCGGCGCTTCTGGCCTGCTGGATTCCGGCCCGCCGGGCGCTCGGCGTGAGCCCGGCGGCCGTGCTGCGCCGGGACTGACCGCCCTCTCTTTCGCGGAATGCCAGGTTGCGGGATTGGTTAGAGTCTGCCTGGGAGGTCCGGACATGAGGAAACCCTTCGTTTTCGGAATCGCGCTCGTCATGGCGGCCGCGGCTGCGTCCGCGGCCGAGATCCACGGCACGGTCAGCGAGGGCGGCAAGCCCCTGCCGCAGGGCGTCGCCCTGAAGCTCGAGTGCGGGGAGCGGTCGCGGAGGCGAAGACCGACGAATTCGGTTCCTACAGCCTGAAGATCGCGGCGACGGGGGAGTGCCGGCTTACTCTCGAGGATAAGGGATCGAGCGCGTCGCTCAAGGTCGTCGTATACGAAAAGCCGAGCCGCTACGACCTCGCCGTCCGCCAGGAGGGCGGCAAGCTCGTGCTGTCGAGGAAGTGATGGGCGACGCACCGGAGCCGCGGCCCCGGCGAGACGGCTGGGACAAGGCGGCGATCGTCCTTCAGCCCGTGGGAGGGCTCCTGACCGCCGTCGCCGTGGCGGTGCTCGGCTTCTGGACGTCGAGCTGGCTGCGCGACCGGGAGGCCCGGGAGGCCACGCTGCGCGAACGCATGCAGACCAGCGAGACGAACGCGCGGCTCTATTCGGAGCTCATCAGCAAGCGCGAGGAGTCCGAGAGCGCACTGCGCAAGGACATGTTCACGTCCATCATCAACTCCTTCCTCGGCGGCGGCGCGGGCAACCTCGACCAGAAGGTCCTGAACCTGGAGCTGCTCGTCTACAACTTCCACGAGTCGCTCAACCTGAAGCCCCTGTTCCTCCACCTCGCCCGGCAGGTCCGGGAGAGCCCGCAGCGTGCCGAGTATCTCTCGCGGCTCAATCGCGTCGCCGAGGAGGTCACGAAGAAGCAGATGCTCGTGATCGAGGAGGGCGGCGCGGCGTTCGACGCCTCCGTGGCCGGCAAGTCGCTTTCGCTCCTCGGCCCGGACGGCGAGTCGCAGCTCCCGTACCTGGCGCGCGATCTCGTCGTGGACGGTGTCGCGCGGAACTTCAAGCTCGAGGTCCTCGGGTTCGACCGGGCGAACGAACAGGTCGATCTACGCGTCACCGTCCGCACCGCCGAGCCGACCGGAACCGAGACGATCTCCACCGAGTTCTGGACCGGCCACTTCGACTTTCCGATGATCGACAACACCCGCCTGCCGCACGACCAGAGACTGGCTGTGGTCCTGAACAACTTCGATGCCGCCGACGGCCGCGCCGACTTGACGCTCGTCTATTTCCCGGGGAAGTACGCCGGATTGCGCGAGAAGCCCTACTACGACGAGGTCCTCGCCAAGCTCCTCGCCGCGAGCAAGGCGACGACGGCGACCTCGACGAAGTAGGGCTCCACGTCTCCCGTGCGGCTCAGGCCCGGGGGAACGAGAGGATGAAGTACATCGCGGCGACGAGCATCACGGACGCGACCGCGAGCAGTCCGACGCGGGCGGCGTGGATCTTGAAGCGCTGGCCCAAGGCCGTCAGCAGGAGCACCGTGGCGAGAATCACGGTGATGCGGACGTAGTCGTCGCCGGTTTCCCGCGTGGCCACCCCCCTCTCGAAGTAGCCCCTGGCTTCCCGGGCGAGCTCGTTCGCTCTTTCGCGGTGCAGGCTCCGGTACTCGGGCATGAAGCTCGGCCCGGGCGGGGCCTTCGGGTCGTGGAGCGGGTCGGTCTTGAGCCAGGCGGCGTAGGCGACTGCGAACTCGGGCCGGAAACGGCGCTCGAACTCCGCCGCGATTGCGTGTTCCCCGCGCAGCTTCGACTCGATCCACGAGTCGAACGTCGTGACGTCGTAAAGATGATCCTGGCCGGCGAGCGTCTGCTGCTCCTGGGATTCGACGGTCGTGGCCGAAGCCCGGGCGTAGGCCTTGGCGCTTTCGGCGTCCCACCTGGCGGCCTGGTAGCCGCTCCAGGCCGTCAGGACGGCGACGGCGGCGAGGACGACGGCCTCGAGGATCTCGAGCCACTCCTGGCGCTGGGGATGGGAACCGCCGCCGTGGTGGCCCTGCTCGTGGATCCTGTGGGCCAGCTCGATGTTGGAGATCGTCTCGGGCATGTCAGATGGGGCCCGAGGATAACCGAAAGGGCGTCGGATCGCGCCGGCGAAGGATCGGCTGTCGCTACGGAGCGATGTGGATCAGACCGAGCATGCCCTCGTGCTGCTGGGAGTTGCCGCAGGAAGTGTTCAGGCAGGAGAAGCTGACGTCGGGAATCCCGCCGGCAGGAATCGTGATCGTGATGGGCGGCGACAGGACCTTGCCCAACGGGATCTGGATCGGGTTGGAAACTCCGATCTCCGGGTGAGCGTTCAGCTGGTGGTACGGCGCGAATTCGTCAGAATCGGTGTTGTAGAGGGTGACCTGGTACGAGCAGCCCCGGTGCAGGGTGATCACGCCATGCACGCCGGCACCGGTGTCGATCTCGTAGGGGCAGGCGCCCGCCTGGCACGGCAGAAAGCCCTGATCTGCAGAGGGGCACCAGTCCCACTGCCAGGATGTCGCTCGCAGAGTGAGCAGCGTCGGGCCCGAAGGGGTCGGCGTCGCCGTCCGGGTGACGGTGGGCGTGCGGGTGGGCGTCCGCGTGGGCGTGGGAGACGACGTCTGGCCAAGTGCGGGGGTCGCCGTCGGCGGGGCCGGCGTCGGCGTCAGGACTGGGCCTCCCGGCGTCGGGGTCGGTGCGTACGGGAAGCTCTGCAGGTCCCAGCCGCCGCACGGGTCCGGTCCCGTCTTTTGGTAGACCTGGACCTGCCCGGTCGAGACGTCGCGGGCGGTCATCGTGTACTCGAGGCTCGTCATGGCGCTCCAGAAGATCCAGTAGTGGCCGTAGGTCGGCGCCTCGAGCACCTTGACCGTGACCTCCGCGTTGCCCGGGTCGTGCGTGAGCGTCGGAAAGCTGAACCAGCCGAAGCGATCGCTGACCGCCACGGCCAGGGCCGCCGAGGGGGCCCCGGTGCCGGGGTCCTTCACGTCGATCGTGATCTCGAAGGGATGGACCGCCAGCATGCGCAGCGTCGTTTCCGGGGAAACCGTGACCGTCGCCTCGGCGCTCGAGTCCCGGGAGAGCAGTCGGACGGTGTATGCACCCGGCTCGGCCCACACGTGGGAAGGCGACGCCGCGGTCGCCGAGCTTCCGTCGCCGAAATCCCAGAACCAGCTCGTGGCGGCCGCGGCCGACGTGTCGCGCAGCCGGACTGTCTGTCCGGCCGCGGGGTTTGGAGGATCGATCTCGAAAGTCACCGTCGGCGCCGCGCCGGCCCGGGCGAGCCAGAGGGCGCCGAGAGCGAGCCCGGCGACGGCGATCGAGCGCGGGAGTCTGTGTTTCATCTCTGGCACCGGGTGCCGGCCAGGCGGCCCGCCCCCCGGCGGGTGTCCCGCCTAGCAGCTCCCCGGAGGGGCTCCCATGAAGCCGAGGTCCATCGTCGGGAAATTGGCCTTGTTCGGGAACACCGAGCCCAGGTCCGAGTCCGAGACGCCGAACCATTTCGCCAGCGTGCCGCCGTACTGGTCCGACGCGCTCGTCGGGATCCAGCGGCCCCGGCCGTCCGAGGAGCTGTTGGTCGTGTCGTCCGGGCCTCCGACCTGCGTCTCGGGAAAGAGATGCCCGAGGGAGTTGGGCGTGCCGTAGAAGTTGCCGCCGAGGACACCGCCGCCGACGACGAGCTGGTGGCTGCCCCAACCGTGGTCCGTGCCGATGGAGGCGCCGGTTCCCGAGGGCTGGAGCGTGCGGCCGAAGTCCGAGAGGGTGAAAGTCGTGATCTGGTTCTGCAGGCCGAGCTCCTCGGTGGCCGCGTAGAAGGCGCCGAGGGCCTGGGACAGGTCGAGGAAAAGGTTGGCCTGGTCGGTGGGCTGATCCTGGTGCGTGTCGTATCCGCCCTGCGAGACGAAGAAGATCTGCCGCGAAAGGGTCAGTCCCGAAGCGCCCTGGACGAGCTTGATGACCTTGGCGACCTGCTTGAGCTGGTCGGCGATTCCGGTACTGGGGAACGGGGTCGTGAGCGTCTGGTCGACGGAAAAGTCGGCACTGATGTCCACGGCCTGCTGGGTCGTGGCGCTGGCGGCCGCGATCATCGAGGCCGTCTGGTCGATCGTGCGGAGGTAGTTCATCGAGTTCTTGCGCGCGACGTCCGTCGCGGACCCGCTGAAGCCGTTCAGGACCAGCACGTTGTTGAGCGACCCGGTGCCGATCGAGAGGGGCCGCTTGAGGCCGATGCAGAAGGTCGAGGAGCCCGAGATAGAGGTGATCGTCGGGAAACCGCCGCCCCCGGAGTTGCAGGCGGCGACCGCGTCGGCGGCGCGGCCGCCCCAGCCGGTCGAGATCTTGATGTCCGCACGGCCCGACTCCCACGCCTGGACCTGGTCCGAGTGCGAGAACAGGGCGTAGGGTTTCGGCACGCTGTTGCTCATGTACTGGGACTGCGTCATCGGCTTCACGAGCGGCCCGACGTTCGTGACCACGGCGAGCTTGCTCGAGTTGAAGAGGCTGACGAGCTCGGGCATGTTCGGGTGGAAGCCGAAACGCTGTCCCGGCGTCGAGGCAGGGTCGTTGATGAGGAGCACTCCGCCCGGGTCGCCGGCGTTGGGAAGAGCAAGGCCCGGCCGTGCGGCGCTGTAGGCGCCGTAGCCTGTCGAATCCGTCGGGACGATCAGGTTGTTCGAGTCGCTTCCGCCGTTGAGGTAGACGCAGACGAGCGCGCGGTAGCCTCCAGTGACCAGGTTGGGCGTCGCCAGCAGGTTGGCGAGGCCGAACTGCCGGACGGTCCCCTGGAAGGCCGCGGCGCCGAGCGCGGCGCAGGTGGTGCGGACGAGGAAATCCCTTCTGGACTGTTCCATGGCGTTACCTCTGCACCTGGTACTGCGACGAGGTCGCGACCAGATAAAGCGCCTGGCGGGCGCGTCTCAGCATGTCGGTCGAGGGGGAGACCAGATTGACCGCCGTGACGATGGAGGCCTTCATTTCGGGCGACATCGTGCCGTGCAGGAGGAGAAGATTGAGCCTGTCGACCAGATTGACCGGGTTGGCCGCCAGCTGCTGGAGCTCCGTGAGGTCGATCGAGGTGCCGCTCGGCGTGTTGCACGAGCTCGCGCCGCAGTTGACCGCGAAGGTCGAAAAGACGATCGTGTTCATGAAGTTCGCACGCTTCAGGGCCGTCGTGGCGTCCATGATCCCGAACTCGGGCCCGAGCAGCCCGGCGGAGGCCGGCGGCGCGTAGTAGTCCTGCGGGAAGTAGCTGAAAACGGTGGAGGGCTTGAAAATCTGCTGGCCCTGATCGCGCGCGCAATTGCTGCACGTCGAAAGTGCGCCGTCGGAGCCGGTGCTGCGGTTGGCCGACCTGGCGTCGAAGGCCCTGAGGATGCCGAGCTGGTAGAGCGCCGGCTCCTTGAGCTTGCCGAAGGTCGAGTCGGTCGGCGCATTGCGCGCCTCGGGGTCGAGCAGGATCCCGATGACCATCGCCCAGATCCTGCCCCTCTGGCCCAGGCCGTTGTTGTTGAAGAAGCCGGCCACCCGTTCGACGTAGGCGGGAGAAGGGTTCGAGGTCACGAGGCTGTGGATGAGCTCCCTCGCGAGGTAGGGGCCGACGTTGGGGTGGTTGAAGATGGCGTCGATCGCCATGTTCAGGTCCGCGCTGGCCGGCTGTCCCGGGGAGATGAGGGTGGGCGCCCCGTCGTTGTTGGCGTTCGGCAGGAAGCCCAGGAAGAGGCTCTTGGCCGTCTGGTCGTGTCGGTCTTCCTGGTTGGAACCGTTCTTGTGGATCGGCATCGGGTTCAGGAAGTCGCTCACGCTGTCCGTGTCGCCGAGGAGGGACACCGAGACGTTCGGTATGTACCAGCCCGTGAACACGCGCTTGAGATTGTCGATGACCGACTGGTCGTAGGCCGGCAGGGGAAGCCCCGAGATCGAGTCCTTCTGGGTCGTGCCGTCCTGGTTCAGGAGGTCGGTTCCGATCGAGAAGAGCTGCATGATCTCGCGAGCGTAGTTCTCGTTCGGGTTCTTCTTCGTGGAGGTGTCCATGTTGAGGAAGCGGCCCATCGCCGGGTTGAGCGTCAGGCCATACAGGATGTCGCGGTAGTTTCCGAACGCGTTGCTGGCGATGAGGTTCAGGTACGGGATCAGCTGGCTCGGCAGGGCGATCGTGTTCGTCGAGACGACGTCGAGCTTGTGCAGCGCGAAGCAGACGCGCTGGCGCAGCTGGTCGGGCTGGTAAAGCGCGTTCCTGTAGAACGTCGTGTACAGGGGCCACGTCGAGTAGTTGTCGCGCCGGCAGTTCGGGGGCGTGGCGCCCGTTCCGTCGCCGCAGGCGGACGGCTGATCGTCGGGCACGAGGGGCTGCGGGGCATAGAGCGAGGGGGTCAGCGAGTACTGCGCGGCGAGCCAGGGCAGGTAGCCCTGGCCGAGGACGGCGGAGATGTCCTGGTCCTTCGGGCCCCAGGAGGCCTGCTCGAGGAACCGCGTCGCCTCGGGCCGGTGAAACGTCCTCGCCAGGAAGACCGCCATCTGGGAGCGGCTGACCGGGCTGTTCGGGCAGTACTGGGAGCCGCCGCAGCCGCTCGTGATGGAGAGCCGCGCGAGCTCCTCGATCCAGGGCGCGAGCGACATCGAGGTCGGCACGTCCGAGAAGACGCCCTTCGCCGCCAGCGGGCACGTAGCCGGTGCCGTGGTAGATCCTCATGAGGAAGACGGCCACCTGCGCGCGCGTGACGGGGGCGCCCGGGCAGTAGTGCGGCGGAGTCCCGGCCTGGCATCCGGTCGTGATGCCTTCGGCGTAGAGCCGCTCGATCCAGGCGGCAAAGGGCGTGTTCTGTTGGACGTCGCCGAAGATCGTGCCGGTCGCCGCCGGCGGGACGTAGCCCGATCCGTGTTCGGCGCGTAGCAGGAACACGGCCATCTGCGTGCGGGTGACCGAGGCGTTCGGACAATAGTTGCCGGAGCCGCAGCCCGTGGTGATGCCGTCGCGGGCAATCGTCTCGATGGGCGCGTGAAACGGGTTCGACTGCGGCACGTCGGCGAAGTCCGAGAACCAGCCCTTCGGGAGGACGCTCGTGGGGCCGCCGTTGTTCACGGCGATGTCGTACAGGGCGCCCGCCGCAAGTGCCGGGCTCGTCGCGCCGATGAGGGTCGAGCTCGTGACGGCAGCGCTCGCCCCGACGCCCCCGATGGTCACGGACGCGCCGGGTGCGAACTGGTTGCCGACGAGGTGGATCGACGTGCCGCCGGAGGCGGGGCCCGAGGTTCCGTAGACGTAGGCGAGCTGGAACGCCGTCGAGCTCGTCGCGCCGACGGCAGTACCCGCGGCCAGCAGTCCGAGGGTCGCGAGGAACCCCGCCGCCCTTCCTACGGCGTTTCGCGTCGGGGGAGAAGGCGACAGTCGGAAAGAGGGTCGTTTGCTCATCGGCTCTTGTCCTTTCTGATAGCCGTCTGGAAACGATGGATTGGCGGTAAGGTCCGGAGAGTCTATGGGGTCGGCAGCGTGGGGCCGCGTGACGGACATCACGCAGCGAGGATTCGTCGTCAAAGTAGGGGGGAGACTACGACGCGCGAGGCGGCGGCGCGACTGACCGACGTGTCCAAAGATGAACAGGGGCCGCGGCTGCCGCAGCGCTGCCCGACCGGTCAGGTGCCGCGAAGGCGCAAGCCGCCCCATGATTGCTCTCTGACGATCCAGTCCACCCGAGAGTTGACAGTCGACCGGGGATTCCCTCTTAGCCCTGTCGTCGCCGCCATCAAGACGGGAGGCCGACGCCTCCGACGGCGCAGGCACAATGTCGGGAGTGGGGCTCCCGATTACCGATTTCCGGCCTCGAGCGCCCTGGTCAGCAGCCCGTGGAAGTGGTGCAGGCCGTTCTCGCGCAGGACCGAGTACCGGCCACGGTCGTAGGAGCGCGAGCGCAGGCCCTTCTGCACTGCTTCGCAGATCGCGATGTCCTCCTGCTGGACCTGGTCGCTGAAGGCGAAGGAGCGGGCGAACTCCTCGGCGACACCCGGGCTGTTCGGCTCGAGCACGTACCACTCGAAACGGGTCAGTGTGCGGTCGGGACCGAGAGGCACGATGATGTTCGTCTGCAGGTTGTCGGGATAGACGTTCAACATCAGGTTCGGGAAGACCCAGTAGTAGAGGGCTTCGGGCACGGCGCCCTCGGCGAGGTTACGCCGGTAGAGCGACTCCTCGTTCTTCGAGCGGATCGGCGCGTGCTGCTTGGAGTGGTATTGGGCGGTCTCGACTTTGTAGGCCCGGTAGTCGAGCTCCTTGAATAGCTCGGGGTGGACGATGGGGATGTGGTACCCCTCGAGGTAGTTGTCCACGTACACCTTCCAGTTGCACGCCACCTCGTAGTCCACCTTCTTGAAGAGGCTCATGTGCTCGAGCGGGAGGTGCTCCGTCTCGGCGGGGATCGAGCCGAGGACCTCGGCGAGCGAGGGCGCCTTCGGGTCGAGGCAGACGAAGAGAAAGGGGCCCCACGTCTCCACGTGGACCGCCGGCAGGTCCTGGCCGGCCCTCTCGAAGCAGCGCACGCCCTCCCACTCGGGCGTGGACTGGAGCTTGCCGTCGAGCGTGTAGGTCCAGCCGTGGTACCCGCACATCAGGGCCTTGCGGTGCCCGGCGCCACGGGCCACCGGGCCCGCACGGTGCCGGCAGACGTTCGAGAAGGCGTGGATCGCGCCGTCTTCGGCGCGCGTGACGACGAGCGGCTCCTCGGCGACGGTGCACGTGAAGTAGTCGCCCGGGCAGGTCCACTTGTTCGGTGTGGCCCACGAGCTGCCAGGTACGCGCGAAGAGGCGGTCCTGCTCGAGCTCGAGGACGTGCGGGTCGCGGTACCAGGCCGAGGGGATGGTCGCCGCCGACGAAATGTCGGCATCGAACGCAAACTCGGCCGGGCTCGGGTTCACGGCCTGCGCTCCTTTCTGGTGCCGCGCGGCCGCATCGACGCCTTCGCGGCAACGGCGCCGCCGAGAAGCTCCAGGAACTGTTCGATCCGCGCCGCGGTCTTCTCGGCCCGGTTGCCCTGCCGCGAGAAGAGACCCGGGTCGAGCTCCTCGGTCAGGAGCGCGTCCTGGAATCGCTCGACCGTCCACTCGATCATCGAGACGATCATGGCCTCGTCGATGTCGGAGCGAACCTCGCCGCGCTCGACGCCGCGGCGCACGAACGCGGCCGTGCCGTAGGGGTCGTTGTCCCGCAGCCAGCGGTTGATCTCCTGGCGCAGCTTCAGGTCCGTCCCGTAGTTGCCGAGCAGCGCGACGCGGTACGGAATCCAGTTCTCCCGCACAAGCCGGTCCGTGCGCTCGAGCCAGTAGCGCAGCGTCGAGAAGAACCCCTTGGCGACGATCTCGGCCGGGGCTTCGAGGTAGGCGGGAAACGCCGAGACCGCCCTCTTGTAGCCGGCCAGAAAGAGCCCTTCCTTGCTGCCGAAGTGCTGGAAGACGGACCCCTTGGCGATCGAGAGCTCCGTCGCGACGTCTTCGATGCGCGTCGCGTGGTACCCGCGTTCGGCGAAGTGGCGCATCGCCGTTTCGAGGATGCGCGCGCGCTTGGCTTCGGCGCGCGGGCGCGGCGGCCCGGGGCGCGGGGCGGTTCGGGTCTCTGAATTTTCCATGACTGGGGGTCAGGCTATAAAACGGGCGACCCGAAATCAACCTGTGCTAGCTTAAAAACCTGGCTCGAAGCCCGCAATGACTGCCGATCAGACGACGAGGAAGGCCTACGACGCGGTCGTCGTGGGCGGGGGCCACAACGGTCTGACGGCCGCGGCCTACCTCGCCCGGGCCGGACTGTCGACGCTGGTGGTCGAGCGGCGGTCGATCGTCGGGGGTGCGTGCGTGACCGAGGAGATCGCGCCCGGCTGCCGTGCTTCGACGACCTCGTACATCGCCAGCATGCTGCGGCCCGAGGTCATCCGCGACCTCGACCTGGCGCGCCACGGCCTGCGGATGGTGCCCTGCGACCCGGCTCTGCTCGTCCCGTTCCCCGACGGCTCGGTCGCCCCCTGGTGGTCGGACCGCGAGCGGACCGTCCGGGAGCTCTCGAAGCTCTCGCCGGCCGACGCCCGGACGTTCGTTCGCGTGGACGACGAGCTGAAGAAGCTCGCCCGCTACCTGCAGCCCTTCTTTCTCGAGCCGCCCCCCGACGTGCACACGCGGGGCCTCGCCGGCCTTCTCGAGGCGCTGCGCGTCGGCAGGCGGTTTCGCGGGATCACGGGCGGCGAGATCTCGCGCATGGTGTCGTTCCTGACCGGCAGCCTCGGCGACTTCCTCGACCGCAACTACGAGTCCGAGAAGGTCAAGACGCTGTTTCTCGCCAACAACGTCTACGGCAAGCACGGCGGACCCTACGCGCCCGGGTACGGCGCTGGGCCTGCTGTTCCACCTGCTCTCGGGCGGCGAGCACGAGCTGCAGGGCTTCTACGGCCACGTTCTCGGAGGCATGGGCGCGATCACCCAGGCGATGGCCGCCGCCGCCCGGCAGTTCGGCGCCGAGATCCGCACGTCCGCGCCGGTCGAGCGCATCGCCGTGTCTGGCGGACGTGCCCGCGGTGTCGTCCTCGAGGACGGCACGGAGATCGCCGCGAAGGTCGTCGTCTCGAACGCCGACCCGAAGCGCACGTTCCTCGGCCTCGTGGGCCGAAGCGAGCTGCCGGAGGAGTTCCGGCGGGCAGTCGCGGGCATCAAGATGGACGGCCCCTGCGCGAAGGTCAACTTCGTGCTGTCCGAGGAGCCGCGCGTCGCCGGGCATGCCGCGCGACTTCACGAAGCCGCAGCGCGCGCTCTTCACACTCGTGCCCTCCCTCGAGTTCGCCGAGCGCTGCTACGGCATCGCCCGCTCGGGCGAAATCCCCGAGGAGCTCTGGGTGGACTGCGTCGTGGCCTCGAACGTGGACCCGACCTCGCTCCCGAGGGCCGGCACGTCATGACCTGCTTCGTCCAGTACGTGCCGTACCGTCTGAAGGAGGGGACCTGGGACGAGAAGAGGGAGCTTCTGGGCGACCGCGTCGTGCGCAAGATCGGCGAGTACGCGCCCAACGTGCCGGGCGCGGTCGTCGCCCGGCAGGTCCTGACGCCCCTCGACCTCGAGCGGACCTACGGCCTGACCGAGGGCAACATCTTCCACGGCGACCTGTCGCTGGAGCAGCTCTTCTTCCTGCGGCCGGTGGCCGGCTTCGCGCGCTATCGCACGCCGATCGATGGCCTCTACCTCTGCGGCGCGGGCGCGCATCCGGGCGGCGGCGTGACGGGAGCGCCGGGCCACAACGCCTCGCGGCAGGTGCTCCGCGACTGGAAGCGGAGGGTCGCGTGAGCGGCGACCTGGACGGGACGGCCGACGTCGTCATCCTCGGCGCCGGGGTCATGGGAGCGTCGATCGCATTCCACCTCGCGCGCCGCAAGGCCGGCCGCATCCTCGTCCTCGACAAGGGCGACGTCGCCGGCGGCGGCAGCGGCCGCTCCTCGGCCCTGGTCCGCATGCACTACAGCTTCCCTCCCGAAGTGGACCTGGCGGTCAAGAGCCTCGAGATCTTCCGGACCTGGAAGGACTACGTGGGCCGGGACGGCCAGTTCCGTCAGACCGGCTTCGTGCGCATCGTCCCGGAGGCGGAGCTGCCGCGCCTCGAGAAGAACGTCGCTATGCAGCGCGAGCACGGGGTGGACGCGCGCGTCGTCGACCGCGGCGAGCTCGCCGAGATCGCGCCGGACTGGAACGTGGACGACGTCCCGCAGGCGGCCTGGGAGCCGGGGTCGGGCCACGGGGACGGCGCCGGTGTCGCGACCGACTTTCTCGAGCGGGCGCGCGAGATGGGCGTGGTCTACCGCTCGCAGACCCGGGTCACGGCGTTTCGCGTCGAGCGCGGCCGGGTGACGGGGGTCGCGACCGACCGGGGCGACGTCGCCGCCCCGGTCGTCGTGGCGGCGATCGGGCCCTGGAGCCGGCCGCTCTTTGCCGGCGTGGGCTTCGAACTGCCGGTCGAGGGCGAGTATCACGAGGTCGCGGTCCTGAAGAACCCGGCAGGCCTTTCGGGCGTGGGGCCGGCGTGCATCGACGGCATCACGACGACCTACTTCCGCCCCGAGGTCGGTGGCCTCACCCTCGTCGGCGACTTCTGGGGAAAGAGGGGCGTAGATCCGGACTCGTACGCGCAGTCGGCGTCGCCGGAATCGCTCGCGGGCCTCGTCGAGCGCGCGGTCGGCCGCGTTCCGGCGCTCGCCGACGCCGCGATCTGGCGGGGCGTGACGGGCGTCTACGACGTCAGCCCCGATTTTCGCCCGCTCATCGGCGAGGCACCGGGCACGCGGGGCCTCTACGTCGTGTGCGGGTTCTCGGGAATGGGCTTCAAGATCTCGCCGGCGATCGGCCTCGTCGTGTCGGAGCTCCTGCTCGACGGGCGCGCGAAGACCGTGGACATCGCGGCGTTCGATCCGGAGCGCTTCGCGAAGAACCGGCCGATCAAGGCCGAATGGGAATACGGCGACGAGGAACCGACGGCGTATACGTGAGATGACGAGGAGGCGAGTTTGACAAAGAAGAAAGGGATCCTGGAGCGACTGGCCGAAGGCCCCGTGCTGGGCGACGGCGGTTACCTGCTCGAGCTCGAAAAACGGGGCTGGGTGCGCGCCGGCCCGTTCACGCCGGAGGTCGTTCTGACGCGGCCCGCCGCGCTCAAGGAACTCCACACGGAGTTTCGCGAGGCGGGCGCCGAGGTGCTCCAGGCGCTGACCTTCTACGCCAGCCGCGACAAGCTGGCGACCGTGGGGCTCGAAAATCGCCTCGAGGAGCTGAACCGCGCGGCCGTGCGGATCGCCAACGAGGTCGCGGGCGAACGGTGCCTCGTCGCGGGGAACCTCTCGCTGACGTGGATGTACGAGCACGGCAGCCCCGCCTCCTACGACCGCGTCCGCAGGACCTTCGACGAGCAGCTGGCCGTGCAGCTCGACGAGGGCATCGACTTCGTCATCGGCGAGACGTTCTCGTGGCTGGGCGAGGCGCTGCTCGCCGTCGAGCGCGCGAAGACGACGAAGCTTCCGGTGATGGTCACGGTCTGCTTCGAGAACAAGCCGGTCACCTCCGACGGCCAGACGGCGGCCGACTGCGCCCGGGCGCTCCAGGACGCGGGCGCGGACATCGTCGGCATCAACTGCCTGCGGGGGCCCGAGACGACGCTGCCGCTGATCGAGCAGATGCGCAAGGCCGTCCAGGGCTACGTCGCCTGCCAGCCGGTCGGCTACCGGACCCCGGTGGACCGGCCGGATTTCACGAGCCTGGAGGCCTTTCCCTTCGAGCTCGACCCGCTCCAGCACTCGCGGCGCGAGATGGCGCGCTGGGCCGAGCAGGCGCGCGACCTCGGCATCAACTACATCGGCTCCTGCTGCGGCTCGGTCGCGGTCCACGTCCGCGAGATGGCCCGCGCCCTCGGCAAGCTTCCGCAGGAGAACCGCCAGTGGAGGGTGGACTACTCGAAGCCGATGTCGGCCTACGAGTACTACGAACACGAGGGCAAATAGCCAGGCGATGGCTCTCGAGAAGTCGCTGCCGAGCGCGTACTATCTGTCGGAGGAGATCTTCGCTCGCGAGCGCGAGCGGATCTTCAGCCGCGAGTGGTTCTGCGCCGGCCGCGCGGATACGCTGCCGGAGCCGGGCGGCGTTCACGTTCTCGACTTTCTTCCTCTTCGACCCCGCCGAGATGGTGCGCCCCAGCCTCGACTCCTCCGATGCGGTCGAGTTCTGGGGCCCTCATCGACCGCCAGGACTGGCAAGCATGGGGTCTCCTGAGATTGTAGTAGTTGAGGAAGCGAGGGAGGCGTTGAGTTCGGTGCGCCGAGGTTGGGTAGGGACGTTTGTAGGCCCAGTCTCGGAGCAGGGTCTGGATGAAGCGTTCAGCCTTGCCGTTGGTTTGAGGGTGGTAGGGCTTGGTGCGTAGGTGACGGAGCTGGAGTCGCTGACAGGCAGCATCGAACATAGCCTTGTAGCAGGAGCCGTTGTCGGACATGACAGACCGGACTTTGAGGCCGCGGTGTTGGAACCAGGCGACCGAGCGTCGGAGGAAGACCGTGGAGGAAGGCGACCGTTCATTAGGCAGGACCTCGGCGTAAGCCATGCGGGAGGCGTCGTCGATGGCGACGTGAACGAACTCCCAGCCGGCACCTCGAGCGCGTTTGCTTCGGTCACCAGTGATGCGATGGCCGATGAGTTTGATCTTGCCCAACTTCTTGATGTCAACGTGGATCAGCTCGCCGGGGCGATCTCTGCCATCTGCGAGCGGGTCCAGCGCGGCACGTCCTCGCCGTCCACCGCTTCGGCTACTACGCACCGATGGAAGACCAGAGCCTGGACATCCGGCGGTACGTACTCGAGCGTCTGGGCGAAACTCCTACCTCCTGATCGCCTCGAGGACCTTCGTTTCGAGAAGACCGAAGAACGGGTTGCAATTGAGGCGCATCCACTGATCGATGGGCACCGTGAGGACGCCGCGCTCGCCGCGAGGCGCGAGCAGTCCGAGCCGCAGCCCGTAGCTGACCGAAACGTCCGGCGCGATGCCGAAGAGCGGGTCGTCCGGACGAAACGGCACGGCGAGGTGGGACAGCGAGAAGATCTGCGGCGGCCATGCGAGGCCGAGCGGCGTCTCGGCGACCTCGGTGGATCCCGGGGCGAGCGACCGCACGACCGCTTCCGGGGCGCCCGCGCGGGCGTTGGTCACGAGCGAGAGCCGGTAGCGGCGGCCCGAGTCCGCGAAGAGCGCCGCGAGGCGCGCGTCGAAGTTGTTCTTCAGGAATCCCAGGGCGACCGCCGAGCGGTTCACGTCGAAGAGGACGAGCTCGCTGCCGTTGTCCTGCAGCCGACCGAAGAGCGCGTCGACGGTCGCCCAGGTCTCCACGGTGGAGTCCACGAGGGACGTGAACGCGAGGATGGGCGGGAGCTGCTTGATCCGCCCGCTCGAGGCCTCTCTCTCGATCGACGCCTGGATTTCGCCGGTGATCTCGGTGGTCTGCTGGCCGGCGAAGGCGGGAAACGAGTTGTACTTGAACGGGTTGTACTCGGGCTGGATGTCCATCCAGCGCGACTGCGCGAAGTAGGGAATCTTGCCGACGGCCTCGACCAGCCTGGCGATTCGGGTGGCGAGCCCCGAGAAGCGCGTCACGCCGATCATCGGCGACATCAGGACGACACGGTCGGGCTTCGGGAGCCCGGCGTCGCCCAGCGCGTCGAGCGCGTACTGGACGGCGAGCGCGCCGCCGTTCGAGTAGCCGACGATGTGGAAGGGCAGCTTCGCCCCCACGCGGGCCCGAACGGCCCGCGCGCCCAGGCGCGCGGCGGCGCGCCAGTCCTGCCAGCGTGCCACGGTCAGCGCGCCCGGGATCGTGCCGTGGCCGGGCACGCGGAGGGCCAGCGCGTAGAAGCCTTCGTGGGCGTAAACCTCGGCGGCGGCCTTGACGCTGTAGGGCGAGTCCGTCAGCCCGTGCATAAGGAGGACGCCGCCGCGGACATCTCCCTCCGGGACGATCTCGTACGTGCGGTTCCAGTTCTTCGGGAAGCGCAGCGGGTTGACGGGCGAGTCCGGCGCGTAGCGGTTGTAGGGCGTCCGCTTGGCGGCCGGCATCGCCGCGACCACCTTCTCCATCTCGACGAAGACGGCGTCCTCGAGCCGGAGGTAGTCGGCGAGCGTCGCGGCGGGCGGAAGGTCCCTGGCGCGGACCTCCGAGGCGAGCGTGCCGTGCCAGGGCTCGAGCGGGGCCTTTCCGCGGGCGTCGAAGGCGCGCAGCAGGATGATCGTTACGACGACGAGGACGAGGCCGGCCGCCAGACCAAAGACCCACTTGAGCAGCTTCTTCATCGCGCCTCCTGCAAAGGCAGCGCGAGATCGCTCCGCCGCCAGACGAGCCATGCCACGCCGGTCGACACGATCGCAAGCGCGGCCCCGAACTCACCGATGATCCATTTCGTCCGGCGGGTCTCGGCCGTGAGCGGATCGAAGACCTGCTGGATCCAGAGGTTGTGTGAGGCGTGCAGGATCGCCGCCGGCCAGACGCTGCCGGACTTCAGGCGGATCCACGCGAACACGAAGCCGATGCCGAGGACCAGCACCGTGAAGCACAGGAGACCGTACCAGGGCGGCGTGCCGCCGTTGTAGTCGGCGAAGAGGAGGATCGGATAGTGCCAGATCGCCCAGATTGCCGAGGAAACGAGAGCGACGCGGGCGAACGGCATGCTCCGCGCGAGCTCCGGAACGAGGAAGCCTCGCCAGCCGATCTCCTCGCCGGTGGCAGACAGGCAGGAGATCAGAAAGCCGACGCTTCCCTGAAGGAGGACGTACCGGCCGATCACGAGGGCCTCGGGGCGCCCCGCCAGGCCCAGGCGCACCGCGATCTTCGCGACGAATCCTGGATCAGGGAATCCGCCAAGCCCGAACGCCCACGTCGCCCCGTACGCCACGGCGGCATAGCCGATTGGAATGACGTAGGCGAGCCCTGCGTAGCGCCAGCTCCAACGCCAGCCGATGGCAGACAGCCGCCGTCCCGTCAGGAGTGACGCGAGGATCGCCGCGGCAGCCGGGCACCACATGAGTCCCACGACCCAGCGGCCGCCGCCGCCCCCGAGCGTTCCCGCACGGATGATCAGGAAGTAGAAGTAGGACGAGAAGGCGAACGTGAGAGCGAGATACACGCCCACGCGCCGGGAGACGGGCGGAGTCATTGGCGGCAGAGTCTACCGCGAAGGGTCCGAGTCGTCGGCCGTAGGGCGGCGGCCCTCCGGGCCGCCCGGGCCGAGTCTCGAGCGCTAATGTTTCCAGAAGAACTTCGGCGGCGGTTCCTCGCGCGGCCAGACCTTCTTCATGGTCTCGCCCTCCCAGACCTCGCCGTTCTTGACGACCCACCGGATCTTCGTCGTGTTGTGGATGTCGTCGAGGGGGTTCGCGTCGAGGACCATGAAGTCCGCGAGCTTGCCTTGCTCGATCGAGCCGAGGTCGGGCGCAAAGCCGATCTTCTCGGCGGCCAGGATGGTCGAGGCACGCAGGGCCTCCATGGGGGTCATGGCCCAGTTCTTGTGCGGCGCGCCCTCGCCCGCCATGGCCCAGACTTCCCAGTGAGGACCCAGCCCCTGAAGCTGCCCGTGAGCGCCGAGCGCGACGTTGCCGCCCGCGCGCAGGATCTCGGCCGCGCCGTGAGCGACGGTGGGGAAGTGGTACTCGGACGGCCAGATCCACGGGTGCCGCCGCGCCATCCGGTCGAGCGACTCGTGGGGGACGAAGCGGTTCAGCTTCGGGTCGTCGTGCGGGTTGGCGGTCTGCCAGTAGTAGAGCTCGCCCCACGGCCCGCCGTAGGCGACGAGCAGGGTCGGGGTGTAGAAGGTCGTGGACTTCGCGAAGAACTCGACCGTGTCCTTCCCGAGGGCGACCGGCAGCGCGTGCTCCCACGCCGTGTAGCCGTCCATCGCCATCGTCAGGTCGGTTTGCAGCTCTCCCGCGCCCTCGGCGGTCAGCAGCATATGCAGATCCCGGCAGGCCTCGGCGAAGTAGATGCGCTGCGAGCGCCGCGGCTGCTGGTAGACCTTGATCATCCGGGCGCCATAGGCCTTCATCCGGCGCACCTGGTGCCTGGCGTCCTCGAGGTTGTTCACCTCGGCGAAGACGTCGGCCTGCTGGCCGCCGTACAGGACGTCGCCCGACGAGTAGACGCGCGGGCCGACCATCAGTCCCGCCTCCACGTCCTCGGCCTGAGCGAACACGTCGAGCGAGGGCGCCGAGGGGTCGTACACGGTCGTCACGCCGTAGGCGAGGTTGGCGAGGTACTCCCACTTCGCCTCCGGGAAGAGCTCGAAGCCGGAGTAGTGCAGGTGCGCGTGGGTGTCGATGAAGCCCGGGATGACGGTCTCGCCCTTCGCGTCATAGACGCGGGTGCCGGCCGGCACGGCGAGCGAACCCGAGGGGCCGATTGCGGCGATGCGGTTGCCCGTGACCAGGACGTCGGTGTTCTCGAGGACCGCCTCGCCCTGCATCGGGATGACGCGCGCGCCCCGCAGGAGGAACGAGCCCTCGGGCGCCGGGCGAGGCGCGGTCAGAACGAGCTCGATCGTCTCGGACTTGGGCACCTTGGATTCCTGGACCTTTTCCTTCTCCTTGTCTGCCTTGTCTTTCTCGGTGTCGGGCTGCGACTTTTTCGCTTCCTCCTCCTTCGCCTTCTCCTCGGCCTTGCGCCGTTGCTCGCGGGCGAAGTCGAGCGCCGCCGAGAGCGGAAGGCGGTAGAACGTGTTGGCGAGCGCCCAGGTGATCGTCTTGCCGCCGTCGGCCCAGCTCACGTAGCCGCCGGCGTCGTCCGAAAGACGGTAGACGGGCACCGCGCCCTCCTTCAGAGAGACCTCGGGCGGCTCCTTGGTGAAAACGGGCGGCATGGCCGTCACGTACACGTTGTCCCGCGACGTGAAGACGATCCACCGCCCGTCCGGCGACGGGACGACGTCGTCCACGGCGGGGAACCGGATGTGCCGTTTCTTGTCCGTGCCGTCGAGACGGACCGAAACGAGGTCGTTTTTCGGGTCGTCGGTCGGTTTCTTCGGCTCGATCGGGTCTCGATAGTAGAGACGCGTGCCGTCGGCGCTCCAGAAGGCCTGGGGATGGAACTTCATCACGTCGCCGAGCTTGACGGCCGTCACGAATCGAATCTCTCCGCCCGCCGCGTCGAGCACGCCGATCTCGAAGAAGTCCTCCTCCTCGGGCTGATGGCCGCGGAACTCGAGGCCCGAGCCGCGCAGCACGGCGAGGCGGTCTCCCTTCGGCGACCAGGACGGGTTGGCGTAGTGGCCGGCGTGCTTCGTGAGCTTGACCGGCGCCGCTCCGGGGACGGCGGGCGCCTTCCAGACGTGCCCGCCCTCGGCGTCGCTCCAGGAGACGTAGGCGATCCATTTTCCGTCGGGGGCGAAGACGGGCGCGTACTCTCGCCTCGGAAGGGCCGGATCGTCCTTCGTCAGGCGGCGGGGCGTGCCGACGGTCTTGCCGCCCGCGAGCTCCTGAAGCCAGACCCGCCCGAAGGCCTGGAAGGCGATCCAGCGTCCGTCCGGAGACTGGCCGGGCCAGCGCAGGATGCGCGCGCGCACGGGCCCCGACTCGACTTTCTCCTGCCACGTCACGCGGGGCGCGACGAACTGCTCGACAGCGGCCGTGAAGGGAATCTCCTGCCTCGTACCGCCCGCGACGTCGAGACGCGTCAAGTGACCGTTGTCGGAGAAGACGAGCGCCTTGCCGTCCGGCGTGAAGGCGTAGTTGGGCCAGAGGTCCATCTGGGCGAAGCCCTCCTCCTCGTCGCGCGTGACGGCGCGCGCGAGGATCCGCTCGGCACCCGACGCGAGGTTGCGCGCGACCATGACCGTGTCGTCGTCGCGCCGCGAGATGAACACGAGCGTCTTGCCGTCGGGGGAAACGGCCGGGCGCACGGCGCCGCCGAAGCCGGTCGTCACCGGGAAGCTTTCGGCGAGGTCGCGGTCGTAGCGCCAGATCTGCCAGAGGCCGTCCTGCAGGTTGGGGATGTAGTTGAAGCGGCGCTGCCGCGCGGCGTAGTAGATGGATTTCCCGTCCCGCGAGACGGCCGCGCCGCCGGTGTTGTTGACGTCGTCCGAGGAGGTGAGCTTGATGCCCCCGCCTCCCTCGCGGTGGTAGATCCAGAGCTCGACCGGCGGGATACCGGCACGCTTGCCGTCTTCCTTTCGCGCGACGAGGTAGCTGCCGTCGGGAGTCCACACGGCACTGCGCACGTAGGCGTCCTTCTCGGTCGTCAGCGCCCGTGGATCCTTGCCGTCGGCGTCCATGAGCCAGACGTTCTCCATGCCGCTGCGGTCGCTCGTGAAGGCGATCGTCTTGCCGTCGGGCGAGAAGCGGGGGTGCGAGTCGAACGCCGGGCCGCTCGTGATCGCGCGCGCCGCGCCGCCCGAGATCGGGACGGCGTAGATGTCGCCGAGCAGGTCGAAGGCGATCGTCTGCCCGTTGGGCGAGACGTCCACGGACATCCACGTTCCCTCGGTCGTCTCGAAGGCGATCTTGCGCGCGTCGGCGCGCGGCTTGTTGATGTCCGCCGCGGGGTCCGGCTTCTTGTCCTTTGCCTCCTCTTTCGGGGGGTCGGCGGCGAAGGCGGGCGGTGCGTGGCCGGGCCCGAGCGCCAGGCAGAGGAGCGTCCAGACCGTGAGCAGCCGCTTGCGCATTCCGTTCTCCTTGTTTGGGTCGTCCGGGCGCCGGGAAAGGAGCGGATTATCCGTCGCCGCCGAGCGGTGTTGTCAACAGGGAACTGATTGGAGCGACAATGAGTCGTCCATGCAAACCCGGACGGCGGCGATCCTGACGGGCGCGGCTCTCGCGCTTTACGCCGGGCGTCACCCGCTCGAGCTCCGGCTCCTCGAACACCGGGCGGCGGCCCGGCCGGACGTGCGCGGAGAGCCCAGACAGGTCGCCGAGGACCGCGCGCCGTTCGAGCACTTCGCGGGTGGTAAGCGGTATCGGATCACGCCGCGATTTCGCTGGGACGAGTCGGCCCGGGTGGTGAGCGAGGAGCCGTATCGTTTTGGCGCAGCCGGGGCCCTCATCCCCGAGGACCTGGCGCTCGCCTGGGGGCCGCTCCTGTCGCCACCGTTCGCCGGCAGGATCTCCTACAGCCAGGGCTCCCGCTTCTTTTTCTGGAGGAGCCGCGACGGCTCGCTCGACCGCGGCACGATCGTTTCGCACGCGGCGAACACGCACGTCATCCCCGCGACCGCTCGCCTTCACCGCGCGATCGCCTGCGTCTCGAAGGGCGACGATGTGCGCCTGGAGGGCTGGCTCGTGGACGTGGACGGCGTGACCAACCCGGCCTTCCACTGGGGGACGAGCACGTCGCGGCAGGACGAGGGCCCCAACTCGTGCGAGACCGTCTACCTCGAGCGGCTGACGGTCAACGAGCGGGCGTACGAGTAGAAGAGCTGGGCCTCGTCAGGCGCTCTCCCACCGCTCCGCGACCCGGCGGGCGACGAGGAAGAAGACCACACCGAGGACGGTCAGGACCGCCACCTGGGGCCAGATCGCCCAGACGGGCTCGTCGCGCCAGAAGATCTTCTGAAAGCCGTCCAGGGCCCAGGCGTTCAACGTGATGAGCCCGATCTTCTGCATCCTCTCGGACATCAGGAATCTGGGGAAGAGGCTCCCGCCGAGCGCGGACATGAGGAGGATCGAGAGGTTCGAGAGCGCCACGAGCTGCATGCGGGAGCGGCAGACCGAGGCGAGCATGAGCCCGAACGCCGAAGACACCAGGGCGGTCGCGAGCGTCATGATCAGGAACCCGGGGACGTGGTTCCAGAGCTCGAGGCCGAAGAAGACCGAACCCCATACGAACATCAGCGTGAGTTGCGCGACCCCCACGCCCCCGAGATAGACGAGCTTGCCGAGCAGGAGCTTGGTCATCGAGACGCGCGTCGCCAGGATGCGGTCGAGCGTGCCGCTCTCGGCTTCTTCGATGAGCGCCCCTCCCGCGCCGGTGGCCGAGAAGAGCAGGAACATGACGCCGAGGCCGGCGGCGTAGAAGGTCACGGTGGGGTTCCTCTTGGCTTCGCCGACGATGTCGCGCGTCTTGACGGAGACGAGGCCTTCTCTCGAGCCGCTCGCCCGGGTCGGGGCGGACGAGGCTGCCTCGGCCGGCGGCTTCTCGATCGCCTCGATGCTCTGCTCCATCCGGGCTTTTTGGTCCGGCGTCAGGCCTCCGCTCCACTTGTCGACCTCCGCCATGCCGGTGCGTGCGAGGGCGGCGGGCATCGAGATCATCGCGACCTTCTGGACGAGGCCGTTGACGACCTGCGGCGCCACCGGGTCCGCACTGTCGGCCAGAATGGAGAGGGTGGCGCGCTCGGTACCCGGGCCGAAGGCGATCGGGTTCTCGCCGAATCCCTTAGGAATGATGAGCGCCACCGGGACCTCGCCCTTGCGCACGGCCGTCTCCGCAGTGGCCGCGGTGTAGAGCGGCGCCCCGGCGTAATCCTCGGGTTTCAATTCCACCGAAAGCCCGTTTTCGGCCTTCAGCCCCTCGACGAATCGGCGCGATCCGGTGCTGCCGTCTTCGTCCACGACGATGACCGAGACCTTGCGCGTCGCCGACCGACCGGAGCCCGAAAAGATGGCGGCGAAGATGGAAAAGAACGCGACCGGCAGGACGAAGGCGAGCACGAAGGCGGCCCGATCGCGCTTGAGGTTCATCAGCCGGTTCTTCGCGACGGCGAGGATCATGCTCATTCCCGCAGCTCCCGCCCCGTCAGCTGGAGGAAAACCTGCTCGAGCGTGGCGCTCTTCAAGGTGAGATCGCGCACGGGGACCTGCGCCGAGTGGAAGAGCTCGAGCAGCTGGCGGATCTCTCCGGCCGGGTCCTCCACGGACATCTGCACTTTCATGTCGTCCACCGCCGCCGAGCGCCGGACGAGCTTCTCCTTGAGAGCCGCCGGAATGGGCGAGACCGCGTCGATCGTCAGCGCCTGGCGGTTGCCGAGCGTCTTGCGGACGAGCTCGTCCTTCGTGCCGGACGCGATGATCTTTCCGTGGTCGATGATCGCGATGCGGTCGCAGAGCCGCTCCGCTTCCTCCATGTAGTGGGTCGTGTAGAGCAGCGAAACGCCCTGCGACTTGAGCTCCCCGATCATGGCGTAGATCCGCTCCCGCGACTGGGGGTCCACTCCCACGGTCGGCTCGTCGAGCAGGAGCACTTTCGGCCCGTGGATCGTGCCCGCTGCGATGTTCAGGCGCCGCTTCATACCGCCCGAGAGCCGGTCGGTCTTGTCGTTCGCTCGGTCGGCCAGTCCGGCCCATTCGAGACTCGAGTGGATGCCCGCCTCCAGGGCCTTCCCCTGGAGCCCCTGGTAGCGCCCGAACGTCCAGAGGTTTTCCCTCGGGGAGAGCAGCGGGTACAGGGCGATTTCCTGCGGCACCCAGCCGCGGACGGTCCGGGCGCGGTCGTCGCCGGCGTCGAAGCCGAGGATGCGGAGGGTCCCCCCATCGGGGACCACGCGCCCGGCGACGCTGCGGACGAGCGTCGTCTTGCCGGCGCCGTTGGGCCCGAGCAGGCCGAGGATCTCGCCGGAGTCGAGCTCGAGCGAGACTCCGTCGAGCGCCCGGCGCTCGCCGAACGACTTCGACAGGTTTCCGACCTCGAGGGGGAGCGCGCCGGCCGCCATTTGCGGGGACATCCTAGCCGATTGGGCGGGGCGAACCGAACGCGACCTTGTCGGCTTCAGGGACCTGAGTTAACCTGCGCCGTTTGCCCCGAACGCACCCATGAGCTCCGTGACGTTCGTCCTGCTCGTCGTGGCGGGTAGCCTAGGCATGATGCTGTCGTTCGCGCAGGCGCGCTCGCGCGCCGTCTTCGCGGAGGACGGCTTCGAGGAGCCGGGCCGCCGGGCGATCGCCATGGGGCTGCTCGCGGGGGTGCTGCTGCTGACCGTGGCCATCCCCTTCGCGGGCGGCCTCGCGGGCTCGCAGCCCGAGACCAAGGAGCTGTCGCTCGTCTCGGTGTTCGCCGTGCACGGCATGCTGCTCTTCTTCCTCGCCTGCTACTACGCCCTCTCCGGGCGGCGGTCGGTCGCCGAGTTTCTCCGGGTGAGGAGCGACCACCCCGGTGCCGACCTCTCGCGCGGCGCCCTGATCGGGGTCGCGGGATGGCTCTTGACGATCGTGACCGCCATTGTCCTTCTCGGGATCTGGTATCTGGTGTCCCACCGCTTCCGCGCCGAGTCGGGCGGGCGCGGCGTCTCGCCGACGATCGTGTGGCTCGTCTCGCGGCCCCTCTGGGTGAAGCTCCTGATCGTGGTCTCGGCCATGGTGGTCGAGGAGCTCTTCTTCCGCTCCTTCCTGCAGACGCGCGTCGGCCCGGTCGCGGCGACGCTCATGTTCACCGCGGCCCACGGCGCCTACGGCCAGCCCCTCATGCTCGTCGGTATCCTCGTGATCTCGACGGTGCTCTCGGTCACCTTCGCGCGGTATCGAAACGTCTTGCCCTGCATCGCGGCGCACGGTGTCTTCGACGCGATCCAGATGTTCCTCGTGATCCCCTGGTATCTGCACCAGCTCCAGGCCGGGTAATCCGGCGGCGCCCGCGTCTACGGCAGATCCGGGACCTTCGAAAGGCCGGCCGCCACGACGACGTCCTTGCCGTTCTTCTGGATCGTCTCCGGGGAGGGGAGCGGGCGCGCGGTGCGCGCCCTGCGCAGCGCCGCCTCGAAGCGCGCGGCCGAGAGGCCGTCGTCGAAGCGGATGCGCCAGAGGTAGCCGATGCGCCCCCCCGCCGCAAAAGAAGACGATCCGGTCGCCGCGCCAGCCCGCGGCCGCCCTCTCGGCCTCGTCCTCCGGAAGGGCGCGCCCGAGCAGGAAGCGCAGCGTCCACTCGCCGAGCGTGTCCATGTAGATCAGCCGCTGCCCCGCGAGCAGCGTCGCGACGTTGGAGGGCAGGAGCCCTTCCACCGGAGGCGGGTAGGGTGCGCCGTGGAGGATCTCGGCGCTCGACTCGGGCGGGTTCTTCCAGAGGCGGTCGATCTCGGGCCAGCCGCCCTTCTTGAACGCCGCGCGCACGTATGCCGTGCCTTCGACGTAAGGGAAGAAGAGCTGGTCCACGAAGTACGCGGGGACGTCCTTCGGAACGTTGGCGCGCTCGAGACCGCCGGCCGTCAGCAGCGGCGCAAGCTCCTCCTCGGCCCGGGCGTCGGCGCCGGGGATGTCCTTCAGGGCGACGCGGATCATGACGAGAGTGGCTTCCCCTTCGAGCAGGCACTGCAGAGCGAAGCCCCGGTCGCTGTCGTCCTTGAGCGCTTTGATGCGGCTGTCGAGCTTGAGGGCCTCGTCCTGCAGGGCGTGCGTCAGCTCGTGCGAGTAGATGAGGCCCTCGGCGAGGCCGGCCATCGTCGGCCGAATCGGCGACGAGCTCCTCGGCGCCCTGCACGACGAAGAAGCGCCGCGGCTCGGGGTCGTAGAAGGCGACGACCTGCGAGGCGTAGAAGTCGACCAGCCGGTCGAGAAGGCGGGGGCCGTCGTCGATGAGGCCGAGGACCGAGAGGGACCGGAGGTATTCCTCGGCGGTGGCGGGCAGCGCCTCGACGATCTTGGAGCGCAGGACCTTGCGTGCCTCGGCCTGGTCGATCTCGGGCGGCCGGGACGGGCCGCTCGAACTTTCTGCCCCGGACCTCCTCGACCTGTCGGGAGACCTCGGAGATGCGCTGGGGGAGCAGGTCCGTCGCCGCCGACAGGAGGGCCGCCCCGAAGGCGAAAAGGACCGCGCCGGCGAGGCGTTTTGGAGCCATGGCCGAGGGTAGCACGCCGAAATCGCGCCTTCCTTTCCGGCGGGCCTTTGGACTAAGATCCGCCGGACTCCAGAAGTCCGTGAATGAGCGCATTGCGACCGTCCAGCAAAGCCGGCCCGATCCGGATGTCCCTCTCCAGCCGTTTCGAGAACATCGAGATGGTGCAGCACCTCTGCGCCAAGCTGCTGGAGGGGCGCGACGTGCCGGAGGAGCTGCGCCACTGGATCCTGATGGCGCTGCGCGAGGCCCTGGCCAACGCGATCAAGCACGGCAACCAGCAGGACCTCTCCAAGCACGTGCACCTCGAGATGGACATCGTCGGCGACACCCTCGCGATCTCGATCCGCGACGAGGGCCCGGGCTTCGACCCGGAAGAGGTCGCCGATCCCCTGGCGCCCGAGAACCGGCTGAAGACCTCGGGCCGCGGCATCTTCTACATGAAGACCTTCATGGATGACGTCCGCTTCCGGCGCCACGCGAGCGGAGGCATGGAAATCGTTTTGAAGAAGAATTTGGGTGCGGTCAACGAGAAGGAGGAGAACCCAGCATGAAAACGAGCGTGCGTGATGCCGGCGGCGTGCAGGTCGTCGAGCTCAAGGGCAAGATCACGATCGGTTCGGGGGACGTGCAGTTGCGCGAGACGATCAACAAGCTGGTCGACTCCGGAAAGAAGAACATCCTGGTCGACATGCACGACGTGACGACGATCGACTCGTCCGGCATCGGCGAGCTCGTCGGCTGCTACACGTCGGTGACGAACAAGGGCGGGAAGCTGAAGCTCCTGCACCTTCCGCCGAAGATCAACGACGTGCTCACCGTCACCCAGCTCATCACCGTCTTCGACGTCTACGAATCGGAGTCGGAGGCGCTGGCGAGCTTCCGCGGCTAGGGCTTCGGTCCTGACGGGCTCCGTCGCGGGCGGCGGCGCGTTCGACCGGTTCGCGGCGTCGCGCCCGCCCCACCCTCGAGGAGGCGCTGTCGCGCGAGCCTGCCGCCTCCCGCGTCCCGGGCGGAGGCGCTGTCGCGCGCGATCGACGAGGCCGCGCTATCCCCGGGCAAACGCCTGCGCCCGCTCGCCGCGCTGGCCGCCGGAGAGATCGCCCGGGCCCCCGAGGAGGCGGCTCTCGCGGTGGCCGTGGCGGTCGAGTTCGTCCACGCCGCCTCCCTCGTGCTCGACGACCTTCCCTCGATGGACGACGCGCGACGGCGCCGCGGCCGGCCGGCGCTCCACCGCGTGCACGGGGTCGCGACGGCGGAGCTCGCGGCCGTCGCGCTGCTCGCTCGCGCCTTCGAGATCGTCGCCGCGGCGCCGGGGATGACGCCGGCCGCCCGCGCCCGCGTCGTCCGGGAGCTCGCGGCCGCCGTCGGCGCCGAGGGCTGCTGCGCCGGCCAGGCCGCGGACCTGGCGGCCGATCCCGCCGGCCGTCGCCCTCGACGACCTCGAGGCGATTCATGCCAGGAAGACCGGCGCCCTCTTCGTGGCCGCGGTCCGCGGCGGCGCGATCGCGGGCGGCGCCGGGGAGAAGCCCCTCTCCGCGCTGACGCTCTACGCGCGCAACCTCGGCCTGGCCTTCCAGATCACCGACGACCTGCTCGACCTCGAGGGGGACCCGAAGCGGATGGGCAAGGACACCGGGCGCGACGCCCACCGGGCCAATTTCGCGACGGTCCTGGGCGCGGCGTCGGCGCACCGCCTCGTCGACGAGCTGCTCGAGGCGGCGCTCGCGGCGCTCGGGCCGCTCGGCCGGCGCGCCGCGGTCCTCGCCGATCTCGCGCGGGTCGTTCGGGACCGACGCTCGTGACGCCCCGGCCCACGCTCGAGGAGGCGCGCGCGCGCCTGAAGGAGCTCGGCTACCTCGACGGGGGCGTCGAGCGCCTGCTCTTCCGGCCGGTCTTCGAGGGCCGGGGCGGGGCGTTTCTCCCGGCCGTTCTGATCGGCGCACTGGCCGCGGCCCTCGCGGCCGTCGCCGCCGTCGAGGCGTCGGAGCCCGGCTTCGGCGGCTCGCCCGCCTCGGTGGCGGCGCTCTTCGTCCACCTGTTCCTCGCCGATCTCGCGGCGGCCGCGCTCTTCGCCCTCCCGCTCGCGTGGCTGGCGGACCGCTCCGGCCGGCCCGGCCTGGCGGCGACCGCGGCGGGGCTCGTCGCGGCCGCCGCGGTCTTCGCGCTCTGGATTGGCGGAACGTACGGGCTCGCGCGGGAGTTCTCGCTGCGCTCGCTTGCCTGGGGCGTTCCGGTGGCGGCCGCCGCGCTCTTTCTCGCGGCCGCGGTCCGGCTCGGCTTTCTCGCGCGCGCCTTCGCGCATTCGGGCTCGCTGCCCGGGCGGGCGGCGCGCCGGGTCTTCGCGGCTGCGGCGGCGGCGGGACTCGTGGCGGCGATTCTGCTCTTCTCGTCGCGGCGCGAGCCGCCGCCGGCCGAGGCCCCGCAGCCGTCCCCGCGCAAGCTGCCGATCGTCGTTCTCGCGGTGGACGGCCTCGACCTCGACGGGGCGGGCAGGCCCGCGGAGGCGGCCCGGCTGCTCTCCGGTGGCGCGACCGGCTGGTGGCCGGCCGAGCGCCGGTCTCCGCCGGAGGTGTGGACCGACCTGGCGACCGGCGCGTCGCCGCGTGAACACGGGGTGCGGGCGCTGGCCCGCGTCCGTCCCCTGGGAGCGGCCTTCGCATTTCGGCCCCCCTTTGGGACGTCCTGGTACCTGCGCCGCGTGGGGCCGGCGCTCCGGCTCGTGGCCAACGCCCCGGTTTCGGGCGCGGACCGCCGCCGCCTCGACTTCTGGGAGGTATCGGCTTCGGCCGGCATTCCCAGCCTCTCCGTGGGCTGGTGGGCGGCGGCTCCCTGGCCCGGCGCGACCGTCGTCGAGAACCGCGCCGTCCTCGGGCGTGCGCTTGATGGCGGGGACGCGGACCGCGTCGCGATCGGCATCTTCGACGCAGACGTGCGAAAGGGCTACGGGCTCGCGACGGTCTATCTGCCCGGCTGCGACATCGCGCGCGACGACCCGGGCGCGAGGCGGGGCGCGGTGGCCGCGGCCGAAGCGCTGCTCGCGGACTGGATCGGCCGCGCCGCGCGGGGCGACTGCGTCCTCGTCGTGCTCGCCGCCGACAGCCACCCGACCGCGGCCGGGTCGCTGGGCCGCATGGTCGTTTTCGACGGGGCCGCGGCGGGGCGCACCGTCCGCATCCGTCCCGAGGACGCGGCGCCCTCGATCCTCTCGAGGGCCGGCGTCCCGCCGGCGCGGGACCTCGAGGGGAGACCTGTGGCTGCGCTCTTTGCTCCGGGATCGCTCGAAGGGTCGACCGTGGCCACCTACGGTCCCCGCGTCGCCGCTCCGGCCGCCCCCGCGCCGGAGAGCGACCGGGAGTACCTGGAAAAGTTGAGATCGCTGGGGTACCTGAAGTGATAATTTCGAAATTCGAAATTCGAACCCCGAGGTTTCGATGAAAGCCATCTTCTTCACCCGGCACGGCGGCAACGAAGTGCTGCAGTACGGCGACCGGCCCGATCCCTCGCCCGGGCGGGGCGAGGCGCGCGTCGCGATCCGCGCGGCCGCGATGAACCACCTCGACATCTTCGTGCGCAACGGGATTCCTGGCGTGCCGCTGCCGCAGATCCCGGGCGCGGACGGCGCGGGCGTCGTGGACGCCGTGGGCGAAGGCGTCGAGGACCTGGCCGTCGGGGACCCCGTGCTCGTGCAGCCCGGGCTCTACTGCAACGCGTGCGAGTTCTGCCGGGCGGGGGAGCAGAGCCTCTGCGTGTCGTACGGGATCGTCGGCGAGCACGCCCCGGGCACTTTCGCGGAGAAAATCGTGCTCCCGCGGCGCAACTTCTTCCCCGTTCCGGCAGGTTTCGGCTTCGCGGAGGCCGCGGCCTTTCCGCTCGCCTACCAGACGGCCTGGCGCATGATCGTCGGCCGCGCGGCCGTGAGGGCGGGAGAGTCCGTGTTGATCCACGGTGCCGGCGGCGGGGTGGGGGCCGCGGCCCTGGAGATCGCCGTGTTGTGCGGCGCCCGCGTGCTGGCGACCACGTCGGGTGAAGAAAAGGCGCGCCGCGCCCGGGAGGACGGCGCCGAGTTCGTGATCGACTACAAGTCCGAGGATGTCGCCCAGGCGGTCCGGCGGCACACCGACAAGCGCGGCGTGGACGTCGTCGTGGATACGGTCGGCGAGGCGACCTGGATGACGTCCCTGAAGGCCTGCGCCAAGGCCGGCCGCATCGTGACCTGCGGCGCGACGTCCGGGCCCAACCCCAAGGAGGAGATCCGCCTCATCTACTGGAAGCACCTTTCGATCCTGGGCTCCACGATGTCGAACGACCGGGAGTTCCGAGCGCTCTACGCCGCGGTGGCGGCGCGCAGACTCAAGCCCCGCGTCGATCGAGTGTTCCCCCTGTCCGAGGCCGCGGCCGCCTACGCCCGCATGGAGTCGGGCGAGCAGCACGGCAAGATCGTGCTGGTCCCCGAGGGCGTGGCGCCCGACGGACCCGACGGGGACTGACCCTCAGCGCCGGAACAGCCAGAACAGAAGCGAAAGCAGGAGCGAGAGCAGCAGGCAGGTCACGATCGGAAAGGCGAAGGTCCAGCCTCTCGCGGCGGACCACGATGTCGCCGGGAAGCCTGCCCAGCAAGCGCGACACGCACGGGCCACGCGAGGCCGAGCGCGAGAAACGCGACGCCTATGGCGACGAGGATCGTGCGCCAGGGGGGCTGTACGGGATCCGGCATCCGTGCGATTATCTCCGGGTCCTCCCCCGGGTCCGCGGGCGGTTCTCGCCGGCGACGAACCATGACCGAACTCGCGACGCGACGCGCCTTCCGTATCTGCGACCTGCCTTCGGACGAGCGGCCACGGGAACGGCTCCTGCGCCTGGGGCCGGGCTCGCTGTCGAACGAGGAGCTCCTGGCGCTCCTGCTGCGCACGGGGATCCCGGGAGAGAGCGCGCTCGACCGCGCCCGGAGCCTTCTGGCGACGCGCGGGGGCCTCATCGGCCTGGCCGGCGTCACGGCGCCGGAGCTCTCGACGGAGCGGGGCATCGGCCCGACGCGGGCCGCCGCGATCGCGGCCGCCCTCGAGATCGCGCGGCGACTGCCTGCCGAGACGCTCGCGGGCCGCGACCTCTTGAACGAGCCGCGCCTCGTCAAGGAGTTCCTGCGCCGGGCCCAGGCCGACGACACGCAGGAGCGAACGGGGGCCCTCTTTCTCAACGCTCGAAACCGGCTCCTGAAGAACGATCCCGACATCTACCGCGGCACGCTCGACCGCGCGGTCGTCGAGCCACGCGAGATCCTGCGGCGGGCCCTCGTCGGACGGGCGGCGGCCGTCATCCTGTACCACAACCACCCCTCGGCGGACCCGACGCCCTCGCGCGAGGACCGCGAGTTCACGCGCCGGCTGGCGGCGGCGTCGGAATCGGTGGGAGTGCGCCTGCTCGACCACATCGTCGTGGGCCGGGAGGGCTGCGTGTCGTTCCGGGAGGCGGGTCTGCTGTGAGGCGGTCCCCGGGTTCCCCGTTCCGGATGCCTGAGATATCTTTCGCGTTCCGCATGAAGACGTTCTACGCGACGACGCCGATCTACTACGTCAACGACCTGCCCCACATCGGGCACATCTACACGACCGTCGTCACCGACGTCGTCACCCGCTTTCGGAGGCTGTCGGGCGAGACGACGCGTTTCCTGACGGGCACCGACGAGCACGGCCAGAACATCGAAAAGGCCGCCGCCGCGCAGGGGATCGAGCCGCTCGAGCTCGCCAACCGGGTCGTCGAGCGCTATCACCAGCTGTATCGCACCTTCGAGATCCGGAACGACGACTTCATCCGCACGACCGAGCCGCGCCACCGCCGCGGCGTCGAGGCCCTGATCGCCCGGATCGCGGCCGCCGGCGACTTCTACACGGCGAAGCACGAGGGCTGGTACTGCTCGAGCTGCGAGGCCTTCTACACCGAGAAGGAGCTCGATGCCGAGAGGCGGTGCCCGGTCCACGGCCGGGCGACCGTCTGGGAATCCGAGGACAACGTCTTCTTCCGGCTCTCGAAGTACGCGGGGCCGCTGCTCGCCCATTACGAGAGCCACCCCGAATTCGTCCGGCCCGAGAGCCGCCTGGCCGAAGTCGTCTCGTTCGTCCGGGGCGGATTGAACGACCTCTCGGTCTCGCGGTCCAAGGTGCAGTGGGGCATCCCGTTTCCGGGGCATCCGGGCCACGTCGTGTACGTCTGGCTCGACGCGCTGGCCAACTACATCACGGCGCTCGGCTTCGGCGCCGAGGACGACGCGCGGTACCGCGAGTTCTGGGACCACCCCGGAGCCGAGCGCGTGCACTTCATCGGCAAGGACATCCTGCGCTTCCACGCGGTGTACTGGCCCGCCTTCCTGCTCTCGGCCGGCCTGCCGCTGCCGACGACGGTCTGGGCGCACGGCTGGTGGCTGCGCGACGCGAAGAAGGTTTCCAAGTCCGTGGGCAACATCGTGCGGCCAGATCAGCTCGTCGCCGATTTCGGCCCGGACGCGCTCCGGTACTTCCTGATGCGAGAGATGGCTTTCGGCCAGGACGCGAGCTTCTCGGACGAGGCGTTTCTGACGCGCTTCAATGCCGATCTCGCCAACGATCTCGGCAACACCGTCTCGCGCGTTGCCGCGCTGTGCCGGCAGTCTTTCGACGGCACGCCGAACGAGGTCGGCGCGGACAGCGAAGTGATCGGGGCGTTCGCAGAGGCGGAGGCCGAGTGGCGCGCTGCGATGCGCGAGTGCCAGTTCAACCGCGCGCTCGAGGCCGTGTGGAGGCTCCTGACCGCCGTCAACGGCTACGTCGTGTCCCGCGAGCCGTGGAAGATCCGCAAGGACGAGGGCGCGCGGTCGCCGCGGCTCCACCGCGTCCTTTCCGCGGCCGCCGAGGGCGTGCGACTCTCGGCGGTGATGCTCTCGCCCTTCGTCCCGGTCACGAGCCGCAAAATCTTCGAGACCTTCGGTCTGCCTGCCGAAGACCCGACCCCTGCGGACCTCGCGTGGGGAAGGCTGCCCGTCTCGACCCGGATGCCGGAAGCGCCCGCGCTCTTTCCGCGCGTGGACGCCGCCGCCTACTTCAAGGAGAAGGATGCCACCATGACGGAACCCACGAGCCCCACGACGCCCCCTGCGGCGCCGGCCGCGCCCGCCGACGACCGGATCGCGATCGAGGACTTTCAGAAGGTGCGGCTGCGCACGGCGAAGATCGTGACTGCCGAGCGCGTGCCGAAGTCGAACAGGCTGATGCGCCTCGAGGTAGACCTGGGCGACGAGCGGCGCCAGATCGTGGCCGGCATCGCGGCGCAGTACGAGCCCGAGGCTCTCGTCGGTCGCAACGTCGTGGTCGTCGCGAACCTGAAGCCCGCCAAGCTCATGGGCGTCGAGTCCAACGGCATGGTCCTTGCGGCTTCCGTCGGCGAGGCCGGGGTGCCCGTGCTCCTGGACGTTCCGGCGGACGTGCCGCCGGGCAGCAAGGTCAAGTAGCTTGCTCGCCGATTCCCACTGCCACCTGCAGATGGGGGCGGGCGCCGACCTTCTGATCGAGCGCGGGCGGGCGGCCGGCGTCGTGCGCTTTCTCGTTCCAGGGACGACGCTCGAGGACTCGGCCGCGGCGGCCGATCTCGCCGCCGGGCGGGAGGGCGTCGTCGCGGCCGTCGGCGTCCATCCCCACGAGGCGAAGGACTTCGACCCGGCGCGCGACGCCGAAGCCTTCGAGGCGCTCGCGCGCTCGCCGAAAGTCGTCGCGATCGGGGAAGTCGGGCTCGATTTCCACTACGACCATTCGCCACGGGAAAAGCAAATCGAGGTCCTCGAGTGGATGCTCGACTGTGCAGGCCGGCTCGGTCTCCCGGTGCTCCTCCACAATCGGGAGAGCGGCGCCGAGATGCTCTCCCTCCTCGCCCGGCGCGGGGCGCGCGACCGAGCCGGGGTCTTTCACTCGTTTACGGAGGACGCGGCCTACGGAAAGAAGGCCCTCGACCTCGGCTACCTGGTGTCCTTTTCGGGCATGATCACGTTCCGCGCCGCCGAGAACATCCGGGCGGCCGCCCTGGGGCTACCCCTCGAGGCCATGCTCGTCGAGACGGACACGCCGTTTCTTTCGCCGGTTCCCCACCGCGGCAAGCCGTGCGAACCGGCCTACGTGCTCGAGACGGCGAAGAGGCTCGCCGAGGTGAAGGGGTCCGACCTCGCGACCGTGGCCGCAGCGACGACGGCGAACTTCGAGCGTCTCTTCGGCTCGCGGTGAGCGCCCGCCGCATCTCCCCGGCCGAATTCGAATCCTGCGTCGAGGAGGCGCTCGCTTCGGTGCCGTCGCCCGTTCCGGAGGTACCTGGAGAACGTGGTCGTGGTCGTCGAGGAGGAGCCGTCGCGGGAGGACTACGAGGAGTCCGACACGCCCGACGAAGAGGAGCTCTTCGGGATCTTCCGGGGCGTCCCGTTCTTCGACCGGGAGACCATGGTCACGAGCCTTCCGGCGCAGATCGCGATCTTCCGCGGACCCATCCTGCGTTGCTGCGAGACCCGGGGCGAGGCCGTCCGCGAGATCCGGGACACCGTCGTCCATGAGGTCGGCCACATGCTCGGCCTCGAGGACGACGACATGCCGTATTGATCCGCCCGCCGGATGGTATCGTCCCGCGCGTGAAGCCGTGGTTGGCGGCCGTCGTCCTGCTCGGCGCCTTCGCCGCGGCGCTCCCCGCCGAGGAGGAGAGAAAGACGAGCCCGACCGTGGCGCGCGCGGAGGCCGACGCGAACGCGAAGACCCCGGCCGGCCGGCGCTACGAATCGGCGCTCAACTCGAGCCTCGACGGGTGGCTGCGAAAGGTCCTCGAGCGTTGCGTCAAGGGAATCAAGCAGGACCAGGCGGTCTCGTTCGACGCCCTCGTTCGCGTCGGCGACTCGGGTCGGGCCGAGGAGGTCGTTTTCGACCCCGTGACAGACGTCGGCCGCTGCGCCGAGCCCGAGTTTCGAGGGGCGAAATACCCCTCCCCGCCGAAATCGCCCTGGTGGATCCGCGTCGAAGTCCAGCTCAAATGAAAAGTGCGGCGCCTCTGCCGCGCTTCAAATCCGAAATCCGACCTCCGAAATCTACTTCCTCGGCCCCCTCGGCCCCCGGTGGTCGCGGTTGAAGTGGCCGCGGTGCTCTCCGGGCCCCCGCCCGCCGCGCGGGAACTCGTCGCGGCCTTCGTCCTCTCCGGGGGCGCCGACCGGGGCGAGTGCCATCTCGGCCTCGAGCTGCTCCTTGGACATCGCCTGCTTGCGCGAGAGCTTGATCTTGCCCATCGGGTCCACGGCGATGATCTTGACGGTCACCTCGTCGCCTTCCTTGACGACGTCGGTCGTCTGCCGCACGCGGTAGGGAGCGAGCTCCGAGATGTGGACCAGGCCGTCCTGGCCGGGCATGATCTCGACGAAGGCGCCGTACGCCTCGACGCGCCGGACCTTGCCGGTGTAGACCTTGCCGATCTCCGGCTCCTGGGTGAGGCCTTCGATGATTTCGATCGCCTTCATCGCCGCCGCCTCGTCGGCAGAGGCGATGGAGACCTTGCCCGAATCCTCGACGTCGATCTTGCAGCCGGTGGACTCGATGATCGAGCGGATCGTCTTGCCGCCCGAGCCGATGACGTCGCGGATTCGGTCCTTCGGGATCTGGATCGTGAAGATCCGCGGCGCGAAGCGGGAGATGTTGGGGCGCGGGCTGTCGATCGCCGAGGCCATCCTCTCGAGGATGTGGAAGCGCCCGGCGCGCGCCTGTTCGAGGGCCTTCTCGAGGATGTCGCGGCGCAGGCCCTTGATCTTGACGTCCATCTGGAGGGCCGTGATGCCCTCTCGCGAGCCGGCGACCTTGAAGTCCATGTCGCCGTAGTGGTCCTCCTGGCCGGCGATGTCGGTCAGGACGGCGAAGCGGTCCCCGTCCGAGACGAGGCCCATCGCGACGCCCGCGACCGGGGCCTTGATCGGAACCCCCGCGTCCATGAGGGCGAGCGTGCCGCCGCAGACCGTGGCCATGGAGGAGGAGCCGTTGGACTCGAGGATGTCCGAGACGACGCGCACCGTGTACGGAAACGCGTCCTCGGACGGGAGCATCGGGGCGAGCGAGCGCCGGGCGAGGTTGCCGTGGCCGATGTCGCGCCGCGAGGGGCCGCGCATGAACTTCGTCTCGCCCACCGAGAAGGGCGGGAAGTTGTAGTGGAGCAGGAACGTGTGCTCGCTCTCGCCCTCGTACTCCTCGATGATCTGGGCGTCGTCGGAGGTACCGAGGGTGGCGGTGACCAGGGCCTGCGTCTCGCCGCGCGTGAAGAGCGCGGAGCCGTGCGTGCGCGGCAGGATGCCCACCTCGCAGGTGATCGGGCGGATCTGGTCGAAGGCGCGCCCGTCGAGGCGCTTGCCGCCGAGGATGGTCTCGCGGGTCAGGACCTTGACGAGGTCGTCGGCCGCTTTGGCCACCTGCTTGCGGCGCTCGGTCTCGGTCTCCGGGACGAGCGAGGTCACGGCCTTCTTGACGGCCTTGATCTCGGCGTAGGAGGCGATCTTGTTCGGGAGCGTCATGGCGGCCATCATCGGCTCCTGCCATGCCTGGCGGACCTCGGCGAACAGGGCCGGCGGATAGGCCTCGGGGGCCTGCCAGTGCGGCTTCTGGAAACCGCCGCGGCGCTGGAGCTCGAGCTGGGCGCCCACGATCTGGCGCACGGCCTCGTGGCCGAAGAGGATCGCGTCGATCATGTCCCGCTCGGAAACCTCCTTGGCTCCGCCCTCGACCATGCACACCGCGTCGTTCGTGCCGCAGACGATCAGGTCCATGTCGGACTTGTCGCGCTCGCCGTTGGTCGGGTTGAGGACGAATCGGCCTTCGAGGCGGCCGACGCGCACGGCGCCGATCGGCGAGTAGAACGGGGCGACCGAGCAGGTCAGCGCCACGGACGCGCCGTTGATCGCGAGGATGTCGGCGTCATTCTGGCCGTCGGACGAGAGGACGAAGGCGACGATCTGGGTTTCGTGGTTGAAGCCCTTCGGGAAGAGGGGCCGCACGGGGCGGTCGATGAGGCGCGACGTCAGGGTTTCCTTTTCGGTCGGCCGGCCCTCGCGCTTGAACCAGCCGCCCGGGATCCGGCCCGCGGCGTAGGTGGGCTCTCGGTAGTCGACGGTCAGCGGAAAGAACTCGGCGTTCTCCTTGGGTTCCTTGGAGAAGACGGCGGTGGCGAGGACGACCGTGTCGCCGAAGCGCACGACGGCGGAACCGTCGGCTTGCTTGGCGAGCTTTCCGATCTGGATGTCCAGGGACTTGGAGCCGACGGGAACGGTGATCTGGTCGATCATGGTCTTCACCCTTCTTGTGAATGGCGTCGGAGGACGACCGTCCGTGGGGGAAGGTCGGCGAAAGCCCGCGGCGGGGCCGCGGCGGGGGAGTCCGGCGCCGGACGGACTACTTGCGCAGACCGAGGCGCTCGATCAGCTTGTGATAGCGATCGGCGTCTTCGTTCCGGAGATACTCGAGGAGCCGGCGACGGCGCCCGACCATCTGCAGCAGGCCGCGGCGAGAATGGTGGTCCTTCGCGTTCGACTGGAAGTGCTCGGTCAGGTACGCGATGCGGTTGGTCAAGAGCGCGACCTGGACCTCCGGAGATCCCGTGTCGGTGTCGTGCGTCCGGTACTGCTTGACGATATCCGTCTTGCCGGACTCGTATTCGGTGACGTTCACCTTGCCTCCAAGCTACTCAAAACACTCACTCTTTTTAATAAGCCGCGAAGCCTACCATAGCCCGGGGGCGGGATGCCAGCCGCCGGGAGGCGGAAGCGAATCAGGCCAGCACGATCCTCGGCTTGATCATGGCCACTCCGCGGTCCCCGATCGGGTTGACCTGGCCGAGGGCCAGCATGTCGTCGGAGGGCCCGACGAGGGTAACCCAGTCGCCCTGCCGGGCATTGACGCCGCGGGCCGGGACCGCCTGGCCGCGCCGGATCTTCCAGGCCTCCAGCGAAGCGAGCTGGACCCTCGGGAAGGGGAAGGGCACGCGCGACAGGGGCAGGGCGTGCGGCGCCGCCAGGCGCTCGGCCGGCGACAGAGACTCGAACCGCTGGAGGGTCACGGCGTCCTCGACTTTGAAGGATCCAATCCGCGTGCGCCGCAACGAATCGAGGTGGGCGCCGCAGGCGAGCTTTTCGCCGAGCTCGCTGGCGATCGAGCGGATGTAGGTGCCCGAGGAGCAGGCGATCGCAAAGGGCAGCCGGCCCTCCGAGGGCTCGCCGAAAGTCAGGCTCGTGACGCGGACCTTCTTCGGCAGCGACGGAACGGCCTCGCCCTTTCGCGCCATCTCGTAGAACTTGCGGCCCCCCACCTTCTTGGCGGAGTAGGGCGGCGGCGCCTGCAGGAACTCCCCTCGGAAGGCCTCGGCCGCCTCGGCGATCCTCGCGGTAGTCACGCCCGTCGCGTCCCGGTCGGGGCCGACGGCCTCGCCTTCCCGGTCGTACGTGGTCGTCGCGCGGCCGAGCCGGATGACGCCCTCGTAGGACTTGTCCATGAGCGTGAAGAAGCCCTGGAGGCGGGCGGCACCCCCCGCGCAGAGCAGGAGCAACCCGGTCGCCATCGGGTCGAGTGTCCCGCTGTGGCCGATGCGCGGAAGGCCCGTCGCCTTGCGGACGCGCTCCACGACGTCGTGCGAGGTCAGGCCCTCGGGCTTGTCGAGAAGCAGGAGGTAGCCGCGCTTCAACGCGTCGGGCGCCGTCATTCGGGCTCCTCGTCGTCGCGCTCGGCCGCGGGCGGCAGCACCTGATGGAGAAGCTCCTCGATCCGCGCGCCGCGCTCGAGGGACCGATCGGAGAGGAAGTGCAGCTCCGGCGCATAGCGGAGCTGGCAGCGCTGCCCGACCTCCCGGCGCAGGTAGCCCGCGGCACGGCGCAGCGCGGCTCCCGCCTTCTCGCGCTCGTCGTCGCCGCCGAGGCAGGAGAAGTACACGCGCGCCGACCTCAAGTCGGGCGGCATTTCCACGTCGGTGACCGTGACGCCGCGCAGGTCCGGGTCGTGCGTCTCGAGCAGAACGAGCCGCGACAGTTCTGCCCGGACGACGTCGGCCACGCGCTGGCTGCGGCGAGAGTCTTTCTTCATGCCGTGAGCCGTGAGCCGTGAGTCGTGAGCCGAGGCTCGCCGGAGCGGGTGTGGCTCGGGCTTTCGGCTTTCGGCTTTCGGCTTACGGCTTCCGGCCTACACATGGATGAACTCATTGCGATACTCGAGGATCTCCCCGTCGAGGTTTTCCTCGACGAACTGAAGGACGTGCTGCAGGACCGCGTCGAGCGTCGGCTGGTCGCTCCCGACGGCGGCCACGCCGAGCGCCGCGCGCTGCAGCAGGTCCTGGTTCGCGACTTCCGCGGCCGAGACCTGGAATTCGTTCCGGATGCGCGTCTTCAGGCTCTTGACGATCATCCGCTTCTCCTTCAGGCCCCGGCATCCGGGCAGGTGGAGGTCGAAAACGGCGTAGGCGATCACCATGGGACGTAAGCCGTGAACCGTGAGCCGTGAACCGTGAGTCGTGAGCCGGGGCAGGACCTCTGTCGGCTAACGGCTCCCGGCTAACGGCTCACGAACCCATCACCCCGGCGACCTTCTCGACCTGGAACGCCTCGATGATGTCGCCCACCTTCAGGTCCTGGTACCGGTCGAGGCCGATGCCGCATTCGAAGCCCTGTTTGACCTCCGAGACGTCGTCCTTGAAGCGGCGCAGCGACCCGACCTTGCCCTCGTAGATCACCCGGTTGTCTCGCAGAAGGCGAACCTGGGCGCTGCGCGGGATCGTGCCCTCGGTGACGTAGCAGCCGGCGACGACGCCGAACTTCGGCACCTTGAACGTGTTGCGCACCTCGGCGCGCCCCCGCGCGACCTCCTTCAGGGTGGGCTCGAGCAGCCCTTCCATGGCTTTCTTGATCTCGTCGGTGACGTTGTAGATGACCGTGTGGAGGCGGATCTCGACGCCGGCCTTCTCGGCCTCGTCGGCCGCCTTCTTCTCGGGCCGGACGTTGAAGCCCACGATCACCGCGCCGGAGGCGGACGCGAGCAGGACGTCGTTGATGGTGATGGCGCCGACTCCCGCGTGCAGTAGAGAAATCTTCACCTTGTCGTTCGAAAGCCCCTTGAGCGCCTGCGACAGCACTTCCATCGAGCCCGAGACGTCCGCCTTCAGGATGATGGGCAGGTCCTTGACCTTGCCTTCCTGGATCTTGCTGAACAGCTGCTCGAGCGAGAGGCGGGAGCTGCCGGCCATCGCCTTCTCCCGCTCCTTCTGCTGGCGGAACGAGACGACCGACCGGGCCTTGGTTTCGTCCTCGACCACCTGGAACGTGTCCCCCGCCTGGGGCAGGTCCTCGAAACCGGTCACCTCGACCGGTGTCGCGGGGCCGGCCGCGTTGACCTTCTCGCCGCGGTCGTCGTGCATCGAGCGCACGCGGCCGAAAACCGAGCCCGCGAAGAAGACGTCGCCGACCTTGAGCGTGCCGGCCTGTACCAGGACCGTCGCCATGTTGCCGCGGCCGGCCTCGCGCCGCGCCTCGAGGACGACGCCCCGCGCCTCCTCGGCCGCCGGGGCCGTCAGCTCCTGCATGTCGGCCACGAGCAGGATGAGCTCGAGCAGGTGGTCGATGCCCTGCTTCTTCAGCGCCGAGACCTCGGCCGCCGGAGTCTCGCCGCCCCAGGCCTCGAGCAGCACGCCGTGGTCGGCGAGCTCCTTCTTGACCCGGTCCACGTTGGCATTGGGCTTGTCGATCTTGTTGATCGCCACCACGATCGGCACCTTCGCGGCCTTCGCGTGCGCGATCGCCTCGATCGTCTGCGGCATGACGGAGTCGTCGGCCGCGACGACCAGGACGACGATGTCGGTGGCCTTGGCGCCGCGCGCGCGCATGGACGTGAAGGCCTCGTGGCCGGGCGTGTCGAGAAAGACGATCGGCTTGCCGTGAATCTGGACCCGGTAGGCGCCGATGTGCTGCGTGATGCCTCCGGCCTCGCCGGCCGCGACGTCGGTCTGCCGGATGGCGTCGAGTAAGGACGTCTTGCCGTGGTCGACGTGGCCCATGACGGTCACGACGGGCGCGCGCGGCACGCGCTCCGTGGCGATTGCGCCCTCGGTGGACTCGCGGGCTGAGCGGGAGAGGTCGAGCTCCTCTTCGAAGGAGACGACCGCGGCTTCGACTCCGATTTCCTTGGCGATCTGCACGGCGGTGGAAGCGTCGAGGGCCTGGTTGACCGTCGCGAGCACGCCGCGCTGCATGAGCAGGCGCTGGATGTCGCGGGCGAGCACGCCGAGCTTCTCGGAGAGCTCTTTGACGGTGACGCCCTCGGTGAAGAACACGGGGCCCGTGGGCGCGGGCTTGCGGAACTCGAGGAGCTTCCCCGAATCGTGCGTACGGGTCTCTTTGGCGGCGCGCCGGATGGCCGACTTGGAGGCCGGGCGCGCTTCGGCCACGGCCTCGCCCTCCTCGCCGGTCTTCTCGATGAGCGGCAGCGAGATGTCCGAGTAGGTGTCCTCCTGGTACGTCCCGACGAACTCGCGCAGGTCCACCTCGTCGGCGACCGTGATCTTCGGGCGCGCGCCGCGCTTCCCGGCGGCGGCCTTCTTCTGCTCTTCCTTGTCGTCCTTCTTGCGCTTGGGCGCGCCGCGCTCCGGGCCGGCGGGGGCCGTGCGGCCGACGGGCGCCCCGGGGCGCGGGGGTCCGCCCATCGGGCGCGCTCCCGGACCGCCGGGGGTGGGGCGATAGACCGAGGGTCCGGCCGGGCGGCCCATCGGGCGGCCCGCGGCGGGTCCCATCGGACGTCCTGCGGCAGGCCCCATGGGCCGGCCGGCGGCCGGTCCCATCGGCCGGTTGACCGGACCCGCGGCGCGGGCTGCACCCGCTGACGCGGGCGCGGGTCGCGGCGGCACCGTCGGGCGCGGTGGAAGGACGATTTTTCGAGGCAGCGCCGGGGGCGCGGGCTTGGGCGGTGGCGCCTCGGCTTCCGGTTCGGAGGGCACGACCGCGGTCCGGGCGGGTTCGGCGGCGCGCCTTTGCGGCCTTGGCTTCGGCGGCGGCCGCGGCTCTGCGGGCGGCCGGCGGGAGCTCCGGCTCGGGCGGCGGGGCCGCCGCTTCGTGGCCTTCGGGCGCCTCGGCTGCCGTGGCCGGCGCCGGGCGGTCGATGATCTTGATGCGGTTCAACGCGCTCTTCTGCGGCCGGGCCGCGCGCGCCTCGGTGTCCCGGACGATCAGCTGTTTGGGCGCGTGCGTGCGCCCCTGCAGGATGGCGAGGACCGTGGACTCATCGAGCGCGGCCTGCGGCGACTTCACGTCGACGCCGATCGACTGCAGCAGGAAGAGAACTTCCTTGCTCGGAAGGCCCATCTGCTGTGCGAGCTCTTCGACTCGGATCTTTCCCATGCGGCGCGCTCTACTCCCTTACGCCCGTCTCTGCGGGGGCTTCGGCCGGCGATTCGTCTTCCGAACCGGATTCGTATTCGCCCTCCTCCTCGGAGGGCTCGCTCGTCTCGGCCACGCGCGCGGCCTCGAGGATCTTTTCGGCCGACTTCTCCCCGATTCCCGGGATCTCGGCGAGCTCGGCGGCCGTCTTCTCAAGCAAGTCCCCGAGCGTGGCGACGCCCGCCTCGACCAGGCGCTCGGCCGTCTTCTCTCCGACACCCGGAATCTCGGCCACCGCCGTCTGCTTGCGGCGCGACGCCTCGAGCATGCGCGAGAGCGCCTGTGCCACCTCGCCCTTGACCTCGCTCTCGCCCTTGATCTCGATCTTCAGGCCGATGAGCGCCGAGGCGAGGCGGACGTTCTGGCCCTTCTTGCCGATGGCCAGCGAGAGCTGGTCGTCCTCGACGACGCAGTCGAGGCTCATCGTCCCGTCGTCGTGGTGGATGGGCGAAACCCGCGTGATCTTGGCCGGCGCCAGTGCGTTCTGCGCGAACGTGATCAGGTCGTCGGAGTACAGGATGACGTCGATCTTCTCGCCGTGGAGCTCCCGCATGATCGACTGGACGCGGCTGCCCCGCATGCCGACGCAGGCGCCGACCGGGTCCACGTCGCGCTCGCGCGAGCGCACGGCGACCTTGGCGCGCTCGCCCGGCTGCCGCACGGCGCCCTTGATCACGACGGTCCCGTCGTAGATCTCCGGGACTTCCATCTCGAAGAGCCGGATGAGCAGGCGGGGGTCCGTGCGCGAGAGCACGAGCTGCGGGCCCTTGGGGTTCTTGTGCACGTCGTAGAGGATCGCGCGGATGCGCTCGCCCTGGCCGTAGCGCTCGGCGCGCGACTGCTGGTCGCGGGGGATGATGGCCTCGGTCTTTCCGAGGTCCACGATCATGTCGCCGCGCTCGAAGCGCTTGACCGTTCCGTTCATGAGCTCGCCCAGCTTCGGGAAGTACTCGTTGTAGACGTTGTCCCGTTCGGCCTCGCGGACCTTCTGGTAGAGCACCTGCTTGGCGGTTTGCGCGGCGATTCGGCCGAGGCCGACGGTCTCGCGGTAGATGCGGACCTCGTCGCCCAGGGCGACGTCGTGGACCTCGGCGGGGGGCTCTCCCTCGGCGCCCGGCCGCAGGATGCGCACCTCGCCCTTCGTGCCTTTCTCCGCGACCAGGGCCTTCGCCTCGTCGAGCAGGGTCTGCGGCGGCGGCTCCTCGGACTCGGTGTCGAGCTCGGCGACGACGGTCCGCGGCGAGTAGACGGTCATCACTCCGGTCTGCCGGTCGATCAGCGTCACCATCGCCTTGTCGTGGTAGTACTTGCGTGCGGCCGAGGACATGGCCTCTTCGAGCGCTCCGAACATCTTCTCCGCATCGATGTCCTTTTCGCGCGAAACCTGTCGGATGACCGACGGATCAATGATCATGGACCCGATCTCCTATCGCCCCGCTCCGGCCACTCGAAGTCGAGCCGGGCGAGTCGAATATCGCCGAAACGGACATTATAGATTCTGCGTTCCGCCTCATCAACGACGGTCAGCACGTCCCCGTTCACCTTCTCGAGCAGTCCGCCGAAGTTGCGCGCCGGCGAGATCGCCGGGGGCTTCGCGCCCGGCACTTCGAGGGGTCGCGGGACGACGGGCTCGTCGGTCTTCACTCGGACGCGGTGGCCGACGAATCGCTCGGCGTCCTCGAGCGAGTAGAGCTTGCGGTCGAGGCCCGCCGAGGAGACTTCGAGGGTGTAGCGGTGGGGGATCTCGTCGGACGCGTCGAGGACCGGCGAGACGTCGCGCGAAACGGCTTCGCAGTCCTCGACCGTCACGGCACCGCCGTCCTGCCGCTCGAGCACGACCCGGAGCACGGTGAAGCGTCCGGTTCCGGCCGACTCGATGGCCAGCAACCGGCACCCCTTCTCCCGCGCGATGGCCTCGATTTCGAGGGTCGTTCTTTCACCTAGAGGCGTTTTCATCGAACAAAAAAGCGGGCTCGAGCCCGCACTGCGCGAAACAGGGGGTTTATATCAGATGGGCGCCAGTCGAGCCAAACTGGTGAAACGGCGAGCGGGGCCCGGCCGTTGAGGGAGCAGGGGTTGCGGTCGCGCGCCAACCGGGAGGCTTCCTTCCCGGCCTGCGGGCCGGGGAGGCACGGCAGCCGCGCCGCGAATCTGGCGGCGAAGAGGGCGAGGACCGGGCCGGCCGAGCCGCCGAGAAGCACCCGAGGACGAAGCCGTAGATCGCGATCGCTTCCGCGGGCGCGAGGTGCTGCGGCAAGGCCGGCGCGGATCAGGACCGTCGCGCGGCAGCCTCCTCGGCGGCACCGGCGGAGTCTACAATCCCGAGAATCCCGGCGGGACACAGCGCGTTACGGGAGAGAGGCGGCCAGGACGCCCAAGGGAGATTTGCGTGTCTGAACCCGAAGAGCAGGATCTACCGTTCCAGCGGAGCTCGATCGCGGCGATCGGCGCCCGCCGGCGGTGGAACCTCTTCGGGAAGAAGGACGAAGAGCTCGATGCCGAAAGGGACGCGGGCGGGCAAGCCGACGACGTCCCTCCCGTGCAGGGCATGCTCGAAACCCTCGCCAGCCGCAGAGGACCCGAGCCGTCGGCCGAGCCGGCGCCGAGGTCCATGCTCTCCCTGGCGGTCCCGAGCAAAGCGGGGGGCGCCAAGGACGAAGAGCTCCTCGGGGCGCTCACGCACCACAGCACGCTCGCCGAGCTCGCGGGCCTCGAGGAGCACACCGCGAGCCCGTTCCCGATCGAGCGCGGTATCCTGATCTCGCTTCTCTTTCACGTCGCCCTCGTCCTGCTGCTGATCTTCCTGCCGACGCGCATTCCCGGCGGCTCGAAGGGCGACCTCTTCCCCATGCTCGAGCCGCCGCCAAGGGACAACAGCCCCATCCCCGTCATCTTTCAGGATGCTCCCGGGCCTGCACGGTCGAACCCGAAACGCTCGCCCCTGTCCGATGCCGACCGGCGCGCCGGAGGCGGGGACCGATCGCGACCGAAGTCGGACACGCCGTACGTGCCGCCGTCTTCCGGGATCGCGGGCCTCGCTCCCGGGCCGAAGAGCCCGCGCGTCCCCGGCGGCCCGGTCCAGTCCCGGCCGAGGCCGGGGAGCGAGGCAGAGCGGCAAGCCGCCGCCGAACAGGGGCAGTCCCAGCAAAAAGCCGCGGACCAGAAGCCCTCGGAGTTTCCGAGCGAGGCGCGCCCTCAGGGAACCGGCCCCCGCGAGATCGGCAAGCTCGCCGACCTTGGCCGCGCCATCCAGGAGGCGGCGCGCGGCGCGGTGGGAGGCGAGGGCGGGGCGCCGGCGCCCAATCCCGACGGCGGCTTCGTGGACTCGGGCCCAATTTCCTTCGACACGAAGTGGTACGACTGGGGCGCCTACGCGGCCGAGATGGTGCGGCGGATCAAGCTGCACTGGGACGTCCCCGAGCTCGCCCGCCTCGGATGGAAAGGCAGCCTGACGGTGCGCTTCTACATCCTGGCCGACGGCCGCGTCGAGGCGGCGCAGATCATCCGCTACTCCGGGATCCCGCCCTTCGACAACGCGGCGCTCCAGGCGATCCTGAGGTCCTCCCCGTTTCGGCCGCTTCCAGAGGCCCTCCACGAGGACCGCGAGGGCGTGACCGTAACCTTCTTCTACAACATGCGTCCAGAGTCCGAGGAGGGCCGAGCGCAGCCATGAACGAGCCGGAGTCGATCCGCGTTGCCCTCGAGGCGGCGCGGACGGTCGCCGTCGTGGGGTGCTCGCCGAACCCCTCGCGCCCCTCCAACGAGGTCGCGCGCTACCTCCAGCGCCAGGGCTACCGTGTGGTGCCCGTCAACCCCGGCCACCGGCAGATCCTCGGCGAGCCCTGCTATCCGTCGCTCTCCGACGGTGCCTGCCGAAGTCCGAATCGACGTCGTGGACGTTTTCCGGCGGTCGGAGTACGTCGCGCCGGTGGCGGAAGAGGCGATCGCCCGCGGAGTTCCGTTTTTCTTCATGCAGCTCGGCGTCGAGGACGAGGCTTCGGCGCGCCGGCTCGAGGCCGCGGGAATCGGCGTCGCCATGGACCGATGCATCCTGATCGAGCACCGGGGTTTCGGAATTGCCCCGAAATCGAGGAATGCGGGCGGCCCGGCCGACGTTTCTTCCATGTCCCGCAATGGGACCTAAAGTAGTGAGGAGAAAGACTTCCGTCATGGAAAAGACCACCAAACGCGCCCTTTCCTTTTCCGCGCTGATCGCGGCGGCCGTCGTCTTCGGCATGGTCGTCGCGAGCTCCGTGAACATCACCCCGCGCTCCGAGGCGCAGCGGGAGACGACCCCGGCGGGCCACGCGCGCGTCGGCTCGGGCTCCGTTCCCTCCTTCGCCGACATCGCCCAGGAGGCAATGCCCTCGGTCGTATCCATCACCTCGACGGACATCGTCAAGGGGAGCCAGGGCCGCCGCTACGCGAACCCCTTCGGCGAGGGCGATCCGTTCGAGTTTTTCTTCGGCCCTCCGGGCAACCAGCGGCGTGGCCAGCAGCCCGATGACGAGGAGCACAAGCAGGTCCAGGGCGGCACCGGCTTCATCATCTCGGAGGACGGCTACATCGTCACGAACAACCACGTGATCGACGGCGCCGACAAGATCGAGGTCCGGATCAACAACAAGGAAAGGTACGCGGCCAAGCTGGTCGGCCGGGACACGGCCACCGACCTCGCCCTCCTGAAGGTCGAAACCAAGCAGCGGCTGACGCCGCTGCCGCTCGGAGACTCCGAGAGGCTGCGGGTCGGGGAGTGGGTCATGGCGATCGGCGACCCGCTCGCCTTCGACAAGACCGTCACCGTCGGCGTGGTCTCGGCCAAGGAACGCTCGGGCCTGACCGGGGATCCGGCGACGCGGTCCTTCGAGAACTACATCCAGACCGACGCGGCGATCAACTTCGGCAACTCCGGCGGCCCGCTCATCAACGTCAACGGCGAGGTCATCGGCATCAACACCGCGATGTTCCGGCCCGCCCAGAACATCGGCTTCGCGGTCCCGGTGAACACGCTCAAGCAGATCCTTCCGCAGTTGCGCGAGAAGGGCAAGGTCACGCGCGGCTTTCTCGGGATCAACATCGTCAACGTCGACTCCGACCGCGCAGCGGCCTTCAATCTGAAGTCCGAGGACGGGGCGTTCGTCGAGTCAGGTCGAGCCGGGCAAGCCGGCCGACAAGGCGGGCGTCAAGCCGGGCGACACGATCGTCAAGGTGGACGGCGTACCCGTGAAGGACACGCGCGACCTGATCGGTTACGTCTCGGGCAAGGCCCCGGGCAGCAAGGTGCAGCTCGGCGTCGTTCGCGACGGCAAGGACCTGACCCTGACCGCCGCGCTGGCCGAGCGCAAGGACGACACCGCCGGCAGGGGCGAGCCCGAGAAGACGGCCTCCGACGACTCGCACGAGCGGATCGGCATCGACGTCACGGAGCTCACGCCCCAGATGCGGCAGATGCAGCGCATCAAGGCCGACGTGGACGGGCTCGTCGTGGTGCGCGTCAAGGAAGTCTCCGCCGCCGCCGACGCCGGGATCCAGGAAGGCGACGTCATCACGCAGGTCAACGGCCAGAAGGTCGGTACGACCGAGGAGTTCGGCAAGCTCGTCGCGAAGGCCAAGAAAGGCGAATACCTGAAGCTCTACGTGTACAGCCCGCGCGCCAACGTCTCCCGCTTCGCCCTGGTCAAGATCGGCGATTGACGCCGGCCCGCGCATCGTGACGGTCAGCGCCCGCTTCGGCGGGCGCTTTCTTTTGGTGGCATATTGGGCCGGGGTTTCAGGTTTCGCGGGACGCAAGGTCATTGATGCCACAGCGAGTTCTGGTCGTCGACGACGAGGCCGCGATCCGCGACACGCTCCGGATGGTCCTCGAGTACGAGGGCTACGAGGTCGCGACGGCCGGCGACGGCCGAGCGGCGCTCGATGCCCTGGAGGAGGCCCCGGTCTCCGCTGTGCTGCTCGACATCAAGATGCCCGGCATGGACGGGCTCGAGACGCTCGACCGGATCGTGGCACGCGGAGGCGGCTCCCCCGGTCCTCATGATCTCGGGCCACGGCGACATCGCCACGGCGGTCGAGTGCGACCCGGCGGGGCGCCGTCGACTTCCTCGAGAAGCCGCTCCAGCGCGAGCGCGTACTGGTCTCGCGTCCGCAACGCCCTCTCGGGCAACCGCCTGCGGGCCGAAAACCGGGAGTTGAAGCGTCGCGTCGAGGAGGCCTCGGTCCTGCTCGGCGACAGCGAGGCGATGCGCCGCCTCACGGACCGAGATCGCGCGGGCGGCGCCCACGGCGGCGACCGTGCTCATCCTCGGCGAGAGCGGGACGGGCAAGGAGCTCGTGGCCCGCGAGATCCACCGCGGCTTCGCGCGTGGCGGCCGGCCCGTTCGTGCAGGTCAACTGCGCCGCGATCCCGGAGGAGCTGATCGAGTCCGAGCTCTTCGGCCACGAGAAGGGCTCGTTCACCGGCGCCGTGCGCAAGCAGATCGGCAAGTTCGTGGAGGCCGACGGCGGGACGATCTTCCTCGACGAGGTCGGCGACATGTCGGCGCGGGCGCAGGCCAAGGTGCTGCGCGTTCTCGAGGTCGGCGAGGTCGAGCCCGTCGGCGCCGCGAAGGTCGGGCGCGTGGACGTCCGCGTCATCGCGGCGACCAACCGCGACCTGTCCGACGCGATCCGCGCCGGGCAGTTTCCGCGAGGACCTCTACTTTCGCCTGAACGTGGTGCCGCTGACGACGCCGCCGCTGCGCGAGCGGCCCGACGACATTCCGGCACTCGTCGTGCACTTCGCCAGGGGCTTCGCCGAGAGGGACCACCGTAAGCCGCGCCGGTTCGCCGCGAGCGCGCTCGGAGTGCTCGCGGCGCGCGCCTGGGCGGGCAACGTGCGGGAGCTGAAGAACCTGGTCGAGCGTGTCCTCATCATGACCGACGCCGACCCGATCGAGGCCCGGGACCTTCCCCCCGAGGTCCGCGTGCAGCCGGCCGAGATCTCGAGCCGGGGACTGGAGCTCGCGACCCTGTCGGACTTCAAGGAGTTCGCCGAGCGCGAATTCCTGGTCGCGCGCCTGCGCGAGAACGGCTGGAACATCAGCCGCACCGCCGAGGTGATCCAGACGCCCCGCTCCAACCTGTACAAGAAAATCGAGCACCACAAGATCTCCAGGGAGTCGGAATAGAGCCGCGATGATGATCACTCTCAAGGACTTCGAAGAGACGGGGGCCCTTCTCACCGGCCACTTCCGGCTCTCGAGCGGCCTCCACTCCGACCGCTACCTGCAGTGCGCGCGGCTGCTGATGTGGCCGGAGCGCGCGGAGCAGGCGGGCCGGGAGCTGGCCGAGCGGCTGCGCGAGTTCGCCCCGCGGGCGGTCGTCTCGCCGGCGCTCGGGCGGCGTCGTCATCGGCCACGAGACTGCGTCGGGGGCTGGGATTGCCGGCGATGTTCGTCGAGAGGAAGGACGGCGCCTTCGCGCTGCGGCGCGGCTTCGCGCTCGAACCCGGGACGCCGGTCGTCGTCGTCGAGGACGTCTTCACGACCGGCAAGTCCACGCGGGAGGCCGCCGCGGCGGTCGAGGCGGCCGGGCGGCCGCGTCGTCGCGGTCGGCTCCATCGTGGACCGGGGGTTGCCGGCCGGGGCGTTCGCGGTGCCCGCCCGTCGCTGCTCTCGCTCTCGGTGCCCTCCTGGCCGGAATCCGAATGCCCGCTCTGCCGGCGGGGCGTGCCGATCGACGCGCCGGGCAGCCGCTTCGTCGCGTCGCTGAAGCGCTTACGGCCTCAGGCGGCGAGAGAGCGGGCGAGCTCGCGCAGCAGCGCCGCCGCCGTCTCCGCGCCAGGCGCTGCCGTGCATGCAGGCCAGCGTGGTCGGCTCGGTCGCCGCGAGGGCCTCGAGGATCGGGCCGGCGTTCTTCGAGTGCGAGTAGTAATCCATCGCCTTGCGAAACGCCTCGCTCGGGCCGAGGATGTCCGATTCGGTCACCGGCGCGTCTCCCGTGCCGCCCTGGGTGAAGAGGTCGCCGCAGAGCAGCGTGCGCGTGGTCTCCTCGAAGAGCAATCCGGTCTCCCAGCCGTGCGGCACGTGCGGCGCGTCGAGCCAGCGCACGGTGTGTTTTCCGAGGCGGATCGTCTCGCCGTGGGCGAGCGGCCGGGGAGCGCGGTCCGCGAAGTCTTCGACCGACACCATGGCGGCGACCTGGCTGCACACCGGCGACCGCGCGCGGGGCCGCGGCGAGCAGGGGGTTCAGCGCGCCGCACTCGTCGGACTCGAAGTGCGAGAAGGCGAGGTACCGGAGCCGCTCGACCGGCACGACGCGGCCGATCGCGTCGCGCACGAGCGGGAACATCCGCTTCAGTCCGGTGTGAAACAACAGCGGCTCGTCGTCCACGACGAGGTACTGGTTGAACGAAAACCCTCCGGGCACGAGAGAGAGCGGAGTGTTGATCCGGTAGATCCCGTCCGCGATCTCGTGGACGTTGGTTCCCGATTCGGCGTTGGTGATCATGCGGCCCTCCTGACCTCGAGCGGTGAGGAACTGTAAGATAGCGCGAATGGACCTGAAGAGCGTCTGCGTCTACTGCGGCTCGAGCCCCAACACGGACGCGGCCGTCGAGAAGGAGATCCGGGCGTTCGGGCGCGAGATCGCGGCGCGCGGCGATCCGGCTCGTCTACGGCGGAGCGTCGCGCGGCCTGATGGGTGCCCTCGCCGACGAGGTGCTCTCCGTCGGGCGGCCAGGTGACGGGCATCATCCCGAAGGCCCTCGAGGGCCGCGAATCGGCGCACCGGGGGCTCACGGAGCTGAAGGTCGTCGGGACCATGCACGAGCGCGAGCAGCTGATGTTCGACCTCTCCGACGCGTTCGTCGCGTTTCCGGGCGGCTTCGGGACGATGGAAGAGGTCATCGAGATGATCACCTGGAAGCAGATGGGCATCCACGGCAAGCCGATCGTCATCGCGAACATCGGCGGCTACTTCGCACCGCTGCTCCAGCAGTTCGAGCTCGCCGTGCAGAAGAAGTACGCCAGAACGGAGGACCGCATCCTCTTCGCGGTCGCGGAGACGACGAAGGCGATCCTCACGCTTCTCGAGGGCGCGCCGGTGTTGTTTAGGAAGGCGGGAGACTGGGCGTAGGTTCCGGACGCGGGAGGCAGGTCGCCTAGTCCGTCGGACGGGTCCTCGCCACGACGACCCGAAAGTACGACTCCACCCAACCCTTCTCGAGGAGGTGGTCCTCGAGGGCGATCAGTCGCGACAGGGCCCCCGTCTCGTCATCGCGCAGCCGCGCCATGTCGAGGCACGGGAAGACGAACCAGAGAATGTTTCCCCCGTAAGGGCGGTCTTCGAGGACCTCGAAGAGGCGGCGCGTTGCGGGCAGGATCGCCGAGGAGCGGACCGACTCCGAGGGATCGTCCATCGGGAGCGGAATTGCGAGCTCCGGCCGGTTCTTCAGCTCTCCGGGAAGGGCGTCGAAGGCGCTCCTCGCAAACCCCCAGAGGTCGTCCGTCCAGTCCGAGCGTGAGGGCCCCATGTACTCGTCGAGGAACAGCAGGCCTCCGGGCTTCAGGGCCGCCTGGACCTCCGCGAGTGCGGACTCCACGCCCCGGATGTGGTGGAGTGAGCCGTGGAAGAAGACGATGTCGTACCGCCGCCGCGGCAGACGGATCGCGTTGATGTCCTCGACCCGGTAGTCGAGCCTTCGCGCGAGGCCCGCCGCCTCCGCGCCGCGCTTCGCCTCGGCGATCGCTTCGGGCGAGAAGTCCACGCCCTCGACCCGCTCACAGACGTCCTTGGCGAGGACGTCTCGTTCGAGCAGGCCGGTGCCGCAGCCGATCGAGAGCCCGAGGGCGAGCTGCGCCGGGACGTGCCGGTCGGCGAACCACTCCATCGGCCAGCGGTTCGGGTCTCCCGTGACGCGGCGATTGATGGCGCGGCGGACGAGAGGCTGAGAGCCCCAGTAGCGGTCTTCCGGTTCTCCGGGCGCTCCGGCATCCCAGAATTCGCGGGCCGCGGCCGCTTCGGCCCGCGCCGCGCGCAACGCCTCCCATCGCCGGGTGAGCGAGGCGAGCGGGCTGCGGGTCGCGGATTCCATTCGGTTGAGTGAAATCAATATAGCAGGAGGCTGGCCGCGGGACCCGGGCGTTTCGCGGCTCCCGCATCCTGCGTTTGCTCCCCGCCGCCCCGTCTGGTAGATTGCGCGGTCCCGGCGCCCGAGGCCGGGGCATGATCTTTCTCAATCAGGGACGAAGGCCGGGATGAAAATGCCCCTGCGGGCTTCCGGCCCCTAGCCCCCCGGGAAACCGGGATCGAAGAACAGGCTCGTAGCTCAGGGGGAGAGCACCACATTGACACTGTGGGGGTCAGCGGTTCAAATCCGCTCGAGCCTACCAATTCTTCGAACTTCAGGCGCTTAGCTCAGCTGGGAGAGCGCTTCCTTCACACGGAAGAGGTCAACGGTTCGATCCCGTTAGCGCCTACCAAGTCATTCTTCAAACGCGGGGTGTCCGCGTTTTTTTCTTTTTGGAGAGCAGGAGACAATGGAAGCCCTGGTTAAGTCCGTCATCCTCACGCTTCCCAACGGTTCGACGAGGAAGGTCCCGGCCGGGACCAGCCTGCGGGAGATCGCCGCGGGGATCGGCCCACGCCTGGCGAAGGACGCGCTCGCGGGCAAGATCGACGGCAGGGTGGTGGACCTGTCCGCGCGCGTCGAGAGCGACGCGAGGGTGGAGATCGTCACGCCGAAGTCGCCCGACGCCCTGTCCCTCTACCGGCACTCGACGGCTCACCTGACCGCCAACGCCGTCAAGCGGCTGTTTCCGACGGTCCAGATCGGCATCGGGCCGGCGATCGAGAACGGCTACTACTACGACTTCAACCCCGAGCGGCCGTTCACGCCCGACGACCTTGCCGCGATCGAGACCGAGATGCGCCGCATCGTCGCCGAGGACAACCCCGTCGAGCGGCTCGAAATGTCGAAGGAGGAGGCGATCCGGATCTTCGAGGGCCAGAAGGACGCCCTCAAGGTCGAGATCATCCGGGGCATTCCCGACGACCGGGTGTCCTGTTACCGGCAGAAGGACTTCATCGACCTCTGCCGCGGCCCGCACGTCCCGTCCACGGGCAAGCTCGGTGTCTTCAAGCTGACGCACACGGCCGGCGCCTACTGGAAGGGCGACGAGAAGAACCCGATGCTGCAGCGCATCTACGCGGCCTGCTTCCTGACGCAGAAGGAACTCGACGAGCACCTGAAGCAGGTCGAGGAGGCCCGCGCCCGCGATCACCGAAAGCTCGGCAAGGAGCTCGACCTAGTCGTCTTTCATCCGTGGGCTCCGGCGTCGCCCTTCTTTCTGCCGAAGGGAACGGTGCTGTACAACGGCCTGCTCGAGCTCCTGCGCTCCGAATACCGCAAGCGCGGCTACGAAGAGATCGTCACGCCGCAGATCTTCGATGTGGAGCTCTTCAAGACGTCGGGCCACTACACGAACTATCGCGAAAACATGTTCTTCACCCGGGTGGAGGAACGGGATTTCGGCGTCAAACCGATGAATTGTCCGGGTCACTTTCTGCTCTTCCAGACGAGGCTGTGGTCCTACCGCGATCTGCCGGTCCGCTTCGCCGACTTCGGGAGGCTGCACCGCTACGAGCTCTCCGGGGTGACCGCGGGCCTGACTCGCGTGCGCACGTTCGCCCAGGACGATGGGCACATCTTCACGCCCTTCGAGAAGGTCGAGGCCGAGATTTTTGCGTTCCTCGAGTTCCTCGACTTCGTGTACGGCGTGTTCGGGTTCACCGACGTCGAGATCTCGCTGGGCCTGCGGCCCGTCAAGCGCATCGGGACCGACGAGCAGTGGGGGCGGGCCGAGACGGCGCTCGACGAGTCCCTGCGCAAGACCGGACGCCCGTACCAGGTGACGCCCGGCGACGGCGCGTTCTACGGGCCGAAGATCGACTTCCGCGTCAAGGACGCGATCGGGCGGCCCTGGCAGCTCGGCACGATCCAGTGCGACTTTGCGCAACCCGAGAACTTCGACCTGACCTACATCGGCGAGGACGGCAAGCCGCACCGGCCCGTCGTGCTGCACCGGGCGATCCTCGGCTCGCTCGAGCGCTTCCTCGGCATTCTCATCGAGCACACGGGAGGGGACTTCCCCTTCTGGATCGCCCCCGTGCAGGCCGTCCTGCTTCCGGTGTCCGACCGGTTCGCCGGAGCGGCGCGAGCCGCGGCTGAGAAGCTGAAGGCGGCGGGGCTGCGCGTCGAGTGCGACGACCGCAACGAAAAGCTCGGCGCGCGCATTCGCAAGGCCGAGATGCAGAAGGTTCCCTCCATGCTCGTCGTGGGCGAGAAGGAGGCCGCGGCGGGCACGGCGGCCGTCCGCCTGCGCCACGGCGGAGACGCCGGAACCATGTCGATCGAGGAGTTCGTCGCGGCGTCCGCTCGCGCGGTCGCCGCAAAGGCCCGAGAACTGACGACGGAGGTGAAAGATCGATAAGAAGAACATCCGCATCAACGAGCAGATCCGGTGGAAGGAGGTCCGCCTGATCGGGGCGGAGGGCGAGGCGCTCGGTGTCGTGGCGATGGCCGACGCGCTCGTGAAAGCCCGGGAGGCGGGGCTCGACCTCGTCGAGATCGCGCCCACGGCCCAGCCGCCGGTCTGCCGGATCATGAACTTCGGGAAGTTCATCTACCAGCAGAAGAAGAAGCAGCAGGACTCCAAGAAGAAGCAGAAGACGACGCAGGTCAAGGAAGTCAAGTTCCGGCCGAACATCGACGACCACGACTACGATTTCAAGATGAAGAACATCGAGAAATTTCTGGCGCACGGCGACAAGGTCAAGGCCACCGTGCAGTTTCGGGGCCGCGAAATGGCCCGCCGCGAGAACGGCCAGAGGGTGCTCGACCGGCTGCTCGTGGACCTGACGGGAAAAGCGATCGCCGAGTCGCGCTCCGAGATGCTCGGCAACCGGCTCTACCAGATCCTGTCGCCGGTCAAGCACGAAAAGGGAACCAAGGCCGCTGGATAGGCCGGCCGCAAGGAGCAAGAAGACATGCCGAAACTGAAGACGCATCGCGGCGCCGCGAAGCGGTTCAAGAAAACCGCGTCCGGCAAGTTCAAGCGGGCGAAGGCCTTCAAGAGCCACATCCTCACCAAGAAGGCGCCCGGCAGAAAGCGCGGGCTCGCCCAGGGCACGACCGTCTCGAAGAGCGACACCAGGCGCGTCCGCGAGATGCTGCCGTACGCCTAGCGCGCTGGCCGACCCTACAAGGAGAAAGCAATGCCTCGTGTAAAGAGGGGACCCAAGAGAAAGAACCGCCGGGCGAAGACCCTGGCGCTCGCCAAGGGCTACTACGGCACCAAGTCGAAGTCGTACCGGATGGCGAAGCTCCAGGTGGAGAAGTCGCTCGGCTACGCCTACCGGGACCGCAAGGCCAAGAAGCGCGATTTCCGAGGCCTCTGGATCGTGCGTATCAACGCCGCGGCGCGCGAGCACGAGATGTCGTACAGCAAGCTCGTCGACGGCCTGAAGAAGGCCGGCAACGAGATCAACCGCAAGATGCTGGCCGACCTGGCCGTGTCCGACCCCGCGGCGTTCACGCACCTGGTCGGCGTCGCCAAGCAGGCACTCAAGACCGCGTGAGCCGGAAGTCGGCAAGCGGTAGACGGTAGACGCGGGACGTGGTGCAGGACGCCGTCGAAGCCCTCTTGCGCTCCTTTCGCGAGGAGATCGGCAGGGGTGTGTCGTCGCGCGCCGACTACGAGCGCCTCAAAGGGCGCTACCTCGGCCGCGAAAGGGGCTGGTTCCGGAGCTCTTTGCGAGGCTGAAGGCGCTCCCGCCGGCCGAGCGCGCGGGCTTCGGGGCGCGGGCCAACGCCGCGAAGACCGAGATCGAGGAGGCCGTCGGGCGGCTCGGGCGGGAGCTCGAGGCGCGCGAGGGGGCCTCGCGCGACCGCGCCGCGGCGGTGGACGTCACGCTGCCGGGCCGGCGCACGCGGGCCGGGGGCCTCCACCCGATCACGATCGTGCGGCGTCAGATCGAGGATTTTTTTCTCAGGCTGGGCTACTCGGTCGCCGACGGGCCGGAGGTCGAAAACGACTTCCACAATTTCGAGGCGCTCAACTTCCCGCCGGACCACCCGGCGCGCGACTCGCAGGACACGCTGTTCGTCGACCGCAACGCCGTCTCGCCCCTTCTCCTGAGGACGCATACGTCGCCGGTGCAGGTCCGCGAGATGCGGCGCCACGGCGCGCCGCTGCGCCTGATCGTCCCGGGACGGGTGTACCGCAAGGACGAGGTGGACGCGACCCACTCGCCCGTCTTTCACCAGGTCGAGGCCCTCGTCGTGGACCGGGGCATCTCGATGGCAGACCTCAAGGGCACCGTCGGCGCCTTCGTCGAGGAGCTCTTCGGGAAGGGCACGAAGACGCGCTTCATCCCGACCTTCTTCCCGTTCGTCGAGCCGGGCGTGGACGTCTCCATGAGCTGCATCTTCTGCAAGGGAAGCGGCTGCGGAAAGTGCAAGGGCTCGGGCTGGATCGAGATCATGGGCGCGGGAATGGTCCACCCACGCGTCCTGCAGGGCGTGGCGATCGACCCCGAGGAGTTCACGGGCTTCGCCTTCGGCCTCGGGATGGACCGCGTCGCGCTCCTGAAATACGGCTTCCCGGACCTGCGCCTGCTCTTCGAAGGGGACGAGCGCTTCCTGTCGCAGTTTTCGGGACAGGCATGAAGTTCTCCCTCGACTGGCTCTCGGATTTCGTGAACGTCGAGGCCGTCGGCGGCGCCGACGGCGTGCGGCGGCTGCTCGAGCAGGCAGGCATCCCGATCGAGTCCGCCGAGGCCCGCGGCGACGACACCGTTCTCGAGGCCGAGATCACCCCGAATCGGCCGGACGCGATGGGGCACCGGGGGCTGGCCCGCGAAGTCGCGGCCATGTCGGGCCGGGCGCTGCGCGACTTCGCCGCGCGCTATGCGGAGCCGGACTCGAGCGGCGAAACGACCGAGCAAGTGACGTCCGTCGTGATCCAGGTTCCCGACCTCTGCCGCCGCTTCGGCGCTCGACTGGTGCGGGAGGTCGAGGACCGGCCCGCGACGGAGCTGGTGCGCAGGCGCCTGGCCACGGTCGGCGCAAAGCCGATCTCGGCCGCGGTCGACGCCACCAACTATGCGCTCTGGGACACGAGTCAGCCGCTGCATGCTTTCGACTTCGACCTGCTGGCGGGGGGCCTGCTCTTCGTGCGCATGGCCCGCCGGGGCGAGAGGCTCGTCACCCTGGACGGCGTCGAGCGCCCGCTCGAGACGTCCGACATCGTCGTGGCAGACGCCGAGCGCGCGGTCTCGCTGGCCGGCATCATGGGCGGGCTCGAAACGGCCGTCACCGAGAAGACGAAGAACGTCCTGCTCGAGGGGGCCTGGTGGGACCCGGCCACAGTCCGCCGCACGGCCCGCCGGCTCGGCATGCACACCGACGCCTCGCACCGCTTCGAGCGCTGCGCCGACATCGACGCGATCCCTGGGGCCCTGAACCTGGCGGCACGCCTGCTCGTCGAGTCGGCGGGAGGAACGGTCGCGCCGGGGCTGCTCGACGCGCACGGCAACCTCTTCCGAGTCCGGCGGACGGCATTGCGCCTGGCGCGCCTGCGCCTGCTTTCGGGCGACACGCGCCTCAACCTCGAATTTGCCGAGGAGGCGCTCGTGCGCCTCGGCTTCACCACCGAGCGCAAGGGCAAGCGCCTCTCGGTCAAGATCCCGCTCTTCCGCGCCGACGTCAGGCGCGAAGACGACCTCGTGGAGGAAGTGCTGCGCGTCTACGGCTACGATCGCCTGCCCGCGCGCCTGCCGCCGTCGGGCGGCGCGGGCGAAGTGAAGGAGCCGCTGCGGCGCGTCGAGGACCGCTTGAGCGACGCCGCGGCGGCCGCGGGGCTCTTCGAGACCGTGAACTACCCGTTCGTCGACCGCGACGTCGACGAAGCGCCCTACGGCGACTGGCTGCGCATGACCGAAACGGCTCTCGAGCCGCTCTCGCTGATGAACCCGCTCGATGCCTCGCGCCGCCACCTGCGTGCGACACTGCTGCCGGGGCTCCTCGAGGCCGTGGCCCGCAACCTGCGCCACGGCGCCTCCGAGGTCGCGCTCTTCGAGGTCGGCCGGGCGTTCGGAGCGCCCGGAGAGTCGGACAGGCCGGAGTCCTACGAGTCGAGGCGCTTCGCCTTCGCGCTCGCGGGAGACCGGCGCTCGCACTGGAGCGTTCCCGAGAAGCTGCGCCCGGCGGATTTCTACGACGCGCGCGGCCTCGTCGAGGCCCTGCTCGAGGCCTGGGTGCCCGCCTCGGAGCTCCTCTGGAAGCCGGCGCAGGTTCGGGCCTTCACGGAGGGGGCGGCGGCCTCCGTCCGGACCGCATCCGGGGAGTTGCTCGGAATCGTCGGGCTCGTCGCAGGGGCCGAGCGCGAGCGCTGCGGGCTGACGGCGCCCGTCTTCGCGGGCGAGCTGCTCGTGGACGCGATCCCGGCCGGGCCCCGTTCGTTCCGGTACCGGGAATTTCCGGCGCTGCCCGCGATCGTCGCGGACCTGTCGTTCGCGCAGCCGAAGGACCTTCCCTGGGACGAGCTCTCCGCGTTCGTGCGCAGCCTGAACCTCGAGCACCTCGAGTCGTTCCGGTGCCTCGACCGGTACGAGGGTCCCGGCGTCGAGGCCGGGAAGGTCAAGACCACGATCCGGCTGACGTTCCGGTCGGCGGAGCGCACGCTCGAGCAGGAAGAGATCAACACGCAAGTGCGGCGCCTGGCGGGCGAGCTCGCCTCCCAGCCGGGCGTCGCGTTCGGCCACTGAGGCAGTGAGGGGGAAGGATTGGCAATGGACACGGTCAAGGTCTTCGACACGCTGGATCGCAAGATCGAGAGGCTTCTCGGGCGGCTGAAGCAGCTCGAGGCCGAAAACGGGAAACTCCGGTCGGACCTCTCGGCAGCCCGAAAGGCCGAGAGGGACGCGGGCGACTCGAAGGGGGCGGTCGAGAAGCTCGAGCGCGAGCAGGAGGTGGTCCGGGAGCGGCTGGAGAAGCTGATTCACGCCCTCGAGGCCGCCGAGGAAAAGAAGTCTTAGTCCTGCCGCGAGTTATCGCTAAACCGTTGACTCCCTTGGCCTAGGCGAACTAGACTCGCGGCGGAAAGGAGTCGGTGTCTCGATTTGGATAAGCGGGGCAGTGTGACTCAGGTCGAGATCTTCGGGCAGACGTACAGCGTCCGCGCCGACGGCGAAAGCGGCTACATTCACGATCTGGCCCGCTTCGTAGATTCCCGGATGAAAGAAGTGGCGGAACGGACGGCGACGGTCGACACCACGAAAATCGCGATCCTCGCCGCCCTGAACATTGCGGATGATCTTTACCAGGCAGACAAACGTCGGCAGGGCGATCCCACGGACGCGAAGGCCCGTGCGGAACGCCTGATTCGAAAATTGGACGACGCCCTGGGCGCCTGAAGGCGAGGCGTCGGCACCCCGGAGAGATCCGGGGAACACACGATAGGAATACGAGTGGTCCTGTTGAAGGGTCCGGGTCAGACGGTGCGTAACCCTCGTCGGAACAGTCGCTTCCGGTCCATCGTGTAGCCGCGCCCGCTCGCTCGTGGCGCCCCCCGGGCATTTTGGGGGGCCGAATGAACACATCTTTCGCGATGGCGATCGCGGCGGGACTCGTCCTCGCCGCGGTTCTCCTGGCCATCGGTTACCTCTTCCTGCGCAAGAAGGTCGAGCGGGAGCGTCTCGGGATCCGGACCGAGGCGGATCGGGCTCTGGCCGAGGCCCGCAAGCAGGCGGACTCCAAGATCCGGGAAGCCGACATCGAGGCCAAGGAGAAGGTCCTCGCCGCCCGCGTCGAGTTCGACAAGACGGTGCAGGCCCGCCGCCAGGAAATCGCCGCCCTCGAGAAACGGGTCCAGCAGAAGGAAGAGAACCTCGACCGAAAGCTCGCTCAGCAGGAGCGGCGGGACGAGGAGTACAGCCGCAAGGAGAAGGCCCTCGGCGACGAGCAGAAGAAGCTCGAGGACCTGCAGGCCGAGGTCCAGAAGGTCGTCGACGAGCAGCGCAGGCGCCTCGAACAGATCTCGGGCCTGACGGCCGTGGACGCCAGGCGCGATCTCGTCAAGTCGGTCGAGAACGAGGCGCGGCTCGAGTCGGCCGGCCTGATCCGCCGGATCGAGGAAGAGGCCAACGAGCAGGCCACCCAGAAGGCGCGGCGCATCATCGGGATGGCGATCCAGCGCCTGGCCTCCGACACTGTCGTCGAGGCGACGGTCTCGGTCGTGGAGCTTCCGTCCGACGACCTCAAGGGCCGGATCATCGGGCGCGAGGGCCGCAACATCCGGGCCCTCGAGGCGGCCACGGGCGTCGACCTCATCATCGACGACACTCCCGAGGCGATCGTCATCTCGGCCTTCGAGCCGCTGCGCCGCGAGGTCGCACGGCACGCCCTCGAGAAGCTCATCGTCGACGGCCGCATCCACCCCGCGCGCATCGAGGAGATCGTCGAGAAGGTCCGCTCGGAGCTCTGGGAAAAGATCCGCCAGGAAGGGGAGGCGACGGCCCTCGAGTTCGGCATCCCGGACCTCCATCCCGAGCTCATCAAGATGCTCGGGCGCCTGAAGTACCGCACCTCGTACGGCCAGAACGTGCTGCAGCACTCCAAGGAGGTCGGCTGGCTCGCGATGAACATGGCGGCGGAGCTCGGGGCGAACGTCGAGGTCGTGCGCCGCGCGGGTTTGCTGCACGACATCGGCAAGGCGATCGACCGGGAGATGGAAGGCACCCACCTCGAGCTCGGCCGCGAGGTCCTGAAGAAATTCGGCGAGTCGAACGAGGTCATCCACGCCATGGAGTGCCACCACGGCGACTACGAGCCGCGCTCGCTCGAGGCGGTCCTCGTCAACGGCGCCGACGCCCTGTCCGCGGCGCGCCCGGGGGCACGGCGCGAGATCCTCGAAACGTACGTCAAGCGCCTGGAAAAGCTCGAGCACATCGCCGATGGCTTCAAGGGCGTGCAGAAGGCCTTTGCGATCCAGGCAGGTCGGGAGCTGCGTATCGTCGTCGAAGCCAACCGGGTCACCGACGACGAGGCCCTGTGGCTGTCGCGCGACGTGGCCAAGAAGATCGAGGCCGAGCTGCAGTACCCGGGGCAGATCAAGGTCACGGTGATCAGAGAGACTCGCGCCGTGGAGTATGCCCGGTGAGGGCCGGCCTCGTAAGCCGTAAGTCGTTAGCCGTGAGCCGAAGCTGTCGTCACCCCGCAGAGCGTCCGGCTCACGGCTCACGGCTCGCGGTTCACGTCCTGTGAACATCCTCTTCGTCGGCGACGTCGTCGGAGCGCCGGGCCGGCGCGCGCTCGTCGAGGCCCTCACGGGCGTGATCGACCGCCACCGGATCGACTTCACGGTCGTCAACGTCGAAAACGCGGCCGGCGGCTTCGGCCTGACCGTCGACCTCTTCGAGGAGCTCTCGAAGATGCCGATCGACGTCTTCTCCTCGGGCAACCACATCTGGGACAAGAAGGAGATCTACGACGCGCTGAACGCCTCGGACCGGCTCTTGCGGCCGGCCAACTACCCCCCGGGTAACCCCGGCCGGGGCTGGACCGTGCAGGCGACGGCTTCGGGCGTCCCGGTCGGCGTCCTGAACCTTCAGGGGCAGGTCTTCATGCCGCACCACGCGGACTCGCCCTTCCGGGTGGCCGACGACGAGCTCGCCCGCGCGGGCGACGTGAAAGTGATCGTAGTCGACATGCACGCCGAGGCGACGTCCGAGAAGGCCGCGATGGGCTGGTACCTCGACGGCCGCGTTTCCGCCGTGGTCGGGACCCACACGCACGTGGCTACCGCCGACGAGACGATTCGCCCCGGCGGAACCGCCTATCTCTCGGACGCCGGGATGACCGGCGCCTACGAGGGAATCATCGGCTTTTCGAAGGACCGCATCATCGAGAAATTCCTGTCGCAGACCCCGCGCTCCTTCGAGACGGCGAAGAAGGACATCCGGCTCTCGGGCGCGGTGATCGACGTGGACGAGGCCACCGGGAGGGCGCGGAAGATCGAGCGGGTGCAAGTGAGGGTGGACTAGGAGAACGCCCCTTGCCCTGTGCCTGTCCCGCCGGGAAGGTTGGGCTGAGGGGGAGAGAACAGATGCCCCGACCGGGCCTGACAGTGATCATCACCACGCTCAACGAGGAGGCGAACGTTCGTGACTGTCTCGCGAGCGTCGCCTTCGCGGACGAGATCCTCCTGGTCGATTCCTTCTCGACCGACCGGACCGTCGAGATCGCCCGCGATGTCCCCGGTGTGAAGGTCGTCCAGCGCGAGTATTTCGGCTCCGCGGCGCAGAAGAACTGGGCCATGGACCAGGTGACGACGCCGTGGCTTCTGATCGTCGACGCGGACGAGCGCATCCCGGAGAAGCTCGCACGCGAGATCCTCGACCTGCTCGAAGGAGGGCCCGAGGCGGACCACTACTTCGTTCGCCGGGACAACGTCTTCCTCGACCGCGTCATCCGCCACTCGGGCTGGTCCACGGACAAGGTCGTGCGGCTCATCCGGCGGGGCACGGCGCGCTATCCCAATCGTCGTGTGCACGTCGACCTCGCGGCCGAGGGGCCCACGCCGACGCTGCTCGTGCCGATGACGCACTACACTTGCCGCTCCCTCGGGCAATACCTCGAGAAGCTCGACCGCTACGCGACGTGGGGCGCCGCGGACGCGTTTCGGCAGGGCCGTCGCGCCGGCCCGGTCGAGCTGCTCTTCCGACCGGCCTGGCGCTTCCTGCGCATGTACGTGATCCAGGCGGGCTTCCTCGACGGCCGGCACGGCTTCGTGCTCTGTGCCTTTCAGGCCTGGAGCGTCTTCCTCAAGTGGGCGAGGGTCTGGGAGTGGGATCGTTGTCGACGAAACGGCTGGCCCGTGGACCTGCCCGCGTATGATGAGGCGAAGGAGACTTGGGAAGGCGGCCGGCCGTGATCGGAATCCTGAAGTCGCTGTGGAGGAGGCCGAAGATGTTGAAGGTCGGAGATCCCGCCCCGGACTTCGCGGTCGAGGACCACACCGGAGCCACGCGCCGCCTCGCGGACTATCGCGGCCGCTCCGTCGTCCTCTGGTTCTACCCGAAGGCCGACACGCCCGGCTGAACGGTCGAGGGTTGCGGGTTCCGCGACCTCTACGCCGACTTCCGGAAGAAGAGCGCCGAGATCCTCGGAGTCTCCTTCGATACGGTGGAGGAGAACGCGGCCTTCGCGAAGAAGTTCGAGTATCCCTTCCCGCTGCTCTGCGACGTCAAGCGCGAGCTCGGAGTGGCCTACGGCGCTGCCGACGACCCGAAGGCCGGTTACGCGAGCCGGATCACGTACGTCATCGGCCCCGACGGTCGGATCGCGCAGGCGCACCCGAAAGTCACCCCGAAGTCGCACCCGAAGGAGATCTTCGCTTCGCTCTGACGGGCGCCGGTATACTCGGACAGCGGAGGAGAGGCATGGCCGTCGATCCGGAACTGCTGGCGATTCTGGTCTGCCCCAAGACGAAGGGGCCGCTCGAGCTCATCGAGCTGAAGGACGCGACGCGCAAGGCGCTGGTCGAGAAGTACCGCGAGAAGTTCCGCGACGAGGAGCCGGTGGTGACGCAGGGCCTCTACTCGCGCCAGGCCGACCTCGTCTATCCCATCGTCTCCGACATTCCGGTGATGCTCGTCGACGAGGCTCTCCCGGGGTCGGAGGCGGCGGGGCGGTAGGGTTTCGACGGAAGACGGCGGACGGCAGACGGCGGACGGCGGACGGCGGGATCGCCTGGTCGACCGCTCGCTTGCCTTTTCGCTGCTGTGCCTGTTCGCGTTCCTGACCCCCTTCATCGCTCCGGCGTACATCGCGTCGGGCCTCCTTCTGGCCGCGTGGATCGTGGAATTGCGCCGCGCGGGGCGCCGGTCCGAAGGCTTGCGCTCGCCGTTCGGCTTCCTGTTTCTCCTGCTCGCCCTCTTCACCGTCCTTTCGGCGGTTTTCTCCCGCGATCCGGCGGCGAGCGCGCGCCACCTCGGCGGGCTCGGGCTTTTCCTCCTCGTGCCGGTGACGATGGACCTCGTCGCGAGCGAGGGGCGGGCGCGCGCGGTCTTTCTGTCGATCGCGGCGAGCGCGGCGGCGCTTTCGCTCTACGGCATCTGGCAGTTCTTCCATGGCGGCGGCGACCTGCAGAGCCGCATCCGCGGCACGCTCTCGCACTACATGACCTTTTCGGGCATCGCGCTGATCGCGGCGTGCCTGCTGCTCGGCTTCGCCTTCGAGGGGCGGGGGCGCTGGCGCGCCCTCGGGCTCTTCTCCGTCCTCCCGCTGACGGCCGTCCTCCTCACCTTCACCCGCAACGCGTACGTCGGTATCGTCGCCGCGCTCCTGCTCTATGCCGTGGTGCGCCGCCCCCGGGCGCTTCCCGCGGTCGCGGCGGCCCTCGTAGCCGTGTACCTTCTCGCTCCCGCCGGGATTCGCCAGCGCATCCGCTCGACGGCGGACCTCTCGGATCCCACCAACCGGGACCGTCTGGCGATGGCGCGTGCGGGCGCGCGGATGGTGCGCGAGAGCCCGGTGTTCGGCCTGGGTAACGACATGGTGCAGTCCTATTACCCCCTCTACCGGGACCCCGACGCGCCGCGCTGGAACGTGCCCCACCTGCACGACAACGTGATCCAGATCGCAGCGGCGAACGGGCTCTTCGCGGCGGCGGCTTACCTTGCCATCGTCGGCGTCTTTCTCGCCCGCGCGATCGTCCTGGTGCGGCGCAGGGACGGGCCCGGCCGCGCGCCGCTGTGGACCGGGGCGCTGCTGGCGGGAGCTGCCATCACGGTCGCGGGACTCTTCGAGTACAACTTCGGCGACACGGAGGTCGAGATGGCGACGCTCGTCGTCTTCGCAATCCCGTTTTCCCGGGCGGCTGCGGCAGGAACGGCCACGGAGAATGCGGGCTAGAATCCCGCCGATGTTTCCGCGCCCCGTCCCCGCTCGCCGCGCCACCCCGCCCGTACACGGTCACGGAGCTGCTGGCCGAGGTGTCGTCGGTGCTGCGCACGACGTGGCGGGATCGTGTCCGTGGTCGGCGAGATCGGCCGCTTCGACGAGCGGGGGGGCCATGGTTACTTCGTGCTGAAGGACCGGACGTCCACGCTGCCGGCGATCATCTTTGCCTCCGACCTGAAACGCGTTCCGTTCCGGATGGAGCCGGGGCTCGAGGTCGTCGTGCGCGGGTCGCTCGACCTCTACGCCCCTCAGGGGAAGTTCCAGATCAAGGCCTTCGCGGTCGAGCCCGTGGGCCGCGGCGCCCTGCAGCTCGCCTTCGAGCAGTTGAAGGCGCGCCTCGAGGCCGAGGGCCTCTTCGAAGCCGCGCGCAAGCGCCCGATCCCGAAGCTGCCCCGGCGCATCGCGGTCGTGACTTCGCCGACCGGCGCGGTCGTGCGGGACATCCTGAACGTCCTGTCCCGACGCTTCGAGGGGCTGGCGATCACGGTGTACCCGGTCCGCGTCCAGGGCGAGCTCGCGGCGGCGGAAATCGCCGGGGCGATCGCACACCTGAACCTGCGCGGCAGTTTCGACGTGCTGATCCTCGCGCGGGGCGGCGGCTCGCCGGAGGACCTCGCCCCGTTCAACGACGAGAGGGTAGCCCGGGCGCTGGCCTCCTCCGCGATCCCGACGATCTCCGGCGTTGGGCACGAGACCGACGTGACGATCGCGGATCTCGTGGCCGACCTGCGCGCCCCGACCCCCTCGGCCGCAGCGGAGCTCGTCGTCGAGCGCAAGGACGAGATCGTGAGAAGGCTGTCGAACGGCCGGCTGCAGCTTTTGCGCGCGCTGCGGGCCCGCCTCACGCTCGAGCGGGCGCACCTCTCAGCGTACGGGCGCTCGGACGCGCTCGCGGGCTTTCCGCGGCGGCTGGAGGAATGGAGGCAGACCGTCTCCCAGAGCCGCGACGCGCTGCTGACCCGGTTGCGCCAGCGGCCCGCCGAGTACGCCGCCCGAGTGGGCGCGGCGCGGCGCCTGCTCGAGGATTTCGTGCGCATGGTCGAGCTCCCGCGCCGCCGGGACCGCGTCGCGAGCCTGAGGTCGCTGCTCGTCGAGAAGTCGGACCGGCGGCTCGAGCGGCGGCGAGCCCGCCTCCAGGAGTTCACGCACAAACTCCATATCCTGAGTCCGCTCGCCGTGCTCGCGCGGGGCTACGCGGTCGCCTACCGTGCCGGCTCGGCCGCGCCGATCACCGCGGCGTCGCAGGTGACCGTCGGGGAACGCATCCGGGTCCGGCTGCACGAGGGAGAGCTCGGCGCCGTGGTCCGCGAAGGGGGGAAGCTGCCCGGCGCCGGGCCGCTCTTCGCCGATCGGGAGGAGGAATCGTGACGGGCCGTCCCAAGAAGGAGAGGAGTTTCGAAGAGGCGATGGCGCGACTCGAGGCGATCGTGGCCGAGCTCGAAGGGGAGGACCGCGGCCTCGAGCAGCAGTTCGCTCTCTTCCAGGAAGGCATGGAGCTGGCGCGCTTCTGCGACAAGAAGCTCGGCGAGGTCGAGAAATCGGTCGAGATCGTGCTCAAGGAAGCTGCGGGCGAGTGGAAGACGGCTCCCTTTGATCCGGGGCGCTCCGCCGAGGACGACGATGACGACCGAGGCTGAGGCCGCGACGCACGGCGTGGCGGAGTACCTGGCGGCGCGCCGTCTAGAAGTGGACGCGGCGCTCGAGCGGCTCCTGCCGCCCGGGGACGCCTGGCCGTCTATCCTGCACCGGGCCATCCGGCACTCCGTCTTCGCGGGCGGAAAGCGCCTTCGGCCGATCCTCTGCCTCGCCGCGGCGGAGGTGCTGGGGGCGCCGGCCGGGGACGTGCTCGAGCCCGCCTGCGGCCTCGAGATGATCCACACGTACTCGCTCATTCACGACGACCTTCCCGCCCTCGACAACGACGACCTGCGCCGCGGCGTGCCCACCTGCCACGTCGTCTTCGGGGAGGCGACGGCGATCCTCGCCGGCGACGCGCTGCTGACGCACGGCCTCGGCGTCTTCGCCTCGTACCCGAAGGGCGAGCGCCACGCCGCAGCGAAGGTCCGTGTGCTCGAGACCGTCGTCGAGGCGATCGGCACGCGGGGCATGATCGGCGGGCAGATGGCGGACATCGAGGCCGAGCAGGAAGCCGCGCCGACGGCGGAGCTGCTGACCCGCATCCACGAAAACAAGACGGGACGCCTGATGCGGGCGTCGCTGTTGACCGGCGCGATCCTCGCGGGCGCCGACGAGGCGACCCTCGCGCGGATCGACCTCTACGGAACCCGGATCGGGCTGGCGTTCCAGATCAAGGACGACCTGCTCGACGTCGAGTCCGACGCCGCGACCCTCGGCAAGGCCTCGAACAAGGACGCGGCCGCGGGCAAGGCGACGTTTCCCGTCGTCTGGGGGGTCGAGCGCTCACGCTCGCTCCTGGCCGAGAACATCGCGGAGGCGGTCGCGGCCGCCGAGGAGCTCCCGCGCGGCGGCGGTGTCCTGCCCGAGCTTGCGCGCTTCATCGGCGCGCGCAAGTCGTGAGCCTGCCAGTTCGCGGCTCCCGGTCCGGGCTTCCTTTCCTCGTTGCATTTTTTTCACTACTGGCTGCGGGCTTCCGCTGCGGTAGTCCGATCGAAGTCTCGCTCGGACAGTCTTTTGCCCTGAAGCTGGGCCAGCAGGCGGCGATGTCTAGCGAGAGGGTCGTGATCCGGTTCGCTTCCATTCTGGAAGATTCGCGTTGTCCAAAAGGGGAGCAGTGCATCGTCGCGGGGAAAGCCCGCATCGCCGTGGAGATTTCGGTCGAGGGTTCGGCGCCGAAGACCGTCGAACTCGGAACATTGGAGGGATCCGGAGAAGTGGACGTGGCCGGGTTCGAGCTGCAGCTCGTGCGTCTGGATCCCTATCCCGTCTCCGGCCGGGAAATTCGCGCCGAAGAATATGTGGCTACTCTTTCCCTCCACCGGCTATAGACTCCGCCAATAAGTTTCCGGTCTGGTCTCGGGGAGTGCGGTCGGGTTTTCTTTTTTTTCGAAGGGAGGCATCGATATGCGAAGGATGGGTTTCCTCGTCTCGGCGTTCACTTTCGTTCTCCTTCTAGCAGGCTCGGGGTCGGCCGGGGCCGCCGAGAAGGGGAACGGGAAAGGCAAGGCGCTGGACCCGGCAGGGATCCGACGGCTCGAGGATCGGATGGGCGGCCGCGCGCGGGTCAGCGTCTCCGCGGCGACCGGTGCCGTGAGATTCGCCGGCATCGCGCCGGGCGAACGCGGCGACCTGATGGGAGGGATCTCGGGCTCGGCGCGCGAGAAGTCGGCGGCATTTCTGAAGGAATACTCGGGCATCTTCGGCCTGCGCGACGTGGACGCCGAGATGCAGGTCAGCGAGGAGAGGGGCGACGGTCTCGGCGGACGACACGTCAGCTACGCGCAGACCTACCGCGGCGTCCCGGTCTTTGCGGGCATGGTGCGGGCGCACTTCAACGCCGACGGGGAGTTGACGTCGGTCAACGGCAACGCGATCCCGGCGATCCAGGTGGATCCCAATCCGACGCGCACCGCGGCGGAGGCGGCCGCCGTGGCGATCCGAGCCGTCAGCTATGACAATCAGGGCCGGGACGTCTACGCGCGGTCGGGCCTCCTGATGGTCTACCACACGAACCTCGCACGCGGGATCCCGGGCGAGGACTACCTCACCTGGCAGATCGAGACCGGCAACGGCGCGGACATCCGCGAGTTCGTTTACGTGGACGCTCACACGGGCAAGATCGTGGATCGCCTGCCGGGCATCTTCGATGCGATGTACCGGCGGGCGTACGACGGCTTGTTCCTTCCGACGGTCCCGCCGGCCTATCCCGGCTCGCCCTTCTGGGTCGAAGGGGACGGCTTCCCGACCTCATCGGCGGAAGCCGACAACATGATCACCTCCTCGAAGGAGACCTACGATTTCTACAATCACGCCTTCGGCCGCGACTCCTTCGACGCCGCCGGGGCGATCATGGACTCGATCTTCAACCGTGGCTACTCCTGCCCCAACGCCTCGTGGAACGGGACGTTCATCTCCTTCTGCAACGGCCTGACGACCGACGACGTAACCGGCCACGAGTGGTCGCACGCTTATACGCAGTACACCCACGGCCTGATCTACCAGTGGCAGCCGGGTGCGTTGAACGAGTCCTACTCGGACATCTTCGGCGAGACGATCGACCGCATCAACGGTCGGGACGTCATCGGCAATTCCGCGACGGATCCGCTGCGAACGACATCGGCCTGTACGGTTTATACGACGCCCACGACTGTCGTCATCAACTCGCCGGCTGCGATCGCCGGGAACAAGGCGGCGGGCACCGCCGCCTGGGGGCCGCACGAGCTTTTCGCTCACCAACGACGTCGTCGTGGCTAACGACGGCGTCACCGCCGGCGGCCAGACTCTGACCGACGGCTGCTGCGCCGGACCGAGCTTCGTGTGCGCCGCCAACAGTTGGACCAATGCGGCGCAGGTTGCCGGAAAGATCGCATTGGTCGATCGCGGCACCTGCGGGTTCGTCGTCAAGGCGAAGAACGCCCAGGTCAACGGCGCGATCGGCGTGATCGTCGCGAACAACACCTCAGGGATCGTCAACATGGCCGGCGTCGACCCCACGGTCACGATTCCGGCTCTCTCCATCCTTCAGTCCGACGGCAACGCGATCAAGGCTCAGCTTGCTCACGGCCTCAACGCGACACTGTCGCGCGGCCAGACGGGGACCGACGCCTCCACGCGCTGGCTCATAGGCGAGGACGACACGGCAGCGGGCCTCACGGGCGCGCTCCGCGACATGTGGAACCCCCCTTGCTACGGCAACCCGGGCAAGGTGACCGACGGCCAGTACGGCTGCGGGACTGCCGACGGCGGCGGCGTGCACAACAACTCCGGCGTTCCCAACCACGCGTACGCCCTGATCGTGGACGGCGGAACCTACAACGGCCAGACGATCACCGGGATCGGCCTGACCAAGGCCGCGCACATCTACTTCCGGGCGGAGTCGGTCTACCAGAATCCGGCCTCGGACTTCGCCGATCACGCGGACGCGATCGAGCAGTCGGCGACGCGACCTGATCGGCGTCCCCCTGGCTGATCTGGTTACCGGCGACCCGTCCGGCCAGAAAATCACCGCCGTCGGACGTTGACCAGGTCAAGAAGGCCATGCTGGCGGTCGAGATGCGCACCCCGCCGACGCAGTGCAACTTCCAGCCGCTCCTGGGCCAGAATCCGCCCGCCGACCCGGCCTGCGGTCCCGACACGGTCAAGTACACGCTGTTTTCGGACGACTTCGAGGGCAATACCTCCGGCTGGAGCGTCAGCCACGAGGCCATCGGGACAGGCGGCTTCACCAACCGCGACTGGTCCGTCAGCAGCACGCTGCCGGACGGCCGCGCGGGCAAGGCCTTTTTCGGGCCGGATCCGACGAGCGGCACATGCGCTCCGGGCGGCGACGAATCCGGCGTGCTGCACCTGACGAGCCCCGCGATCCCGCTGCCGGCGACGCTCTCGAGCGGCCCGATTCTGACCTTCGAGCACTGGGTCGCGACCGAGACGGGCTGGGACGGCGGACAACTGATGCTCAGCGTCAACGGCGGCCCGTACACGCTCGTTCCCCAGGCCAACTTCATCTACAACGCGCACAACCTGGTGCTGAACACGGCGGCGGCGGGCAACACTAACCCGCGCGCCGGGCAGCGCGCCTGGTCCGGAACGGACGGCGGATCGGTGGACGGCACCTGGGGCCGCACGATCGTCAACCTGGCGGGCCTGGCCGGCGCTGGTCAGACGATCCGGCTTCGCTGGGACATCTCCACGGACGGCTGCGGCGGAGTCTTCGGCTGGTACGTGGATGACGTGACTGTGTATGTCTGCATCCCCGAATTGCCGACAACGACCGCCTACCTGCGTGGCACCGGCCCCGCAGCCAACCCGCCGACCCTTTTCCTGGGCTCCGTCCCCACGGCTACGAGCCCGAAGTACCGGGATTCGGCAGGCATCAATTTCAACGGAGGCAACCCCTTCAAGGAGATCGGGACGTGGACGTCCACCCCGCCTCTGGGAGGCCTGACCACGTTGGGACCGCTCAACACCTGGATCGGGTTGAAGAACAGCGACGACATCGGAACGCGCTTCGACCTCCGAGTCGAGCTCTACAGGAACGGCGATCTCGTGGCGCAAGGGCTGACCCGCTGCATCCAGGACGTGACGAGGAACGAGGCCCAGGCCAAGGCAGTGGCCGTCGCGTTCGGCGCCCTCCCGGGAACGGCCTTCTCGGGCTCGGATGTTCTCAGCGTCAAGGTCCTCACCCGCATCGGGACCAACCCGAACAACACCCTCTGCGGCGGCCACAGCAATGCAGTCGGGTTGCGTCTGTACTTCGACTCAACCAACCGGCCTTCGAGCTTCCAGGAGAATCCCTAGAGAGCTCGTCGGTCCACTGTCGGATCTGGGGGGTGCCGCAAGGCATCCCCCTTTTTTCTCTCCTTTCCTTTTCCCCGGCGGTACCACGGCGGGATCGTCGAGGCAGGCGATCGGTGATATGTGATTGGCCGATTTCATGCGCGCGTTCGTACAGACCGCCGTCGGGGCCTTCGAGGCGCAGGACCTTCCGACCCCTGCTCCGGGGCCCGGCGAGGTGGTGCTGCGGATGAGGGCGGCGCTGACCTGCGGCACGGACGTGAAGACCCTCGCGCGCGGCCACGCTCGGATCGGTCTGCCCCTGACGATGGGCCACGAGGTCGCGGGCGAGATTGCCGAGGCCGGGCCGGGCGTGACGGGGTGGAAGGCCGGCGACCGCGTGGTCCCCGGGATCTCGGGGCCCTGCGGGCATTGCGCGGACTGCCGCGGCGGCCGGGCAAACCTCTGCGCGGCGGGGCACGAGGATCGGATGTGGGGCGCCTTCGCGGAATACGTGCGCGTGCCGGCCGGCGTCGTCGCCGCGAACATGCACCGCGTACCGGCCGGCCTCGAGGATGAGATCGCGGCGTTCCTCGATCCGCTCGCCTCGGTGCTCCACGGCTGGGGTCGGCTGCGAGAGCCCTCGGGAGCGGTCCTCGTGTACGGCGCGGGCGCCCTGGCGTTCCTGTGGGCCGCGGTGGCCTCGCGGCGCGGCCTGGAGGTGCTCGTCGCGGGCCGCCGGCCCGAGCGCGCGAAGCTCGCCGCGCGGTTCGGGGCGCGCTTCGTGGACCTGACGCGGCAGGGGCCGGAGGCCCTGGTGGCCGCCAGCGGCGCTTCTCCCGACATCGCCGTGGACTGCACGGGAGACCGGCTCGTCTGGGAACGCCTTCCCGACCTGGTGAGGCCCGGAGGCCAGGTCCTTCTCTTCGGCGGGTGCGCTCCCCGCACGACGGTCGGCTTCGACGCCGCGCGCCTTCACTACGCCGAGATCACGCTCTCCGGCTCCTTTCACTACACGCCCACCGAGGCGCGAGCCGCGCTCGACGCGCTCGCATCCGGCCAGATCGACCCACGGCCTCTCGTCGCCGGGCGCGGCGCGCTCGAGGATCTGCCGCGCTTTCTCGAGGCGCAGGCCCGGGGCGAGGGCGTGCGATACGCCGTGCTGGGCGGCTCATGAGACTCCTCCCGCTTCTGCTGGCGGCCGTCGCCGCCGCAGCTCCCGACCCCGTGGCCTTTCCGGGCCCCGCCGAGGCGAAGGACCCGACGGGGCGGTATGCCGTCTCGTGCGTGTCGACGAAGGAGGCGGACGGGAGCGGGCACCACGACTTGAATCTCAAGGTCCTCAAGTCCGGCAGGTCGCGGCTCCTGCTGTCGTTTTCCCGCGGAGCGACGGTCCTCTGGTCGCCCGACGGCAACGCGCTGGCAGTCACGGAGAGGCCTGACGGCGATTTCTCGACGGTGTTCGTTTTCCGCCCGGACGGGACGGCGGCGCCCGTCGACCTGGACGCCGTGCTCGCGAAAACCCTGGGCCCGCTGCCCGAGCGGTCGGGCAATGCCCACGTGTACCTGGAAGCCGTGCGCTGGCTCGACGCGAAGAGGCTCCGGGTGCGTCTGAGAGGATACGGGGACCGCGATCCCGAAGGCTTCGACGAGCTTTTCGATTACGAGCTCGGCGGGCGATTCCGCAGGGCGGCGTTCTAGCGCCCGGGACCCTTCGGGCGCGAGTTCGTCCCTTCGGGAGACGGGTTCGTCCCGAAAGCCTCGCCGGGAGGCGTCCGAGCCGATAGCGTTCGACCATGCGCGTTCTTCGAGCAGCGCTCTTCTTCGTCGTCGCCGTATCGGCAGCCGTGGAGCCCTCGCGGGGCGAGGGCCTTCCCCGGAAGCCCTACGAGGTCGTCCGGCTGGCGGAGGGCGTGTACGCCTTTCTGTGGAAGGACCCGACGCAGGATCTCATCGAGAGCAACGCCGTCTTCGTCGTCAACGACCGCGACGTGCTCGTGGTGGACACGGGAATGGTTCCGTCCACGGCGCGCACGATGGCTTCGGAGCTGAAAAAGCTGACCGACCGGCCCGTGCGCTACGTGGTCAACACGCACTGGCACGACGACCACCACGGCGGCAACGAGGTGTACCGCGAGCTCTGGCCGAGCGTCGAATTCATCGCCCACCGGGACACGCGCGAGGACATCTTCGCTCAGACGTACGCTCTGCGCGCGAAGGACGTCCTGGATCTCGAGGAAGGCGCCGTCCGGTACGAGCGCTGGGCAGCAACGGGCCTCGACGACGACGGCAAGCGCCTCGAGGAGCGCCGGCGCCGGAGGGCCGGCGAGATCGCGGCCCTGAACCGTGCCCTCGCGCCCGAGCTGCTGGCCATCCGCAACACGCCGCCCGACCTGACGTTCGATGACCGGCTCGTGCTCCATCGCGGCGACCGAGACATCGAGATCCTCTTTCTCGGGCGAGGGAACACGCGCGGCGACGTGGTCGTCTTCCTGCCCCGCGAGCGGGTCGCGGCGACGGGCGACCTCTTCGTCCAGCCCGTCCCGTTCGGCATCGGCTCCTACTACGAGGAGTGGGTCGCGACACTCGCCCGGCTCGATGCCCTCGAGGCCGACGTCCTCGTGCCCGGCCACGGCCCGGTGCAGCGCGACCGGGCCTATCTGCGCAGGGTGAAGGCGCTCGTCGCCGCCCTCGTCGGGGAGGTGAAGGGCGCGGTCGCCTCCGGGGCGTCGCTCGAAGAGACCTGCCGCAAGGTCACGCTGTCCGACTGGAAGGCGAAGTTCGCCGGGGACGATCCGGCCCTGCAGCGGGCCTTCGACGCCTTGTTTGTCCAGCCGGCGGTCGAACGGGCCTGGCGGCAGGCGACCGGCGAAAAAGACCCTCCGATCGGCCGCTCCTGACGACTCGGACAGACACTCCCGGCGCACCGCAAGTCCCTGTATCGTTGGCCTGCCGTGGGGCGGCTCGGGCGCCCGGCAGAACAGGGGGGTGCATGACTCGCATCAACGGGACCTCGCTCGGTCTTGCGCTGGCCTTCGGGCTGGCCGCCGCGCACTCGGCCGGCGCCGCCGACGCGCCGGCGGTCGGGACGGCGGCGCCGCCGTTCACGGTGACCAACAACGAAGGCCAGAAGACGAGCCTTTCCGACTACCGCGGCAGGTGGGTCGTCCTGTACTTCTACCCGAAGGACTTCACGAGCGGCTGCACGCTCGAGGCGCACAACTTCCAGCGCGACCTCGCGAAATACGAGAAGGTGAACGCGGTGGTCCTCGGGGTCAGCGTGGACTCGGCCGGCTCGCACAAGGAGTTCTGCGCGAAGGAGGGGCTTTCCTTCAAGCTCCTCTCGGACCCCGACGCGAAGGTCTCGGCCGAGTACGGCTCCGTGACGAACCTCGCGGTGACGAAACTCTCGGCGCGAAACACGTTTCTGATCGATCCGGAGGGCAAGATCGCGAAGGTGTTCCTCGACGTGAAGCCGGCGCGCCCACAGCGACGAGGTGCTCGCCGCCCTGGCCGCCCTGCAGAAGCCCTGATCGCGAGGTCCCGGCGGGGGCGGTGCGGGCGGTGATCGCGAAGGCCGTCGTCCTCGCGGCCGGCCGCGGCATCCGCATGCGGCGCGAGGACGCCGGACGCGGCTCTCGATCCGGCGCAGGCGGCCGCTGCCGACCTGGGGTTGAAGGCGCTCGTTCCCGTCGGGGGCCGCCCGTTTCTCGACTACGTCCTCTCGTCGCTCGCCGACGCCGGCCTTTCCGAGGTCTGCCTCGTCGTCGGGCCGGCGTCGCAGGCGATCCGCGATCACTACGAAGCCTCGGCGCCCTGCCGCGTGCGTCTCCAGTTCGCCGTGCAGGAGACGCCGCGCGGCACGGCCGACGCCCTGCTCGCGGCGGAGGGCTTCGCGGGCGCCGAGGAGTTTGTCGCCCTGAACTCGGACAACCTCTACCCGCCCTCGGCTTACCGCCTTTTGCTCGCCCTCGACGGGCCGGGCCTGCCCGTCTTCGAGCGGGAGACGCTGCTCTCGCGGAGCAACTTTCGGCCCGAGCGCGTGGCGCGGTATGCGATCCTCGTCGTCGGCCCGGACGGGTACCTCGAGCGCATGGTCGAGAAACCGGATGCGGCCGTTCTCGAGGCGGCCGGCGGCGAAGTCCTTCTCAGCATGAACCTCTGGCGGTTCCCGCCCTCGATTTTCGAGGCTTGCCGCCGCGTCCCGCTCTCGGCGCGCGGCGAATACGAGCTGCCGCAGGCCGTGGAATACGGCATCGGCGCCCTCGGGCTGCGCCTGCGCGCCGTGCGCTGCGACGAGGGCGTCCTCGACCTCTCCACGCGCGGCGACGTCGCCGCCGTTGTCGAGCGCCTTCGCGGCGTGGCGGTCCGCCCGTGACGAACGTCGAAGAGCGGCTCGTCGCGGCCGGGCTCCTTCCGGCCGAGGCGCGAAGGAAGCGAGAGCTCTTCGCCGAGGTGGACGAGGCCCTGCGCGCCCTCCGCGCCGGGGAGGGGTCGGGAGAGGTGCGGCGCTGGTTCGTGCCGGGCCGGATCGAGGTACTCGGCAAGCACACCGACTACGCCGGAGGGCGAAGCCTTCTGTGCGCCGTGGGCCGCGGGTTCTGCGTGAGCGCCTCGGCCCGCCGGGACGCCGTCGTGCGCATCGCCGACGCGGGCCGAGGCCTGACGGCGGAGGTGCCGCTCGACGCCGCCCTCGACCCGTCAGCCTCGGGCTGGACCGTGTATGCGCGGACGGTGGCGGCGCGGATGGCGCGCAACTTCCCGAACCTCGGGGGCGCAAACATCGCTCTGGCGAGCGACCTGCCGCGGGCTTCCGGAATGTCGAGTTCGAGCGCGCTCGTCGTCGCGCTCTTCACGGCGATCGCGGACTGGAACCGCCTCCCGGAGCGACCGGAGTGGGCCGCGAGCATCGGGAGCGCCGAGGACCTCGGCGGTTATCTTGGGTGCCTCGAGAACGGCCGGAGCTTCGACGCTCTCACGGGAGACCGCGGCGTGGGCACCTACGGAGGAAGCGAGGACCAGACGGCGATCCTTTGCTGCCGGGCCGGGGAAATCGCGCAGTACGCCTTCTGCCCGGTGCGACACGAGCGTTCCATGCCGCTCGAGAGCGACTGGAGCTTCGTCGTTGCCTCGAGCGGGGTCGCCTCCGACAAGACGGGCGACGCGCGCGAGAGCTACAACCGCCTGTCCCTCGCGGTGACGGCGATCCTCGGCCTCTGGAATCGCTCGACCGGACGCCGGGACGAGACGCTCTTCGGCGCCCTCGCGAACGGGCCGGACGTGCCCGACCGAATCCGCCGGCTGCTCCGAGCGTTCCCGGTCGCCGACTTTCAACCCGGCTTTCTGGCCGGGCGCTTCGACCAGTTCGTCGAGGAGTCGCTCGTGCTCATTCCCGCCGTCGGCGACCTCCTCGAGAAGGGCGAGGTCGGCCTGATCGGCGAGGCCGTCGAGCGTTCCCAGCAGCTCGCCGAACGCTGCCTCGGCAATCAGGTCCCCGAGACGGTCGCGCTCGCGCGGTCGGCGCGCGAGCTCGGCGCGCTGGCGGCTTCGGCGTTCGGCGGAGGCTTCGGCGGGAGCGTCTGGGCGCTCGTGCGCACCGAGAGCGCGGAGGCGTTCCGCCGCCGCTGGGCAGAAGGCTACGCGCGGGCGTTTCCGGCCGTGACGGAGCAGTCCCGCTTTTTCGTGACGCGGCCGGGGCCCGCGGTTGTGGGGCTGTAGGGCTCGTCCGACGCTACCTGGCGCCCGCGGCCCCGATCGCCTCCGCGATCGGCGGCGCGGCCTTCGGGTTGAAGGATCGCCAGTCCTTGCCGAGCAGCGCGGCGGCGGTGGCCGCGATCTGGCTCTGGGTCACCCGCGCCGCGTTCGTCCGCTCGCCGAGGGCGGGCGTGTCGGGCCCGAGCACCGCGATCCACATGTTCTCGGCGCCCTCGACGTTCCAGTCGTGGTGCTTCCAGTTCTCGGGCCCGTCGCCTCGGCCGTGATCGGTCGTGATGAGGAAGGTCGTCCTGTCCCTGTACTGCGGGATGGCCTGCATCGTCGTCCAGAGCTCGCGGATGAAGCCGTCCACCGCGTGGGCCGACTGCAGGACGAGGTCGTACCGGCCGTTGTGCGCCCACTCGTCCGTCTCGCCGTAGCCGACGAAGAGGACCCTTGGCCGCCAGATTTCGACGTAGTCGAGCAGCGTCTGCTGCAGAAAGGCGTCCCAGGGCATGTCGGTAAACTCGTGCGTCGTCGTCCGGTAGAGGGTGTTCAAGACCTCCTGGCGGGGCGTCGGCTTGTCCGGGAAGGGCGTCTCCCAGCCGATGCGCATCGGAAGGTGGCTGCGCCCGCGGTTGAAGATCCGCGCGAAAGCGTCCCAGCCTGCGACGACGGCCACGCGGCCCTGGAAGCCGGGGCCTCCGTTCAGCCACTCGAAGACCGACACGTTGGGGTTCGGGCCGTACTCGTTCCTGTCGATGCGCGCGTCGGCGGCGCCCGTGATGATCTCGTTGTAGCCGGGGTAGGAAAACTTGTAGCCGTTGACGACCTGGGCGGAGCTTCCCGCGTCGACGTTGCCGTACACCTGGCCCTCCTTTGCCACGACCGACCAGAGAAAGGGCAGTAGCGCTTCGCGCCGCTCCCTCGACGTCTCGCGCCAGAAAGCGGCCTTGGTCGCCGCCACGTCCTCGACGCCGCCCGGCTTTTCGCTGACGAGCGCCGTTTCCGCGCCGCGGAAGACCTCCTGCCAGCGCAGTCCGTCGGTCACGATCACGACGACGTTTTCGGTCCTGTGGGCGGGCTCGGCCGCGGCGAGGGGAAGAGACAGAAGGGCGAGGCAGAGGATCCGGGCGAGCGCTCTCATTGCCACCTCACGAAGTCTTCCGAGAGCACGCGGTCGTAGGCCGCGACGGCGCGGTCCGCGTCAGCCTCGGAGAAGGCCAGGGGCGGTTTCATCTTGATCACGTTGTGGTCCGGTCCGTCGGTCGAGAGCAGGATGCCGTGATCCTTCATGCGCTCGACGACGTAGGCGGCTTGCGGGGCCGCGGGAACGCGGCTCGCCGGGTCGCGCACGAGCTCGATCCCGAGAAAGAGGCCGAGGCCGCGCACGTCGCCGAGGATCGGGTGCCTCTCGGCCAGGCGCCGCAGGCCCTCCTTGAGACGCTCGCCGACCCGGCGCGCGCGTTCCTGGAGCCTCTCGTCCTCGATCACGTCGAGTACGGCGAGGCCGATCTCGCAGGACACGGGGTTGCCGCCGAAGGTGTTGAAGTACTCCATTCCGTTCGCGAAGGCCGCGGCGATCTCCGGCGTCGTGACGACCGCCCCGAGCGGATGCCCGTTTCCGATGGGCTTGCCCATCGTGACGATGTCGGGCACGACGCCCTGCGTTTCGAAGCCCCAGAAGCGCTCGCCGACCCGGCCGAACCCGACCTGGACCTCGTCGGCGATGCACACCGCGCCGGCCTCACGTGCGTGGGCGTAGGCCGCGGCGAGATAGCCCGGAGGCAGCTCGATCTGCCCGCCGCAGGACAGAAGGCTCTCGCAGAGAAACGCGGCCGGGCCTGCCGCCGGCGGCGCGGATGCGCGCAGCGGCCTCGGCGACGTGGGAGGCGAACTTTGCTCCGCGCGCGGGGTCGTCTCTGCGGTACAGCCCCCGGTAGTCGTCCGGCATCGGGACCACGTGCACCCAGGGCGGCGCGCCGCTGCCGCCCGGCCCGGCGTGCTTGTAGGGGCTGACGTCCACGAGCGTCTGGGTGTTGCCGTGGTAGGCCCCGTCCACGACGATCACGTCGCGGCCTCCCGTGGCCGCGCGCGCCATCCTGAGGGCGAGCTCGTTCGCCTCGGACCCCGAACAGACGAAGAAGCAGACGGACAGGGGCGCCGGCAGGGTCGCCGAGAGCCGCGCGGCGTACCGGAGGATGGAGGGGTGAAGGTAGCGCGTGTTGGTGTTCAGAACCGTCATCTGCCGGGCACCGGCGCGCGCGACACGGGGGTGGCAGTGGCCGACGTGGGCGACGTTGTTGACCATGTCGAGGTAGGTCCGTCCCGCCTGGTCGTAGAGGAAGGCGCCCGCTCCGCGCACGATTTCGAGCGGCTCGCGGTACGACAGCGAGAGCGAGGGGCCGAGGCGGCGCCGGCGCTCGGCGCCAAGACGTGCCGGGTCTTCGTCTTTGGCTCGAAAGCGCGCGGGGCCGCCGAGCACGAGGTTGGGGTCCGGGCAGAGCGAGAGCCAGGTCGTCCGCTCGCTCGCCGCCGCCACACCGGGGAAGTCCCCGCTCTTTCCCAGCATGTCTGCGATGACCTGGAAGTGCGTGTGCGGCGGCCAGTCGCCGTTCTCGGGCGCGGGCCCGATCGTCGCGATTCGCTCTCCGCGCGCGACCGCGGCCCCCGGCGCGAGGTGTGAAACCGAGTCGCGCGTGAGGTGCCCGTAGAGCGTGTAGAAGACGGGGCAGTCCGGCGGCGCGTGCTCGAGGACGATGGTCGGCCCGTAGTCGAGGCGCGCCGTGTTGTCGCGCAAGCTGTGGACGCGGCCCGGCAGAGGGGCGAGCACCGGGGAGCCCGGCTCCATGAAGAGGTCGAGGGCGAGGTGGACGGTGCGCCGCTCCGGGTGCTCGCCCTCCGAGCCCGCGAAGGCGTTGCTCGTGTAGAAGAGGCGCGCCTCGTCGTACCGGCCGATGCCGAGGTCGGCGCCCCGTGCCCGCAGGGCCCCGAAGAGCTTGTCGGTCATGGCGGCGGTGTCCGTCGCCTGCTCGGGCGACGCGAAGACGGGGCTGCCGACCGAAAGGTCGAAGACGACGGCCTTCGAGAGGTCTGCCGTGACGACGCTCCCGATGTCCGCGCGGTGCGTGCGCAGCCACGCTTCGATCGCCGGCGTCTGCGGGCAGGGCGTGAGCCCGCAGGCCGCCCGCAGCCGGTAGTGCGCCAGGCGTGCGGGCACCTCCCGCATCGCGGCGAGCGCCTTCCAGGCGGGGGCCTCGCTGACGAGCAGATAGGCGTTGTCGGGCTGCGACGTCCGCCGGTGGGCCGAGAGGCACACGCTCGTGCAGAGTCGGATCGCCGCAAGGCTCCAGAGCGCCTCGAGTTCGGCCTCGATCAGTGGGCGGGCCGCGTGGTAGCCGGCGGCGAGCCGGCACGCCGCCGCGAGCGGATCCGGCTTGCCGAATATCGCGTAGGCGATCGCGACTGCCGGTTCGCAGACCGTCCACGACTCGACCATGTCGCCGAAGTCGAGGATCCCGGCCACCGGCCGCTCGGCCGGCGTCGGGTTGCCGAGGAGCAAGTTGTAGTCGTTGGCGTCGTTGTGGATGACGCCGCGGGGAAGCCGCGGCAGGAGCGGCAGCACCGTCCGCTCGTGCTCGGCGACGAAGTGCTCGACGAGCGACCGGTGGCTCGGGTCGGAGACCGAGGGTTTGTGTTGCGCAATGACTTCGAGCGCGCGGTCCGGGTTCCAGAGAAGTTCCCGGTCCCGGGCACAGGCGTGCGCAAAGCCCTCGAGGGCCCGATCGAGCCGCCCGAGGAAGCGGCCGACGGCGCCGAGGACCGCAGGCGACTGGGGCCGCGCGTCGGCCAGGGGCGTGCCCGGCAGAAAGGTGAGCAGGCGCACGAGCCGGCCGCCGGCCTCGCCGATCGATCGCCCCTCGGAGGTCGGCACGACGCGCGGGGCCGGAAGGTCGGGAGCACGGGCCGCCAGCCACTCGAGGGCGCTGTCCTGCAGGTCCAGGATCTCCGGGCGCTCGGCCGCTCCCGCGATCTTCAGGACGAAGGCGCCCCGTTCGGTCGCGAGCTCGAAGTTCTGGTCTCGCTCGCTCGGCAGCTCCCGCGCGGCCGCGGCGAGGCCGTACAGGCGGCGCGCGAGGGCGACCGCGTCGTCGGGGGTCAGGCGTGTCAAGGCAAACGCTCCGGCGGGAGCTCGGCGAGAGCCTTCGCGGAGCAGGCGTAGGAGACGAACACGACGTCGAACCACGCCCCTTCGCAGGGGGGACAGTCCGTGATCGGCGAGGCCGCCGGGCAGCTCGTGCACTGGCGCGGCACGATCAGCCGCGACAGAACGAGCAGCACGTTGCCGCCGGCGGCCGCGGTCAGGTTTCGCGGCGCGTCGTAGACGCCGGAGACCCCGTCAGCGCGAAGTCGAGCTCGGACCGGTGCACGAGCGGCTGCCTCACGACCTCTTCGCATCCTGCCGGCAACCGGTTGGCGTCGGGCGGCGCGTCGAGGGGCGCCTGATAGACGAAGACCCTGGCTGCCGCGGGCGAGAGTGGCGCCGAGGCGCACCCCGGCAGGCCCGCGAGGGCGGCCGTGGCGGCGAGCATCGCGAACCTGCCGGGCGACATGCCGGGAACTGCCTCCGTTTCCTGCCGGGAAGATTAGCCTGATACCCTTTCGGCCGCCATGCAGACTTCGAGCCTCGAGAGCGTCCTCGACGTAATGACGATCCGAAGCCGCTTCCCGGCGCTCGAGCGCATCCACGCGGGCCGTCCCGTCGCGTACTTCGACGGGCCCGGAGGCACGCAGGTGCCCCGCGCGGTCGTCGAAGCGATGGCCGACTACCTGTTCCAGCACAACGCCAACACGCACTGGAAGTATCCGTCCTCGGTCGAGACGGACGCCGCGCTCGCCTCGGCGCGCGAGGCCCTGGCGGAATTCCTCAACGGTCGGCCGTCGGAGATCGCGTTCGGGCAGAACATGACGACGCTCACCTATCACCTCTCCCGCGCGCTCGGCCGCGAGTGGGGGCCGGGAGACGAGGTCGTCGTCACGGAGCTCGACCATCACGCCAACGTGGATCCCTGGAAGTACCTCCAGAAGGAGCGGGGCGTGACTGTCCGAACGGTCCGGATGCGGCCCGAGTCGGGGGACCTCGACTGGGAGGACCTCGAACGGGCGATCTCGCGGCGTACGAAGCTCGTCGCGGTCGGCGCGGCCTCGAACGCCCTCGGCACGGTCAACGACGTGCGGCGGATCTCGGAGCTGGCGCACGCGTCGGGAGCGCTCGCCTTCGTGGACGCAGTGCACTCCGCGCCGCACGTTCTCGCGGACGTGGCCGAGATCGGCTGCGACTTTCTCGTGTGCTCACCCTACAAGTTCTACGGCCCGCATCTCGGCGTTCTCTGGGGACGGCAGGAGCTGATCGAATCGCTCGACGCGCCGAAGGTCGAGCCTGCGCCCGACTGGTCGCCCGAGCGCCTCGAGACGGGAACGCTTTCCCACGAGGCGATCGTCGGCGCCGCGGCGGCCGTGGACTTTCTCGCCTCTCTCGCTTGCGGCGCCGCGGCCGGTCGTCGCGCGGCCCTCGCGGCGGCTTACGCCGAACTCCACGCGCGCGGGTCCCGCCTCTTTTCGAGGCTGTGGGACGGCCTCGGGCGGATTTCCGGCGTCACATGCTACGGACCGCCCCCCGACGCTCCGCGAACGCAGACCGTCTCCTTCACGGTGCAGGGACGCTCCGCCGACGCGGTCGCCGAAGATCTGGCCCGCCTCGCGGTCTTCGTGTCGAGCGGCGATTTCTACGCCTGGACCGTCGTCCAACGACTCGGGCACGCGGGAGACGGCCTCGTGCGCGCGGGCCTGGCCCTCTACACGACCGAGGACGAGGTCGAGCGGCTGCTCGAAGGCGTCGCCGAGGCCGCCCGGGCCTAGGTGTCGTTTCTCAACACGTTGTTCACAGCGAGACGGGTCGTGAAGGCCCCCTCTCCCGGCGGGAGAGGGTTGGGGTGAGGGGCGACTTACCCTGGCGACTGCCATCCGGGTTCATCGTTGCGGGCTGCCCCCTCACCATGGCCCTCTCCCCCCAGTCGGGGGGAGAGGGGAACTCTTAGCCTCGCCGTTGCTGGGTTGACGTCAGAGTGAACAACGTCTTGAGAATTCACACCTAGGTCCTCTCGAGGCGCACGACGCCGCTCATCCGGCGGCCCTCCTCGCGGCGCTCGGCCGAGGTGAAGGGGGAGATCAGGTCCCAGAGCCAGGCGCCGCGCATCCGGCGCCTCAGGCGCTTCGCCTCGTCCCAGCTCGAGCGGAACTCCACCTCTCTCCAGCCGTAGCGCCGGAAGAAGCCGGTGCCTTCGGCGGGAGCGAATTGCAGGGGTGCTCGTCCCTTCTCGAGCGTATCGCCCCAGCGCTTCTGGAGAAACTCGAGCAGCTTCGGAGAGGTGAGGTCGATCACCCACGAGTGGAAGCTCGCGGGCGCGTGCAGGTCCGCGGCGAGTGCGCCCGCCTGCTCCGCCGTCAGATAGACGAGCAAACCCTCGGTGAGAACGAGCGCCTTCGTGGAAGCCTTTCCGACGCGTTCGAAGAGGTTGCGGCGAGACGTCGCCTCCCGCAGGTCGCAGGCGGCCGCCTCGTAGCCGCAGGCGGGCCGGTCGGAGGCGAGGGTCCGCGCCTTGTAGGCGAGGATGTCGGGAAGGTCCACGTCCACCCAGCGAAGCGCCGCGGGAAACTTCATCCTCCATGGCCGAGCGTCCAGGCCGGCGGCGAGGTTGACGACCGTGTCCACGCCGTCTTCTCGGACGGCGCGCTCGATCATCTCGTCGAAGAGGCAGGTCCGGACGACCATGGCCCAGAGGCCCGAGCGGAAGGAGGGGACCGACCTCGCGACGGCTTCTCCGTCCTCTCCAAGCAGGCGTCGCGCGTACGGGTCGCGGAAGTGGGCGTCCGGCCGCTCGGACTCGATCGCGCGATACAGGGCGACCCAGCGCGCCGTATCGCTGATGTTTTCGATGCGCAAGTCGGCAGTCACAACAAGCTTGAGTGTAACTGCGAGCGCCAAAGTCGGATTTTTTCGGATTGCGGCGCGAGGAGTCTCCGCGAGGGCAGCGGAGGAGCCTCGCGCCGCGGGAGCCGGAGCGAAGCGACGGCGACGGAGGATAATCACACTATGAAGGCCGTGCGCGTGGACGCCTCGGGCGCCGTCGCCGTGGTCGAGATGCCGGAGCCCGAGATCGGGCCGGGCGAGGCGCTCGTGCGCACGCGCGTCTCCGGGATCTGCGGTTCGGACCTGCTCGACTGGTACGTGCGGAGCAAGGCCGGTAGCGTCCTCGGCCACGAGATCGCGGGCGAGATCGCAAAGGTCGGCGAGGGAGTGACGGACTTCGTGCCGGGCGAGCGCGTGGTCCCGCATCACCACGCGCCGTGCTTCGCGTGCCGGAACTGCGAGGCCGGCGAGTACGTCCAGTGCACCGAGTGGCGCTCCTCGCGCCTGGATCCGGGCGGCATGGCCGAGCTCGTCCGAGTCCCGGCGGGCAATCTGGCGCGCGACACCCACAAGGTCCCCGGGTCCGTGTCCGACGAGGAGGCGAGCTTCACCGAGCCCCTCGCCACCGTCGTGAAGGCCTTCCGGCGGGCGAGGTTTGCGGCCGGGCGGTCCTTCTTCTGCGTCGGCCTCGGAACGACCGGTCAGCTCGCACTGCGGCTCGCACGGGCCTCGGGGGCGGTCGGGATCGCCGGGGCGGACCGCGTCGGATCGCGCCTTTCGCTCGCGCGGGAAAGCGGTGCGGAGGACGTCGTGGACGTCGACCGGGAGCCGCTGGCCGCGGGCGCAGGACGCCTCTCGGAGGGCCGGGGATTCGACCTCGTCTTCGTGTGTCCCGGAAAGCCCGAGGTGATCCGCGAGGCGGTCGACGCGGTGGCCCCCGGTGGCACGCTGCTCTTGTTCACGATGGCCCCCCCCGGAGAGACGTGGGCCGTGGATCTGAACGGGCTCTACTTCAGGGAGATCGCGGTGGTGCCGTCCTACTCGTGTGGCCCGGACGACACGCGGGAGGCCCTCGGGGCGATCGCGAGCGGGCGGATCGTCGTCGGCGACCTCGTCTCGCATCGCTTCCGGATCGACGAGGCGGGCGAGGCCTTCGCCCGGGCGCGCCGCGCCGAAGGCTCGATGAAGGTCGTGTTCGCGTTTTGAGCCCGACGAGGCCCCCCTCACCCCGACCCTCTTCCCCCAAGGGGCGGAGAGCGAAGGGCTCGAAGCGGCTGGACCTGCTGCTCGTGGCGCGCGGCCTGGCGCCGACGCGCGAGAAGGCCCAGGCGCTCATCCTGGCCGGGCTCGTGAACGTGGACGGCCGACGGGCCGCGAAGGCTGGTGAGGCGTTCGGCGAAGATGCCGAGATCGCGGTTGGCGGGCCGCCGCATCCCTTCGTGTCGCGCGGGGGCGTCAAGCTTTCGGCGGCCCTCGACCACTTCGCGATCGACCCGGCGGGCTGGGTCTGCCTCGACGTCGGAGCGTCCACCGGGGGCTTCACGGACTGCCTGCTGCAGCGCGGCGCCGCCCGCGTCTACGCGGTGGACGTGGGCCACGGCCAGCTCGACGCGCGGCTGCGCGCGGACGCGCGCGTCGTGGTTCGCGAGAGGGTCAACGCGCGCTGGCTCTCCGGGGCCGACGTCCCGGAACCGGTCGATCTTGCCGTGGTGGACGTCTCGTTCATCTCGCTTCGCCTCATCCTGCCCGCGGTCGTCCCGCTCGTGAAGGCGGGCGGCTCGGTCGTCGTTCTGGTCAAGCCGCAGTTCGAGGCCGGCCGCGCCGAGGTCCCGCGGGGCGGCGTCGTGCGCTCGCCGGCCACGCGCCGCCGCGTCGTCGCAGAGATCGAGGAGGCCGGGCGCAGGCTCGGCCTCGCGGTCCTCGGCGCGATTTCGTCGCCCATCCGCGGCGCCCGCGGCAACGAGGAGTTTCTGCTCGGATTTCGTGTAAATTGAGCAGGATGAAGGGGTCCCGCCGGTCCGCGCCCAGGTTCCGGCACGTCGGCGTCGTCGCGAAGGTCGGGTCCGCCTCGGCGGCCGAGCTCGCGTCCGCGCTCGAAAAGGCGCTGCGGCGCCGGGGCCGGAACGTCGTCTTCGACACGGAGACCGCCGGGGCGCTCCGGCGTCCCGACGGCGTGGCGCGCACCCGGATCGCTCGCGAAACCGACCTGGTGATCGTGCTCGGCGGGGACGGCACGCTGCTCTCGGTGGCCCGCGCCGCGCCCTCGGGGACGCCGCTGCTGGGGGTCAACCTCGGCCTCCTCGGCTTTCTCGCCGGGATCCCGCAGACCGAAGCCCTCGGGCGCCTCGACGACGTGCTCGAGGGCCGGTTCCGCGAGGACCGGCGGCGCCGAATGGACGTCACGATCTCGCGGGGGCCCCACCACGGCAAGTACCGCGTCCTCAACGACGCCGTCCTGAACCGCGAGGCGCTCGCTCGCATCTCCACCTTCAGGATCGCCCTCGACGGCCGCCCGGTGGCCGAGTTTCGCGCGGACGGCGTGATCGTCTCGACGCCGACGGGCTCGACCGCGTACAACCTCTCGGCCGGCGGGCCGATCCTTCACCCGGCGCTGCCGGCGATCGTCATCACGCCCATCTGCCCCCACTCGCTCGGGCAGAGGCCGCTCGTCGTCCCGAACACGACCCGGATCCGCGTGAGCGTGCTCGGGCCCGAGCGGCGCGACGGCGGCGTCTACCTCACGCTCGACGGCCAGGAGGGGTTCCCGGTGCTCGCCGGAAGCCCCATCGACGTGCGGTCGAGCGCCTCCTCCGTGACGCTACTGCGTCCGCGCCGAGTCGGACCACTTCGAGCAGCTCGCCGCGAAGCTGTCCTGGGGCGTCTGAGTTTGTCGGCGCATGGCGGGTGACGACACGCGCGATCGCCGGCCGGACGAGGTGCCGCACGAGGCGCAGCGGCTTTCGACGTCCCGGCTCTTCCTGATCCTCGTCGTCTTCCTGGTCCTCACCGCGTACGCGATCTGGGAATCGGACCGCTTCCAGTCCCTCTTCCAGGGCGTCTCGCAGCAGCGCTTGTCCGAGCTCCTCCAGCGGCCGGTGAGCTTCCGCCGGGTGGATTTCCAGATCTTCCCGCCCTCGGTGCACCTGGCCGACGTCCGCGTCGGCAACGACCCCCGTGCGCCGGAGGGGCCGCTTCTCGAAGCCCAGGAGCTGACGATCGGGGGCGGTGTCTCGGTCACCGGGGGAGAGCTGCGCTTCGGTCGCGTGCGCGCCGTGCGCCCGAGAATCGCTCTCGTCCAGTTCCCCGACGGGACCTGGAACCTGCCGCCGGGGCTGTCGCGCCCGGCCGAGAGGGGCGGGCTCGCCGTGCGCATCGGCGAGCTCGTCGTGCAGAAAGGCCTCTTCGAGTTCCAAGGGCGCCGAACCGGGATCGACGGGCGGCTCGAAGGCTTCGCCGCGGAGCTGGTCGCGCTGCCGTCCGCTCGATACCGCGGCAGCGTCGCCTGCCAGCGGGCGACGCTGCGCCTGCCAGGCGACGAGCCGTTCCTCTTCGGCATGGACCTGGCGTTTCGCCTGGGCCCCTCGTCCGGCCTGCAGGTCGAGTCCCTGAGGATCGACGGGGAGTTCGGCGAGCTGAGGGCTTCGGGCTCGATCGAAAACCTGAAGGAACCTTCGCTTCTCCTGCGCGTGTCCGCGGATCTCCACGTGGCCGAGGTCGAGCGCCTCTTTCATTCGGGGCTCGGCTTCGGCGGCGACGCGAGCCTCCAGGCCGAACTCGCACTCCCCTCCTCCGGCGGCTTCCGGATCGCGGGACGGCTGGCGGTCCCGAAGCTCGACGCCAAGGGGTTTCTGGTCGAGGACTTCGCGGCCATCGTGCTCGCCCGGCCCGACGCGCTCATCGCGCGAATCGAGAGGGGCCGGTACGCGGGCGGCGAACTCGCCGGCGTCTACCGCATCGACAACCTGGCCGGCGGCGGGCGCCCGCAGCCCATGACACTGTCGCTCGACGGGCGGGCGATCTCGGTCGAGCGCTTCTTCGGCGACATCCACTTGCCGGGCACGGGGCTCTCGGGCTCGGCCGCGCTCTCGGCGACGCTGCGCTGGTCCGAGGGCGGCATCGGCCGGTCCGACGGCGCCGCTCGCCTCCAGATCGAACCGGGGCCGGCGGCCTCGCTCGTCGGGGGCCGCTTCGGGATCCCGATCGGCGGCGGCGGCGACCTTCCCGTCGTGGACGGCCGCATCGGCTTCGAGAGCACGCCGTTCCGGTTCCCGGCCTCGACCCTCGAAGCGACTGGGGGGCTCAGGATCGGCGAGTGGCTTCCGGACTTCGACTTCCGGCTGCGCTCCCGGGACCTCGTCGAGGTCGATCACCTCTTTCAGAACTTCGTCGCGGCCTCCGGCGACGTTCCGAGCCCGCTCGGGCTCGGCGGCAGCGGCGAGGTCGAGGGGCACATCGCGAAATCCTGGGGCGACCCGGACGTCTCGGCGAGGTTCTCCGCCGAGAACGCCCGCTACGCGGGGGTCCTGTTCGGCAGCGTTCGAGGCACGACCGACATGCACGACGGCGCCTTCGTTTTCCATCCCCTGCGCGTCTACGACGGCAGCGCATCGCTCTCGCTCGAGGGCACGACCCGGTACCGGAAGGACCCCTCGCGGCCGACCCTCGACCTGGTCCTGACGGCGAAGGACTACCCGGTGTCCCGTTTCCTCGAGTACCTCGACCTGCAATACCCGATCGAAGGGAGGCTGACGGGAAGCTTTCCTCTCGCCGGCAGTCCCCCGAACTCCGTGACCGGCGGCGGCGCCGCGGCGCTCGACGATGCCGTCCTGTGGGGCCAGAAGGTGTCGCGGATGACGGGGCGGATGGGACTTTCGCCGGGGCTCTTCGAGCTCGACGACGTCCGGGCGGACGTCGGCGCCGGCATGGTCGGCGGCCACATCGCGATCAAGTACAATGAGAAGACGTTCGAGGCCCGGGCCGCCGGCGACGCGGTGCCGCTCGAGTCTCTCGACGCGCTGGCCGGGCTCGCTCCCGAGGTGTCGGGCCGCGTCTCGTTCGAGCTCGCGGGCTCCGGCACGTTCAGCCGGCCGGACCTCACGGCGTCGGCCTCACTGTCGGGCGCTTCGTTCTACGGGCACGCGATTCCCGAGGCTCTGTCTCCCCGCCTCGCCGTGAGCGTGACCCACGGCGAGGTCGATGGCGCGGTCACGGTGCCCGGCCACTGGACGCTCACGGCGAAGGGAGACGCCGGCGCCACGCCGGTCGAGCTCGACATGGGGCTCGACGCCCGTGATCTTGCCGCTCTGCTGCTCTTGACGCCCGCCGCGCTGCCGGCCGGCGACGGAGGCGCAGTCGCGGCGCACGGCCGGGTGCGGCTGCCGTCGGCCGAGGGGGAAAAGCCGTCCGGAGAGTTCGTGGTGACCGAGGCCCGTCTGGGCTCGCGGGACCGACCCGCGCTCGTCCACAGCGAGGGGGACATTTCCGTCTCCGTTGCGAAGGGGCGCATCGCGCTCGGCGAGGTGCACGCCGTCGGCGAAGGGGTGGACCTGCGGCTCCGCGGGGCTGTGGATTTCTCGGGCGAGAAACCGACGATCGAGGGCAAGGCGACCGGAAACGCCGACGCGTCCCTTCTTGGCCTGGCGTTTCCGGATCTCGGCCTGACCGGCGGTTTCGTCGTGGACCTCGCGGTCTCCGGCTCCGCCGAGTCTCCCAATTGGAACGGCGTCCTCCGGATCGAGAACGGCCGGTACCGCGTGGCGGGCTACTCCCTCGAGGAGATCGAAGGAGCCGTGCGCCTGTTCGGCTCCTCCGGCGAGATCGAGGGGCTGCGTGCCAGGGTCGCGGAAGGCGAAGCATTCGTCGCGGGCAGTTTTCGCCTCGCGGGCGCCGGGATCAAGGACTACCGGCTCACCACCCAGGGCCGGCGCATCTCAGTGCGCGCCATCCCGGCCCTGCGGCTGACGGTGGACGCGGACCTCGTCGCGACGGGCAACGAGGCGGGCAATCAGCTTCGCGGAGAGATCACGCTCTTGCGCGGCACCTACTCGAAGGACGTCGAGATCACGCTCTCGGACCTCCTCGAACGCGGCCGCCCCACCGGGGCGTTCGCCGCGCGGGAGCCGTGGAAGGAGCGGACGACGCTCGACGTCCGAATTGTTTCGGCGGCGGCGCTCGAGGTGCGCAACAACCTGGCGCGCCTGTCGGGAACCGTGGACCTGCGCGCGCGCGGCACCCTGGGCGACCCGGTGATTCTCGGGCAGGTCGTTCTCGACGAGGGCGGCCGCGTCGTCTTCAGCGACATCCGTTACGAGATCGAAGCGGGCACGTTGACCTTTTCGAACACCGAGCGCATCGCCCCGTTCGTCGACGTGCGCGCGCGGGCGGAGGTCAAGGGATACAACCTCGTGGTTCTACTCGCGGGGACCTGGCCGCGGATCACCGCCAACTTCACCTCCGACCCGCCGCTGCCCAACGACGCGATCCTCGGGCTTCTCCTCTCCGGGTCGCCGCCGGACACCCGCTACCCGACCGACACCGCCAACCAGCTCGTCTCGGCCGCCGGCGGCGCCGTCGCCGGGGCGGTGACCGGAGGCCTGCGCGCGGAAACGCGCCGAATTTTCAAGCTCGACCGGTTCCAGATCGAACCCGTCTTCACCGGCAGCCAGATCACGACCGTCCGGTCGACGATCGGCAAGCAGATCACCCAGGACCTGGCGGTGACCTCGTCGATCGCCCTCGACTCGAGCAAGGAGCCGATCGTCCGCGTGGAGTGGCAGGCCACGAACGACATCCTGGTCCAGCTGATCCGGGACGAGAACGGCATCCTCTCGATCAGCGTGAGGCGGCGCCAGCGCCTGTGATGCGGAGCGCCCTTGCGCCGCTCGCCCTGGCCGTCCTCCTCGCCGTTCGTGCGGGGGGCGCGGCCGCGGCCGAGGTCCTCCCGGAGCTTTACGGCCGCCCGGTCGAGTCGATCGCCTACACGAGCGACGGCCCGGTGGATGCGAGCGAAATCGGGGCCCTCGTCGCGTTTCGGATCGGGCGTCCGCTGACCGAGGACGACGCAGGGGCGACGATCCAGAACCTCTTCGCGACGCTCGACTACTTCGACATCGTCGTGGTCGCGAGCCCGGGGTCCGAGGGCGGCGTCGCGGTGACGATCCACTTGTGGCGGTCTTACCGCGTCGCCGACATCGAGTTTGAGGGAAAGTCGTCCCTCTCCCGCGAGGACATGCGCCGGGCCGTCCCGCTGCAGGAGCAGGGGCCCTTCAACGCCACGGCCCTGGCAGAGGGCGCCAACGCACTCGAGCGGCGGCTGGCGGCCGACGGCTACTTCCGTGCCGCGGTCGATCCGGAGGTGAGCTTCGACGCCGCCTCCTTCACCGCGAAGGTCGTTTACCGGATCACCTCGGGCGAGCGGGCTCGGACGGCGCCGCCGTTCTTCGACGGCCCGCTCGAGCCGTACACGTCCGATGCGCTCGTGGCGAAGTTGAAGCTCAAGGTCGGGAAGCCCTACGAGGAGGCGCGCGCCCGCTCGGACGCGGAGCGCCTGCGCAGGTTCCTTCTCGAGCAGGGGCATTTCAAGGCCTCGGTGGAACTCATCGCCTCCGAGCCGACCGACGAAGGGACGGTGCGCCCGGTCTACAGGATCGCGGTCGGGCCGCGGTTCGAGATCGAGGCCACCGGGATCAAGGAGAAACGGGTCCGCAGTGAATTTCTTTCGCTCCTTGAAGCGCAGGGCTTCGACGAAGACCTCCTCGAGCAATGGAGGGACGCGACGCGCGAGGACCTGCAGCGCAAGGGGCGCTACAAGGCGTCGGTCACCGCGAAGACGGAGGGCCGGGACCCGGTCACGGTTCGGGTGACCGTCGAGGAGGGGGCGAAGTACGCCGTCGAGCGGATCACTTTCGCGGGCAACGCCTCCGTCTCGGAGGAAACCCTGCGCGACCTCATCGTGACGCGCCAGAAAGGGCTCCCGCTGCTGCAGAACGGCTACCTTCTCGACGGCGAGCTCCAGAGGGACGCCGACGGCATCCTCGGCTATTACCAGACGCGCGGCTGGATCTACGCTCGCGTCGAGAAGCCGGCGGTCACGGCTGACGCGAAGCCCGACCGGCTGGACGTCGCGTTCACGATCGTCGAGGGCCCGCGCACGTTCGTGGCGAGTCGGCAGGTCGAGGGCGCCGAGCACCTGACGGAGGCCGAGATCGACGCCATTCTGAGCGTGCGGGTGGGGGAGCCGTTCAATCCAAGCCTGATGCGTCAGGACGCGGCGACCCTGACGAACCGCTACTGGAACACGGGCTGGCGGGAGGCGGCTGTGCGCGACCGCTGGACGGTCTCCGCCGACAAGACGAAGGCGGACGTCTTCTTTACCGTGGACGAGGGCATGCGCACATTCTTCGGCAAGACCATCGTCCGCGGCAACGCCGTGACGGAGCCGAAGCGGATCCTGCGCCAGGTGGCCTGGAAAGAGGGAGATCCGTATTCCGAGGAGAAGATCGCGGACACGCAGAGGAACCTTGCGCGCACGGGGGTCTTCCGCTCGATCGACGTCCGACCGAAGCCTGCCAGCCCGGACAACCAGGAGCACACGGTGGACATCGACCTGACGGAGGCGCGCCGGCTGTCGCTCCTCTACGGCGTCGGTTATCAGTACTCTCCCGGCGCCACCGATCCGAACGACCCGTTTGCGACGGCCGGCATCACGTATCGGAATGTCTTCGGAAGGATGCAGTCGGTTTCGTTCGAGGTCCAGTACGCGCCCATCTCGAGGCGCGGCTACGCCGTCGCGAACTTCCAAGAGCCGTACTTCTTCAACTCCGAGTACCCCCTGACTGTGGCGGCCTTTGCCAGCCGGGAGGCGATCCAGCAGGTCGACGTCGACCGGCTCGGCACGTTCCTGGAGTCGGTCAAGCTCTTCGGCAACCTGCGGGTCGGCCTGCGCTACTCGTATCAGTACATCGCGCCCACCAACCCGGACGACATCTCGACGATCGTGCGGGAGAAGTATCCCCTCTCGGCCTTCCCGATCCGGCAGTCCGCCATCGTTCCGAGCCTCCTCTACGACCGTCGAGACGACGTGCTTGACCCGCACAAGGGCTACTACGTCTCGGCCGCGGCCGGCTATGCGTTCCCGTTCTTGAATGCCGACGCCTGGTACGGGAAGGTGTCGGGCCAGGCGGCGCATTTCTGGACGATCCTCGGCGGCGTGCTCGCGGCCTCGGTGCGCGTCGGCGCGATCTATCCGCACGGCGGCGTGACGACGCAGAGCAGCACGGTGCCGATCGCCGAGAAATTCTTCGCCGGCGGTTCCTCGACGGCGCGCGGGTTCGACACAAACCTCGAGGGCATTCCCGTGAACTTGACGCCGGAAGGCAACGTCGAAAATCCCAACGAAATCACCGTGGACTACAACACGCAGGCGACGCTGCCTTCGCAGCAGGCGACCGGGGCGGAGCCGTGTGCGACGTTGTACCCGCTCCAAACGCAACAGAACCCGATCCTTGCTCAGTACGACTGCAGCCCCGGGCCCCGCATCGTCGGGGGAAACGGCTTCCTGGCCATGGGCCTCGAGTACCGCCTTCCGATCGCGGGCAACTTCGGCGTCTCGCTCTTCTACGACCTCGCGCAGGTCTGGGCCAACCCGGGGCAGATCAATTTCCGCATCGAAGGGACCAGCGGGCTGAGGCAGTCGGTGGGCCTCGGAATCCACTACATGACGCCGATCGGGCCGCTCCGGCTCGAGATCGGACGGCCCGTCGAGGAGCGGACGGTGCCGTTTCAGATCACGAGGACGGTTCTACCGGATGGCGAAACGAAGTGCAATTTGTTCGTGGACGCACCGCCCGACCAGTCTTGCGTCCTGGCTCCTCGTGTTGGCACCGACGCACCGAAGGTCAAGGAAACGGGTCGCATCTTCCTCTCGATCGGGTATCCCTTCTAGCCTTCCCGAACGAACGGGTTAGAATCGGGGCGCCATGCCGCTCTTCGAATACCGGTGCCGCGAGTGCGGGAAACGCTTCGAGGAGTTCGTCCTCGGCAATGCGAAGCCGCGCTGCCCGGCGTGCCAGGGCGGCAGGCTCGAGAAGCTCCTCTCGGTCTTCGCGGTCAGCTCCGGTGGCGCGTCCACGAGCTCCTCGGCCGAGCCCTCCGGCGGCTGCGGCTCGTGCGGAGATCCGCGCGGCCCGGGCTCCTGTTCGATGAACTAGGCTTCGGCCTCGACGACGGCCGCCACGCCGGTTGGCTCCGCAGAGAGCTTGCGCTCCTCGGCCGCGAGGGCGCGGCGCAGGGCCTCCGGGTCCTCCCGCGTCGAGGCGGACAGACCCGTGAAGGGCGCCTCGGCCAGTGCCTCGTGCCACCGGAGGGCCGGGAGCCCGCCCGCCTGGAGCGCTCGGATGAGCTTCAACGTCCGGAAGGCGTCGAACCAGGTGTGAAAGTGGCGCCGCATCGTCGCCGCATCGCTCGAGCGGGCGATCGCGCCCCGCATCGCCTCGAAGGCGCCCATCTTCTCGAGCGACTCGACGAGCAGGTCCGCCTTGAAAAAAGGATTGGATCGCGGGAGCTCGTCGAGCGCGGCCTCCATTCGGCCGCCGGACCGGGCGACGGTCCCGAGGGCGCGCAGCCACGTGGCGAGGTGCGCGAATACGGCCGGGTGGTACATCCGGAAGACCGCGAGCGCTCCTCTCCTGCCCAGCAGTTGCGAGAGCGCCTTGCCCGTGCCGAAGGGGACGCGGTCGGAGACGCGGCCTTCGAGAAGAAGAGGCGTTCCGGCCAGCCTCGCGATCGAGCCCGCCTTGGCGAGCTTGTCGAGGACGTAGAAATCCTCGGCCGCGTTCTTGCGCGGAAAGCCGCGCACGGCCGCGTAGGCCTCGGGTCGGATGGCGATGCAGCTTCCCATGGCCTGGTAGGCGTAGGGCGAGCCCGCCCAGGCGAGGCCGAGCACGTAGTAGCGCAGCGAGATCTCGTAGAGCCGCGCCGCGAGCGCCAGGTTCTCGTCCGTCTCGCTGAACCGGTGTTCGAAGAAGTAGAGGGCCGCGGCATTGCCCTCGGAGGGGACCGGCTCGGTCTGGTCGAAGTAGTCGTTGGCGAGGACCGTGTCGGCGTCGGTGTTGTGGATCCACGGCGAGGCGACGCGTCCGGCCGCGTGGAGCCTCAAGGCGAAGTCGTTGCCGATCTTGCGCGCGAGCCCCACGCCCTGGCCTTCGGGCAGGAAATGGGCGGGCCGCGCTCGGTCGATCACGACGACCGACCCGTTGGGGTAGGCGAGCGCCGAGACGGGCGGAGCGTCGCCGAGTTCGCGCGAAGACTTCGCGGCCTCGTGGAGGCGCGCGATCGAGGCGCGGTTGACCTCGTGAACGCGCTCGGGCGAGTCGGCGCGCGCGTTGAAGACGACGACGATCAGCGTGTCACCCCGCGGCCCTTTCGGAGCGGAGCCGAGCGTGTCGAAGAGGCTCTGCCCCTCGCCGTAGGCGGGAATCACGAGGACGTGGCCGAAGGAGCCTTCGAGCCGGTCGGCGAGCGCGGCCTCGGGCTCCGCGTGGCGGGAGAGGTACTGGGTAACGGGCTTCCCGGAAATCACGAACCGGAGCTTAACCTCGGGCCCGCTTCAATAGAGGGCCGCCCGAATCGGCAGCCCTGCCATCACCCTCGCTTCCACCTCGAGGAGCTCCTCCAGCCTCGCCGCGACCGCGGCGGGGGCAAAATAGAGGCGCGCGAGCTCGGCGTAGAGCTCCTGGTGCCGCACCTCGGAGCGGGCGAGGTCCCGGTAGAACTCCTTGAGCGAGCCGGGCGGCAGGGCGGCCGCGACGAGGCCGAAGCGCTCGCAGCCCCGCGCCTCGACGATGCCGGCGGTCAGGAGGCGGTCGAGGAAGTAGGCGTCGCTGCCCTCGCGGAACTCCTTGCGGAGGCGCTGCAGGTAGGCGCTGCGCGTGTCCGGGCCGAGAACGAGGCCCCGTTGCCGGATATGCGCCTGGACGGATCCGAAGTGCTGCAGCTCCTCGATCGCGAGCGCGACGCAGCGTTCCACGAGCTCCGCGCGGTCGGGGTAGTGCGCGACGAGTGCCATCGCCGAGGACGAGGCTTTTCGCTCGTTGGCCGCATGATCGAGCAGAAAGGCGTCGAGGTCCGCGAGCACGGCCGCCGTCCACGCGGGCGGCGTCGGCGCCTTCAACCGCATCAGCCCCCGCTGACGGCCGGGAGGATCGCGATCTCGCAGCCCTCGGGCACCGGGGCTTCGAGGCCGCCGGCGTCGCGGATGTTGGTCTCGGCCACGAAGACGTTGACGTGGGGCCGCACGTCGCCGCGCTCGGTCAGGACGCGCTCGGAGAGGCCGGGGTAGAGGGTCCCGAGCGCAGCGAGGGCCTCGCGCGACCGTCGCGGGGGAGGCGTCGAGCGCGACCGCCGGGCGGCCGCCCGAAAACGGGCGCAGGGGGCCCGGGATCAGGAATCGCACGCCCATCAGGCCGCCCGGCGCAGCCGCTCCCCGGCGGCGCCGCGCTCCTGCGGGGCGCGGGGCTTTCTTCCGCGCGCGGACGTTCTCGACGGTCGCCGCCTTGACGCAGACGATCGGAGGCAGCCCTTCGCGCAGGAGGTCCCACGTGCGCCCCTCGTCGCGCGAGCCGTAGAGCTTGCCGCTGCGCGTGCCGAAGTAGACGCCGGCGGGATCGGATCCGTCCACGGCCATCCCGTCGCGCACGACCGTCTCGAGGGCGTCCTTCTGGGGAAGCCCGCGCGTCATCGCCTGCCAGGACGCGCCCGCGTCGCGCGTCCGGTAGACGCGCAGCTTCCCGTCCGGCGTGCACCGGAATCCGTCCGAGTGCAGCGGCACGATGAAGGCGGTGTCGGGGTCGCGGGGGTGAATTCCCAGACAGAAGCCGAAGTCCGACGGCACGCCGTTGGCCACGTCCTGCCAGGAGTCGCCGGCGTCGTCGGAGCGGTAGAGGCCCCAGTGGTTCTGGAGGAAGAGGCGGCCGGGGCGCGCCGCATGCTGGACGATCTTGTGCACGCACTGGCCGAACTCGGGGTGCTTCTCCGGGAGGAACTCGGCGCGCACGCCGCGGTTGCGGGCGTTCCACGAGCGACCCCCGTCGTCGGAGCGGTAGACGCCGCCCGTCGAGCTCGCGACGGTCAGGCGGCCTTGCCGCGCCGGGTCCACGAGCACGGTGTGGAGGCAGAGCCCGCCGCCGCCCGGCATCCACTGGGCGCGGTGGGGGTGGTTCCAGAGGCCCTCGTTCAGGTTCCAGGTCTGTCCCGCGTCGCGCGACTCGAAGAGCGCCGACGGCTCGACGCCGCAGTAGAGCGTGTCGGGCTCGTCGGCGCGCCCCGGGGCGATCTGCCAGATGTTCTTCAGGGCCGCGCCGGACGCCTCGGGAAAGCGGACGAGGGGTGTCGCGGGCCGTTGCCAGTTCTTTCCGAAGTCGTCGCTCCAGGCGAGCTCCGCGCCCCAGTGCATGCTCGACGGGGCGGCCCAGAGGCGGCGCCGCCCGGCCCGCGCGTCGAGGGTGGCGCCGTAGACCGACGAGCCTGGAAAGTGCGGGCCCGACGTCTGCCAGCGGCGGCGCCTGGAGTCCGAGCGCATCAGAAAGAGGCCTTTCATCGTTCCGACGATCAGGAGCGCGTCGCCGTTGCGAACGGCCAGGGGAGCTGGGAGGCTGATTTTCTTGGCCGGCATGAGGAAAGTCTACGGGAAATCGGCGGCGTCTAGTTTCCCGCCAGCGCCAGCCAGCGCCCCCAGACCTCGTCCACCTGGCGCCGCAGGTCCTCGGGCGAGCCGTTGTTGACGATGATCTCGTGGGCCCGCTTGGCCGCCTCCTCGGCGGGAATCTGGGCGGCGATGCGCCGCCGCGCGTCCTCTTCGCTGCCGCCCTTGGCGACCCACCGCCGGATGCGCTCCTCGACCGGGGCCACGACGAGCAGCACCCGGTCGTACTCCGATTCCGTGCCCGCCTCGAAGAGCAGCGAGGCCTCGCAGACGACGACCCGGGCGCCGGCCCACGCCGCCTGAGCGAAGCGCCGCTCGCGCTCCTCCCGGACGATGGGGTGGATCCGCGCCTCGAGGGCACGGCGCTTGGCCGGATCGTGAAAGACGATCTCGGCGACCCGCGCCCGGTCGACCGCGCCGCTGTCGTCGAGGGCCGCGTCGCCGAAGAGGTCGCGCGCCGCGTGGACGGCCGCTCCCCCGGGCTGGTAGAGCTCGCGCACGAGGGTGTCGGCAGTCGAAGACCGCCGCCCCGCGCTCGGCGAGCAGGCGCGCCACCGTGGATTTTCCCGATGCCAGCCCCCCGGTCAGACCGACGCGCAGCATGATGACCTCGATTCCCGTCTGCCGGTCACCGATTCCCGCCCCGGTCGTCCTTGACGACCTGGCCGCCCTTCATCACCCAGTCGATCTTCGAGAGCGCGGCGACGTTGGCCAGAGGGTCGCCCGCGACGGCGACGAGGTCCGCGTACGCGCCCTTCTCGATCGTGCCGATCTGGCCGGTCATGCCGAGCAGCTCCGCGGCGTTCGTCGTGGCCGTGCGGATCGCCTCGAGGGGCGTCATTCCGAGCTCGACCTCGTACTCGAACTCCTTGGCCTGGTTGATCTCGGTCCACGGGAAGCCGCCGGCGTCCGTGCCGAAGACGATCTTCACGCCGGCCTTGCGGCAGTTCTCGAAGGAGCGGGCCTGGATCTTCGCGGACTCGGCGCAGATCGCGCAGCCCGCGGCGGCGCGCGGTCCGGAGACGTAGTGGACGACCGTCAGGGTGGGGCAGAAGACGATCCCCTTCTTCGCCATCTCGGCCGCCATTTCGGGGCGGATCGAGTCGCCGTGCTCGATCGAGTCGACCCCGGCGGCCACCGCGATCCGCAGGCCGCTGTCGGACCGGGCGTGGGCGGCCACCTTCACGCCGTGCGCGTGCGCCTCGGAGACGACGGCCTCGATCTCCTCCTTCGTCCAGTTGGGGGGAGAGTCGACGTAGCCGTCGGCGGTGAGCCTGAGGCCTCCGGTGTTCGCGTAGATCTTCACCCAATCCGTCCCGTAGGAGAGCTGCTCGCGCACGGCCCTGCGACAGCCGTCCGCGCCGTCGCAGACCATGACGCCGCTCGGGAACCTCCAGTCGGGGCGAAAGTGCGAGATCGGGTAGCTGCCCGTCGTCGACAGCGCGGGCCCCACGACCTTCAAGCGCGGACCCGGAACGACCCCTTCGTTGACCGCGTCGCGGATGGCCACATCGTCGTAGCCCGCGCCCTCGGTCTCGACATCCCGCATCGTGGTGAAGCCGTGGCCGAGGCCGATCTGCATGGCTCGAACGGCGCGGACGACCCGGTGGGCCGGGTACTCCTTCAAGATCTGCTCGTCGTACTCGGCCGAGGTGGCGTCGCCCTGGAGGAGGATGTGCGTGTGCGCATCGATGAGCCCGGGCATCAGGACGCGATCGCCGAGGTCGATCACGGTCGCGCCGGCCGGCACAGCGGTTCCGATGCTCTCGATCCGGTCCCCGGAGACAACGACGACGGAATGGTCCACGTAGCGGCCCGACTTGACGTCCAGCACGCGGGCGGCGCGGATGGCGACCGGCGGTCTGGCGGGAGGCTCGGCGGCGGGCGACAGCGAGGCGACCAGGGCGAGGCTGGCGAAAAGTGCGGAAACGGGTCCTTTTTTCACGGTGCCCCCTCTGCGGCGCAAGCCTATCGCGAGGGCCCTCGAAAAAAAGTTTCCTTTCCCCTAAACAATCTACAGGAAGCGCCGTAGACTCCTGTAGAGATTCGAGGGGAGAGGAGAAACAGCACCATGGCACCTTCCCGAAGCGACCTTTTGCAGGGAACCCTGGACGTCCTGATCCTGAAAACGCTGGCCAACGGCCAGATGCACGGGTGGGGGATCTCCCAGCGCATCCAGCAGCTCTCCGAGGATGTCCTCGCGGTCAACCAGGGCTCGCTCTACCCGGCCCTCCACCGGCTCGAGGAAAAGGGCTGGATCGCGGCCGAGTGGGGCAGCTCCGAGAACAACCGCAAGGCACGTTTCTACGGCCTGACGCGGCTCGGGCGGCGCCAGCTGGCCGAGGAGACCGAGAGCTGGGAGCGCTTCGCGGCGGCGGTCGGGCGGGTCCTGGCGGCGACGTAGGCGGAGGGAGGCAAACACCATGATCCGGCGAGTTCTGAAAACCGCGCGGTCCCTCTTCGGAGCCGGCCGCATGGAGCGGGAGCTCGACGAAGAGCTCGCGTTTCACGTCGAAAGGGAGACCGAGGAAAACGTGCGCCGCGGCATGGAGCCCGGTCCGGCGCGCCGCGCCGCGCTCGTCCGGTTCGGTGGGGTCGAGAAGACGAAGGAGGAGACGCGAGAGGTCAGCCGCGCCGTCCTCCTCGAGACGGTCCTGCAGGACGTTCGCTACGGACTGCGCTCGCTGCGGAAGAACCCCGGGCTACGCCGCGGCCGCGGTCCTGACCCTCGCCCTCGGCATCGGGGCGAACACGGCGATCTTCTCGGTCGTCCACGGCGTTCTGCTGCAGTCGCTCCCCTACGGCGGCGGCGAGCGCCTCGTGAGGGTTCGTGTCGACGCCGCCGGCGCCGGGATCCAGGACGGGCAATTCTCGCCCCTCGAGATCGAGGACCTGCGCACGCGGACCCACAGCCTCGCAGCCGTCGCGGAGTACCACTCCATGTGGTTCGTGCTCCTCGGGCGGCCCGAGCCCGAGCGCGTGCAGACGGGAGTCGTGTCCGCCAACTTCTTCGACCTGCTCGGAGTCAAGCCGATCCTCGGGCGCACGTTCCTGCCGGGCGAGGACAGGCACGGCGCCGAGGCCGTTCTCGTCCTCTCCCACGACTATTGGAGGCGCTCCTTTGGCGGCGACCCTTCCGTCGTGGGACGCGTCTTTCAGATGAACGACCGCCCGCACACCGTCGTGGGCGTACTCCCGCCGATCCCGGGTTACCCGCAGGACAACGACGTGTACATGCCGACGTCGGCGTGTCCGTTCCGTTCCGATCCCAGGATGGAGGAGGACCGCGACGGCGGAATGCTCCGCGCGTTCGCGCGTCTGAAGCCAGACGTCGAGCTTCCCGAAGCCCGGCGCGACCTGACGGAGCTCGCCTCCCGGCTCTCGCAGGACTATCCGAAGAGTTATCCGGCGGCCGCCCGCCTCGAGATCGCGCCCCTGCCGCTGTCCGAGGAGCTCACGCGCACGGCGCGCCCGACGTTCCTGCTCCTCTTCGGCACGGTCGCGCTCGTGCTGCTGCTCGCGTGCGCCAACGTGACCAACCTCATGCTCGCTCGCCTGGTCCGACGCGAGAAGGAGCTGGCGCTTCGGTCGGCCCTCGGCGCGGGAAGGTCCCGGCTGGCGCGGCAGCTTCTGACCGAGACCGTCCTGCTTTCCCTTGCCGGGGGAGCCCTCGGGCTCGTGGTCGCGGCGGCCGGCCGCGGCCTCCTCGTCCATTTTGCCGAGCGCTTCACGCCCCGCGCCTCCGAGATCGCGGTGAGTGGGCCCGTGCTCTTCTTCTCGCTCGGCGTGTCCCTTCTCGTGGGGATCGGGCTCGGGCTGATTCCGGCCCTCTCGCCCCGCCGCAGCCTCTCCGCCTCGCTCCAGGACGGCAGGGAGCGCGGCAGCTCCGGTCCGAAGGGCGTGCGCGTCCGGAACCTTCTCATCGTGGCCCAGGTGGCAATCTCCTTCGTGCTTCTCTGCGGCGCGGGGCTCATGCTGCGGACTCTCTGGAAACTCTCCCGGGTCGACCCCGGGTTTCGGACCGAGAGGGTGTTGACCTCCCGGATCGACCTGAACTTCACGAGGTACAAGACCGACGAGGACCAGCGCGGTTTCCACCGGCGTCTGCTCGAGCGCCTCGCGGCCGAGCCGGGCGTCGTCTCCGTCGCGCTTTCCGGGACCATCCCGTTGAACGAGGGCGGCCGGGCGAACAACGGCAAGTTCCAGATCGAGGGGCGGCCCCCGGTCGCCGCGGATGCGCTGCCCCGGGCGGACTTTCAGCACGTCACTCCCGATTACTTTCGGACGATCGGCGTGCCGATCCTGCGCGGCAGGAGCCTCGCGGCTTCCGATCGGGCCGGGGCTGCGCCCGTCGTCGTCATCAACCAGTCGATGGCGAGGCACCTCTGGCCCTCCGAGGATCCGGTCGGGCACCGCATCAAGGTCGGGAGCCGGCCCGACGGAGAGTCTCCGACGTTCACGATCGTCGGCGTCGTCGGCGACGTGCGCCAATACGGCCTTGCCGATCCCCCGGTGGACCAGGCATTCGTCTCGCTCGACCAGTTTCCGTGGCTCTCCACGACGTGTCTGTTGCGGACCGCGGTCGAGCCGTCGCTCATGGAGCGGGTCGTGAGGACGGCCGTCCATGCGGTGGGCCCGGATCAGCCCGTGGATCGTTTCCGGACACTCGAGCAGGTGCGCGCCGGCGCCCTCGCCTCGCCGCGCCTGACGGCGATCCTGCTCTCGCTCTTTGCAGGCCTCGCGCTCGTCGTCACGGCGACCGGGATCGCTGGGGTAATCGGCTTCTCCGTCGGCCAGCGGAGCCAGGAGTTCGGCATCCGCATGGCCCTCGGCGCGCTGCCGCAGGGCGTCCAGCGGATGGTTCTGCGGCAGGGAATGCGGCCGGTGGTCGCGGGCCTCGCCCTCGGGCTTGCGGGCGCGATCGTCGTAACGCGGCTCTGGGCGAGCCTGCTCTACGAAGTCTCGCCCACGGACCCGCCGACCTACTTCGTGGTGGCCTTCGTCCTCGCGGTCGTCGCGGCGCTGGCCTGCTTCGTGCCGGCGCGGCGGGCAACCGCCGTCGATCCGATGGTGGCATTGCGGAGCGCCTGAGGGACAGGAGGCAGGAGCAAGCATGAAGACGAAGGTTTTCTGGGCCCTCGTCATTTCGGGTTTCCTGGCAGCCCCGCGAGCGGGCGCCCTGGGTCCGAAGGAGGCGCCCCGGCGCAACGCGGCGATCCTGATCTTCCCGGGAGTCCAGATCATCGACTACACCGGCCCGTGGGAGGTCCTCGGGCACGCCTCCGTCGACGGCCAGCCAGCGTTCCGGATCTACAGCGTGGCCGAGACGATGGGGCCGATCGCGACCTCCATGGGGATGAGCGTCAACCCGTCGTTTACGTTCGCAGACGCGCCCGTGCCGGACGTCCTGGTCATTCCCGGGGGAAACGTGGACCCGCAGCTCGACAATGCCGCGGTGATCGGGTGGCTCCGCGCCCGGGCGAAGAGCGCCGAAGTCGTTCTCTCGGTCTGTAACGGCGCGTTCTTTCTCGCCCGGGCGGGTCTGCTCGACGGGTTGGAGGCGACGACTTTTGCCGGGATGATCGAGGATCTGCGGGCCGCCGCCCCGAAAACGAAAGTCGTCACCGACAGGCGGTTCGTCGACAACGGCAGGATCGTGACGGCCGCGGGGCTTTCGTCGGGCATCGACGGCGCCCTTCACGTCATCGAGAAGCTCTACGGGAAGGGGACGGCCCAGGTCGCGGCGGTGGGAATGGAGTACGACTGGCGGCCGGACTCCGGCTGGGCGCGTGCGAGCCTGGCCGACCGGCATCTCGCGGCGGCCTATGGCGCCATCCGGGAGTTCCCCCGGACGGTCCTGCGGCACGAAGGCACGCGCGAAAGTTGGGAGACGAGCTGGACCGTCCGCACGGGAGCCCCGCCGGCCGAGGTGCTCGCCCGCCTCGATGCCGCCCTTGCCGCGCAGAAGGGTTGGGAGCGCCAGGGCCCGGCGCGAGCGGGCGTTCTCGAGAGCCGCTGGCGCTTCCGGGACTCGGACGGCGCCGCCTGGACGGAAACGACCCGTGTCGAACCGGCCAGAGACGGCAAGGACCGTGTCGTCACGGTGACCGTGGTTCGCTCCTCGGCCGCCTGATCGGCCGGCCGTCCTCCGGAACCCGCTTTTCGTCCGGCGCTTGGAAACCGGCGGGCCTTCAGTTCGTTAGAGTCAAGACGGGGGAAACACGCCCATGACGGCCATCACGCTCACGGTCAACGGAAAGCGCGCGCACGGTCGAGGCGGGCGATCCCGGACATCCCGCTTCTCTGGGTGCTGCGCGACCGCCTCGGCCTGACGGGCACGAAGTACGGCTGCGGCGCCGGGGCGTGCGGCGCGTGCACCGTTCACGTGGACGGCGAGGCCCTGCGGTCCTGCCAGGTGCCTCTCTCCGCGGCCGCGGGTCGGCGGGTCACGACGATCGAGGGCCTTTCCGAGGACGGCCGCCATCCCTGCCAGCTCGCCTGGCTCGAGGAAGACGTCGCCCAGTGCGGATACTGCCAGCCGGGGATGATCATGACGGCGGCCGCGCTGCTTTCCGGCAAGAAGCCTGTGGCCGCGGCCAGGGTCGAGGCGGCGCTGTCCGAGCACATCTGCCGCTGCGGCACCTACGGGCGGATGCGGCGCGCCGTCGCGAAGGCGGCGGCCGCGATGGGGCCGCGATGAGCGCGACGCGCAGGCAGTTCCTGAAAGCCGGCGCATTCGGCGGCGCCGCCCTCGCGCTGCGGATTCCGCTCCTTGCCGGGCAGACGCGCGGGCCGGAAGGGACGCGCTTTGCGCCCGACCAGTGGCTTCGGATCGGACGCGACGGGCGAACGACCGTCGTCATCGCGCGCTCCGAGATGGGCCAGGGAGCTCGGACCGCGCTGGCGATGATCCTCGCCGACGAGCTCGGCGCGGACTGGAAGGCGGTCGCCGTCGAGCAGGCGTCTCCGGGGCCCGGCTACGCGCACATGAATACGGGCGGCAGCGACAGCGTGGCGTCTTCCTGGAAGCCGCTGCGCCAGGCCGGCGCGGCCGCGCGGCAGATGCTGGTCGAGGCGGCGGCGCGCCGCTGGAGCGTGCCGGCGTCGGCCTGCCGCGCCGAGAACGGCTTCGTCCTCCATGAGGCGACGGGCCGCAAGGCGCCGTTCGGCGAGCTCGTCGCCGCGGCCGCGGCGCTGCCGGTACCGAAGGAGCCGCGGCTCAAGGACCCGAAGGAGTTTCGCCTCCTCGGGACTCGCGTCGCCCGCATCGACGGTCCTGCGATCGTGACCGGCCGGGCCGCCTATGGCCTCGACACGCGCGTGCCGGAGATGCTCTACGCGGCGATGGCGCGCTGTCCCGTCAAGGGGGGCCGGCTCGCGCGGGTCGACGCGGACAGGGCCCACGCGGTGGCGGGCGTGCGCGGAGTCGTCGAGGTCGACGGCGGTGTCGCCGTCCTCGCCGAGGATTCGTACGCGGCGCTCTCCGGCCGCGACGCTCTCGGCGTCGTCTGGGACGAGGGGCCCAACGCGGACCTCACGACCGAGGACCTCTGGCGCAGGATCGACGCGGCCGCCGAGAAGCCCGGCCGCGTCACGCGAAAGGCCGGGGACGCGGGCAACGCTCTCGCGGCCGCTCCAACGCGGCTGTCCGCGAGCTACCGGACGCCCTTTCAGGCCCACGCCGTGCTCGAGCCCGGCAACTGCACGGCGAAGGTGGAGGGCGGCGCCTGCGAGATCTGGGCGCCGACGCAGAACCCGCAGCGCGTGCAGCGGGAAGCGGCGAAGCTTCTGGGCATCGCGCCCGAGAAGGTGACCGTGCACGTGACCCTCATCGGCGGGGGCTTCGGCCGGCGTCTCGACGCCGACTACGCGGTCGAGGCGGTCGCGGTCGCGCGCGCCGCGAAGCGTCCCGTCCAGCTCGTCTGGTCGCGGTCCGACGATTTTCTGCGGGACCGCGTGCATCCGGCCGCCCGCGTGGACCTCGGCGCCGGGCTCGACGCTTCCGGCCGGCTGATCGCGTGGTCGCACCACGCGACGACCTTTCACCTCTCGATGTTCGGAGACTTCAACCCGAACGAGGACCCGGAAGGCAACCCCTGGGGCGGCTACGACAATCCGTACGACGTGCCGAACCTCTCGGTCGAGTGGAGCGAGATCGAGTCGCCGGTCCACACGGGCGCGTGGCGCGCCGTCTACTATCCGGCCAACGTCTTCGCGCGCGAAAGCTTCCTCGACGAGATCGCCGCGCGCGCCGCCCGGGATCCGGTCGCCCTGAGGCTCGAGCTGCTGGCCTCGCCCGCGCCAGCGGGGCGCCCGCGGATCGACCGGGCGGGTCTTGCCCGCGTGCTGCGGCTGGCCGCGGAGAAATCGGGCTGGGGCGAGCCGGCGCCGCGGCGCGAGGGCCGGCGCTCGGGCCGGGGGATCGCCTGCAACGTCTACGACGGCAGCACGCTCATCGCACAGGTGGCCGACGCTTCCGTCGGCCCGGCGGGAGACGTGAAGGTGCACCGCGTCGTGACGGCGGTCGACTGCGGGCAGGTCGTCAACCTGGCGGGCGTCGAGGGCCAGGTCGAAAGCGGCGTGATCTGGGGTCTGTCCTACGCGCTCAAGGGCCAGGTCACGTACGCGCGCGGGAGGATCGCCGAGACGAGTTTCGCCGACTACCCGCTGCTGCGCCTCGACGAAACGCCCGAGATCGTCGTGCACGCCTCCGCCGGCGCCGGCGCCCCGACCGGCATGGGGGAGATGCCGGTCCCGTGCGTGGCCCCCGCTCTGGGAAACGCGATCTTCGCGGCGACGGGCCGGCGCGTGCGCCGGCTCCCGATCCGACCGGAAGACCTGGCGTAAGCTGGCAGGCGCCATGGAGGTGCTCCGCGTCGCCGCGTTCCTGGACTACTGGGAGAAGGTGCGGGGCCGCACGCGCCGCGTCGTGGATTGCATTCCGGCGGACCGCGTCGAGTGGACCTGGCAGGAAGGCAAATTCACGCTGGGCGACACGGTGCGGCACCTCGCGGCGATCGAGCGCTACATGTACGCCGAGAACGCCGCGCGAAGGCCATCGCGCTACCCGGGCCACGGGCGGGAGCTCGCCGAAGGCTTCGACGGTGTTCGCGCGTTCCTCGAACGCTGCCACGCCGAGGCGATGGAGATTCTCGGCCGCTTGACCGACGCCGATCTCGGCGAGAAGTGCGTGACGCCGGGGGGCACCTCGCTCGCGGTCGGAAAGTGGCTGCGGCTGATGGTGGAGCACGAGATCCACCACCGCGGCCAGCTCTACATGGCCCTGGGAATGCTGGGCGTCGCGACGCCGCCGATCTACGGGCTCACCTCCGAGGAGGTCCGCGAGCGCAGCCGGCCGGCCGGCTGAAGCCGCTAGGACGCCCGGGAGATGGGCGCCTGCGCCGCGCGCGGCTCGGGGCGCGCAATGTGGGCGAGCTCGAGCGGGATGCGCAGCCGGACCTCGCACCCGCCGTCAGGCGCGGCCGCGAGCTCGAACAGGTGCGCGCCCGGGTAGAGGGCCTCGAGCCGGCGGCGGGTGTTGCGCAGGCCGATCCCGGTCGCCGTGTCGAGGTCTTCCCTGGGCCCCGGGCCGTTGTCGCGCACCCGGATCGCGAGCGGGCCGCCCTCGGCTCGCGCGAGGATCGTGATTCGGCCCCGCCCGGCGAGGCCCCCGAGCCCGTGCTTGATGGCGTTCTCGACGAGGGGTTGCAGGACGAAGCTCGGCACCTTGGCCGCGGCCGCGTCGGGCTCGATCGCGATGGCGACGTCGAGCCGGTCGCGAAAGCGGACTTTCTCGATCGACAGGTACTTTTCGAGGATGCCGATCTCCTCCTCGAGCGTCACGAGCGGCGTGTCCTCGGACCGCAGCGAGAGCCGGAGAAGGTCGCCCAGGCGCACGACCATCTGGCGCGCTCGCTCGGGGTCCTTGCCGATCAAGGGCAGGACGCTGTTCAGGGTGTTGAAGAGGAAGTGGGGTCGCAGCTGGAACTGCAGCGCGTCGAGCTGCGCCTCGACGAGCGCCGTGCGCAGGCGCTCCCGCGCCTCGAGCCGCCGCACGCGCACCCGGTAGCCGACGCCGGCGAGCAGGGCGGCGGCGAGGAGTGCCCCGGCCCGGAACCACACGGTCTCGTAGAAGTGCCGTGCGATGACGAGCTCGCTCGCGGCGCCGCCGGGCTCCAGACGCCGTCCTCGTTGGCGGCGATCACGCGGAAGCGATAGTGCCCGGGCGGAAGGTTCGTGTAGTACGCGGTGCGCCGCGGGCCGGCGTCGAGCCAGGCCCGGTCGAAGCCCTCGAGCCGGAAGCGAAAGCGCACGGCCAGCGGGTTGCGGAACGACAGCGCGGTGTAGCCGAACTCGAGCCGGTCGGTGCCCGCCGGCAGGCGCAGCGTGCCCGTCGGCGAGAGGCGGGTCCCGCCCGCCACGACCTGTTCGATGACGACGGCGGGCGCCGTCGTGTTCAGCTCGATCCGCGCGGGATCCGCCATCGCCAGCCCCTTGATCGTCGCGAACCACAGCCGCCCGTCGCGGCTCTTCCACGCCCCGTGCTGCGTGCCGTTGCACTCGGCGGGGATCATGCGGGCGGCCGTTCCGAACGTCACGCTGTCGTTGATGCGGCCGGGCGCGGCGCCGGCCGCGGCGAGCTCGGCCAGGGAGACGCGGAAGACGCCGCTGTTGGAGGTCAGCCAGAGATAGCCGCGCCCGTCCTCGAGGACGCGCTGCGCGGCGTCGTGAAAGACCCCTTCCTTCTGGCGGTAGGTCGTGAAGCGCCCGTCGCGGAAGCGGCACAGGCCCCCGCGCGTAGCGAACCAGTAGGTGCCGTCGCGGTCCTGGTAGGTGGACATGACCACGTCGTGCGCGAGCCCGTCGCGGGTCGTGTAGGTTCGGAAGCGGCCGTCGGCGTATCGCGTCACACCGCCCCCGAAGGTCCCGATCCAGAGGGCCCCGTCCCGGTCCTCGAACAAGGAGAAGATCACGTCGGACCCGAGGCCGTCCCGGGCGCGGTACGCGACGAACCGGCCGTTCTCGAATCGGTTGAGCCCGGCCGCCATCGTGGCGGCCCAGACGGTGCCGCGGCGGTCGACGAGGACGGAGATGATGGAGTTGCCCGACAGGCCCTCCTGCGTCGTGTAGCGGGTCGTCCGCTTGCCCTCGACCCGGACGAGGCCGCCGCCCTTCGTTCCGACCCACAGCGCGCCGTCCGCACCCTCGGCGATCGAGGAAACCTGGGTGCCCAGGCGGAGGTACGGTTCGAAGCGGTCGGCGCCCGGCGGCCGGCGGTTCAGGACGCCGTCGGCGGTGCCGGCCCAGAGGATGCCGCGGCTGTCCTCGAAGGCCGACCAGAGCTTGTCGTCGGAGAGGCCGTCGCGGGCCGTGTAGAAGGCGATCCGCTGCGTTTTGATGCGGTCGAGCCCGCCGTCCGTCGTGCCGACCCAGAGGCTTCCCTCGCGGTCCTCGTTGAGCGCGAGGATCCGGTCGCTCGACAGGCCCTCCGCCGCGCCGTGGCGCAGGAACCGGCCGTCGCGGAATCGAAAGAGGCCGCCGTCGGTGCCGACCCAGAGGTTCCCGTCGCGATCCCGCCAGAGCGCGTGGACCAGGTTGTTCGTCAGGCCTGCGCCTTCGGCGAGCAGCGTCGTCGCATGCCCGTCCACGCGGGCGAGACCCCGCCCGGTTCCGACCCACATGCCGCCGTCGGGATCCGGCAGAAGCGCAAACGCCGCGCCGGGGAAGCCGTCTCCGACCATCCACGCCATGAATCGCTCGCCTTCCCGCCGCGCGGCGCCCCAGATCCCTCCGACCCAGAGCGCGCCGCGGCCGTCCTCGCCGATGGCCGAGGCGCGTCCGGGCAGCCCCTGGCAGGAGCCGAACGTCGTCGCCCGGTCTCCGACGACTCGCGTGACGCCGAGGCCCGAACCGACCCACAGCGTCCCCTCTCGATCCTCGAAGAGCGCGCCGATCATTTCGCGATCGAGCCCTCCGCCCCGAAACGGCGCAAACTCTCCGTCCTTCAGGCGGACGAGGCCGGACATCGTTCCGATCCAGAGCGCCCCGTCGCGCGTCTCAACCAGGGATTGCACCCAATCGTCCGAAAGGGCCTGCGTGTTGCGGGTGTCGAAGATCGTGAAGCGCACGCCGTCGAAACGGACGAGGCCCTCCTGCGTCCCGAGCCAGAGGTAGCCGTCCCGCGTCTGGAGGATGGCCGTCACCGAGTTCTGAGGCAGGCCCGAGTCGCTCGTCCAGACGTCGTGGCCGTATTGCGAGAGCGGAATGGAGGGGTCGAGGCCCCGGGCCACCGCGGCGCTCACCGCGGCGGCCAGCGCGGTCGTCAGAAGGCGCGCGGCTCGAGACACCATGACCGAGAAAACCCCAGGAACGCCGCGCGCTCAACCCTGCCGGGACGGTCGCCTCTGCTCGGGGACGAGCGCCCGTCTTTTGGGGACGGCCGGGGCTCGTCAGGACGGGAGACGCAGCCTCGCGATGCAGCCGCGGTGGCCGCGGCGGTTCTCGAGCGTCAGCGACCCGCCGTGGGCCTCCGCGATCTGCCGCGACAGGACGAGGCCGATGCCCGAGCCGCCCGGCTTGGTGGTGAAGAACGGGACGAAGAGGTTCGTCGTGTTCGGCAGCCCCGGCCCGTCGTCCGCGACCCAGATCTCGACCGAGCCCGCACCGCGTTTCCACCCGAGCGCGACCCCTCCGTGCGTCTCGAGAGCGGCGTCCGCGGCGTTGCGCACGACGTTGATGAGAAGCTGTTCGAGCTGGTCCGCGTCGACCGGGATCGTCACCGGGGGGCCCGGGATGACTCCGACGGGCAGGCGCGTCTCCAGGCCCGCGATCCGGCGCACGAGCGGGTCGATCGCGACCGGCGCCAGCTGCGGCGGCGGCAGGCGGGCCAGGCGTGCGTAGGCGGTCGTGAACCGGGACAGTCCCTCGGCGCGGGAGGCGATGATGGAGAGGCCCTGGCGCAGGTCCGCTCGCCAGTCCGCGGGCGGGTCGGGCTCCGCGGCGAGCTTCTGGAGGCTGCCGGCGATCGACTGGATCGGGGCCAGCGAGTTGTTGAGCTCGTGGCCGAGCACGCGGATCAGCCGTTGCCAGGCCTGGCGCTCCTCCTCGCGCAGCGGCCGGCTCACGTCGGCCAGCACGAGGAGCCGGTGGGGCGCGCCTCCCAGGCGAAACGCGCTCTTTCGGATCTCCCATCGCCCCGCGCCGCCGGGAAACGTCGCTTCGAGAATCTGCGGGGCGCCCTCCTCGAGGAAGGGGGCGAGGCCGAGCTCCCCGGCGCGGCGACCGCGCAGTCGCGGCTCGGGCTGGCCGAGCAGGCGCTCGCCGAAGCGATTGACGAGGCGGAGCAGCCCCTCCTCGTCGAACGCGAAGACCGCGACCTCGATCTCGGCCATGACCTTCGAGAGCAGGGCGGTCGCCTCGAGGGCGCCGAGGCGCTGTTCGCGCAGCGTCTCGGCGAGGGCATTGACCTCGATCAGGACCTCGCCGAGCGCGTCGTCCGGGCGGGCGCCGCGCGCGCGGATCGAGAAGTCCTCCTCCCGCATCGCCGCGAGCAGGTTCGACACGGTCTGCAACGGCCGCACGACGCGCTCGCGCAGGGCCTGCGTGAAGGCGAGCCACGCGAGGACGACGAGCACCGTCAGCGTCCAGCGCACCTTGGACGTGTAGTCGCCGGCCCAGAGAATCCCGAGCGCCGTGGCGACGGCGGGCAGGGCCGCGCCGAGGGCCAGCAGGACGACCCGCCGATCGTGAGCCAACGGCTTCATGGAGCGTTCTACGACCCGTGCTTTTCGAGCCGGCGGTAGAGGGCGCTGCGCGAGATCCCCAGCGCCCGGGCGGCGTGGCTGACGTTGCCGTCGTACCGTTCCATCGCCTTGCGCACGAGGAGGCCCTCGACCTCCTCGAGGGAGAGGTCCTCCAGGCGCGCCGCCTCGCCGCCCCGGCGCAGGGCGAAGTCGGCCGGGCGGATCCGGTCCCCGGCCGCCATCAGCACGGCGCGCTCGACCGCGTGGTCGAGCTCCCGGACGTTGCCCGGCCAGGGATGGGCGAGCAGGGCCTCGAGCGCCTCGCTCTCGAAACCGGCGATCGGCTTGCGGTAGCGTCGGGCGTGCGCGGCCAGGAAGTGCTGGGCGAGCAGGGGGATGTCCTCGCGACGCTCGCGCAGAGGCGGGACGTGAATCTCGATCGTGTTCAGGCGGAAAAGCAGGTCCTGGCGGAAGCGTCCCGCCGCGACTTCCGCCCGCAGGTCGGCGTTGGTCGCCGAGATGATGCGCACGTCCGCTCGGATCGTGCGCGAGGAGCCGACGCGCTCGAACTCACCCGTCTCGAGCACGCGCAGGAGCTTGGACTGCTGTGAGGGTGGCACATTGCCGATCTCGTCGAGGAAGAGCGTGCCGCCCTGGGCGAGCTCGAACCGGCCGACGCGGTCGGCCCGCGCATCGGTGAAGGCGCCCTTGACGTGCCCGAAGAGCTCGCTCTCGAAGACACCCTCGGAGATGCCTCCGGCGTTCAGCGTGACGAAGGGTCTGGCCGATCGTGGCGAGGCCGCGTGGAGCGCCCGCGCCACGACCGCCTTGCCGCTGCCGTTCTCGCCCGTGACGAGCACGTTGGCGTCGGACGGGCCGACGCGGGCGATGACCTCGAGGACGGGCCGCATCGCGGGCGAGGCGGCGATCATCGAGGGCTGCCCCTCGTGGCGCAGGAGCCGGTTCTCGGCCTCGAGGCGCTCTCCCTGTTTGAGGGCGCGCCCGAGAGCGATCTGAGTGCGCAACGTCGCTAGAAGCCGAGCGTTCTCCCAGGGCTTCTGAACGAAGTCCCGCGCACCCCGGCGCATGGCTTCGACCGCGAGGTCCACGGTGCCCCAGGCCGTCATGACGAGGACGGGCAGGTGCGCGTCGAGCTCGCGGATGCGCCCGAGCAGGTCGAGGCCCTCCTCTCCCGAGGTCGTGTCCCGCGCGTAGTTCAGGTCGATCAGGACGGCGTCGAAGTCCCGGGCCTCGAGGGCGGCGAGCGCGCCGGAGGGCGAGGAGGCCGTCTCGCATTCGAGCCCCTCGCCCTTGAGCAGCAGGCGGAGGGCCTCCAGGACGTCCTTCTGGTCGTCGGCGATCAAGACCCGCGCGGCGCCCTTCACGGCTTGTGCTCGAAAAACCGGTGGCCGGCCGCGGCGAGGGACTCGACGGCGCGGCCGAGGGCTTCGTCTTTGACGAGGACATAGTCCGTGTCGTAGGTCGAGACGGCGAAGATCGAGACGCCCGCGGCCGCGAGCGGGGCCGCGAGGGAGGCGAGGACGCCGGTCAGCTCGAAGTCGAGGGTCCCGGCGACCGTGATGGCGCGCCAGCCGCGATTGGCGGTCACGCCGGGCGGCACCGCGCCGTCGGGGCAGACGACCGAAAGCTCGGCCGGCGTGCGCGTCACGCTGAGAAAGGGGCCCGGGCGCGCCCACGGCGGCGTCGGCGCGGAGGGCTCGAGGCGGCAGATCGCGAACGTCTCGGGCAGGATCGAAAAAGAGAGCGGCTTCAAGCCGCTCACCGCGGACGGAAGTCGAGCGCCGCCGAGTTCATGCAGTAGCGCAACCCCGTCGGCTCGGGCCCGTCGTCGAAGACGTGCCCGAGGTGCGAATCGCACCGGCGGCAGAGGACCTCGGTGCGCGAGAGAAAGAGGCTGCGGTCTTCGTGCGTCCTGACGCTCGACTCCGCGAGCGGCGTCCTGAAGCTCGGCCATCCGGTTCCCGAATCGAATTTCGCGTCCGAGTCGAAGAGCGGGTGGCCGCACGCGGCGCAGGCGTAGACGCCGGGCTCGTGGTTCTTCCAGTACTTGCCCGTGAAAGCGCGCTCGGTTCCCTTCTGTCTGAGGATCCGATACTGCTCGGGCGTCAGCCCAGCGCGCCACTCCTCGTCGCTCTTCTCGACGCGGTCGGCCCTGTCGTCGGCCACGGGCGGAATCTACCACCAACGAGATGCGAGAGACGGGATGCGGGATACGGGATGCGAGCCCGCATTCATTCCGAGCGCAGCGCCTCCACCGGGTCGACCCTGGCGGCGCGCCGGGCCGGCAGCCAGGTCGCGGCGAGCGCCACGACGACGAGCAGCCCGGCGATCGCGCCGAACGTGACCGGGTCGCGCGGCGACACTCCGTACAGGAGGGCGGCGAGCGCGCGCGTCAGGGCAAGGGCGCCGACGAGGCCGACGGCGACCCCTCCCAGGATCAGGTGCAGTCCCTGGCGCATCACGAGCGCGAGGACGTCGCCGGGAAGGGCTCCGAGCGCCATGCGAATGCCGATCTCGCGGGTGCGCCGTGCGACGGTGTACGCCACGACCCCGTAGATGCCGAGAGCGGAGAGCGCGAGGGCGCCGGCGGCGAAGAGGGCGAGCAGCCGCATGGCGAACCGCCGCTGGGACACGGACGAGGCCATGGCCTCGTCCATCGAGCGTACGGCGTAGACGGGCAGCTCCGGATCGATCCTGCGGACGGCGTCCTCGATGCGCGCCGCGAGCTCCCCGGGCCGCCCGGGCCCTCGCAGGACGAGCGTCAGGCTCATGCTCGAGACCTGCCAGAGGGGGCGATACAGGGCGGGGCGGTCGTCGAGATCGAGGGCCTCCATCTTCACGTCCTTGACGACGCCTACGATCGTGGTCCAGGGGCCGGGGCCCTGGCGTGTAGGCAGCTGCACCCGGCGGCCGATCGGGTCCTCGCCCGGGAAGGCGAGGCGCGCGAGCGACTCACTCAGGATGGCGACCGGCTCGCTCTTTTCCTCGTCGTGGTCGGTGAAGAAGCGCCCGCCGACGAGCGGAATCCGCATCGCGGCGAAGTATCCGGGCGAAACGCTCGCCAGGTCGGCCGACGCGATGCCCCCGTGGTCCGGATCGCGTCCCTCGATCCGGAAGGTGCTGTTCGCGCGGTTGAGGCCGAAGGGCGCCCGGGTGGCGGCGACGGCCGCCTGCACGCCGGGCAGCGCCTCGGCGCGCTCGAGGATCCGGCGGAAGAGTACGACGCGCGCCGCCTGTTCGTAGTAGCGACCGGTCTCGATGAGGTTCGGTTGGGGGAGCCAGAGGCTCGCCGTGTCGAGGTTGCGGCTGTCGAACCCCGGGTCCACGCGCTGCAGCCGCCAGAGGGTCCGCACGAGCAGGCCAGCCGCGACGAGGAGCACGAGCGACAGGGCGAACTCGCAGACCACGAGGGCCGAGCGCAGCCGGCCGCCTCGGACGCCGCCGCTGCCTCCCCGCGCGCCGTCCTTCAGGTTCTCTCCGAGATCCGACCCGGAGGCGTGCAGGGCCGGAGCGAGGCCGAACAGAACTCCGGTCGCGAGCGAAGCCGCCAGCGTGAAGGCGAGGACCCGCAGGTCCACGCCGACCTCCGTCAACCGCGGGAATCGGGCGGGCGAGAAGCGAACGAGCACCTCGATGCCCCACTGCGCCATCGCGAGACCGAGGAGGCCACCCGCCGACGCGAGCAGCAGGCTCTCGGTCAGGAGCAGCCGCACGAGTCGCCCGCGCCCGGCGCCCAGCGCCCGACGGATCGCGATCTCGCGCTGGCGGGCCGAGGCCCGGGCGAGCAGGAGGTTGGCGACGTTGGCGCACGCGATGAGCAGGACGAACCCCACGGCCGCGAGCAACACGACGCAGCGCGGGGCGCACGTTGCCGACGAGGTCCTCCTGCAGCGGCACGATCCGCGGGGCCCAGCCCTCGGCGGGCGGGTAGGAGTTCGGGTCGTCGCGCCGCCACCGGGCGGCGATCTCGTCGATTCGCTTCTGCGCCGCCGCCGCGGTCCAGCCGGGCGCAAGGCGCGCGAGCGCGCCCTGCAGGAAGTAGGCACGGCGCGTCGGGGCGGGAAAGGGCGAGGCGCTCCAGCCACTCGGGGCCCACACGTCCACGTCGCTTTGCACGGTGCGGCCCGGGTGGCGGAACCCCGGTGGAGCGACGCCCACGATCGTGTACAGGTCGTCGTCGAGCCGGAACTGGCGCCCGACGGCCGACGGATCGGCGGCGTAGTGCCGGCGCCACCACGCGTCGCTGATGACCGCGACTTCGGCGATGCCGGGCTCGTAGTCCTCGGGAGCGAAGAGCCGGCCGGCTTCGGGCTTGACGCCGAGCAGGTGGAAGTAGCTCACGTCGGTCAGCAGGACTTCGGCGCGCTCGGGACGGTCCATTCCGGTGATGTTGGCGTCGATGGCCCACGTTCCGCCGATCTCCGAGAAGACACCGGAGGCCCTGTAGTCGAGCAGCTCGAGCGCCGACAGCCCGGCGTCCCTCTGGCCCTGCCGCGTGAAGTCCGAGGTGACGCGAACGAGCTCGCCCGCCCGGGGGAAAGGGAGCGGCTTGAGGATCACGGCGTTGACCACCGAGAAGATCGCCGTGTTCGCGCCGATCCCGAGCGCGAGGGTGAGAATGGCCACGGCCGCGAAGCCCGGGCCCCTGCGCAGCGCCCGCAGCGCGTACCGGAGGTCCTGGAGGATCGAACTCAACGCGACCGCCTCCTTTCTACTCTGTGCGGAGCGCTTCCAGCGGGTCGACGCGGGCGGCGCGCCGCGCGGGCAGGTAACCGGCGGCGAGGGCCACCACCGTCAAGAGCAGCAGGCCGCCGGCGAAGACGGTCGCTTCCGAGGCGTGGACGCCGAAGAGTATCGACTCCACGACGCGCGCGAGGGCATAGGCGGCGGGCAGTCCGATCGCCGCGCCGACGAGCAGGAAACGCACCACCTCTCCGAAGATCAGCCGCCGGACCGCCCGCGGGTCCGCCCCGAGCGCCATGCGCACGCCGATCTCCTGCCGCCGCTGGGCGACGGCGAACGCGAGGACGCCGTAAATGCCGATCGCCGCGAGCAGCGCCGCCAGCCCACCGAAGGCGACGGAGAGGATCATCGTCAGGCGCTCGCGTGAGGAGCGATTCGCGGACCTGCGTCTCGAGCGTCTTCAGCGTCGTCCACCGGCAGCTGCGGGTCGAGCCGGTTGACCGTCGCGCGCAGGGCGGAAGCCAGGCGCCCCGGATCCTGCTCCGTGCGCAGATAGAACGTCAGCTGGCCGAGATGGGGATCCTGCAGATAGGGAAGGTAGGCGAACGGCTGGCGTCTTCTTCGCTGACCTGGGCGCCCTTGCTGTCGCGGACGATGCCGACGATCTCGATGTCCGCCCTGGTATCCGGCCCGCGGCCGAAGCCCATGCGCTGCGCCGATTGCGCGCTTGCCCGGAAAGACCGTCCGCGCGAAGGTCTCGTTGACCACGGCGACTTTCGTCGCCGTGGCGTCGTCCGCCCACGAGAACGCGCGACCCTCGACCAGCGGGATCCCGAGCGTCAGGAAGTAGTCCGGCCCGATCCGGTTCTGGTGCGTGTGCGGCGAATCGCCCACCGTCGGGGCGCCCTCGAGGAAGACGTTGGATCCCATGTCGTTCCCGGCGAGCGTGGCCAGCTGCGCCGCGGTGACCGAACGCACTCCGGGCAGGGCCCGCAGCTCTTCGGTCAGCCGCCGCGCGAGCAAGGCGGTGCGCTCGGGGGAATACCCGTTCAGCTCCGGCGAGATCGAGAAGCCGATCACGTGGTCGGTCTTGAGCCCGAGCTCGACGCGACCGAGGTTGCGCAGGCTCCGCGTGAAGAGCCCGGCGGCCACGAGCAGCACGAGCGTGAGCGCCACCTGCGCGGTGACGAGGCCGTTGCCGCAGGCGCAGCACCTCGCGTCCCGGCGACGTCGTGCCGCGGCCCTGCCCGCGAAGCGTGTGCGCCGGATCGAGCCGCGCGGCACGGTAGCGCGGGCCCGACGCCGAAGACGACGCCTGCCAGGAGGGACGAGGCCCATGCCGAACCCCAGCACGCGCGGGTCGATCTGCGCGGCGATCTGCCGCAGCTCCGCCTCGGCGGGGAAAGTCGAGAGCAGGCCGTTCAGGAGTCCAGGACGCCAGGACCAGACCGAGGGCCCCGCCGACGACCGAGAACACGAGGCACTCGACGATCGACTGGCGCAGCAGCTGGGAGCGACTGGCGCCGATCGCGAGGCGAATGCCGTACTCGCGCTGACGCGCGGCGCCGCGCGCGGCCAGGAGCCCGGCGAGGTTCGAGCAGGCGATCAGCAGCACGAGGCCCACCATGGCCATCAGAGAGAGCGAGCGGTGTGCCGTATCCCTGCTGCAGGACGCGTCGGCCCCTCTCGCCGGGGAGAAGCTCGATCCGACGGTTCAGATACTCCTTCTTGCGCACGTCGGTCCAGCCCGTCATCCGCGGCAGAAGCTGCTTCGAGGAGGGGCCGATACACCGGGAGAATCGCGCGCTCGGCCTCCGAGCGCGAGACGCCGGGCCTGAGCCGTCCGACGATCTGCAGCCAGTAGTCCTTGGGGTCGTCGAGACCGTTCCAGAACGGCGTCATCTGCGGCTTCATCATCATCGGCACGAAGAGGTCCGCGCGCCGGCCGGCCTGGATGCCCTCGTAGGATGGCGCGGCGACGCCGACGATCGTGAACGGCTGTCCGTTGATCGTCACCGGCTTTTCCAGGACCGCGGGATCGCCGCCGAAGCGGCGCTGCCAGTACCCATGGGAGAGCACGGCCAGCGGGTGCGCGCCTTTCGTCCGGTCGTCCGCGGGGGTCAGGACCCGGCCGAGCAGCCGGGCCGACGCCGAGGACCTCGAAGTAGTTGCCCGTCACGAGCTCGCCCGACGCCCGCTCGGTCTCGCCGCGGGCGGCGACGCTCGCGTCGAAGGGGACCTCGCCGACGAGGCCCGAGAAGACCTTTGCCTGCTCGACGAGGTCCCGGTACATCGGGAAGGAGAAACAGAGGGCGTTGTCGCCGTCGCTCCACGTCCGGCCCTGCTGCGGGCCGGGCGAGCGCAGCAGGACGAGCTCTTGCGGATCGCGCACCGGTAGCTGGCGGATGAGCACGCGATCCACGAGCGCGAAGATGGCGGCGTTGGCGCCGATGCCGAGCGCGAGCGTCGCGACCGCGATCGCCGAGAAGGTCGGGTTCTTGGTGAAGGTCGCGCAGGGCGTAGCGCAGGTCCTGGAGCAGCGGGGTCATCGCATGCCTTTCAGTCGTTCACGATCCAGCCGTCGCGCAGCCGGACGATCCGGTTCCCGTAGCGTCGCGTTCTCCTCGGAGTGCGTGACCTGGACGATGGTCGTGCCTTCCTCGTTGAGCTTCTTGAAGAGGCGCATGATCTCGCGTCCCTGGTCCGTGTGGAGGTTGCCGGTCGGCTCGTCGGCGAGAAGGAGCTTCGGCTTCGCGATCAGGGCGCGCGCGACGCCCACGAGCTGCTGCTGCCCGCCCGGAGAGCTGGTTGGGGAAGAGGTCCTTCTTGCCCACGATCTGGAAGCGGTCGAGCGTGTCGGCGACGGTCGCGGCGCGCTCGGAGCCCTTGACGTTTCGGTAGGAGAGGGGGATGTCCAGGTTCTCGGCGACCGTCAGGTTGTCGAGCAGGTGGTACTGCTGGAACACGAAGCCGACGTGCTTCTTGTTGAGCTCGATGCGGTCCTTCGGCTTGAGGGCGTGAACGGGCTCGCCGAGAAGCCGGTACTCGCCCGTCCAGTCGTGATCGAGCATGCCGAGGATCGAGAGAAGCGTGGATTTTCCGGCGCCGGAGGGCCCCATGATCGTCACGAACTCGCCCTCGGCGATCGAGAGGTCGATGCGCCGCAGCAGGAACGTCTGACCGGCCTTGCTCGCGACGGATTTCTCGAGGTTGGTCAGCTCGATCATCTTCGTCTCCTTCACTCGCTGCGCAGGGCCAGGCTCGGATCCACGGACATCGCGCGGTGCGCGGGACGCGCGCACGCCAGGGCCACGACTCCGGTGACGACGAGGGCGACGCCGCCGAAGGTCAGGGGATCCGTCGGGCCGACGCCGAAGAGGAGGCTCGAGAGGAAGCGCGTCAGGCCGACCGCGACGACGGCGCCGAGGGCCAGTCCGACCGCGGCGAGGCGGAGCGCCTGGCGGAAGACGAGGCGGAGGACGTCCCCGGGGTTGGCGCCGAGCGCGGTGCGGATGCCGATCTCGCGGCGGCGCTGCGCGACGCCGTAGGAGACGACGCCGTAAATGCCGACGGCGGCGAGCAGCAGCGCCAGGCTGCCGAACAATCCGAGCAGCAGCGTGTTGAAGCGCCGGCGCGCCAGGGACTCGGCGATGTACTGGCTCATGGGCTGAACGGCCGTCACGGCCTGGTCGGGGTCGAGCGCATGGACGGCCGCGATCACGGGCTTCGCCTGGCTCATCGGCGCCTGACTCGAGCGGACGAGCAGCGTCAGGCCGCCGGCCGGGTCCTGAGACATCGGCAGGAAGACCTCGGTCCGGATCTCCGCGTCGAGGCCCGATTGCGGCACGTCGCCGACGACGCCGACGATCTCGCGGTAGGGGACCTCGTCCTGGGGGAAGCCCTGCTTGATCCACTTGCCGAGAGGGCTCTCGTTCGGCCACCACTTGCGGGCCATCCTCTCGTTGATGACCACGACGGGAGGCGAGGCCGGCGTGTCGGTGGCGTCGAAGAAGCGGCCCTCCCTGAGCGGGACCCGCATGGTCCGGAAATAGGAGGACTCGACCATGTTGAAGGCGCTGGTCGGCAGGTCCGACTGGGCCGGGACCGGCCGGTCCGAAACGAGATAGACGGAGCCCCAACACTGTCCGACGACCGGCGTGCACATGCTGGCGCTGGCGCTCTCGACGCCCGGCTGGCGACGGATTTGCTCGAGGACGCTCTGGTAGAAGCGGAGCCGCTCGTCCCGGGTCTTGTACTTCGCATCCGGGAGGTAGACGTCCAGCGCGAGGACGCCTTCGATCTCGAGACCGGGGGAAACGTTCTCGACCTGCCGCAGGCTGCGCAGCAGGAGACCGGAAGCGACGGCCAGGACGAAGGCGAGCGCCACTTCCGACACGAAGAGCGCCGAGCGGAGGCGCTGGCGCTCGAAGCCCCCGGTAGCGGCGTTGCCGGACTCGCGCAGCGTTGTCTGCGGATCGCTGCGGGCCGCCTGGGCGGCGGGCACGAGGCCGAAGATCAGGCCGGTGAGCGTCGAGGCGGCGAGCGTGAAGAGGAGCACGATCGGGTCGATCCGCGTGTCCGCGAGCCGCGGGATCTCGGGCGGCGACAGGAGGAGCAGCGGGCCGAGCGCCCAGGCGGCCAGGAGAACGCCGACCGCGCCGCCGAGAGCCGAAAGCAGCAGGCTCTCAGTCAGGAGCTGGCGGATCAGGCGGCCACGCCCGGCGCCGATCGCCGTCCGGATCGCGAACTCGCGCCGCCGCGCCGAGGCCCGGGCGAGCAACAGGTGCGCGACGTTGGCGCAGGCGATGAGGAGCACCACGCCCACCGCCGCGAGCAGAGTCCAGAGGGCCGCCCGGAAGTCGCGGAAGAGCGCGTCGTCGAGAAGGACGATGATTGCCCGCTGGCCGCTGTTGGACTTGGGGTACTCCTTCTCGAGCCCGAGCATGATTGTTTCCATCTCACGCCGCGCTCCCTCGAGACTCGCGCCGGGGGCGAGCCGGCCGAGCACGCGCATCCCCGAGTGGTTGCCCCGCTCCTGCCAGCTCTTCAGGCTGCCCATGAGGCCCACCGGCGTGTAGACGTCGACGGCCTCGGGAAAGAACGCGAACGAGGCCGGCAGCACGCCGACGATCGTGTGAGGCGTGGCATCCAGGTTGACCGTACGCCCAACGACCGACGGATCTCCGCCGAAGCGGCGTTTCCACACGCCGTGGGAGAGCAGGGCGACGGTGAGGAGCCCCCGGCCTGTCGTCGCCCGCGTCGAACGCCCGGCCCAGCGCGGGCCGGGCCCCGAGGAGCGGAAAGAACGGCGCCGAAACCTGGGCGGAACGGAGCATCTCCGGCTCGCCGAGGCCGCTCAGCATCGCGTAGTCGGTCCGGAAGCCCGCGATGTCCCGGAACGACCGGGCCTGAGCCCGCCAGTCGAGAAACGTCGGCCACGCCACGCCCATGTCGCCGTGGTGGATCTGGCGTTCGCGCAGCACGACGAGCCGGTCCGGCTCGGGGTAGGGCAGGCGGCGCAGCAGCACGGCGTGCACCACGCTGAAGATCGCCGTGTTGGCGCCGATGCCGAGGGCGAGGGTGGCGACGGCGATCGCCGTGAAACCCGGCGTTCTCGAGAGGTTCCGCAGCGCGTAGCGCAGGTCCTGGAGGAATGTCGTCATGGCTTCACTCCGTGCGCAGGGCGGTCATCGGGTCCACGCGCGCTGCCCGCCAGGCGCGCCGTCACGGGTCGGCCCTCAGGGCAGCCTGGGGATCGAGTCCCGCAGCGCGCCGGGCGGGAATCGAGCATGCAGCGAATGCGACCAGCGAGAGCAGCAGCGCGACGGAAACGAGCGTCGCCGGGTCGCTCGGGGGAACCTCGAAGAGGAGGTTGCGCAGGGTCCGGGCGAGAACGACGGCCGCCGGGATCCCCGCGGCGAGGCCGGCGATCGCGAGCCGCATGCCTTCGAGAACGACGAGGCGGCGCACGGCGGCTCGGTCCGCGCCCAGGGCCATGCGCACGCCGATCTCTCGCGTTCGCCGGGACACCGAGAAGGAGAGGATGCCGTAGACGCCGATAGCCGCCAGCAAAAGGGCGGCCGCCCCGAAGACGCCGACGAGCTCGGTCAGGAAGCGCGGCCGGGCTACCGTGTCCGCGACGACCGCCGAGAGGGGGGCGACGCCCGTGATCGGCTGGTCCGGGTCGAGGCGCCGGATCGCCTGGCGCGCCGCGGCACTGAGGCTGGCCGGGTCGGCGGGCGTGCGGAGGTAGATCTTGAGGGTCCCTCTCGGGAACAACGACATCGGGACGTAGACCGCGGGGAGCGGCGCGCGGTCGAGGCCGTCCTGCCGGACGTCGCCGGCGACGCCGATCACCTCGATGCGCATGCGGCCGCCGAAGACGAGGCCCTTGCCGATCGGGTTGGCCTCGCCCCAGAGTGCTCGGGCGAGCGCTCGGTTCACGAGGAGAACCGGGCTCCCGGTCTCGAGGTCGGCTTGGCTGAAGTCGCGGCCTCGAAGGATCGGAATGCTCAGAGCGGAAAAGTAACCCGGCGTGACGATGATGGCACCGCCATCGGGCTTGAAGGTCTTGAGGTCCGGCCGTCCCTCGACGGTGAAACCGTAGGCCTCGCCGCCCCCGTGCAACGGAAGGGTCTTGCTCGCTCCGGCCGCGACGACCCCGGGCAGCGCGCGCAGGCTCGACAGGATTGCGTCCCGATAGGCCGCGTCCTTGTCTTCGGCAATGACGGCCTCCGGGATGGTGATGGACAGCGTGAGCACCGAATCCGGGCGAAGGCCTGGATCTGCGTGCGTCAGCCTCCAGAAGCTGCGCATCAGAAGGCCCGCGCCCACCAGCAGCGTTGCCGCCAGGGTGATCTCGCCGACCACAAGCCCCCGGCGCAGTGCGAGGCCGCTCGCCTCTTGCGTCCCGCTTCGGCCGCCGCCCTCCAGGGCACTGCGGAGCGTGCCCCGGGAGCCGCGCAAGGCAGGAAGGAGGCCGAAGCCGATGCCGGTCACGACCGAAAGGCCCAAGGCGAAGGCTACGATCCCGGAGTCCATCCGGATCGCGGCGGCGCGCGGGACGTGTCCGTCCGAGAGTGCGGCGAGAGCGTCGATGCCCCAATTGGCGAGGACCAGTCCGAGGGCGGCGCCCCCGAGCGACAGCAGAAGACTCTCCGTCAGAAGCTGCCGCACCAGCCGGGCGCGCGAGGCGCCGAGCGCGGAGCGGATCCCCAATTCCCGCTGCCGCGCCGTGGCGCGCGCGAGCAGGAGGTTGGCGACGTTGACGCAGGCGATGAGGAGGACCAGCGACACCGCGCCGAGGAGCACCCAGATGGGCCTCCGGACGTCGCCCGTGAGGGCCGTCGAGAGGGGAAGGACGACGGCCCGGTCGAACCCGGCGTTCGACTCGGGGAACTGCCTCGCGAGTCGGGAGAAGAGCGCGTCGATCCCGGCGCGGGCCGATTCGACGGCGGTGCCGGGCGCCAGACGGCCGACGACGTCGAGCCAGCGAACCTCGCGGCGGTGGGGGACGGCGTCCTCGCCGACGTTGGAAAGAGGGATCCACACATCGACCTCGGCGGCCGGGAACTCGAAGTTCGGAGGCATCACGCCGACGACCGTGAACGGCGTCCCATCGAGGACGAGCGGCCGGCCGAGCACCGCGGGGTCGGAGCCGAAGCGCCGCTTCCACAGGCCGACGGAGAGAACTGCGACCCGATTGGCTCCGGGCCGGTCGTCGCCGGGCGTCAGTGCTCGGCCGAGGGCCGCCGGCATGCCGAGCGTATCGAAGAACGACCCCGAGACGTCGGCCGCGGGAAGGCGCTCGGGCTCGCCGTTGCCGGTCAGCGCCATCCCGGACTGATTCGGGTTCATACCACCAGGCGGCCGCGGGCTCGAGCCGGGACGGGCGCTCGAGAGGTCGTCGAAGTCCTGAGGCGAGAAGCTCGCGCCGGGCACCGCGCTCTGCCGGGTCAGGTGGCCGACGCGAACGAGCCGCTCGGCGTCCCGATAGGGGAGGCGTTCGATCAGGACGCCGCGCGCGACGCTGAAGATCGCCACGACCGCGCCGATGCCGAGGCCGAGGGTGAGGCCGACGACGGCGTTCCAGCCCGGCTGCTTCCAGAAGCTGCGTAGCGCGTAGCGGATATCCTGGACGAGGGTGCCCATCATTCGCTCCTCAAAGCGGTCATCGGGTCGATGCGCGTCGCGCGGCGGGTCGGCAGCCATGCGGCGGCGATCCCGCACAGGCCGAGCAGCATCGCGGCGGCGAAGAAGGTGACGGGGTCCCACGGCGAGACGCCATAAAGGAATGCGCGAAGAAGCCGCGCCGACGCGGCGCCGAGCAGCAGCCCAAGGGCGAGCCCGGCGGCCAGGGGAGCCGCGCTCTGGGAGACGATCAGCGCGCGCACGTCGGTCACGCGCGCGCCCAGGGCCATTCGGATGCCGATCTCGCGGGTGCGGCGCGCGACTGAGTACGAGACCACGGCGTAGATCCCGACGGCTGCGAGGGCCAGGGAGAGAACGCCGAAGAGACCGAGCAGCGACGAGCCGAGGCGCTGGGCGAGCAGTTGCCCCCCGAGCTCGGCGTCGAACGTGCGCAAGGCGTACACCGGCATGGCGGGATCGAGCCGGCGGACCTCGTTTCGCACGATGGCGCCGACATCGGTCGCGGGCGACCTGCCGCGCACGACCAGGGTGACGGCCTCCATGCCCGCCCGCGGAACGCCCTGCGAGAGCGGCAGGTACACCTGGGGGACCGGCTCGTCGCCGATCGACCCCGTCCGGAAGTTCCGGCTGACCCCGACGACCGTTCGGTCCTCGCCAGCGATGTTCAGGCGCCGGCCGAGCTGACTCTGACCGGGCCAGTATCGCCTGGCCATCGCCTCGTTGACCATGACGACGGGAACCGCTCCATCGCGGTCGCGGTCGTCGTCGAACTCGCGGCCGGAGACGAGCGGGATCTCCATCGTCCGAAAGAAGCCCGCTCCGACGACGTTGATTTCGGTCTCGGGTCGCTTGTCCGGAGGCGGCTGGCCCTCGATCGTGAACGTCTCGACCCACTGGCCCCCGGAAAGCGGCACGAGGCTGACCCAGCTCGCCCCCCGCACGCCGGGGGAGGCGGCGACGCGCTGCGGCAGGTCCCGCAGAAAGGCTCCGGCTCGCGCGACGTCGTAGCGCTGGAGGCCCGGGCGGACGGAAGCGAGGGTCAGTCCCCGCGGCTGGAATCCGAGGTCGGTCGCGAGAGCACGCTGCAGGCTTCGTCCGAGAAGCCCCGCGGCGATCAGGAGCACCAGGCAGAGCGAGACCTGAGCCACGACGAGTACGCCCCGCGCGGCGGACCGGGGAGAGCCGATCGTTCCCGAGGCTTTGAGGGCGGAACCCACCGAGGTGCGCGAGGCATGAAGCGCGGGCAGCAGCCCGAAGGCAAGGCCCGTCGCGACGGACAGCAAAAGCGAGAACCCGAGCGCCCGCGGGTCGAGGGTCGGCTCGAAGCTCGCCAGAGAGAAGTCGCCGGGAAGCGGCATTCTCACGATCAATCCGAGCGCCCAGCTGGCGACCAGCACCCCCGCAGCTCCGCCCGCGGCTGCGAGCGCGACGCTCTCGGTCAAGAGCTGCCGCACCAGGCGGGAGCGGCCGGCTCCCAGCGCCTGGCGGACCGCGATCTCTTTCTCACGCGCCGCCGCGCGCGCGAGCAGGAGGTTGGCGAGATTCGCGCAGGCGATGGCCAGAGCCACGGCGACCGCCGCGACGAGCATCGCGAGAAAGCCCACCGGATCTCCCGAGTGGCCGAACCCGGCCGCATCGCGCAGGGTCGGTCGGAGGACGATGCGCATGTCGTCGGGCGTATCGTTGGGGAAGGCCGCGAGCTCTTGCCGCGTGGCGACCTCGATTGCGGCCTGCGCCTGCGGGAGCGAAATGCCGGGTTTCAGCCGTCCGAAGACGGTGAGCCAGCCCCATCCCCTCTTGTGGATGTCGAGCGAGCGGAAACTGCCGGTCGCGAGGCTCGACCAGGAGCCGATCGGAACCCAGAGGTCGGGCGTCATGCCAAAGGCCGTTCCGCGGAAGCCCTCCGGAGCGAGGCCGATCACGGTGAAGGGGACGCCGTTTAACTGGAGGGCCTTTCCAATGATCGAGGGGTCCGAGCCGAAGCGGGCCTTCCAGAGCTTCTGGCCGATCACGGCGATGGTCTGTCCGGACTCTTCGTCGGCCGGCGCAAAGAGGCGGCCGAGGGCGGGGCGCGCACCGAGGGTTTCGAAGTAGTTCCCGGAGACGATTCCTCCGCGGATGTGTTCGGCCACGCCGGCACCCGAGAGGATCATCTCTCGCTGGCGCCAGGCCGCGAGGCCCGCGAAGGCGGGCGTCGACTCGCGGACGGACCGATACCACGGGTACGACACCGTGCCGCCGGTCAGGTCCGCGAGAGCCTGCGGCCGGGCCACGCCGGGCAGCGGGCGCAGCACGACCGCGTCGACGAGGCTGAAGATCGCCGTGTTGGCGCCGATCCCGAGGGCGAGGATGAGGACCGCCGCGGCGGTGAAGCCGGGGCTCTTCGCGAACGAGCGCAGGGCGTAGCGGAGGTCCTGGAGAAGGGTCGTCATCGTTGCACCTCGATCCTGTCGAAACGCTTCCCTAGCTCACCCGGTATCCGCTCTCCTTGAGCTCCTCTTCCGAGTGCAGCGCGCTCCTCGCCCTTCTCCTCCTCGACCACGCGGCCGTCGAAGAGGTGGATCGTGCGGTCGGCGTGCTTGGCGAAGCGCGGGTCGTGCGTGACCATGCAGATCGTGGCGCCCGCGCGGTGGAGGTCCTGGAGCAGCTCCATCACGGCCTCGCCGTTGACCGAGTCGAGGTTTCCGGTCGGCTCGTCGGCGAGCAGGATGAGCGGGCGAGCCGGCGATCGCGCGCGCCACGGCGACGCGCTGCTGCTGGCCGCCCGAGAGCTGCGAGGGAAAGTGCTTCATCCGGTGGGCCATGCCGACCTTCTCGAGCGACTCCTGGACCCGCTTCTTGCGCTCGTGCGCCGGCATGCCCCGGTAGGTCAGTGGCAGCTCGACGTTCTCGTACACCGTGAGGTCGCCGATGAGGTTGAAGCTCTGGAAGATGAAGCCGATCTCGCGGTTGCGGATGCGCGCCCGCTCCGAGAGCGTGAGCGACTCGCGCCGGCTTGCCGTTCAAGGCGTAGCTGCCCGTACGTCGGCGAGTCGAGCAGGCCGAGGATCGACAGCAGCGTCGACTTGCCGCAGCCCGAGGGCCCGGCGATCGAGACGTACTCGCCCGTGCGCGATCTCGAGGTGCACGCCCGAGAGAGCGTGCGTCTCGACCTCGTCGGTGAAGAAGACCTTCGTGACGCCGTCGAGCTTGATGACCGGGTGGCCGTTTCCGCCGTTCGATGCATTCGTGCTCATGCCCACTCCTCGCTTCTCACTTCAACCGCACTCTGTCGTACGCGTCCCACGCGCTCATGTCGGAGAGAATCACCTTGTCGCCGGGCTTCAGGCCCTCGAGGATCTCGACCGTGTTCACCGAGCTCTTGCCCAGGCGCACCTTCACGCGCACGGCCTCGTCGCCGTCCTCGTTGACCCGGAAGAGCCCGACCTGGCTCTTCTCCTGGCCGAACGCCGGGCGGCCGACGTAGAGGACGTCCTTCAGGCGGTCGAGCTCGATCGTGCCGTCCACCGACAGGTCCGGCCGCGCGCCCTGGGGCAGCGCCCCCTCGATCGCGCACGTCCACGGTGACCGTGCCGTTCTGCACGGCCGGATCGATGCGGGCGACCTTGCCCGCGACGACGCCGTTGCGCGTGTCGATCGAGGCCGGCTGGCCGATCTGGACGTCCTTGGCCTGCGTCTCGGCGATCTTGAGCTGGGCCTTCAACTTCGTCGGCTCGGCGACCTTGGCGAGCGTCGTGCCGGGAGCGACCTGCTGGCCGACCTGGACGGGAAGCTCCTGCAGCACGCCCGAGATGCCGGCGCGCACGTGCAGCGCGTCCTTCTGCGAGCGCTTGAGGGCCGCAAGCGCCTTGAGCGCCTCGACGTGCGCTTCCTGGACGGCCACCTGCGCCTGCGCCGCGTCGGCGACGCTCGCAACCCGCTTCTCCTCGATCGCGTTGCGCGTCTCGAGCTCCTCGGCGCGCACGCGCGAGAGCTTGACCGTCAGCTCGGCGATGAGGCCTTCCTTGTAGAGCCCTTCATTGGTTGCTGCCTGGAGCTCCGCCTGGTGGAAGTCGGACCGGACCGTCGCGGCCGCGGCCTGCTGGTCCATGACCTGCCGGTCGGCCTGCGCCTTCACGTTGAGGAGCTCCGCCTGCGACGCGCGCAGCTGCGACTCCGCGTCGAGCGCTTCGCGCTCGAGCACCGGGTTGGACATCTCGATGAGGACCGAGTCCGGCTTGACCGGCGCTCCCGGCAGGATCACCAGCCGCTCGACGCGCCCGTCGGTCGCCGCGGAGATGAAGCGGATTTCCTCGGGAACGAGGGTACCCGGGCCGCGCACCTGGCGCAGCATCGGCCCCCGCTTGACCGTGTCCATCCAGACCGCGCTCTTGTCCACCGACGGCGCGGCCGGCTTCAGACGCGAGAGGCCGAGCGTGATGAGCAGGATCGCCGCGGCCGAGGCGGCCGCGATCACGATCCGGCGCTTCTTCTTTTTCTCGGCGAAGTCCTCGCGGACGATGTCCACGGGCTTTCATAGGGCGAGAAGCGTGCCAGGGGCGGCAGGGGCTAAGTCATTGAAAAGGCGAGGGACTCCCGGTCTCCGCGCCCGGCCAGTGCCCGGCTCCGGAACGTCTGTGTTCGATAACGGACAGGTGCGCCGAGGTCCTACTGCCGCCACCACGGCCGATCGACGTCGCGCGGAGCGGCTGCGGCGACGTACTGGGCCATCAGTTTCAGCCGTTCGCCGAGGGAGAATGGGCCTGCCCAGCAGTGCGGCTGTCGCGGGCCGTATGTGATCGAACCTGCCCAGGGCGGCGAGCTCGTCGTCTTGAGGAAGTCCTCGAGCAGGTAGACCGCGTTGTTCAGGTAGTAGGTATCCATGTCGCCGGTCCAGATGTGGATCTTGCCGGCGAGCTTGCTTCCGATCTCCGTCCAGCGGCGCTGGAGGTAGGCGTTCAGATCCGTGTGCTCCTTCCAGTACGCCGCCACGCCGTGGTCGATGTCGCCGGTCGCGGGATCGAACAGCGGCTGGAAGTAGCCGTCCTTGCCGAGGGGCCCGTAGACCGCCTGCCAGCAATCCCAGTCCTCTCCCGAGCGCCCCCGCGTGCCCATGGCGCGCTCGTAACGGAGCTGCTCCTTCATCGTGGAAAGGACGAGGCCGTCCGGCTGCCGCTCGGCGGGAATCGGCGTCCTGCGCCAGTCGTCCTTGCGGTACCAGGCACTGTCCCACTCGTAGATGTTGACCATCTCGAAGTAGTGGAAGTCCACCGGGTCGGGGCAGTAGGAGAAGGTCCCGCCGAAGTAGTCGGGGTAGAAGATCTGCAGGGCGAGCGACTCCCACCCTCCGGTCGAGCCGCCCGAGAGAATGCGAGCCCAGGGCTGCGGGATCGCGCGAAAGTGCTTCTCGATGTAGGGGATCAGCTCCCGTGTGACGGCCTGGCCGTACGGGCCCATGTTCGGCGAGTCGATCGCATAGGAGTCGTCGTAATAAGGCGTCGGGTGCTGGAAGGTGACGTAGAGCATTCGCGGAAAGGAGTCCGAAAGCCAGGCCTGCGAGAATTCCTCCCGGTGTCGGGCTCGCTCCTTCTCCCGCTCCGTGGCATCGGGCGCCGAGCTCGACCTTCTCGCCGAATCCGCCCGGCGCCGCAAGCGAGAAGTGGCCCTGCTCGTAGTTCACGGGGTAGGAGATGCCCGTGTCGCGCTCGTAATCCCGCGGCAGCAGGACCGTCGCGCCGATGAAGATCGGGCGCCCCCAGAACTTCGAAAGCAGCGGGCTCTCGAAGCGCACGTGCTTGACGTAGCGTCGTGTCCGCGGGGCACCTCGATCGGCGGGATCTTGCGGTCGAGGGCCAGGCGCACGGTCTCGGTCGCGCGCCGGATCCAGGTGGATCCTTCTTCGGCTCGCTGTAGAGATTGCCCGGGCGAGCGCGGGAAGTCCTGGCCTTCCCACTGATCCATGTGCATCTTCACGACGTGGCCGTCGGCGCGGTGAAACGTCGTGTAGAGGTTGAGGAATCCCTGGACGTAGTAGTCGCCCGCCGGAAGATCGGCGAGGCGGTCGAGCGGGTAGCCGTCGGAGCGGCCGTCGATGACGGCCGTCTGGCCGGGCGCGAGCGCCTCGACGTCCTCGCCGAAGAAGGGCGCCGACGCGTACTGGCCTCCGGACTTGCCAAACTGCAGGCGAGGCTCTGGATCTGCTTTCCGCGTGATGACGACGAAGACGCGGCCGTCGACCGGTTTGTCCTGGACGCTTGCCGGAAAGGAGAGCTCGAAGCGCAGACCCGCCGGCTGATCGGCCCGAAGCGCGTGGACCGCGAGGAGCTGGGCTCCGAGCGCGCAGACGACCAGTGCCCTAATAAAATTAGGTGTTTTCACCATTTATCCTTATGTTCTATCGGCTCTGAGCCCTGCGGCCTTGATCGTATTCTGGATGAGCATGGCGACGGTGAGCGGTCCGATGCCGCCCGGCACCGGCGTGATCCAGCCCGCGACCGGAGCCACGTCGTCGAAATCCACGTCGCCGACGAGGACGCGTCCCTTCTCTTCGAGGGCCTTTCGGATCCTCGCCGAGCGCTCGAGGCCCCGGGGCGCATCGTCCAGCGATGACAGGCGACTGATCCCGACGTCGATCACGACCGCGCCCCCGCGCACGAACTCTTGAGTCACGAAGCCCGGCCGCCCGATCGCGGCGACCAGGATGTCGGCCTCGCGGCAGACGGCTGCGAGGTTCCGCGTCTTCGAATGGCAGATCGTCACGGTCGCGTCGCGCGCGGTCAAGAGCGCCGCGATCGGTTTGCCGACGATGTCGCTGCGTCCGAGCACGACGGCCCTGGCGCCCCTGATCGGAATCTCGTAGGCGCCGAGCAACTCGATGATGCCGGCGGGCGTGCACGGTACGAATCGCGGCCGCCCCTGGTGAAGAAGCCCGACGTTCTCGGGGTGGAACCCGTCCACGTCCTTGAGGGGATGGACGGAGTCGAGGACGCGGGCCGAATCGTGACCGGGCGGGAGCGGAAGCTGGACCAGGATCCCGTCCACCTGCGTGTCGGCATTCGCGCGCGCCACCTCTTCGAGCAGCGCTGCCGGCGTGATGTCCACGGGCAGCCTCAGAGTCTCCGCCCGGATTCCCGCTTCGGCGGCCGCCTTCGCCTTCGAAGAGACGTACGCCTCCGATGCCGGATTCTCGCCCACGAGCAGGACGCGGAGGTAGGGGGCGGGTCCCTGGGTTTCGGCCGTCCGCCCGCGCGCCTGCTCGCGCAGGCGGCGCGCAAGGCCGGCTCCGTCCAGAATCCGAGTGGTCGTCGATGGCTGCACGCGACCTAGGATATCCGTTGGCCGGCCCCTGTCGGGCGGTGGATCGGATACACTCGGGGCCGATGCAGCGGGTCGGTTCCGGGCTCGTCGTCATCGGGCCTGACAGGTCATGAGGCGTTTCATGAGAATCGCGTTCGCGCTGAACTCGGTCCTTTGCGTGACGCTGGCCGGTGCGGCGGCAGGGCAGGAGGTTTCCGGGACGGCGCCCGACTTCTCGGAAACGCGCCTTCGCGAGGGCAAGGAAGCCTATGCCGCGGGCCGCTTCGCGGAGGCGGTCGACCAGTTCCGCATCGCGGCCTTCGGCTTCCTGGATCGGCCGAATATGCTCTGCGAATCCCTCGTCTACATGGCCCTCAGCGAGGCTGCGGCCGACCATCGCGCACAGGCCCAGACGGCCGTAGAGCGTCTTTCGGACGTCGAGCGCCGGTTTCCCTCCTGCGGGCAGGCCAGGTTCGATCCGTCGGTCCGCGCGCAGTTCGAGACTCGGTTTCATCATCGGCTGCTCGCCTTCCCCGTGGCGACACCGTCCAGGTTGGCACCCACGCCGCGTCCCCAGGCTGTCCCGACGCCGCGCCCGGGAGGGTAGGAGGAGCACCAGCGCCCGGACCCCGCCCATGAAGGTCCTGACAGCGGCCTTTTCGGTCGGTCTTCTCCTCCATGGCGCGGCAGACGCCGCGCCCGAGGAAGATTTCGGGCAGGCGCGCATCGAAGCGGGGCGGGATGCGTTGGCCGAGCAGCGCTACCCGGAGGCAATCCAGGATTTCCGGATCGCGAGCTTCGCGCTGCTCGATCAGCCATCCCGACTCCTCGAGAGCCTTGCGCTTCTGGCGATCGCGCAATCGGCGGCCGGACGTCCGGCGCAGGAACGCAAGACGACCCTCGAGCGCTTCCTCCTCGTGGAAGGACGATTCGCGGCCTATGGCGAGGCGGATCTGCGTCCCGAGGAGCGCCAGGCGTTTCAAGCGATATTGCGGCTGGAGGTTCCGGACGCGGCGCTGGCATCGATTCCGGCGCCAGACGGTGGCCCGGCGGCCTCGCGGAGCGCGGTTCCGATGCCTCTGGATCTAACACCGACCTCGCCCCCCATGCCGACGTACATTCCCATGCCGACGGACCCACCGATGCCTCCCACCGCAATCCCGACTCCGGTCCCGACGGACACGCCGACGCCGTCCGCGACCAGGACTCCCGTTCCACCAACGGCGACTCCCGTGCCGACGGACACGCCGATGCCTCCGAGCGCAAGCCCGACCCCGGTGCCGACGGACACGCCGACACGGACGGCGACCAGGAGTCCCATTCCACCAACGGCAACTCTAGTGCCGACGGACACGCCGACGCGGCACTCCCAGGACCGCCGAGCCCCGACCGCCCGTGCCGACGGACACGCCGACACAGACGCCGACCAGGAGTCCCATTCCACCAACGGCAACTCTAGTGCCGACGGACACGCCGAGGCCTCCCAGCGCAAGCCCGACCCTAGTGCCGACGGACACGCCGACACAGACGCCGACCAGGACTCCCATTCCGCCTTCCGCGACCCGTGTGCCGACATGGACTCCGTGGCCGCGGCGCACGACGCCGACATCCACCACTTTCGTTGCCACGCCGGCGCCTCCGGACCAGCAGAACAGACCCCCGCGGCCGATCGTCTCCCCGAATCCCGTCTACCCCCCGGGCGACCTGAAAGCGCGGATCCGCGGAGTGGTGGTCTTGCGCGTTCTCGTGTCCGACACGGGGGCTCCGCTCGACATCGTCGTCCTCGAGCGCGCGCGTGGTCGGCTCACCGAGGCGGCCGTCGAGGCCGTGCGCGACTGGTGGTTCGAGCCGGCGGTCAGGAACGGCTGGCCCGTCCGGTCGTGGACGATCGTGAGTATCCCCTTCGAGGCGATTCCGTTTCCGGAGCCGAGCCCGACCCAAACTCCTGAACAGCCTGGCCGTTAGCGCCGGCCTCCCGGCCGCTCCCTGGCTCGCTCCTCCGGTTTCGACTGCCGACAGAAGGCAAGCCTATAGAATCAGCCCTTCGCGATGAGACGAGGGCACCCCCCGGCAGGCAGTCGGACACGGCGGCGTGTCCTGGCGAGATGGAACCTCGCGGCTCCGCTGCTTTGGATCGCACTCTCTCCCGTGGCGTGCTTTAAGGACCCTCCCACCGCCCCGATCACGAGAACCGAGCCGCCCACGCTGACCCCGTCCTCGACACAAACGCCGGGGCCGGCAAGCCCCACGGTGCTGGCGTCGCCGACGGCCTCGCCGTCCGCCAGCCCGACGCCGACCACCACGTCGGCCTCGTCTCCGACGGCGGGCCCCTCCGCGACGGCGACCGCAACGCCGACCTCGTCCTTGACGGCGACCGCAACCTCGACGCCGACGCGTACCAGCACGCCCACGGTGACCTTTACGAGCAGCGCCACGCCGACCGGGACGTTCATTCCGCCGACCCTGACCTTTACGCCGACGGCGAGTCGAACGCCGACCAATACGCCGACGCCGACCCGGACGTCGACCTCGACTCCCACGCGGACCGCGACTTCGACGCCGACCTCAACGCGGACCGCGACGCCCGTGCCGCCGACCCCAACTCACACGCCGACGAATACGCCGACCTTGACCCGGACGCCGACGAATACACCGACGAACGCTCCGACGAATACCCCTACCCACACCCCGACGAATACGCCGACGAATACACCGACGCAGACTCCAAACGCGCCGACGAACACTCCGACGAATACGCCGACGGAGACTCCAAACGCGCCGACGGATACTCCGACGAATACGCCGACGGAGACTCCAAACGCGCCGACGGATACTCCGACGAATACGCCGACGGAAACGCCGACCGAGACACCGACGGAAACGCCGACCCCCCCTTGAGGAGCGGCTCCGCCGACTGCCGGCGCGTCGGCGCCTTACGGAGGCGTCAGGGCGCGGCGGGTCGGCCCCGCGGCTCTCGGGCCGCCGCCCAGGCCGCTCCGAGCAGGCAGGCGAGCATCGCCGGCACCATCGGCGCCAGATATGCCGAGTCCATGAGCCCGTGAATGCTCAGCGTCAGCAGCGCCCCGAATCCGCCGAGCAGCAGTGCGCTCTCCTCGCGGTGCGGCTGGTCGCGGAAGGACCGCACAAGCACGAGCAGAAGCGATAGATAGAGGACGCCGACGAGCACGGCCCCGACGGCGCCGCCGGTCACGAGGATCTGCCAGGGGTCGGATCGGGCGTGCTCGAGGCGTCCCGCCAGCTCTCGCGGCTGCACCCGCCGCACGGCCTCTGGAAAAGTCCCGAAGCCCGATCCGACGATCGGAAAGTCCTGCCAGGCGCGGTAGGCCGTTCGCCAGAGAGCGACCCGGGAGCTCGTGTTCAGGCCGGCGGGGTCCGATTCGAGGTAATGGACCAGCGGCCGCGCCCCGGCGAGCGTCCCGCAGAACAGGACCACCGCGAGCAGCCCGAGCGAAACGCCGACGGCGCGCTGACGCTGGAAGTGGACGCGGCGATGAAAAACGCCGATCGCGAGCACCGCCAGGGTCGTCATCGTCGCCGCGAGCGCGGCGACGCGCGAGCCGGTTTCAAAGACGCCGAAGGCCACGATGGCCCACAGCAGGAGGCGGCCGACCAGGGGCAGAGACCGGGTCTCGAAACGTTCCCCCGCGTCGGCGGACCCGACCGCGGCGCGGTCGCGATTGGTCAGGACTTCCGCCCAGAGGGCGCCGAAGGCGAGAGCGAGGGCGAGCTCGAGGTATCCCACGACTCCGCCGGAGCTCAGGCCGAAGTCCGCGCCGATTCCTCCGACGGTCCCGATGAGAATCCGCAGGATCGCGGCTGCGAAAAACGCGAGAGCGAAGAGCCGGCGCCGCTCCCGGCTTCGCAGCAGATTCGAGGCGGAGACGAAGAGGGCGAAGCAGGCCAGAACCAGAAGCAGTGCCGCCAGGGTCGCCGACGGCGCAATCGAGATCCTCGGGACCGGGGGCTTTCGGTCGAAGAGAGCCAGAATCTGCCCGGTTTCGTGGTAAATTTCAAGGTTCACAGGCGCAACGGACCCCAGGATTGCCTGAGGGATTGGTAGGATCTGGAGAGCCCCGAGGGCCGCGATGCCCGTCATCGCTCCGATCGGGATCGCCAGCCGGCGGGGGGAACGCAGGCGAGCGCGGGACAGGAACGTGAGGCCGGCGATGAGGAATGCGAAGACTTCCAACAGGAGGTCGGATGACCGGCCGATGCCCGGCCCGAGAAGGGGAGCGATCGCCGCGCCGCCGAGTGCATACAGGAGCGGGGCGACGAAAACCAGCAGGAGCAGGAGAGAAAACGCCCCGACGTCGAGCCGCCCCGAATCGGTGGGCGCAAACGAGGCGCGCGCCAGGGCGCGCAGCTTTTGAAGCGTCTTCAGTCTCATGACCTGGGCACGTTGATGCCGATGATGCCATTGGTTCGCCGCGGAGCGGAAAGAGATTCTCGGAGGCTGCTCGCCGGCCTGGCGCTCGGCTTGCTCCTTGCCGCGGCGGCGAGGGGCCAGATAACGACCGACCAGGTTCCCCAGGAGAGGACCGTGTCGGGCAAGGAGCAGATCCAGGCGCAGGCCGAGAGGTATCGCTACCGGTTGGGACCGCTTCGGTTCTCTCCGGTTCTGCGCCTCTACAATGCGGGGTACGACAGCAATGTCTTCGGGCTTCCTGCGCCTCTCGAGGTCGCCCGGTACACCGCCTCGGTGGCGGGCGGATTTCGGTGGCTCATTCCCGCCGGCTCGAAGTTCTATGTCGTCGGGGACGCGATCCCGGCGTACATCTGGTACCAGGACCTCTCGGGCAGGAGCTTCTTCGGAGGCAACTACTCGGCCTATCTGCTGGGCTTTTTCAACCGCGCCACTCTCAGGGTCGGCGGTTACAATTCGAAAGCCCTGCAGTACATCAGCTCGAGGACCACGGCTCCCGTCATACAGACCACGCTGGACGGGTCGATCAAGATGGACGTCGAGTTCGCCTCGAACTTTTTCCTCTACGCCAATGTGGAGTACGCTCGACTGCGCTTCGGAAACTCGGATTTTTCCGGCGAGCTCGTGGACACGAACGGGCTCCAGCGCTCGGAGGGGTCGGCGGGGGCCGGGATCCGCTACCGCTTCTCGTCCGCCCTGAACGTGGGGCTCGGCTATGAGAAGACGATCACGGAGTTCGTGTTTCTCCCCGAGTTCAACGACAACCAGAGCGACGCTTACCTGGTCAGCATCCACTACGACCGTCCCCGCTTCTACCTGACTCTCGCGGGGGGTTACCGGCAGGGCAAGCCCTACAACGGCTCGAGCTTTACGAGCTACTCGACGCCGACCGGCGGGTATTTCGTGTCGTACTACCTGACTCGGACCGTCGAGCTTCAGGCGTACGGCGACCGGAGGGAAACGTATGGCCTGCTCGTGCCCTCGTTTCTCGCGACGCGCTATGGCGGGGGCATCAACTTCCAAGTTCACAGGAACATCCAGCTGAGGGCGGTCGGCATCTGGGGCACGAACACCTACGGCTCGACGACCGCGGGAGATACGGTGACGCCGGGGCACACCGACAAGACCCTGGACTACGGCGGAGGCGTGTCCACGACGATTTTTCGCAAGGTCGTCTGGACCATAACCGCCACGGAGTCCCAGTTTCAGTCGCCGCTGCCCGGGCTCGATCGCAAGGCGTTCCGCGTGCTGACCGCCTTCACCTTCGACGAGTTGTTCTACCGATGATGCGCTTGCTTCCCCGTCTTCTCTCCGTTCTCGTCCTCGCCGCGGCCGCGCGGGGGGCGTTCGCGCAGAACGTGCCGAGCGAGTACCCGATCGGCGCGAAGGACCTCCTGGAGATCAGGGTCCTGGAGATTCCGGACCTGAACGTCGAGCGCCGCGTGTCCGAGGGCGGGACGATCGCGCTCCCGCTCATCGGCGAGTTTCCGGTCTCGGGCCTGACGCCGACGGAGGCAGCGGCGAAGCTCGAAAGCCTCCTCAAGGAAAAGTACGTCAACCGGGCCAACGTCTCGGTCATCGTCAAGGAGTACGCGAGCAAGCCCGTCTCGGTGGTGGGCGCCGTGCACAAGCCGGGATCCCTCACGATATCCGGGCGCTGGTACCTGCTCCAGGCGATCTCGGCGGCCGGCGGCCTGACGGACAACGCGGGCAAGAAGATCTACGTTCTGCGCAAGGCGGACAACGGGCTCTCCGACACGCTCGAAGTCGACACGGACGAGCTCTTCCACAACGCGAACTCGATGTGGAACGTGCCGATCGTTCCCGGCGACGTCGTCAACGTCGCTCCTCGCAAGACGATCCGCATCTTCTGCATCGGCGAGCTCAAGTCCCCCGGCGCGCTCGACTTCAGCACCGACGACCGGATCACGCTCCTGTCCGTGATCGCGCGGGCCGGCGGGCCCACCGATCGCGCGTCGAGCAAGGTCCGCATCAAGCGGCGCGGCCCCGACGGAAAGGACACGGAGATCGTCGTCGACTACAAGCGAATCTTGTCGGGAAAGGACCGGGACCCTATACTGGAGCCGAACGACGTCGTGGTCGTCAAGGAGTCTTTCTTTTGATCCCCGAGCTGCCCCCGCCGGACGACTTCGCGAATTCCGAGCTGACCGCGCCGGAAGCCGCTCCCGCGGAGCTGCACCTTTCGGAGTACTGGGCGATCATCAAGAAGCGCCGGCGCCTGGTCGCCCTGTGCGTCTTCGTCGCCCTCGTGATCGGCGTCGTGGCGGGCCTGCTGACGAAGAAGGCTTACATGGGGACCGTCGTCCTCGACGTCGAGAAGGCAGCGGCCGACCGTACTGGACGCCAACACCAATGAGCGCTTCGTCTTCGACGTCCGAGTATCTGACGACGCAGATCGAGCTCATGAAGAGCCGAGAGATTGCCGAGCGGGTCGTGCGGAAGCTGAAGCTTCTCGAGAATCGTGAGTTGAATCCCGAGCGGAGTGGCGATTCCCGACCGCCGATTCCGCGCAGGAGGCGACGACGGGACTGGCGGGATCGATCAGGGCGGGGATCAAGGTCGCCCAAGTTCGCGAACGAACATCCTGAAGCTCTCCTACGAGGGCCCCTCGCCGGAGCTTGCGGCGGACATCGCCAACGGCGTCGCGGAGGCCTACATCGAGTGGAGCGCGGAGACGAAGTTCGCGGTCGTGGGCCTTGCCTCCGAGTTCCTGAAGACGCAGATCGATCAGCTCAAGAAGGAGCTCGACGCCAAGCAGCAGCAGCTGCTCGCGTACGGGCGCGAGAAGGACATCATCTCGGCCGATCCGGGGACGAACGCCTCCCTTCAGAATCTGGACGCTCTCAA